>CAVXRS010000004.1:0-113271 GCA_963764215.1 uncultured Actinomycetes bacterium
CCCGCGGGTGCCCCCGTCACGCAGAGCCAGTCCGGGTTCGTTCCCACGGAGTTGGGGAAACTCAACACCGGAGGCAGTGGCTCGGTTCCCACGCCGTCCTACCTCCCCTCCGGCTACGTGCTGACCGCCACCGCGCAGAACCCGACCACGAAGAGCGTCGTGCTGTGCTATCGGAACGGATCCCGCCAGCTCGTGCTCACCCTGCGCCCCACGGCGCCCGGGCGCGCCGCGGATACGGATCCCTTCTCCCCGTCGAAATCGGCCAAGTCGGACGTGGCATCGATCCAGGTCTCGTCGGGGAAGTTCGCCGGCCGCCGCGGGTGGACATCGGAGTCGCCGTTGGCCCACGTGTGGACCACCGGGTCGGGCACCGAGGTGATCGCGGCCGGAGATCCCACGACCGATCAGCTGGTTCAGGTCATTGCATCGCTGAGCTGAACGCGACGCTGCGGCACGCGATGCCGGTTGCGGCGGGTGCCCGGAGCGGGGTTCGAACCCGCACGACCGTTTCACCGGTCAGAGGGGTTTAAGCCCTCCGCGTCTACCAGTTCCGCCATCCGGGCGTCGACGCCAGACGCTACCCGGCGACCGACGACCCTGGGGGAGCCGATCAGGCGGCGTGACCCACGAGCGCGGTGGGGCCCGGCGGGCCGGTGACCGGCGCCATCGATTCCCAGAGTGTGGTCCGCACCCGGGTCGCTTCGGCGCCACTCATCCGATTGGCGACGATGACGCCTTCGACCATGTCGGCCAACACCGCGACGAGAGGACGACCGACCAGGCGCACCGACACGGTCACCCACCCGGAACGGCTGCGTCGGATGCTCCGATCGACCCCGGCAATCCGGGGCGGGCTCCGGAAGGTCGGCACGTTCAGACCCAGGACCCGGGCACTCCGGCCGAGGCCTCGAGCAGCGGCGGCAAAGTCCAGAGATGTGGCGGTCGCGGTCATCACTGCAGATCATCGCGGATGGGTGGGACACTCAGAATGGTCGGGCGTCGGCAGCGGCTGCGCCACGCCGAGCCGGGTTCGCCCCTCGCCCACCCGTTCGTCGGGCCACCGACAACCAATCGGCGAACGGGGAGACTGTGCGCATGGCGATGGACTCGGGGTCCACGCCGGTCGACACCCGCCGCAATCCGCGAAGGTCGCCGGTGTCGATCAGCGACGCCCATCGGTCGAGCTGCCGACGAACCGTATCGTCGGCCGTAGCTGCTCGGCGCCGGTCCAGGTCCTGCACGATCCGACGACGTCGCTGCTCCAGCCGGTCCGCGTTCAGGTAGCCGGCGATGCGGCGATGGAGCCTCCACGAGCGGCGTTCTTCGACACTCATCTCTGCGGCCACACTTGTCCGCACGACATCGAGCCGATACCCCATGGCCGCCAGGAGACGGCCGAGTTGGTCATCACTGAAATCGATCCTGCCCGAAAGAAACTGGCTGATCGTGGGCTGGTGCACGCCGGTGATCCGCGCCAGCTCCGTCTGTGAGGTGCGGGTCTCCTGCATTGCCCCACGAAGCAACTCGGCCTTGTCAGACACCCCGGCATTATAGTGTCAAGTACTATAATGCCGGGGTTGTCCGATAACGCGTCCCCCAAGGTCCGTGATCAGGTCCTTAGGCCCGCCCCTGGGAGCGCCCACCGAAAGGCCCCATGAGCCCCATCGACGAGCGACTCAATCCCGCCCAGCGGGCCACCCTTGCCCAGCTCGGAGCCGGTGACCCCGCCGCGCGCAACGAGTTCCCGGCCGATCTCGCAGCCTCCCTGCGGGAGCGGATCGAGGCCGATCTCTCCGGCTGGGTCGACGACATCGATCCGACCCGACCCCGCATCATCACCAAGCACCTCCTCGCCGGTGTCCACGGTTGCCAGGCCCGCTTCCTGCACGAACAGTCCCAACCTTTCGTTCCCACCGTGCCCACCGTGCGCGGCACCATCGCCCACAAGGCGCTCGAGCTGGCCGTGCACTGGCCTGGCACCCCGTTGCCGCTCGAGCTCGTCGATGCGGCGATCGACCGGGTCGGTGACGCCGATCACTGGGCGGCCGAATTCGTCGGTGACGCCGACCCCGCCGTCCGGGCCGAGCTGCGTGGGGCCGCCGCCGAGATCGTCAACAAGTTCTTCGAGACCTGGCCACCCCTGACCGCCGCGATGCGCCCGACGACCGAGGCGAAGCTGTGGGCCGAACTCTGTGATGGGCGGATCGTGTGCAAGGGCCAGGTCGACCTCACCCTCGGCCAACCGCTCGGCTCGGGTGCGCAGGCCCGCAAGATCGTCGTCGATTACAAGACCGGCAATCGCTCCCCCGACCACCGGGCCGATCTGCGCTTCTACGCCCTGGTCGAGACGCTCCGACTCGGGGTGCCGCCCCGCCTCCTGGTCACCTCGTATCTCAACTCTGCGTCGTTGGAGGTCGAGGAGGTGACCGTCGACATCCTGTTCGCCGCCGCGGCGCGTCTGACCGCCGGTGTACGTGCCCACTGCGCCCTGGTGGACGGAAGCGTCGAACCCGCCCGTCGCCCGTCCGGGCTCTGCCGCTGGTGCGACCTGCTCGACGGGTGCGATCCAGGTCAGGAGTTCCTCGCCGAAGCCGAGGGGTAACATCACTGGCCATGGCCCGTGCAGCCCACAAACGAGCCGAGACCACCGACCTGGTCCCCGTCCCCGATCTTGCGACCGCGTCCTCGCAGACCGCGGACCCGCTCGACAACGCCCGACCCGACCCCGACCGCTGCTCGGACGTCGACGAGTGGGGACGCTCCGAACGCATGCGGTCGGTGGTGCGACGTGCCTACGACCCCGTGTACGAGAAGTGGTTCCGGGTCACCTGGGAGCATTTCGACCGGATCCCGTCCGCCGGTGGGGCGCTGCTGGTCGCCAATCACGCCGGGGCGATCCCCTCGGACGCACCGGCGATCATGCACGGCATCGAGCGGGACCTGTCCCGTCCGGTGTACGGGCTCGCCGACCATGTGTTCCGGACCATGCCCGTCGTCGGCACCCTGTGGGCCCGCAGCGGCGGGGTCGTCGCCCACCCCGAGAACGCCTACCGGCTGCTCCGCACCCAGCAACAGCTCGCGCTGGTGTTCCCCGAAGGCACCAAAGGGCCCTCCAAGCACTACTCCCAACGGTACCGTCTGCGCCGCTTCGGCCGCGGTGGGTTCGTGCAGATCGCGATGCGCGCCGGGGTGCCCGTCATCCCGATCGCCGTCGTCGGCGCCGAGGAGTCGATGCCGGTGATCGCCAGGGTCCCGACGCTGTCCAAGGCCCTGGGCATCCCGTACTTCCCGATCACCGCCAACATGGCCCTGGCCCCGCTGTTGGGACCACTCGCCACCATTGCCTACTTTCCCGCCAAGTTCACCATCCGGGTGCTCGAACCGGTCACCTTCGAGGTCGAACCCGATCAGCCGCGTTACTCGCGCAACAAGATCATGGACGCCTCCGAGATGATCCGCCAACGGATCCAATCCGAGCTCTACGACATGGTCGCCCAACGCCGATCGGTCTGGTTCGGCTAGATGGGACGGCGGATCCTGGTCACCGGACTGGGCACGTTCTGGGGGGCGCGTGTCGCCCAGGAACTCGAAGCCGCGGACGACGTCGATGTCATCGTCGGGCTCGACCGCTCCCCGCCGAAGCTCCCACTCGAGCGAACCGAATACGTCCGCTGTGACGAGGACTACTCGATCCTCACCCGCATCGTCCAGGCCGCGCACATCGACACCATCGTGCACACCTTCCTGGTGGTCGACTCGACCCAGATGCCGGCCCGCCGGATGCACGAGATCAATGTGATCGGCACCATGAACCTCTTCGCGGCCGCAGCCGCGGCGTCGTCGACGGTTCGCAACATCGTCGTGAAGTCCTCGGCGTTGGTGTACGGCTCGGACCCCCGCGACCCCGTCTGGTTCACCGAGTCGACCCGACGGGCGGCGCCACCGCGCACGCGGGTCGAACGCAACCTGCTCGAAGTCGAGTCCTACGTCCGGGACTTCGCGATCGACAGCCCCCACGTGAACGTCAGCGTGCTCCGCTTCTCGAACGTCATCGGACCCACGATCGTCACGCCCTTGACCAAGGCCCTGCAGCTCCCGGCGGTTCCCTCGGTCTTCGGATTCGATCCGCGCTTCCAGTTGGTCCACGAGGACGACGTGATCCGGGCGATCGTCCACGTCCTCGACAACCGACTTCCGGGCATCTTCAACGTCACCGGCGACGGGCTCCTGCCCTGGTCCGAGATCGCCCGGATCTGTGGGAAGCGCACCATCCCGATGCCCCCGTTCGCTACCGGACTCGCGGCCGAACCACTGCGGCGCATCGGGGTGTCGCTCCCCGACGAGTTGCTGGCGCTCCTGCGTTACGGCCGCGGCGTGGACAACTCGCGTCTCAAGGAGACCGGATTCGCCTACGCCCATTCCTCTGCAGGGGCGGTGCGCGCGTTCACCGAAGCGGTGCGCCTGCGCGGCACGATCGGCAACACCGACCGCGTCTACCGCTACCAGCGTGACGTGGAGCAGTTCTTCCGCCATTCCCCGGCGGTCATCCGCGACGCCTCGACCCCCGGATCGGCCTGATCGGCATGTCGCTGGTCGAACTCGACCTGACCGGCCACCTCGCGGTGGTCAAGTTGAACGATCCCGACCGGCGGAACGCCCTGACCACCGAGATGGTCGCGGAGCTGGTCGCCACCTTCGACGCGTTCGAGGCCGCCAAGGGGGTACGGGCGGTGGTGCTGCGCGCGAACGGCCCGGTGTTCTGCGCCGGCGCGGATCGCGCGTTGTTGTCCGAGGCGGCCGGATCCCCACAGGCAGCCGGCGAGGCACTCGGCACGGTCTACGAAGGGTTCCTGCGCGTGGCCAGGTGTCCCCTGCCCACGATCGCGGTCGTCGAGGGTCCGGCCGTGGGCGCGGGCATGAACCTGGCGCTGGCCTGCGACGTGCGTCTCGCCACTCCCGAGGCGGTCTTCGACCCACGCTTCGTCCAACTCGGCCTGCACCCCGGAGGCGGACACACCTGGCTGTTGCAGCGCCTGGTGTCCCCCCAGACGGCTGCGGCTGCCGTGCTGTTCGGTGAGCCGTTGGATGCGAAGGCCGCCTGGCGCAGCGGGCTGGTGTTCGAGATCGTGCCGTCGGCCGAGATCCGCGACCGCGCCATGGAGCTCGCGGGTCGGGCCGCCGAGGGAGACCGCGAGCTGCTGGCACGGGTCAAGGCCACGATGGCCGACACCCGTGGACTCGATGCGCTCGATGAAGCGGTGGCGCGCGAACTCGACGATCAGGTCTGGTCGATCACCCGCCCCGAGGTTGCCGACCGTCTCCGGGGTCGCGCCTAGAGCCAGTCGGACTCGAGTTCTTCGCGTCGCTGATCCCACTCCTCCGCGGTGATCGCATAGCGCACGTGATCCTCCCAGACACCGTTGATCTCGAGGTAGCGCTCCGCGATGCCCTCGGCACGGAATCCGAGCTTCTCCATCACCCGGTGCGACGGGGTGTTGCGCGGGATGATCGAGATCTGCAGCCGGTGGAGGTACAGGTCCTCGAAAGCGAAGCGGGAGAGCACCACCACCGATTCGGGCATGTACCCGTTCCCGGCGGCTTCCTCGGCCACCCAGTAGCCCACGTAACCGCTCTGGAATGCGCCGCGCTGCACCGACGAGAGGTTGATCTCGCCGACGAAGTCCCCCTCGACGAAGATGCCGAATCCGTACCCGGTGCCCAGTTGCCGCTCCCGTTCCCGGGCGCTGCAACGCATCGCGAAGGCGTCTCGGTCGGTGACCGGATCGGGGGCACGGACGTTCTTCTTCGGCTCCCACTTCTCCAGCCATCCGGCATTCGCCAGTCGCACGGCACGCCAGGATGCGAAATCGGCGACGGTCAACGGACGCAGCATGACCCGCCGACCGAACACCGGCGGAACCACGGCCGTGGTCTGGGTCCTGGCACTCCGGCGCATCACGCTGCGCATGCTAGATCCGGCGCCGACGACCGGAGCCGGAAATGCGGGGTTCACCCCAGCAGCGACGCGGCCAGGCCGTCGAGGATGTCCGCCTCGGAGACCAGCAGTTCGTCGATCGACGCCTGGGAGAACAACGACCCGAGGATCACCAGACCACCGACGATGACCTCGGCGCGTGCCGGTTCCATACCGGGTACCGCGCTCCGTTCCCCGGTCGACATCGCGAGCAGCCGTCGACTCAGCTCGCGCACCCGTGACCCGGTGAGCACGTGATGGTGGACGAGGTCCCGGTCGTAGGACTCGAGACCGAGGTCCACCGCGGCCAGCGTCGACACGGTTCCCGCGAGGCCGACGACGGTTCCGGCCCTCCGCACCCCATCGACACGATCGAGGACGCCGCGGATCACTCGGTCGCAGTGCGATCCGGCCGACGACAGCTCAGCCGTCGATGGAGGATCGGTCGCGACGTAGCGTTCGGTGATCCGCACGCATCCGATGTCCACCGACTCGGCGCCATCCAGTGTCGCGCCGTTCTGACCGACGGTGCCGACCGCGAACTCGGTCGATCCACCCCCGATGTCGACGACCAGGTACCGGCCCGGGCGGTCGCACAGCTCGGCGGTGGCTCCGGCGAAGGAGAGCGCGGCCTCCTCGGCACCCGAGAGCAGTTCGACGGGGACCCCCATGATCTTCTCGGCCGGCTCGAGGAACTCGTCCCGGTTGGCTGCGTCCCGCGCCGCTGACGTGGCGGTGATCCGCACCCGCCGGACGCCGAAGTCGTCCATCCGGGTCCGAAAGCCGCGCAACACCTCCAGGGTGCGCTCGACCGCCCGGGCATCGAGCCGGCCGGTCGCGTCCACTCCCTGTCCGAGCCTCGTGATCCGCATGAGCCGGCTCAGGCTCGACAGGCTCCCTCGGCGCCGACCGTCCGTGCTGGTGCCGGTGCCGGCGTCGGCGTCGGCGATGAGCAGACGCGTCGAGTTCGTCCCGCAGTCGATCGCCGCGACCGGGGTTGCCGCACCGGTCATCCCCGCGGACCGCCCACCGGTCCACCCGCCGATCCCAGGTCCGAAACGTGTCCCTGTTCGGCCAGTCGCTCGGCCACCCATCTGCCCACCGGATCGTCTCCGCCGGCCAGCCACCAGGCGAAGTGCGCGTGCAGGCACTTGACGCCGCGGCGTGTCCCGCCCACCCCACCGCTCGGACGGGCACCGGTATGCTCCGGGTCGATCTGGACATCGCGTTCCACGGCATACCGGGCGTGGGCGTCGGCCAGGTCGGACGCACTGACCGCAGCTTCTGCGGCCGCCACCCCGCCGTGGGATTCCAAGGCGCCCACCCAGGTGCGCTCGGGCTCGCCGACCAACCAGTAGCGGGTCGGCATCGGCGTCCCGTCGTCCAGGAACGGGGCGTTGACGATCACCAACGGTGAGCCGTCCCGATGGCGCACCACCACCGCGAACGCCCCCTGGGGATCCCGACCCAACAACTCGGCGACACGTTGCCGGTCCTCGCTGCCGGTCACGGATGCGGGTTGGATCCGCCGGACGTCTCGGGCTTCAACTCGACAAATGGCCAGGCCCCGGTGGGCCGGTTGCTCGGCGCGGGCGACGGCAGGATCGCATAGGCCTTCGAGCCCTTGGGAACCATACCGTACTCCTGCCGGGCGAGTTCCTTGATCGCCGCCGGATTCTGCAGTCGTTCGGCTTGCGCCTGGAGCTGCTCGTTCGTGCGGTCGAGGGTGGCGACCTTGGCGCTCAGCTCTCTGGTCTGCTGCCGCTGCGAAGACCAGATCCGGAACGACCCGGGGCCGAGGAACACGAGCAGCAGCAGCACCGCTCCGGCGACTCCGGCACCCAGCACCGTGGCGTTCCGCCGGCCCGGACGTGGACGCCGGTGCGACGGTCGTCGCCGGAGACGAACGGGACGCTTCATCGCCCTCGGGCACCTCGGAGGGTTTCGCCACCGCGGTACACCGCAGCCTCGCCCAGCAGTTCCTCGATGCGCAGGAGCTGGTTGTACTTGGCCACCCGATCGCTGCGGGCGGGAGCACCCGTCTTGATCTGACCACAGTTCGTCGCCACGGCCAGGTCGGCGATCGTGACGTCCTCGGTCTCACCGGATCGGTGGGACATCACCGCGGTGTAGCCGGCACGGTGAGCCATCTGCACCGCGTCGAGCGCTTCGCTCAAGGTGCCGATCTGGTTGACCTTCACCAGGATCGAGTTCGCCACGTCACCGTCGATGCCGCGGGCGAGTCTCTCGGTGTTGGTCACGAACAGATCGTCGCCCACCAGCTGCACCTGCGAGCCGAGCTGCGCGGTCAGCGCCGCCCAGCCGTCCCAGTCGTCCTCCGCGAGACCGTCCTCGACGGACACGATCGGGTACCGCTGGATGAGGTCTCCGTAGAAGTCGGCCATCTCGGGGCCGCTCAGCGTCCGACCCTCTCCGGCCAGCTCGTAGGAGCCGTCCGAGAAGAACTCGCTGCTGGCCGGATCGAGCGCGATCGCGAGATCCCGTCCCGGTTCGTAGCCGGCCTGTTCGATCGCCTCGACCAGCACCTGGACCGCCGCTTCGTTCGAATCCAGATCGGGAGCGAACCCGCCCTCGTCGCCCACCGCAGTCGAAAGCCCCCGGTCCCCCAGCACGGACTTGAGCGCGTGGTACGTCTCGGTCCCCCAGCGAAGTGCCTCGGAAAACGACGCGGCGCCGACGGGCATGATCATGAATTCCTGCAGGTCGACGTTGTTGTCGGCGTGGACGCCACCGTTCAGCACGTTCATCATCGGTACCGGGAGTTCGCACGCGTTGGTGCCCCCCACATAGCGGAACAAGGGCAGGCCCACCTCGTCGGCACCCGCCTTGGCCGCAGCCAGGGAGACACCGAGCAGGGCGTTCGCTCCCAGGCGCTCCTTGGCATCCGTCCCGTCGAGGTCGACGAGCAGCTCGTCGAGGCCCCGTTGGTCCAGCACCTCGAAGTCGTCCAGCGCCTCCGCGATCTCACCGTTGACGTGGGCGACCGCCTGGAGCACGCCTCTGCCACCGAAGCGCGGGTCGTCGTCGCGCAGTTCACGAGCTTCGAACCGGCCGGTGGATGCTCCCGAGGGCACGATGGCGCGACCGTGGGCCCCCGATTCGGTGTCCACCTCGACCTCGACGGTGGGGTTGCCGCGCGAGTCCAGCACCTCCCGACCGATCACACTCTGGATGCCACTCATGTCCGGCTGATTCTCCTCGACGCCTGGGGGTCGACCGGATGGTCGACGTGGTGGGAACAACACGGGAACCGATGCGCTCTGGTGCGAGGCCCTGGTTCCTCAAGCTACACGGTGACCTCGGTGGAACCGGGGAACCACCCGGCGGAACGGCGGAGGTCGATGCCCGACAGGTCTCCGCATTTTGCCAGCGGCACTAGGTCGAACGGACTACGGTGTCCGGATCGCACCGACCCGGACACCGCATCGGAGAGCGTCCCGCCCATGACGAACTGCCCCAGCCCCGGTCCCCCACGCGAGACCTCCCGCTCGAGGAATTCTCCGACCGAGTTGCTGGTCGAAATGGTCGCGCCCGGCGCCCTCGATCAGCTCGGTGGGAGCGATCGCCCCCGCGAGTACGACGACCTCGGCCCGCTCGACGATCCCGGTGTCCAACTCTCCACCGTGCGATTGATGTCCCACGGGATACTGGCGGCCGACATGGCCGCGGTCAAAGCCGCGGAACGGGCGATCTCCGGACGGAGCAACTGCGATCGGGTCCGGATCATCGACACGCTCGGCTCCCTCTCGGCTGCGGCCGAAGAGGCGACGGGGGCTGCCCTGGATCCCCTGGTCCAGGCGGCGGTCGGGGAGTGCAAGGTGGCCCGTTCGCTGGTGGAAGCGACCCGCCGGGTGCTCCGAACCCGCCAGACCAACCACGACTTCGTGCGGTGGGTCGCACACGATCCGGATGGCTTCAGCCGTTGGATCTGGTCGGCGTCGCTGCGCGCCACCGGAGGACGGGTCTGGGATCGCAGCTGGGTCACGATCGCCGAGAAGGTCCAAGCCGTCGGATGGACCAGAATCTGCCCGGCCCCGCCAGACGATCGTCGTGCGGGTTGGCGCCCTTTCGAAGAATCGGCAGCGATCGCCCGACGAGCGGCGATCGATGCGTTGGTCGAGCGGGCGCTCGCTGACGGTTCGACAGAGCGGACCACGGCCTGGCACGATGCGATCGCGCGCGCCGAGCGGACCCCGGGTGCCCAGACGTGGGCGTACTTCGCGAATCAGATCCGGAGCGAGATCGGGACCACGACCTGGGCGATGACGAATCAGTCGGTCGCCTACAGGGTGGCCGAGGTCGTCGACGACATTCCCCGGATCGCGGGATTCTCGGCGATGATCGCACTGGCCATCGAGGCGTCCACCTCACCGGTACGGGCCGCAGTGGTCACCGTCGGCGCGAAGGCGTTGCGCCGACACCGCGACATCGAGACCGCACTGGACGCCGCCGCTTGCGAAACGCGACGCCGGGTGCCCGTCGGAGTCTGAATCCCCTCCGATCGGGTATTGATCGCGCCAATCGCTCCCATTGAACCTTTTCATCGCGTCAGCCTATTGAAAGTGCACTCCGCATATATAGGCTCTATGGAAAGTCCCCGACCGACGGAGCCCTTCCATGGCACTGATCAATTCCCACATCGAACCCTTCACCGCAACCGGCTACCGCAACGGCGAGTTCGTCGACGTGAGCGACGCCGACGTCGCCGGCAAGTGGGCCATCTTCTTCTTCTACCCCGCTGATTTCACTTTCGTCTGCCCGACCGAGCTCGGTGACCTCGCCGACTACCAGGACGAGCTCGAGGGCCTCGGCGTCGAGATCTACTCGGTGTCCACCGACACCCACTTCACCCACAAGGCGTGGCACGAGACGTCCGACACGATCGGCAAGATCCGCTACACCATGCTCGGTGACCAGAACTTCACCCTGGCGAACAACTTCGACGTGCTCCGCGAGGGACAGGGACTGGCCGACCGTGCGACCTTCCTGGTGGATCCCGACGGGATCATCCAGTTCATGGAGATCACCGCGGAGGGGATCGGCCGCAATGCCGCCGAACTGTTCCGAAAGGTCAAGGCGGCCCAGTACGTCGCCGCACACCCCGGCGAGGTCTGTCCCGCCAAGTGGGAGGAAGGCGAGGAGACGCTCGCCCCGTCGATCGATCTCGTCGGAAAGATCTGAGCCGACGATCCCGCCCGGACGGTCGACCGCCGACCGTCCGGGCCACACCCCCTCGTACGTGGAGATCCCCATGCTCGAAGCAAGTCTCACCGAACAGCTCCGTGATCACCTCACCCGGATCACCGACGACGTCGAGCTGATCGCCACGCTCGACGACGGACCCAAGTCCGTCGAGATGCTCGCATTTCTCGAAGAGGTCACCGCACTGTCGCCGAAGCTGACCGTGTCGACCGAGGGCAACGACACCCGCCGGCCGTCGTTCGTGATCCGCCGGAGCGGCACCGATGTCGAGGTGACCTTCGCGGCCATCCCGCTCGGCCACGAACTGACCTCGTTCGTCCTCGCGCTGCTGCAGGTCGGGGGTCACCCGTCACCGGTCGACCAAGTGCTCCAGGACCGGATCCGCGGGCTCGAGGGCACGTTCGCCTTCGAGACGTACCTGTCGTTGTCCTGTCAGAACTGCCCCGATGTCGTGCAGGCGCTCGATCTGATGAGCGTGTTGAACCCGGGCATCAGCCACGTTGCGATCGACGGTGCACTGCACCGGGACGAGGCCGACGAGCGCCAGGTCATGGCGGTACCGACGGTCTTCCTCAACGGGGAACCCTTCGGGCAGGGACGGATGACGCTCGCCGAGATCGTCGACCGTCTCGACACCGGCGCCGCGCAGGCCGAGTCCGAACGGCTCGCCGCCGAGGCCCCCTACGACCTGTTGATCGTGGGAGGCGGGCCGGCCGGCGCGACGGCCTCGATCTACGCCGCGCGCAAGGGGATCCGAACCGGGCTGATCACCCAGCGGTTCGGTGGCCAGGTGCTGGACACGATGTCGATCGAGAACTTCGTCTCGGTGCCCGGAACCGACGGCCCGCGACTGGCTGCCGACATGGAACGCCACGTGGCCGAACACGACATCGACGTCGTCACCAACCGATCGGTGACCGCGTTGGAACCGGCGACCGCCCCGGGGGAACCGGCGACGGTCATCCTGGACGGGGACGTCGCACTCTCCGCTCGTGCGGTCGTCATCGCCACCGGCGCCCGTTGGCGACACATCGGCGTGCCCGGGGAAGAGGAGTACCGGAACAAAGGCGTCACGTACTGCCCCCACTGTGACGGGCCGCTCTTCGTCGGCAAGCGGGTCGCGGTGATCGGTGGTGGGAATTCCGGTGTCGAGGCCGCCATCGACCTGGCGGGAGTGGTCGCCCACGTGACCCTCATCGAATTCGACGACGAACTCCGGGCCGACGACGTCCTGAAGAGGAAGCTGGCCAGTCTCGACAACACCCGGGTGATCCTCTCGGCGCAGACGACCGAGATCCTCGGTGACGGCTCGCGGGTGACCGGTCTCACCTACCGCGACCGACACGGCGGCCGGGAAGAGCAACTCGAGCTCGACGGTGTCTTCGTCCAGATCGGACTGCTCCCCAACACCGAGTGGCTCGGCGACACCTTGGAGTTGTCCCCGCATGGCGAGATCGTCGTGGACGACCGCGGCCAAACCTCGGCCGAGGGGATCTACGCGGCCGGCGACTGCACGACCGAACCGTTCAAGCAGATCGTCGTCGCGATGGGCGCCGGGTCGACGGCCGCACTGGGGGCCTTCGACCACCTCATCCGCACCTCGGCACCGGCACCGTCCGACGGCGCGGAGATGGCCACCGTCCCGTCGTGAACCTGCGCGACCTCCAGTACCTGGTGGCGGTCGCCGATCACCGCCACTTCGGTCGTGCCGCCGAGGCGAGCTTCGTCACCCAACCGACGTTGTCCATCCAGCTCAAGAAGCTCGAGAACGAGCTCGGCGTCGAACTGATCGAGCGGACGCCCAGGCTGGTGCGCCTGACCGACACCGGCGCACGGATCGTCGATCACGCACGCCGCCTCCTGGCCGAGCTGGACACGATCCGCAGCGTCGCCGCCCAGGCCAACGACCCGGAGGCCGGGAGCATGCGGACCGGCCTGTTCCCCACCCTCGCGCCGTACCTGCTCCCGCACGTCGTGCCACCGATCCGGGACCGCTTCCCCGAACTCGAGTTGCTGCTCGTCGAGGAGAAGACCGACAACGTGATCGAGCGCCTTCGAGACGGCCGGCTCGACGCCGGCATCCTGGCGTCACCGATTTCCTCGGACACGCTGCGCGTCGAAGTCCTCTTCGTCGAGCATTTCGTGCTCGCCGTGCCCCGCAGCCATCCCCTGGCGGGGGAAACGGGTCCGATTCCGGTCTCGAGCATCGCGCGGGAACCGATTCTCCTCTTGGAGGAAGGACACTGCCTCCGCGACCAGGCCCTGTCGGTGTGCCGGATGATCGGGGCGGCCGAACGACCCGGTTTCCGTGCCACGAGCCTGGAGACCCTCCGCCAGATGGTCGCCGCCGGGGTCGGCGTCACCCTCCTACCGGAACTGGCTGTTCAACCGCCCGTGGCCACATCGTCCCAAATGAGCCTGATCCGCCTCAGCGAACCGGTGCCGCACCGCGAAATCGTGCTCTGCTGGCGTCCGACCAGCGTGTTCCGCGAGCTGTTGCCCGAGATGGCGGACCTCATCCGCGCCACGATCGGTCCGCTGGTCGAAGGCGGTGCGGTGGTGCCGCTCACCACCTGAGCATGCTTGCGCGCGTCCGATCCCGGACGCCTCAACGGGCGCCGCTCAACGCGGACGGCAGGGTCGTCGTCGAGTTGGGATGTTCGGCGCCCTTCGGGGGTTCGTAGCCCTTGCCCTTCACCCAGGTCCCATAGCGTGGATTGATTTCGATGTCCGCGCTCTGCAGGTACTTGCTGAGGGCCGCTTGCGCCTGGCTGGATCCGGCCTGGCCGAGCTGTTGCTGGATCGCGGCCTTTGCCTGGGCGTAGGGCTCGGTCTGGACCTTGCGGACCCGGAAGAGCATGAAGCTCCCACCTGCGACCGGCAAGGGTCCGACGAGAGTGTTCGCGCCGACATCGGTCAGTTGCCTGACGTCGCCCGGGGTCGCGAACAACTGGGAGACGCTGGTCAGGCTGACACACCCGACGTTGCCGTCTCCCTTCGTGCCGAACGCCTTCGACGGATTCCCCTGCGAGTCGGGAGGCTGTTGCGCCGCAACGGCCTTGGCGGCGGTGGCGAAGTCGACGGACCCGTTCTGGATCTCCTGCTTCGCCGAGCTGAGCGGAGCTTCCTCGGTCGCCCCGATCACGTCCATGCAGACCTGGACGAACTGGTTCTTGTTCGCCGCGTAGTACTTGCGCATCTGCGCGCCCATGTCGACCCGGGCGCCGTAGTAGTTGATCAGCGCCTGGAAATTGGCCTGCGCGTCGACGACCTGGTCGACGAACCAGTTCGGCGCGCCCTTGATCGCCTGGGCCTGGGTCGTCTGCAGGGACTGTTTGATCGCCGCCTTGTCCGCTTCGCTCACCTTGGCACCGTGCTGCTCGTTCAGCGCGAGCAGCGCCCGGTACTGGACCAGGAAGAGTGCGTACTGGGCGGCGTCGGAGATCGGCACGATTCCCCGGCTGGTGTCGCTGGCCGGGGCTCCCGAAAGCTTCGCGAACGGCACGATCCCCTGGGAGAAATTCTGCGCGTGGACCGTCTTTCCGTCGACCCGGGCAACCCATGGGGTCCCGGAGTCACAACCCGCGCTCACGGCCACGAGCAGCGCTACGAGGAGCGCCGCGAGTGCAGCACGCGTGGAGAGACGAGAGGGCGCATCGACGGTCACGAGTGCCAAAGCGTATCGGGCCTGGTCCTCGGAGACGACTTCCCGGGGTGAACGGCACGCCGGCACGTTCGCTGCCGGCCGACCCGCGGCCGCCCCGGCATTCACTCCGCCGGGGGAGAAGCTCCCGCAACATCCGACTGATCGCGATCGCCGGATCGTCCTTGCCCGAGAGCGGCACCGTCACCAGATGCGCCGAGGCAACGTAGTCGCCTCCCCGTACCAGGCGCTTCAGCCGCATCTGCACACTTCTCGGCAGGTCCAACGACGTGAGCTTGGCCACCCGAGCCGGTCCACCGAAGCCGGTCCCCTTCGCGACGGTCACGTCGGTGATCCCCAGTCGCACGCATTCGGCCCGCAGCGTCGCCACCGACAGCAGCGCCTCCGCGGGCGCCGGGATCGGCCCGAACCGATCCTGCCAGTCGGCACGGATCGCGTCGACGTCGGATGCGTCCGTGACCTCCGACAGGCGTCGGTAGGACTCCAGTCGCAGGTCCTCCCTGGGAACGTAGTCCTCGGGGAGGTGCGCGTCGATCGGCAGATCGAAGCTGACGCGGAACCGGCTCGGCCACCGACTCGCCCCGCAACTGGGCGACGGCCTCGGTCACCATCTGGCAGTACAGGTCGTAGCCGATCGCGGCGACATGGCCGGACTGTCCCATCCCCAGCAGATTGCCCGCTCCCGGATCTCCAGGTCCCGCATGGCGATCCGGAATCCCGATCCCAGTTCCGTCGCCTCGCCGATGGTCTTGAGCCGCTCGTACGCCTGCTCGGTGAGGACCCGTCCGGGTGGCGTGAACAGATAGGCATAGGCGCGCATGCCGGCCCGGCCCACCCGCCCCCGCAACTGGTGGAGCTGTCCCAGCCCGAGTCGGTCGGCGGCGTCGACGACCAGCGTGTTCACGGTGGGCATGTCGATCCCGGATTCGATGATCGTGGTGCACACGAGCACGTCGTAGCGTTCGTCCCAGAAGTCCAGGACGACCTGTTCGAGCGTGCCTTCGTCCATCTGGCCGTGCGCGACCGCGATGCGCGCCTCGGGAACGAGCTCGCGCAGGCGGGACGCGACCATCTCGATGTCGCGCACCCGGTTGTGGACGAAGAACACCTGCCCCTCCCGCAACAGCTCCCGCCGGATCGCCTCGGCAACCGCCCGCTCGTCGTACTCGCCGACGTAGGTCAGGATGGGTTGCCGGTCGGCCGGCGGCGTGTTCAGCAGCGACAGATCCCGGATCCCGGTGAGGCTCATCTCCAGCGTGCGGGGTATCGGCGTCGCGGTCAGCGTCAGGGTGTCGACCCCGATCTGCAGCTTCTTGATCGCCTCTTTGTGGGCGACGCCGAAACGTTGCTCCTCGTCGATCACGAGCAGGCCGAGATTCTTGAACCGCACCGAAGCGCCGAGCAGCCGGTGGGTTCCGATCACGCAGTCGACCTCCCCGGTTCCCAGACCGGCGATCACCTCGCGTGCCTCACGGTCGGTGAGGAAACGGCTGAGGACCTCGACGCGCACCGGATAGCCCGCGAAGCGGTCCGAGAACGTGGCGAAGTGCTGCTGCGCCAGCAGGGTCGTCGGCACGAGTATCGCCACCTGGGAACCGTCCTGCAGGGCCTTGAACGCCGCCCGGATCGCCACCTCGGTCTTGCCGAACCCGACGTCCCCGCACACCAGGCGGTCCATCGGGGTCGCCGCTTCCATGTCGGCCTTCACGTCCTCGATGGCCTTGAGCTGGTCGGGGGTCTCGACGTACCCGAACGCGTCCTCGACCTCACGTTGCCACGGGCTGTCGGGTTCGAACGCGTGTCCCTCGCTGGCCAGTCGTTGCTGATAGAGCACGACGAGCTCCTGGGCGATCCGATCCACCTCGGCGCGCACCGCGGCCTTGGTACGTGCGAATTCATTGCCACCCAGCCGGTTCAGGCGTGGCTCCTCGCCGCCAGAATACGGGCGCACGACGTCGATCTGGTCGGTGGGGACGAACAGCCGGTCATCGCCCCGGTAGTCGAGTTGCAGGTAGTCCCGGCTGATTCCCGAAAGCGTGCGCGTGACCATCCCCGCGAAACGGGCGACACCGTGTTGGAAGTGCACGACGAAGTCACCTGGCGACAGGTCGTCGCGGAAGCCGCCCGAATCCCGGCGGGCACGGGGTCGGCGATGTGCCCTCCGCCGTCCGGTCAGATCGGACTCGGTGAGCAGGGCGAGCTGGGCCCTGGTGAACACGGCGCCCCGTTCGATCGGCCCCACGAGGACCTTCGCGTCCAGCTCGTAGTTGTCGAGGAGGCGTTCGAGACGGGGCACCGAGCCCGGTGTGTCGGCAGCGACCACGAGTCGGTACCCCTCGGAGCGCAGCTCCCGTATCTGGCGGATCAGCGCGCTGCCGTCACCGGCGATCGAATTCCAACCGAGGGTTGCGACGCGGGGGACGTCGGGCCCTTCGGGCGTGGAGACCAGATCGAGGACGGGAAGATCCCGGTCCGACAGCGCCCGGTCGACGTCCACGTGCAGACGGGGCCAGTCGCTCCCCGCTCGCGCGTCCTCGTCCGTCGGCGCGCTCTGGGCGCCCCAGGTGCAGCGCGAGCGTGCGAGCCAGGTCGTGCTCCTCGGCGGCAAGCTCGGACGCATGATCCCGCAGACGTTTCGGGTCGCAGAGCACGATGCGCGCCCCGGATCCCACTCGATCGAGGAACACCTCGAGATCGTCCCGCAACCAGGGAAGCCACGATTCCATGCCCTCGAACAGTTGTCCTTCGGCCAGGCGCTCCCACTGCTCACGCCCCCACGGTTCGGCGGCGAGGAGCCCTTCGGCACGCTCGCACAGCTCCGGCGTCGGCAGGAGCTCCCGACAGGCGAAGAATCTCACGGCTTCGATCGGGGAGACCGAGCGTTGATCGGTGATCGAGAACGTCGTCAGTCGATCGACCTCGTCGCCCCACAGGTCGATACGTACCGGCGAGTCGTGGGTCGGGCAGTACACGTCCACGATCGAACCCCGCACCGCGAACTCGCCCGGGTGCTCGACCTGATCCTCTCGCTGATAACCCGCTCCGGCAAGCCAGCCGGCGAGTTCGTCGCGATCGATCCTGTCCCCGTGGGCCACCGTCATCGGATCGTGTGCCGGCGCCGGGGGGGCGAGACGCTGGGTGAGCGCCCGCACGGGCGCGACGATCACCCGGGGTACCCGATCCGGGTCTCCTTCCTCGTCTCCCCGCAGGCGCCAGAGCACCTCGTTGCGCCGGGCCATCGTCGTCGGCGGTCGGCGAGATCCGCTCGAAGGGCAGGGTCTCCCAGGCGCCGAAGTGGGCGACCGCACCGGCACCCGAGAAACGTCGCGAGGTCGCGGCTGAGCCGTTCGGCATCGACGCTCCTGGCCACGATCACCACATCGCGGATGCCGACCGCCCCGCGTCGGCGAGACTTGCCAGCACCAGACCACGGGCCGCTTCCGACGCTGCCAGCGTCGCGTCACGTCGACCCGAGCGTTGCGACGAGCGCGGGCTCCTCGCGCAGCAGGGGCGGCAGATCTTCGAGAGAGGTGAGTCGGTCGGGCATCGACGATTCCACGGGCGTTCGGGGCCGTCGGCGAGACTATCGTCGGACCCTACCAGCGGATGAAGGCCGTGGCGAGACCGCTGGATCCCACCCAGGCTCGCCCCGGCCGGGCGCTTTCGGGGAGACTCGACGACGTGTGGATGACCTGGCAGCAAGCAGGGTGGCTCGCATTCGGGTGCCTGGTGGTCACCGTGCTGACCACGCGGCTCCCGCACGACGAGCCGATGTCCGGCTGGGTGAGAGGGGCCAACTGGTCGCGCGCGGGTCCTCCGTGAGGTCGGGATCGTCGCCGGGCTCTATGCCCTGTGGCAGTGGGTCTTCACCCTCACGGTCACCAAGACGGCCGGGGCCGAACGCCAGGGCGGGCCATCGAGCACTTCGAGCGGCGCATCGGCCTCCCCCCCGAGCTCGACGTCCAGCGTTGGTCGATGAAATCCCGGTACGTGATCGAGTTCCTGAACCGGTACTACGCGTACGTGCATGTCACCGCGATGGGCATCCTCATCGTCTGGCTGTTCTTCCGCCACCGCGACAAGTACCCCCGCATCCGCAACATCCTGGCGCTGTCGACGGCGGCGTGCCTGGCGATTCAGTCGATTCCCGTTGCTCCGCCACGATTTCTGCCCGATCTGGGCTTCGTCGACACGGCCCTGCTCTACGGCCAATCGGTGTACGGCGCGGGGGGTTCGGGGCTCTCCAATCAGCTGGCGGCCATGCCGTCCGTGCATGTCGACTGGTCGGTGCTGATCGCTGCCGCGGTGATCTGGGCGTCCACGAGCCGGTGGCGGTGGATCATCATCGCCCATCCGCTCATCACGATCTGGGCGATCGTGGCCACCGGCAACCACTGGTGGGCGGACGGCATCGTGTCCATCGCCCTGCTCGTGGCCGCGCTCGGCGTGCTCGAAGGATCGAACGCGGCGCTCGAGTGGTTCCGCCCGAACGCGGCGGAACCCGACCGGCACGAAGGCGGTCGGGTTCCGAACGGCCTGGTCGATACGGCACCCCACCCGGTGCCGGCCGCTCCGGCCGGTGCCGAGGACGCCGTCGAACTCAGTCGGCCAGGGTCTGGTTGACGAAGTCCCAGTTGACCAGGTTGGTCAGGAAGGTCTCGATGAACTTGGGGCGGGCGTTGCGGTAGTCGATGTAGTACGCGTGCTCCCACACGTCGATGGTGAGCAGCGCCTTGACCGGAATGCTTCAGGGGCAGGTCGGCGTTCGCGGTCTTCGCGACCGAAAGCTTCGAACCGTCGGTGACCAGCCAGGCCCAACCCGATCCGAACTGCGTCGCGGCGGCGTCGGAGAACTCCTCGGCGAACTTCTCGTACGAACCGAACGACGACCCGATCGCGTCGGCCACCGCGCCCGTGGCCGGTCCGCCGCCGTTCGGCGTCATGCAGTTCCAGAAGAACGAGTGGTTCCAGTGCTGGGCGGCGTTGTTGAACAGGCCGCTGTTGATCTCGGCCCCCGGGATGATCTCCTCGAGGCTCTTGCTGGCGTTGTCGGTGCCCTCGACGGCAGCATTCAGCTTGCTCACGTAACCGGCGTGGTGCTTGCCGTGGTGGTACTCGAGGGTCTCCGCGCTCATGTGGGGCTCCAACGCCTTGGCGTCGAAGGGGAGGGGGGAAGTTCAAATGCCATCAGGGGTTCCTTTCGCTTCATCGTCTGGGACACTTCGCACCCTAGGCCGAGAAGTGCCCAACTGCGACTGTGGTCAGGTACAGGAGTGGTCGGCCTGTTGGGGCACGACCCCGATCACCGTGGTCGACGAGGCCGATGGCTTGGTCGTCTTCGTCCCGGCCGTGGTCGAGGCCGATTGCGCCGGGCAGCTCGCTCTTGTGCAGGGTGCGTTTGGTGGTCGTCACGGTCGTGAAGTCCGATCCGGTCACGACCTCGATGGTTCCCGTCGATCCTCCGACGACCGGAACCAGTTCGACCGGCGCGCTCAGGTGTCGGGCCACGAGCTCGGCTTGGGCCTGGTCGCCCGGGGCGTACCGGACCTCGGTCCGAGACAGCTTGCCGATGCCCTCGGTCGACGCATCCGCCGTTTCCTGGACGACGAAGCCGACACGCTCCAGTGCGCCGGCGACGTTGGCGGCCTGATGGTTCACTCCCGAAGCGTTGAGCACCCGCAGGTCGATGGAACTCTCCGGCGACGCCGGATTCGTGCGGAAATGATCGAGGATCGGTTCCGCCGCCTTTTCGTCGGGTACGAGAATGTCTCCCGGCAGTGGGCGAATGGGAGGGCGTGGCGGGATACGAGTAGGTGACCAGGTCGGCAGGATTGAAATGGCGGAACCGATTCGCCAGCGAGATCATGTCGGAGGTGGACAGGTTCGAGTCGACCGTGAGGCTGTCGACCACGGATTTCATGATCGCATTCAGGGTCGCGGGATTCCGGAACGCCGCGTGCTCGGCCTGGGGGATGGCCGTGCGGATCAGCAGTTGCTGGCGACTGATCCTCCCCAGATCCGAGGTGCCGTCCTGGGACCAGCCATTGGCATGCATCCCCGCATCGCTCAGGTACCGCAACGACGAGGTGTCGACGGACTTCTCGCCGAGGGTGTTGTACCAGAGGTAACGCGAGCGGGCGAACGCCAGCGCCTGCGTCCCGTTCAGGACGTGGCACCCGACCGTCGAGATGTTCAGCCCGGTGTGGCTGTCCCACATGGGTTTGTCGAAGTACAGGGTGACGCCACCCATGGCGTTCACGAGCTTCTGGAAGCCGACGAAATCGACCTCGATGTAATGGTTGATCGAGATGCCGAACGCGTCCTGCGACGGTCTTGATCAACGTGGACACGCCGATCGCGAACGCGGCATTGACCTTGTCCTTCTGACCAGTGCCGGCGATCGGGACGTACAGATCGCGTGGGAGCGACAGGAGCTGCGCGGACTTCTTCGCAGGGTCGACCCGCAGGATCATGATCGTGTCACTCCGGCTCCCACCACCCGTGGGATTGCTCTGGTACTGGCTGTCGTTCAGGAATGCCCCCGCGTCGGGCGAGTTCGCGGTGATGCCCTGACGCGAATCGGAACCGACGAGCAGGTAGTTCTGCGGACCCCCGGCCGGGGCACTGGCGAGATTGAGATCGACCCGGTTGATCTGGCCGAGCCGCCAGTTGAAGTAGCTCATGGCGCCGGCGACGATCAGCACGACGGCGGACGCGACGGCACCCAGGGCCAGCAGCGTCCGCTGGCCGCCGCTGCGGTGCCCCCGGCCACCGGTGCGGGCGCGCCCGGAACCCCGCGTCGAACGCGGGATCGCTCCGGCATCCCGCCGCGTCTCGGACGCCACGGATGCGCTGCCGGGGCGGCGGATGGGCCCGTTGGGGTCGACGACCATGAACCGAAAATGCTATCGGGGCTCGGGCTCAGTTGGTCGCCGTGCCGGTCGGTCCGGCCTGGACCTTGCCCGTGCAGGTCTTGACAAAGGCGTCGAACCGCGGGATCAGCTTGGTCAGGGTGTTCGCCGGATCGCTCGGGTTCTGGCGGATCTTGCTCTGCGCACTCGAGAATTCGGAGAAGGGGATCCCGGACTTCTTGTTCGACATCTGATCGTACAGACAGCCACAGAACTGGCGATGTTCTTGGGCGTTCGGATCCTTCCCGCCGTCCTTGCCCACATAGCCGTCGGCGCATCCCTGGACGAAGTCCTTGCGAACGCTGGCGCAGTAGCTGGTCGGGTTGTGCTGGCCGACACAACCGCCGGTGAGGGCGATCAGCAGCATCACAAGGGCCACGATGGGCGCGAGGCGGCACGCCCCGACGCCGGCCCCCGAGGGGCATTGCCTTGGTGAAGCGCGCACCGTCAAAGGATATCGACGAGCCCGAAACAGGTTGGAATCGGTGCGGGGCGTCACGGTTCCGCTAGGTCCCGAGCCCGTGCGAAGACGTCGTCGAGCATCGACGGGGTGAGTCGACCCGTGAACGTGTTCTGTTGGGACACGTGGTAGCAACCGAGCAGCGTGCGCCCGCTGTCGACGGGGATCTCCACTCCGTGGCCGAACTTGGGCCGCGGACGCAGGTTCAGCAGGCTGGTGAGCACGCCGAATCCGAACCCGCCCAGGGCCACCAGGACCCGCCATGGGAGACGTTCCAACTCGGCCTCGAGAAAGGACCGGCACCGGTCCCGCTCCTGGACCGTCGGTCGGTTGCCCGGTGGTGCGCACTTCACGGGAGCGGTGACCCAGGCATCCGTGAGGCTCAGGCCGTCGTCGCGTGCGACGCTCGTCGGCTGCGACGCGAACCCGGTGCGATGCAGCGAGGCGTACAGGAAATCGCCGGAACGGTCGCCCGTGAACATGCGCCCGGTCCGGTTCGCCCCGTGGGCGGCCGGCGCAAGTCCGACCACCACGACCCGGGAGTCCGGATCGCCGAAACCCGGAACTCCACGGCCCCAGTAGACCTCGTCGGAGAATGCGGCTCGCTTGGTTTCGGCCACCTCCTCCCGCCAGGCGACCAGACGCGGACACGCACGGCAGGTGACCACCCGGTGTTCCACGTCTGCCAGGTCCCGATCCGGGCGGTCACACAGTGCCATCGACGAACAGCGTAGGGATCGCCGCGGCTCCCGCCTGTCGTCCGCGTGGCGGCGACGTCCCTACGCGGTCTCGCGCCTCACTCCCTCAGGTGACTCTCGACCGTACGAGAAATTCCAGCGCGTGCGCTCGCTGCATGCAACAGTGTTTCTCGCAAGGTTCGGCAAATGGCTCGCATGAATTTGCTGGGTTCAGCAACGTATGTGCAAGACCTTGCGCAACGCTCGGCCATCGGGTTCACTGTCACGGTATGCACGACCACCGAATTCTGATCGCCGCGGCACTCGGAGAAATTCTCCAACCGGCGCTCCAAGGCGCCTTCCCCACCAGTCGGGTGGTGGTCGCCACGGGCCCGGACGAGATCCGGCGGGCCGTCGCCGGCCAGCCGCGCTTCGACGCGGCCATCGTCGACCTGAGCTGGCATCATCGCCGGCTGGAATGGCACTTCGACGGTTTGGACGTCCTGGAGATCCTCCGCCGCGGAGGGTCGCACGACCGCCTGCATCCTGGCGCCCCAGGGCGAGAGCTACGAGGATGATTTCATCGCCGAGGCCTTGGATCATGACCGGTATCCGGAGATCGCCGGGCTGGTTGACAAGCCGTCCGGCCTGGCACCGCTCCCGCTGAACGTCGAAGCAGCCGCGCTCGGCCGTCCGCTCCCCGGACCGTACATCGAGGTTCCGCCGAAAACTCCGTCCCTGCACGACTACTTCAGCCGTGGTCGTGGCCGCACCGCGGGGATCCTGGCCGCTGCGGTGGCCTCGGGTCGCGCCGCCACCTACCACGATCTTGCGGCGCTCGCGCAGGTGGCGCCCGACACCGCGAACAAGCTCGTCGGCTACCTCGCTCCCCTCCTGCGCGCGCGGGAGGATGTCCCGGCCGACTCGTCCATCACCCAGGCCGTGGTCTATCGATGGTGCGGAGAACACGCCAGATACCTCATGAGCTGGGCACGACGTCGCCTCCCCGACGACGTGCAGATCACTCGCTGGGCACCGCCGCGTGCATCCCACTAGGTTGCAGAGGCGATGGCCTCCCCGCGGCACGCTTCCGGTCCGACCACGGTGCTCCTCGTCCGTCACGGCACCACCCCCACGACCGGAAAGATCCTTCCCGGTCGAGCGCCGGGCCTGCATCTGGCCGACGCCGGCGTGCGCCAGGCCGAAGCAGCAGCCACCGCCATCGGGGAGCTGTCCGGCGTGCGGGCCGTCTACGCATCCCCGATGGAACGGACCCGGGAGACCGCGCAACCGATCGCCCGGGCCTGCGGGGTGCGCGTGCGTCGTCGGGAAGGGCTCAACGAATGCGATTTCGGGGACTGGACCGGACGCCGCCTCGCCACGCTCTCGAGGCGGACCGAATGGCAGACCGTCCAGCGGGCCCCGAGCCTGTTCCGGTTCCCGAACGGCGAGTCGTTCGTGGAGATGCAGGCGCGGATCACCTCCGAAATCGGCGCGCTGTGCGCGGCGCACCCCGGCGAGACCATCGTCGCGGTCTCCCATGCCGACCCGATAAAGGCGGCGGCCGCATCTGCCCTGGGCACACCGCTGGACTTGTTTCAACGCATCGTCGATCGCTCCCTGTTCGGTCACGGATGATCCGCTACGGATCGCTCGGTCCGGTCGTCGTCTGCGTCAGCGCTCCTGCCTCGACGCTCTCGTCGACACTCACCGGCTGAGCTCTCCGGTCGGCCGCTTCGGAATCATTCGAATTCGACGAGCCCGACTTCTTCGTCGCCGGTGCCGTCGGCGAACCCGGAAACCGGGTCTTCTACCTGCAGGCCGGCCAGGGCGGCCGGACCATGGCGCTGCGCTGCGAGAAGCAGCACGTCGCCCTGCTCGCGCAGCACACTCGCGAGCTGCTCGCCGACCTTCCCCCGACGGCACCCGACCCGCACAGCCGGGCGCTGCGCGAGCCGGTGGAGACGACCTGGGTGCTCGGGAGCCTCGCGTTCGGCTTCGACGACGACTCCGACCGGATCGTCGATCGTCGCCGAGGAGCTGCCGGCCGAAGACGGAGCATCGACGAGCGGCCGAGGGGCGGTTCGCCATCACGCAGGGGTCAGGCGGCGTCGCTGATCGCCACCACCGAGGAGCTGCTCGCAGGGTCGGCGTCCCCTGTGTCAGGATCTGCGGACAGCCGATGGATCCGAAGGGCCACGCCTGCCCACGGTCCAACGGCCACCACGCCGGATGGACTTCCCCGACGTGGTCTCGGCCACCTGCAGTCGGCGAACGGTCGAGCTGCTCGGCGGATCGCCTGGAGCTCCAATGCCACCTTCCTCGCCGAGGTCGCCCTCGGCGACGGTCCGCATGCCGCCGAAGCCGACGGCACCGCTGGGATCCGGGCCATCTACAAGCCGCAACGTGGCGAACGCCCGCTGTTCGACTTCCCAACCGGGCATCTGGCGCCGAGAGGTCGCGGCGTATCGAGATCGCCGCGGCCCTCGGCTGGGACCTCGTGCCCGAGACGGTGCCGAATCGACGGTCCGCTCGGCGAAGGCTCGCTGCAGCGCTTCGTGGAGGTCGACTACGAGGACCACTACTTCACGATGCATCGAGGAGGACGATCCCGCGGTCGCGACCGACAGCTACGACGCATCTGCTGCTTCGACCTGATCGCCAACAACACCGACCGCAAGAGCGGGCCACTGCCTGCTGGACCGGACCGCCACGTGTGGGCGATCGACAACGCCCTGTCGCTTCCATGCCGAGTTCAAGCTGCGCACGGTGATCTGGGACTTCTCCGGCGAGCCCATCGAGGCCGGGAACTGCTCGACGACGTGGCGGCGCTGCTCGACACCGGGCTCCCGCTACCTGCTCGGCGACCTGCTCGACCCGTTCGAGCGCGACGCCGCTGCTGCACGCGCGGCGCGCGGCATCCTGGCCGAGGGGACGTTCCCCCACGACCCGACCGGTCGCCGCTATCCCTGGCCCCTCGTTTGAACGAGGAGCGGCGAGCAGCTGCGCGGCTTGGAGCGCTTCGATCAACTTGGGCAGCACCTTGTGGACGTCGCCCACGATGCCGAGGTCGGCGACTCCGAAGATCGGCGCCTCCTCGTCCTTGTTGACCGCGATGATGTTCTTCGAGCCCTTCATGCCGACCAGGTGCTGGGTCGCACCCGAGATGCCGCAGGCCATGTAGACCGTCGGCTTCACGACCTTGCCGGTCTGGCCGACCTGGTAGGCGTAGGGCACCCAGCCGGCGTCGACGATCGCCCGGCTGGCAGCCGGGAGCGCCGCCGAGCAGCTTGGCGAGCGTCTCGATCATCTCGTACTTGTCGGCGTCGCCGAGACCCCGTCCGCCGGAGACCACGACCGCGGCCTCGTCGAGCTTGGGACCGGTCGACTCCTCGACGTGGCGGTCGGTGACCTTGGCGCCACCCAGCGCGTCGGCCGGGCACCTCGAGGAGCGCCGACGGTCGCCGCGGCGCCGCCGGACTCGGCTGCCGCGAACGACTTCGGCCGGACCAGCACGATGGCCGGCACCGTCGCCATCGAGCGTCGGTGGTGACGTTCGTCGTGCCACCGAACATCGGCGTCGTGGCGACGACTTGTCCGCCGTCAACCGCCAGGTCGACGTTGTTGGACAGCAGCGGGCGGTCGACCTTCGCCGAGAGCCGGCCGGCGATGTCACGCCCGTCGGGGGTGGTCCCGAACAGGATGACGTCGGGTCCTTCGCCGGCTTCGATCTTGGCAGCCAGAGCGGCGGCGACCGGCCGCCCAGCAGGGTGCCGCCGAGGTCGCCCGGTGGCATGGACGGCGGTCGCGCCGTGGGCGCCGAGCGACCCGGCGATGCCTCGGCGTCGGCGCCGCCGTAGAACGCCTCGACGGTTCCGCCGAGCTCACGGGCCTTGGCGAGCAGTTCGAGCGTGATCGAGGCGACCTTGCCGTCGAGCGCCTCGGCGTGGACCCAGATCGGGAAATAGCCATGTTGGTCGGGCCCTTTCTCAGATGACCTTGAGCTGCTCGAGGAACGCCACGATCTTCTCGTGGGCGTCCCCCTCGTCGACGATCTTCTCTCCGGCTTCTCGCTCGCGGCGGCCGGGGTGGCACTCGAGTGATCTCCTGTCGTGCACCGGCCCACCCGACCTGCGCGGCGTCGATGCCGAGGTCCGGGAGCGGCAACCTGGTCGACGGGCTTGTTCTTGGCGGCCATGATGCCCTTGAAGGACGGGTAGCGGGGCTCGACCACACCGGCGGTGACCGAGACGAGCGCCGGCAGCGCGGCGGTCGACCTCGTCGTATCCCGCTTCGGTCTGCCGCCGGACGTTCACCTTCCCGTCGGCGATCTCCACGTGCTTGGCGAACGTCGCCGACTGAAAGGTCGAGCAACTCGGCGAGCTGCGCGGCGAGCGGTACCGGTGTACCCGTCGGAGGCCTCCACGGCGCACAGGACCAGATCGACGTCTTCGACGCGGCCGATGGCTTTGGCGAGGATCTTGGCGGTGCCGAGCGCATCAGAGCCCGCGATGGCCTCGTCGCAGACGAGCACGGCCTTGTCGGCACCCATGGCGAGTGCCTGACGCAGACCCGAAACCTCGCCATCGGCGGCGACGGAGACCAGGGTGACCTCGCCCTCCCCGGCGGCATCGACGAGCTGGAGTGCCATCTCGACGCCGTAGGAATCGGCTTCGTCCATGATGAGCTTTCCGGTCCGATTCAGGGTGTTGTCCGCATCCAACGATCCAGGTTCGGCAGGATCGGGAATCTGCTTCACAGTGACGACCACGTTCATGCGTTTCATTCTGGGCGCGCGTCTCGCCGGTGACCAATTCGGGGAAACCGTCTTTCCCGGTGTGAACCGGTATCGTCCTTGCCGAATGACGGAGCCGAAGACCTTCCCGGAGCCCGGTCGGAGCGAGGCATCTGCGCAAGCGACGCGATGGCTGACCTGGTTGCTGCTCGCGGCCGCGATCGCCATCTTGATCTTCGGAGCCTGGCTCCGCCGTCACAGCCTCGACGATGCCTTCATCAACTACCGGATCGTGCATCAGATCGAGGCGGGGAACGGTCCGGTGTTCAATGCGCACGAACGGGTCGAGGCCTACTCCAGTCCGCTCTGGTTGGTGATGCTGGTCCTGGGCGACGTCTCGCTCCCGTTTCCCCTCGAGTGGATCGGGATGGCCGGCGGGATGCTCCTCGGGCGCTGCGGGCATGGTGTTCGCGGCACTCGGTTCCGCACTGCTCCAGAAGCGTGAGGGCGAAGCGACGGGCGCACGTACTGCTCGTGCCGCTCGGTGCACTGATGCTGGCCGTCTTCCCGCCCGTCTACCGCCTGATCGCCACTGGTTTGGAAGATGGACTGACGATCGCCTGGTTGGGTGCCTGCGCCTGGGTTCTGGGGCGCTGGGCACGATCGAAGGGACGATTCGGGCTGCCGAGCGCGGTCCTGGTCGGTCTGGGGGTGCTGGTCCGGCCGGACCTGGCGCCGTACTGTGCGACGTTCCTCGTCGCGGTGTTGATCGGCGACCGCCGGGAGCGACTGCTGCGCCGCTTGGCAATGGTGGCCGCGGCGGCGGCGATACCCGTGCTGTCGGAGATCTTCCGGATGGGGTACTTCGGCGTGCTGACCCCCAACACGGCCATCGCGAAGTCCGCCGGTCTGGCCCGCTGGGGACGAGGATGGAGCTACCTGAACCAGTCGGTCGGGCCCTACTGGTTCTGGATTCCGGTCGTCGTCGTCGTCCTCCTGGGCTATGTCCCCCTGTTCATGGAAGGTCGCACTGGGGGCGTCCGGGCACGTCGGGCAGCTCTCGTCGGCGGTGCGTTCCTGGTCGGAGCAGCCGGGTGCACGCTCTACATCGTGCGGATGGGCGGTGGCTACATGGAGGCCCGACTCCTCCTCCCGGCGATCGTGGGGGCCTTCGTGCCGGTCTTCCTGATCCGCTGGCCGGTCTTGCGTTCGAAGGTGGGTATCGGCGCAGGCGTGGTGGCACTGGCCTGGATGGTGGTGGTCGGGTTCTTCGTCCGGACGTCCTCTGACGATCCGCGGGTCCTGTTCGAACCGCGCCATGCCGTGACCCTGTCGGACTTCATCCACTCGCGCGACAAGGCCTTCGCAAACTCGATCCGCCCGGGTCGCGTGTACTACCAGTCCAGGCTGTTGCCCTACCCCAGCGAGCGCGGCCGAACACCGATCGCGGTCGAGCTCGGCGTGGGCAAGATCTCCTTCGCACTTCCGAACGACGTGTACGTACTCGACGCCCTCGGGCTCGCCAATCCGATCGCTGGGCATCTCGAGCTCCGACAACGCGGCTATCCCGGACACGAGAAGATCCTCCCGCCACCGTGGATCGCAGCGCTGTCGACGGCCCCGGGCGCGAGGGTCCGCGCGTCGGACTTCCCCGGCCGTCACCGGTCCGGAGCAAAGGCCTCGTCATCGAGTTCGCCCATCAGGACGATCCCCAGGGTCGACCGTTCCCCGAAGCGAGTGGCCACCGCCCGAGCGGTGCTCGAATGTCGCTCGATGGCGACGTTCCGGGCCTCCTATCAGGAGCCGATGAGCTTCCACTTGTTCGGATCCGAACCTCCTGCATGCAGCCGAGGTACCAGTTTCTCTCGATCCCCGGTGAGCCGGCCGGACGCCGAGGCCAAACTGTGCAGCCCGAGTCGAACAGCGACGCATTGCCGAGGGGCGGCCCCCGAACGGGTGACGACCGACCCGCGGAATACGACGCGCCGCGGGTCTGGAAGAATCCTCGATGTGCGGATCATGCTCATCGTCAACGGCGCCGCCTCGTCGGTCAATGCCCGCATCAAGGTGGTGATCCGGGCCGCGTTGGCGGCCGACCACCGCGTCGATCTCGTCGAGACGAACCGACGGGGCCACGCCTCGCGTCTCGCCCGTGGTGCCGCCGCTGCAGGCTGCGACGTGGTCGTCACCCTGGGCGGTGACGGGACCCTGAACGAAGCAGCGAACGGCCTCGCGGGCACGAAGACCGCGCTGGCCACGCTCCCAGGGGGTTCGACCAACGTGTTCGCCCGTGCGATCGGACTCCCCAACGACGCGATCGAGGCGACCGCGGTCCTGCTCCACGCGCTCGAGGAGCCCGAGACCGCGATCCGCAGTGTGGGCCTGGGCAAGGCCGACGACCGCTATTTCCTGTTCCACTGCGGATTGGGTTTCGACGCCGCGCTGGTCGAACAGGTCGAACGCCACGCATCGTTGAAGCGTTGGGCGGGGCACCCGCTTTTCGCCTGGGCCGGGGTGAGCGCCTGGCTCCGTCACTACGACCATCGTCGGCCTCGCTTCGCCGTTCGCGACCCCGACGGTCTGGACATCGAGGACGCGGTCTTTGCGATCGTCGCCAACACCAACCCTTACACGTACCTCGGCAATCGTCCTTTCGACATCGCCCCCGACACGACGCTCGACACCCCGCTGACCGCCGTGGTGATCCGCGACCTGCGTGTCCTCCGGATCGGTCAGCTCGCCGCCGCCGCGCTCGGCTCCGGCGATCGACTCGCCCGCGTGAAGGGCGTCACGATCCGTCGAGACGTCACCCGGTGCCAGGTGGTGGGATTCGGGCCCTTCCCGTATCAGATGGACGGCGAGAGCATGGGAAATGTCGACGCGTTGGAGATCGTCCACGTTCCCGAAGTGCTTCGGTTGGTCACCCCGGCCGCGCCCACGCCAGCAGCGTAGACCGGGTGGCGGCAGGGTCGTTGGTGATGAGCGCGTCAACGCCAAGTTCGGCCAACTCGGTGACGAGGGCGGGATCGTCGACCGTCCAGGCACGCACCTGGACCCCGCTCTCGTGCGCGGCCTGGACGATGGCCGCGGAGGTGCGCGCCGCGGGTGTGTGGAGCGCACGATGACCCCCGTCGACCACCGATGCCACCATCGCCGTGATGTCGACCATGTCGAGCACCAACCATCCGGTGGCGATGTCGGCGTCCAGTCGCTGCGCCTTGGTGATGTCCGCGAAGTTGAAGCTCGAGATGATCACCTGATCGGTCCGCTCCCGACGACGGACGATGTCGACGGTCAGGTCCGCGAGGTGGCTCTCCGGATCGAAATCCGGTTCACCGGGGAGATTCTTCAACTCGATGTTGACGACCAGATCTCCGCAGGCATCGAGCGCAGCCTCGAGAACGGGGACCTCATCGGGAAGTTCGCTGCTCGGGGTCTCGACGATGACCCGACCGTCGGCGAGCCGGGCATCGTGGTGGACGGCGAGACGGCCGTCAGCGGTGCGCCGGACGTCGAGTTCCACCCCGTCGGCTCCACGCTCGCTCGCCGCGGCGAACGCGTCGAGCGTGTTCTCGGCGAATTCGGCACTCACGCCCCGATGGGCGAACACGGACGGGATCTGCTTGTCGGCCATGACCGAGAGTGTTCCACGATTCGCTTCCCGGTGGGGCGCTCTCTGCCCCACCGGATCGTCGGGGCAGAGTGACCGCGCCGAATGCGCAGCCGACTCCCACCGTGCGACAAATGTCTCACCGCTGCACCGGGAGAACTTCCACAAAGTGCTTGCCGGAGTGAGCAACGTGCGCTACCGTTGGATCGTCCCGCCTAGCACACCGCGTCGAGCAGGTGCAAAGGTTCGTGAATCCGGTCACGAAGCGTGACCCCCGGCCCCTTGGAGCGAATAGTGGCGCTCAACGCCAGCCACCTGTTGTCCCTCACCCTGGCATCCGACGAGTGGCGGTCCTACGCCGCCTGTCGTGACACCAACCCCGACCTGTTCTTCCCGGTGGGTACGACCGGTCCGGCGATCGAGCAGATCGATTCGGCCAAAGCCATCTGTTCGGACTGCCCGGCACGAGAGGAATGTCTCGAATACGCCTTGGCGACCAACCAGGACTCGGGGATCTGGGGTGGCACCTCCGAGGAGGAGCGGCGGGTTCTGCGCCGCCGCTACCAGGCAGCTCGCCGCTCGGCTTGAGCGCCCCGGTCTCAGCGGCCGTGCAGCGGCACTGACAACGACACGACCGTGCCGACGCTTCCGGGACTCGAGGAAGCCTCGATCGAACCGGACAGATCCGACACGACCAGCGCACGCACGATCGACAGGCCCAGACCTTCTGCGGCGGCCAAATCGAACCCGTCCGGCAGCCCACGACCGTCGTCCCGGACGTCCACGCGCAGGTAGCCGGCGTCCGTGGAGAGCGCGACGACGACCTGCCCGCCTTCGGGACCGAAGGCATGATCGACGGCGTTCTGGAGCAGCTCGTTGAGCACGACGGCGAGCGGCGTCGCCACTTCGGCGGGGACGATCCCCGCATCGCCTTCGACCGAGAAGTGGACGGACTGTTCGGGTGCGACGAGCCCCTCCTCCACCATCCGTACGAGAGGGAGCACGATGTCCGCGAAGGGGAGGTTCTCGCCGGTGTCCCGAGCGAGCATGTCATGGACCAATGCGATCGACCGCACCCGCCGCACCGACTCCTCGATCGCCCCTTTGGCCTCGTCGCTCGCCAATCGCCGTCCCTGCAGGCGCAGCAGGGCCGAAACGGTCTGCAGGTTGTTCTTGACCCGGTGATGGATCTCCCGGATGGTCGCGTCCTTGGACAACAGCAGTCGGTCCCGCCGGCGGAGCTCGGAGATGTCCCGTACGAGCACGACCGCACCACCCACCGAGGACGCTCCGAGCAGCGGTATGCAATGGACGAGCACCGTGACCTCGTCAGCATGTTCGACTTCGATGGTGACCGGCCGCTTGAGGTCGAACGCATCGCGCACGACCTCGTCGTCGACACCGAGCTCCGAGAGCCGCATCCCTTCGCTGTTGGCATGGACACCCATGCGATGCAGCGCGGACACGCCGTTCGGTGAGATGTAGGAGATGCGGGCCTGTGCGTCCAGCAACAACACCCCGTCCCCGACTCGTGGCGACTCGTCACTCCCCGAATCGACTTCTTCGAAGGGGTAGTCGCCGGCCGCGATCATCTGCGCGAAGCTGTTGAAGATCTCCGCGTACACCCGCTCGAGTTCGCCGGGCGCTCGACCGATGGCCGGCGGGGTCTCACGGGTCATCACCGCGATCACCTGGTCTTCCCACCGCACCGGCACACAGACGACGTGGACGGTCTCCCGCAACGGTTCCACGATCTGCTCGCCGTCGATGATCTGGCCGAGCGCGAAGCAGCGGCCGACCTGGGGACGCTCGGCCTCGCCGTATTCGTGCCCGATCATGTCGCTGCGGTAGAGCGTCTGGCTGGTGCTCGGCCGTACCTGACCGACCACGACGAAGCGCTCGGTCGCCTCGTCGTCCACCGGCACGAACAGTAGGAGGTCCGAGAAGCAGAAGTCCGCCAGGATGTGCCACTCGGCGATGAGCTGCTCGAGATGACGCTTGCGACCGCCGCTCAGACGGCCCCGAACCTGGGCGAGCGCGACCGGATCGCTGCGAGGTACGTCCGGGACGACCGGCAGCGGGCCCGTTCGGTACGAGGCGGTCTCGTCCACGGTCATGCGCGCACCCTAACGCTCCACGGCCCAGCGGACGAGATCACCGGGCCCGTTCCGGTCGCGCGGAGGAAACATGCCGTTCACACTTCGGACCCGTCACAGAAACATCGAGGGAGTTTGCTGTCCAGCGAGGTCCGACCACGAGGCGCCGACCATGACCACCGTCGACAAACTTGCCCCCAAACTCCTCGTGATCGAGGAAGACGAAGCCCTGGGGCAACTGCTCACGACGACGTTGTCCCAACGGGGGTTCGCGGTGCGCATCGTCCACGAGGGTCGCAGCGCGCTCGACGCCGTCGGCCTGCAGGAACCGGATGTCACGATCCTCGACCTGGGGCTCCCCGACATCGACGGGATCGAGGTCTGCCGGCTCCTCCGCCTCCGCTCGCAGAACCCGATTGTCGTCCTCGCCGCCGACGACGGCGTCGACCGGAAGGTCGCGGCCTTCCGACACGGCGCCGACGACTACGTGACCAAGCCGTTCGCGATGTCGGAGTTCACCGCACGCGTCGAAGTGGCGATCCGGCACTACCGGGTCCTCGCCAGCATCGTGAGCGACCGACGCATCGCCGTCGGAGACGTCCGGATCGACGTCGATGCAAGGCAGGTGTTCGCGGGTACGGAAGAGATCGACCTGACCCGTACCGAGTTCGACCTGCTCGCACTCCTGGCCCGGAACCCCGGCAAGATCCTGAGCCATGCGCAGATCGTCGGGTCCGTGTGGTCATCCCGGCAGCGTCCCGCACCCGTCTCGCTGCGCGGCCACATCGCCAGGCTGCGGCGCAAGCTGGGCACGGGCCCCGACCGACCCGCGCTCGTCGCCGAGGTCGGCGTGGGTTACCGGCTGGCGGTGGCACCGGAGGGGCCCTGACGAGCCGGTCCGCAAAGTCGGTTCCCGACCGAAGTCTCCCCGCGACATTGCGCCCCTTGCATCCCATCGAGATCGATCCCATCCGGAAGTGCGTCGTGGTCGAACCGTCGGGGACGGCGACCCGCTCAGTGCCAGGTCGCCTGTCCCACCCGGAGCAGGCCGGCCAGGTCGTGGACGTCGTCGTCCAGATAGGGAATCGTCGCCACCACATCTGCCGCGCCGACGAGGTCCTTGCGGAGGTCGGCCTCCCGCTTGGCGACCACGCGGTAGTTCAGGAAGCTCGCGGCCACTTCCTGCAACACCACCTTCAGATCGCGTTCCGACACCTCTTCGCCGAGCAGTTCGCGCGCCGTGCCGGCCGCGTCGTCGACTTCGTCGCGAAGGATCCGGGCGGCCTTGGTGGCGTTGGTCGACCGGAGGTACGCCGGGAGAACCTTGTTGAGGACGATCGCGCCGAGGTGAAGTTTGCGATCGGTGAGCGCTTCGATGAAGAACGCCGTCTCCGCGACCGGAGCCGCCTCCAGGGTCGACACCACCACGAAGCTCGTCCGACGGGCCGACAACAGCGCTTCGACGGCATTGGCCCGTTCGACGAAACCGTCGTGCATCGTCTGGAAGAGCATGAAGAACTCGGCGATGTCGGCCACGAACTGCGATCCGAGGATCCGATCCGCTACATTCATGAACGGCTTGGACGCGACGGTGAACAGGTGGGACTGATACGGCGCGGTGAGCCATCGGAGCAGACGGCTGGAGAAGAAGTCGGCCATGCGTTCGGGCGCCGCGAGAAAGTCGATCGCGTTGCGGGTCGGCGGGGTGTCCACCACGATCAGGTCGTAGCGACCGGCCGAGTGGATGTCGTAGAGCCGTTCCATGGCGATGTAGTCGTGGCTCTGCACGAACCGTCCGGAGATGTTGGCGTACAGGGGATTGTCGAGAATCGCGTCGCGGGTCTTCTCGTCGGGAGCGTGGCGCCGGATCAGATCGTCCCACGACGCCTTGGTGTCGAGCATCGCGGCCCAGAGCTCGCCCTGGGGATCGACATCGAGGTCCGCGAACGCCTCCACGGGTATGCGGGTCTCGGTGTTCCCGAAACGTGCGATACCCATGGCATTGGCGAGCCGCCGCGCCGGATCGACCGTCAGCACCAGGACCTTGCCGCCCAGATGCACCGCGGCCATTGCCGCCAGCGACGCGGCAAGGGTGGTCTTGCCGACGCCACCCGATCCACAGGTGATGATGATCTCACGGGACGCGACGAGGGCTTCGATGGACTCGGCCGGTGCACGTTCCGACGATCGACGAGCGCGGTGCGACGGCATGGTTCAGTCCAGCTCCTCGCCCAGGGCGTCGGCGATGAGGGAGGTGACCCGCACCCCGTGGGCGCGGGTGAACAACTCGGGCAGGTACAACACCGGCACCGACGGGGCGAGCTGGTCCCGGAGCCTGGCCAGATGTCGGGCCTGGCTGCGGCGCAACGTCACCGCGAGGCGTGCCGCGTCGAACAACGGGGTCAGGTTCTCGCCGGTGGACGTGGCCAGGGCCCCGACCACGGAAGACGTGGTGAGCGCTTCGAAGATCTGCTCCTCGTTGGCGTTGAACAGTTCCGGCAACACCCGGTTGACCACGACCGTGGCGAGAGAGACGTTGGTATCGGAGGCGAGTCGTTCGGAAAGCTCGATCGTCTCCGCAACCGGCATCTCCGCCGGCGCCGACACGATCACCGCTGCGGTCGTCTTCTCGTCGCCCAGGATGTCGAGCATCCACGACGTCTGGCTCCGTACCAGTCCGACTTGAACCAGTTCGTTGATCGCCTGGGGCGCGGCGAGCTGGCCGACGACATGGCCGGTCGAAACGGCGTCGACCACCACCAGGTCGTAGTTCTGCTCGCGCACTTCGTAGCAGAACTTGCCGATCGTGAGAATCTCCTTGACCCCCGGGGCGGCCGTGGCGATGAAGTCGAACGTCTTGGCCAGTGGGCCGATGCGCGCCAGCAGGGGCACCCGCAACTGCATCCGCAGGTACTCCTTGAGGGACTCCTCGGTCTGCATGGACATGGCCCACAGGTTCTCGCGCACCTGGCGTTCGGCAAAGGCAAGTCCACCCACCTCGAGGAAGTTGGCGAGGTTGCCCTTCGCGTCGACTTCGCACACCAGGGTCCGTTTCCCCTGCTGGGCCGCGTGCAACGCAATCCCTGCGGCGACGGTGGTCTTGCCGACGCCGCCTTTGCCGGTGACGAAGAGCAGCTTGTGCTCCAGCAGGCCGGAAGCACCGCCGGACATCAGCGACCGAAGGGCAGCGCGAGGGACACGTCGGGCATCCTGACGATGGTCAGGATCCGAATCCGACGCGGTGGGCCGCGTCGGGGCTTCCGATCTCGATGTAGCTCAAGCGGGCAACCGGCACCCCGACCTGGCGGCCGCGACGGTCGGTCAACCAGAAGACCCCATCGGATCCGCCCATCGCCGCTTCCAGATCGGCCTTGACTGCATCGGCTTCCACGTCGTCTCCCAAATCGACGTTCAGCTCCTTGGTCGAGTGGCTCACGCCCAGGCGTATCTCCACACCACGTCCCTTCTTCGATCCGGATGAATGTGCCATCCTACTGAAGAGCGTCGGGCGAAGCGGATCTCAACGGCGCGGCGAGGTCTCGTACCGATAGCCGAGACCCCGAACCGTCACCAGGTGCGTCGGCGACGACGACTCGGGCTCGATCTTGGCGCGGAGCCGCTTGACGTGCACATCGAGGGTCTTGGTGTCGCCCACGTAGTCGTACCCCCACACCAGTTCGATGAGCCGATCCCGGGGCACCACCCGGCCGGCGCGCTCGAGGAGGACCGCCAGCAGTTCGAACTCCTTGAGGGGAAGTTCCACCCGCTCCCCCCGCACCCACGCCACGTGACGGCCCACGTCCAGACGGACGTCGCCGACCTCGTAGATCTCGTCGTCGCCAACCCCGGACGTGACGGCGTCCCCGTCCGCGCCCCGCGGCCCGTCGTCGCCTCGACGCAGCGCGGCACGCATCCTCGCCACCAGTTCGCGGGTGCGGTAGGGCTTGGTGACGTAGTCGTCGGCGCCGACCTCCAGTCCCACGACCGTGTCGACCTCGTCGCCTTTGGCGGTCACCATGATGATCGGAATCGACGACGACTGCCGGATCTCCCGGCAGACGTCCAATCCGGACACCTTCGGGAGCATCAGGTCGAGAATGACCAGATCCGGGCGCACCTCGTCGAATCGGTCGAGCGCCTCCGCCCCGTCCCGGGCCACCTCGACGGCGAAACCCTCGCGGGTCAGGGTGACGGTCAGGGCATCGACGTAGGACTCCTCGTCCTCGACGAGCAGCACCGTGACCGGTCGGTCAACCATCGCCTTCCCAACCCGACCCCGGAGGCGCCGCGCGCCTCGGCACGTCGGGTGCGGTTCCGCCGGGCGGCGGGGCGTCCGGGCCGGGGACCACGAGTTCGAAGGTCGCGCCCTCCCCTTCGGTCGAGTGCACCTGGACGGTCCCATTGTGGTTGAGTGCCACGTGACGCACGATGGCGAGGCCCAGACCGGTGCCCCCGGTGTCCCGACGACGCGCCCGGTCGACACGGTAGAAGCGCTCGAAAATCCGCTCCTGATCGGCGGCGGGGATCCCGACGCCATGATCGCGGACCCCGAAACGCACCCCCGAGGGGTCGCCCGTCGCCCACACCTCCACGTTCGAGCGCGGCTCGGAGTAGGCGACCGCGTTGTCGATGAGGTTGGCGAGCGCGGTCACCAGCTGCCGGCGATCGCCGTAGACCATGAGTGCGGGTTCGACCGCCGCGGCCTCCACGGAGATCTCGGCGAGCTCGGCCGCCCCTCTGGTGCGCGCCAGCGCCTCATCGACCACCTCCGAGACCCGGAATGAGCCGGCCGCGGACTGGTCGCCGGATTCGATGCGGCTCAACTCCAACAGATCGTCGATCGTACGGCCCAGACGATCGGCCTCGTCGGTGATGCGCTTGCTCAGACGCAGCACCGTGGACGATCCGACAGTGTCGGCGGCCGCCTCGACTTCCCGGTACAGGGTGTCGGCGAGCACCGCCAGCGCCCCGACCGGGGTGCGCAGCTCGTGCCCGATGTTTGCGACGAAGTCGCGCCGCAGCGCTTCGAGCCGACGGCGCTCGGCACCACCGGGCACGACGAGCCCACGTTCGACCATCGGTGGCACGTTCTCCAGAGGCGACCAGGCCAGAGGCACAGCCCGTAGATGGGCTCGGGTGGCGCCGTCGTACTCGGGCATCCAGCCGCTGACCTGGTACTGCACCCGCTCCCCCACGTTCACCGCGTGGTCACCGAGGCGCTCGAAGTAGCGACCCACGAGCGCGAGCTGGACCCCGACCCGCAGATCGAGGGTCTCGAAGCGCTGCGATTCGAAGATCGCCTCGATGAACATCCGGTGCAGGTTGTCGAGCTCGTCGTCCAGGTCGTCGAGCGCGGCCGCCCGTCCCTCGTCACCGTCGCGGAAGGCACCCAGCGAGAACCGGAGTTGGCGGACGGCCAGCGCGCTCATGCCGTCGATCATTCCCCGTAGCTTCGGATCGAGGTCGGACGAGTACAGACGCCGCGCCGCTTTGGAGATGTTGCTCGCCAGATCGCCACAGCGCTCGATCTCCGAAGCGCAGCGCAACGCGCAGATCACCGTGCGCAGATCTCCCGCCATCGGGCTCTGCAGAACCAACAACTGGAAGCAGCGCTCCTCGATATCGACAGTGAGCGCATCGAGCACATCGTCGCCCTCGATGAGCCGGCGGGCTCCGTCCAGGTCGCTCTCGAGCAGCGTGCGGGTGGCCTCGGTGACGGCCTCGCAGACCAGCTCGCCGAGTTGCAGCACGGACGCGCGGACCTCGTCGAGCTGGTCCGCGAAGGATCTCCGGGTGTGCGACTCGGTCACCCGAACCTCCCGGTGACGTACTGTTCGGTGCGCTCGTCGGAAGGATTCCCGAAGATGTGGTCGGTCCCTGCCGCCTCGACGAGCACGCCGGTACGTGCGCCGGCGTCGTCGACCTCGGTCGTGAAGAACGCCGTCCGATCCGAAGCCCGGGCCGCCTGCTGCATGTTGTGGGTGACGATCACGATGGTGACGGACTCGGCAAGGTCCGCCATGAGATCCTCGATGTGTGCGGTGGCGATGGGGTCGAGCGCCGAGCAGGGCTCGTCCATGAGGAGCACCTCGGGTTCGACGGCCAGTGCCCGGGCGATGCAGAGCCGTTGCTGCTGGCCGCCCGAAAGTCCCATCGCCGAGGCGCTGAGCCGGTGCGACACCTCGTCCCAGAGTGCGGCCTGGCGCAGCGCGTGCTCGACTCGGTCATCGAGTTCGCGGCGCACCCCCGCGAGGCGCAGGCCGTAGGCCACGTTCTGGTAGATCGACTTCGGGAACGGGGTCGGCTTCTGGAAGACCATGCCGATCCGACGCCGCACCTCGACCGGCTCGACCTCCGGCGCGTACAGATCGACGCCGTGGTAGATGACCTCGCCCGTGACCGTACATCCCGGCACGAGGTCGTTCATCCGGTTGAGGCAGCGCAGGAAGGTGCTCTTCCCGCAGCCCGACGGGCCGATGATGGCGGTGATCCGGTGACGGGCGATATCGACGTCGACGTCACGGACGGCGACGTTCTCGCCGTATGCCACCGACAGGTCGCGGACCTCGAGGACCGGGTCGACGGCCGGGTCCTCGCCCGATGCGTTGTCGCCGCCGGCGGACGGCGCGGGGGCGGTGCGGGGGCGGAGCGGTCGCGGGCGCGGTTCCGGTCCGGCGGGCGGAGGACAGTCCGGGAGTTCCGGACTCGGTTGATGGAGCGGAGAGGGGCATGGTTGAGTCAGGCTCCCAGGTCGGTCGAGAAGCGGGACGAGATGAACCGCGCCAGTGCGGTGAGGACGAACACGACGATTACCAGGGTGATGGCCGCTCCCCAAGCCAGCTGGTTGGCGAGCGGATCGCCGGACTTCGCACCATTGTAGATCTGTTGCGCCAGGGTGGTGTTGCCGCCGCGGAGGCTGAAGTTGGTCTGGAACGTGATGCCGATCGTGAACAGCACCGGCGCCGTCTCGCCCGCGGCCCGGGCCACCGCCAACATCGCGCCACTGGTGAGGCCCGGCAGCGCGGCCGGCAGGACGATCCGCACGATGCCCTGCCAGCGCCGCCCGCCCAGTGCCGAGCTGGCGTGGCGCAGGTCGTCCGGGACGAGCTTGAGCATCTCCTCCGACGAGCGCACCACGATCGGCAGCATCAGTGCGGCCAAGGCCAACCCGGCGGCGAAGGCCGAGCGTCCGGACGTGCCGAAGTGGATGACCCAGGCGGTGTAGATGAACATGCCCATGACGATGGACGGGACGCCGGTCATGACGTCCGAGAAGAAGCGGATGACCTTCGCGGTGCGCTTTTTGCCGCCCATCTCGTTCAGGTACACCGCACCCATGATGCCCAAGGGGATCGAGATCAGCGCACCGATCCCGGTCGAGAGCAGCGTGCCCACGATCGCCGGGCCCATGGCGGGACGCGGCGGGGTGCAGCTGAGGTGGTACTTGACGCGGAACGCCTCGGAGATCCCCTGGCACGAGGTGCTCGTCTGCCCGGTGACCGGTGGGATGTCCCCGGTGAGGAAGTGCCAGCTCAGCAACTGGCCGCCCTTGACGACCAACATGATCACCACCGCCGCCAGCGGGATGACCGCCACCACGACCGCCGCCCAGAAGCCGACCACCACCAGCCGGTCGGCACGCCTGCGCTTGGCCGACACCGTGCGGACGCGCACGTCGGTGCGGATGGCCTCGTCGAGCAGCGGGGCCGGCGGTCCCTCGGGGGTGGCCGCGGTCTCGTGCGGGTCGGTGGGCGTCACGTCGTCCCCTGCATGCGCAGCTCGGCGCGGTCGACGACTCGCCGGGCTGCCATGTTGACCACGATCGTGATCCCGAACAGCACGACACCGAGCCCCATCAGAGCCTGCTGATTGAGCCGGTTGCCCTCGCCGCTGAAGGTGTTGGCGATGATCGACGCCATCGAATATCCGGGCTGGAAGATGTTCGCGGTGATCTGCGCGGAACCGCCGATCACCAACGCCACCGCGATGGTCTCGCCCAACGCCCGGCCCAGTCCGAGCATCACCGCGCCGGTGATGCCCGATGCGCTGATCGGCAGCACGGATGCCCGGATCATCTCCCAGCGGGTGGCGCCCAACGCGTACGCCGCGTCCTTGTCCGGGCGCGGCACGGTCTGGATCACCTCTCGACTCACCGAGGTGATGATCGGCAGGATCATGATCGCCACCACGATCCCGGCGGTCAGAAAGCTCGTCCCGCTCGCCGTCGGCCCGGCCACCACCTGGTAGATGCTCTGGAGCAGGTTGTGGAACGCCAGCAACCCCACCAGGCCGTACACCACCGAGGGCACCGCGGCGAGCAGGTCGACGAGCGCGATCAACGACTTGCGGAGTCGCCGCGGGCACACCTCGGTGATGAACAGCGCGAGCCCGAGACTGATGGGTACGGCCAGCACGATCGCGATCAGTGAGGTGACGAGGGTTCCGTACACCAGCGGCAACGCGCCGTAGGTGTTCGATTCCGACGACCAGGTCGTGCCCGTGAAGTAGTGCCAACCCTCGTACCGGAAGGCCGGCCAGGCATAGCTGGTCGTCGAGACGACGACGAAGGCCAGGACGACCAGGACCGCCAATCCGGAACCGAGGCCCACACCGGAGAAGGCCCGGTCGGCGCGGCGGCCGGACCGGGACCCTCTCAAATCGAGCGCAGGGGTCGCACCCGACGGATGTGACGTGGTTTGGGTCAAGGCACCTGGAGCTTGTCGAGCTGGGCGATCGCCTTCTGGTCAAGCGACTTGGGCAGCGGGGCGTAGTTGACGCTCGCGGTGAACGACGGGTCCTGGCCGTCGGTGAGCACGAAGTCGAGGAAGCCCTTGAGCGCTGTGCCCGTGTCGTGGTTGGTCTGCTTGGCCATCACGATGATCCAGGTCGGCGACGTGATCGGGTACGCACCCTTGCCGGGCGTGTCGATGGGACTGTAGGTCAGATCCGGTGCCACGTCGGCTCCGGCAGCGGCAGCGGACGCCCCTGCGAGCGTGGGCTGGACGTACTCGCCGTTCTTGTTCTTGATCGACGCGAACACCAGGTGCTGGCTCTTGGCGTCCGAGAGGTCCACGTAGCCGACCGAGCCCACCTTGTTGGTGATGCACTGGGCAACCCCGCCGTTGCCTGCACCGGCCTGGGTCGAGGACGGCCAGTTCACCGTGTCGCTCGAGCCCAGTGTCCAGTCGGAGCCGCCGGCGGACACCAGGTACTTGGTGAAGTTCGACGTGGTGCCCGAAGCGTCCGAGCGGTGGCACACCGTGATCGGGGTGGAAGGCAGGTTCGCACCCGGGTTCAGGGCCTTGATGGCGGCATCGTCCCACGAGGTGATCTTCGTGGAGAAGATCTTCGCGACGGTCGGGCCGTCCAGCTTGACGCCCTTCACGTTCGGAAGGTTGTACGACACGGTGATCGGGGCGACCACGGTCGGGAAGTACAACACGGTGCCAGCATACTTGGACTTGTCCGCGTCCTTGATGAGCGAGTCGGTGCCGGCAAAGTTCACCACGCCGTCGGCGAGGTCGGATTTGCCCTGTCCCGAACCACCCCCGGCGTAGTTGATCTTGACGCCGGGCACAGCCGAGGTGAAGGTCTTGATCGCCGCGTTGTCGAAATTCTGCTGGAACGTCGATCCGGAGCCCTTCAGCGTGGCCGTGAGCCCGGCATACTTCGTCGGATCGAAACCGGTCGAGCTCCCGGACGACGAGGTCGTCGCCGAGGTCGACTTCGAGGCGCTCGAGCCGGAACTCGAGCAGGCGGCGCCGGCCAGCGCGACCAGTGCGAGAGACGCGCCCATCATGAGGTGGCGGACACTTCTTCGAGATGTGCGTGCGGTTCGGGTCATCAGTGGTTTTCCATTGCCTTCCTGGCGGTTGGCCACCCACTCGGGCTCGGGGTGGCACTGTCAGTCGGCACGGTACGCGGGCAAGGTGAACAGCCTGGGGTGGTGCGGATGAACAGCAGGTGAACGTCACGCGAACTTCTTCTCGTGCCCCAGGACCGCGCCGGTCCCCCGACACATTTGCCATGATGATGGCGATGACCGAGTCCAAGTTCCGGGGCGGCCCTGCACATCGGGCACGGACGGTCGTGGCGATGACGATGGCGGTGCTGGTGCCCTCGCTGGCCGTCGCCGCGTGCGGATCCTCTCCGACGCGCAACGCCGAGACGTTCTGCACCTCGTACATCTCGGTCGCCCACCAGGCCACGTCGCTCTCGGATCCCGCGGAGATGTCCACGACGGCCTTGCGCAGTCAGATCGTCCGGATCGACGATGCGGCGACGAAGGCTGCCCGAGTCGCCCCCCGCGACGTGGCCGCCACCGTCGAAGCGGTGATCGAACCGCTGCGCCAGCTCCGCAAGGACCTCGAGCAGGCGAAGTCCCGCACGGCCACGAACCGCGCACTCCGTCGCTACTCGCGTGCCGCCGAGGCCCTACGTGCCCGATCCGCCGCACTGGACACCTGGGTGGCCCACCACTGTGGCGTGGTCCCCGACACCACGACCACGACGCTGCTGCCGCCCTCCGGGTCGACCACGGGTTGAATGGTGGACCGTAGCTATCTGGACCACGCGTCCTGTGTGCCTCTGCGTCTTGAAGGACGAACCGCGCTGATCGACGCCCTCGAGCGATTCGGTGCGGACCCGGGACGCATCCATGCCGAGGGGCTGGCGACCCGGAACGCCCTGGAGCAAGCGCGTGAACGGGTCGCCCGGCTCGTGGGGTGTCGGAGCCGTTCGGTCGTGTTCACCTCGGGCGCGACCGAGGCCATCGCGACTGCCTGCTGGGGGGCGGCGCAGCGCGCCGCAGGCCCCCAGGTCGTCAGTCCGGTGGAACATTCCGCGGTTCGTCTCTGTGCGGCGCGTCACGGGGAGGTGATCGAAGGAGAGGTCGACGGTTGCGGCCGGATCGACCCGGACGCGATCGAAGCCGTGCTCGACGAGAGGCCGTCGCTCGTGCACGTCCAGTGGGCGAATCACGAGGTCGGCACCCGCCAACCCGTCGCTCGCGTCGTCGACGCGTGCCGCACCGCCGGCGTGCTCGTCCACGTCGACGCGGCGCAGGGAGTCGGGCGGGACGAGATCGCCTTCGACGACCTGGGGGCGGACCTGCTGTCGGTGTCGGGCCCCAAGTTCGGGGGCCCGCTCGGCACGGGCGCGTTGGTAGTACGACGAGGCCTCCGCCTCGACCCACTCCTGCTCGGAGGAGACCAGGAACGGGCACGGCGCGCCGGGCTGGAGGCCGTCCCGTCGCTCGTCGGCATGGGCGCGGTCGCCGAACTGCTCGCCGACCCGGACATCCGTGAGGCGGAGTCCCGCCGGGATGCCGCCCACACCGAGGCTCTGGCCGACGCGCTGTGCGGTCCTCACGGACCGGGCGGGATCACCCGATTGGGCGACCCCGTCGATCGGGTTCCCCACCTGCTGTGCCTCGGCTTCGAGGGCATCGAGCCACAGGCGGTGCTCCTCGGTCTCGATCAACGCGGCGTGGCGGTGCATTCGGGGTCGTCGTGTGCCACCGAATCGCTGGAACCTTCACCGGTCCTTGCCGCCATGGGTGTCGACGCCGAGCGGTCGTTGCGCTTCTCGGTCGGCTGGACCACGACCGACGCGGACATCGAACGCGCCGTCACCGCGCTCGCCGACGTCCTGGTCCGACTGCGTTCGCTGCGCGCTTGAGCGGACTGTCGTGGAGGATGCGACAGCGGGTACTTCCCGCAGCTCGTGGCGTACCGGTCTGAGCCTGCCGGTCAACCGGCGGCCGGTGCGGTCGTCGACGGTACCGAGGTGGCGGCGCCAGGCACGGTCGTACCGGTCGCGGTCGTTGTCGACGGGAGTGTCTCGGCGGCTTTGAGCGCGGGGCGGAGCATGCCGTTGACGTAGCCGAGGATCGGGGCATTCGCCGGGAGCTGCAGCGCGTCCACCTTGGCGAGGTCGGCCTTGGCCGTGGGCAAGTCCCCGTTCCAGAGCGCGAGGATCGCCGAGAAAGCCAGTGGGTCGGGGTAACTGGGCGCTAGCGAGCGGGCCTTGGCCAGATCGCTCCGTGCCAGCTTCGTCAACTTCGTGACGCTGTCCGCGGGCAGCGCGCTGCCATAGGTCCGGGCCATGAGCGCCTGGGCCCAGCCCCGATAGGTGTAGGCCACCGCATCGCCGGGTTCGGCCGAGATGCGCTCGGAGAAGCAGTCCAGGGCGCTGATCGCACTGGTCACACCGTTGGGGTTCGCCGCACCCTTGGCCGCCGGCGCGAAGGCCGTCGTGAGCTTGTCCATGCAGGCCTGCGTCGCCTTCGACGGCGTCAGCTCGCCCGCGGCGCCGCTCCCGGTGCTGCTGTCGCCCCCGGAGACCGATGTGACCACCACCCCACCGACCACGGCCACGACAGCCACCGCGGCGACGGCGATGAAGCGTCGCCATCCACGCTGGCCGGGCGCAACGTCCTCGGAAGCCTGGTGATGATCCTCGATCTCGTGGAGCACCCGCGCGGCCCGAACGGTGTAGTCCGCTTTCAGCGTCTCGTAGTCGTCGTCGTCGAGATCACCCGCGTCGTGCTCGCGATCGAGATCATCCAGGCTGGCGAGCAGAAAAGCCCGCTGGTCCTCGAGTGCGGCGAGCCGGTCCGGATCCAGACGGGTCTGTGCCGCCCCGTTCATGGAGAACCACCCGAGTCGGACCGGGCCGATTCGACGAGACGACGATCCTCTTCGGTGACCTCGACCGAGGAGCGCCGATGCCAGCGGATGAAAGCCCCGGCGAGCACGGCCGAGGCGATCACGAAGGCGACCACCGGGATCGCCCAGATGAGTCCCTGCACGCCGTTCCGAGAGGGGGTCAGCAGGATGTCCTGGCCGTAGCGGTCGGCGAACCAGGCGCGGATCTCACTCGGCGTCTTGCCCGCGACGAGCTGACGACGGATCTCGGCGCGCCCTGCCACCGACGTCGGCGCGTCCGACGCGGCCATCGACTTGTCGGTGCATTCGGGACAACGCAGCGACTGGGCGACCGAACGGGTTCGCTCCGTGAGCGACGGGGTCGACGTGGCCCGACCGCCCACCGCGAGTGCCACGACGAGCACTGCGCCGAGCAGTGCCCAGGGCAGCCACCGGCGCGTGAAGCTCTTCTGCACGCTCATCCGACCTGCCCTCGGACCGCGGTGGTCGTGGGGCCACGATCGCCATCGCGGCGGAGAAATTGGTCCAACTCGGCCGCGGTGACCGGAGAGATCGACTTGGTCACCACCACCCCGTCGGGGTTCACCACGAACGTCTCGGGGACTTTCGCCACTCCCCAGTCGAGCCCCATCGTGTCGGTGTCCACGGCCAGCACCGGCCACGACCGCGCCTCCGTAGGAGGCGAAGAACTTCTTCGCGTCGCTCGGCGTGTCCTGGAACAGCACGTTGACCAACTCGGCATCACCGGACGCCTGATGCTGCAGGGCCCACTTGCGCAGCTCCGGCGCTTCGTCCCGACACGGTTGGCACCATGACGCGAAGAAGTTCACGACCACGTACTTGCCACGCTCGTCGACCAGATCGAAGTGCTTTCCCTGAAGGGTCGCACCCGAGAGCGACGGCGCGACCTTGCCCAGCAGCGGGCTCTCGGCCGAATCGGTCTGCTTCTTGCTGATCGCGAGCAGGCCGACGAGTGCGACCACCACCACCGCGACCCCCAGTGCCGCCCACCGGGCTCTGAACCGTCCGGAGCGCGGCGGTCGGTCCACCGCCGGCCCGTCGCCGGAGTCGCTCACGTCACCCCCGCCGGCTGGGTGACATCCGCGGGTGCGTCACCTTCCGGTCGGTCGACTCCCTCGTCGATCGGAGCGGACACGGGATCGGTCGGTCGGCGCCGTCGACCGGGGAAGGCCGCGAAGAACGCGCCGATGAACATCAGCCCGCCGCCGGTCCAGATCCAACTCACCAACGGTTCGATGAAGACGCGCACGGTGATCGGGCCGTTCGGCTGATCGGGCATGGTGAGCAGCGAGAGATAGACGTCGTCGACCGGGGACGCGTGCACCGACGGGGTGCCCACCACCTGGGAGGCGTTCGCGAACTTCTTCAACTTCGGGGTGTAGACCTTGCCGCCGTCGATCCGGATGCGGGCCTGCTGGATGACCACGTCGCCTTCGGTCTGCGTGGATGCCCCGACGTAGGTGACGCGGTGCCCCTGCAGCGTCGCCGTGGCTCCCTGGTGAAGCGTGAAATCGGCCTGGTGGGCATACGCGGTGCTGGCCGCGAACCCCATCGCCACGACCACCACCCCGATGTGCACGATCATGCCTCCATTGGTCCGCCCCACCAGCCCCCGCAGTCCCTGACGACGGGTCGCGAGCACGATCTGTCGCACCGCCGCGCCGGCCACGAACCCGCCCAGGCCGAACGTGACCAGGGGGAGGATGCCGCCGAGCGCCGACGGCCACCGCGAACACGATCGTCCCCACGCCGATCCACGCCGGAACCAGCAGGCGTTGCCGGAGGACCTCTCCGGACGCCTTGCGCCAGGGCAGGGCCGGGGCGATCCCCATCAGGAACAGCAACGCCAGGACGATCGGCCCGGTCATCCGATCGAAGTACGGACCGCCCACGGTGATCTTGGAGCTGTTCACCGCTTCGACGATCAGCGGGAAGACCGTGCCGAGAAGCACCACCAGGGCAAAGGCGGCGAACAACAGGTTGTTGATCAGGAACGCGCCTTCACGCGAGACCGGAGAGTCGATCCGCCCGGGCGAGCGCAACCGATCGCCGCGCCAGAAGATCAGACCGATGCTCACCGCGGCAACCACCCCGAAGAACGCCAGCAACGTCGGGCCGATGCCCGATTGGCTGAACGCATGCACCGAGTTGAGCACCCCGGAACGGGTGAGGAAGGTTCCCAGGATGGTCAACGAGAACGTCGCGCACAGCAACGACAGGTTCCAGACGCGCAGCATGCCGCGGCGTTCCTGGACCATGACCGAATGCAGGTACGCCGTGCCCGTCAGCCACGGCAGGAACGAGGCGTTCTCGACCGGGTCCCACGCCCAGTAGCCACCCCACCCCAGAACCTCGTAGCTCCACCAGGCGCCGAGCACGATGCCCAGGCTCAGGAACGCGAACGCGAACAACGTCCAGCGGCGGGTCTCGACCAACCAGCCCTCGCCCAGCCGACCGGTGACCAGGGCGCCGATCGCGAAGGCGAAGGGCACGGTGAACCCGACGAATCCCAGATACAGGATCGGCGGATGGAACGCCATGAGCGGATTGTTCTGCAACAGCGGGTTGGGTCCGGGTCCGTCGAATCCGGCCGGTGGGGAGTACGACCGAAACGGGCTCGCCGAGGTGGCCATGAGGCCGAAGAAGAACAGCGCCACGGAGAACATGACCAGCGTCGCCCAGGCCAGGAGCTTGTCGCCGAGCTGCCTGCGGAATCGCACGACGACCGCGAGGATGTACCCGGCCAGGATCAAGCCCCAAAGCAGGATCGAACCCTCCAACGCCCCCCACATCGCCGCGAAGTTGTACAGCGCCGGCGTGTGGGTCGAGCCGTTCTCGGCCACGTATTTCACGGTGAAGTCCCGGGTGATGAGCGCGTGTTCCATGGCCCCACAGGCGACCAGCGCGCTGGTGAGGAGCAGGCCGGCGAACAGCGGTGATGTCCGCAACAGGTCCTGTCGGCCGCGGGCGAGCCCGATGCCGAGAACACAGATCGCCAACGCGGCGACGAAGACGCCCGCGAGGACGGCGGTGGAACCGATCGCGACGTTCATGGTTTCGTCAATGACATGCGGGATCTGACTTCAGCCGCGCCTGATGTTCCGCAGTGTAGGTCTCGGAGTGCTTGATGATGATCTGGTCGCCGATGAAGTGGGACCCGCTGGCGGCGGACCCCCAATGTCCCACGATCACGACGGGCTCGCATCGCTTGAAGAGCGCCGGGGGATCGGAACCGGTGTACGTGACCGGGGCCGTGACCCCGTTGGCGACCAGGTCGAAGGAGATCCTCTGCGTGTTGTTGTCGAGGGTGGTTCCCTTCGGGCTGTTGGCGACGGTCCCCTGGATGCGGAAACGTCGGGTGCCCAGATCGCCACGGTGCGCGACGGCCTCGTCCACCTGGTAGAAGTAGTCGGTCGCGCTGCCCAGGGCCTTGGTGACGAGAAAGCCGGTGGCCGCGGCGATCACGACGAGCACGCCGACCGCCATCCACCGGTGCCCCCGTGCGTTGCGCCGCGGTGATCCAGCTGCGGACGAACGCGGGGTGAGATCGAATTCCGGTGGTTCGCCGTCGGCGTCGAGTTGATCGAGACCCACCGCATCGGTGTCCGTGCCCTCGGGACCTCGTGCCATCACAACCACCGTCGTTCTTCGGGAGGAACCTGGCGGGACAACTTGCGACCGCGCCTGACCAGATGCACGACATAGCCGCCGATGGCCACGGCGGCGACGCCGTAGCCGGCGCCGACGAAGTTCCAGTAGTTCTCGGTCTGGTCGGTGACCACCGCGATCAGGGTCGGGTCCATCAGGCCGTCTCCTCCCGGTTGTCGGACGGCACGGTCGGCCGGTTCGACCGGACCGCCACGGCTTCGGCACGCCGGGCCGCGATCGCTTCGTCGAACGCGCTCTCGTCCACCCGCTCGGCGAGCCAGCCGACCCGGAACCGCACGATCGTCAGCCACACGTAACCGCACAGGCCGGCGACCATCATGATCAGCAGACTGAACAACATCGTGCCGCCGATCTGGGACTTGCCCAGCAGGCGCACGGTCTGCCCCTGGTGGAGGGTCACCCACCACTTGGTGGATTCGTGCACGATCGGCACGTCGAGGGCGGCGATGATCCCCGCGATCGCACACCACTTCGCCCGATTGGGACTCCCGACGAGGGCCCGACGCAGGGCGAGGTAACCCGCGAACAGCACGAACAGCAGTGCAGTGGTGGTCAGCCGCGCATCCCAGGTCCAGTAGATACCCCAGATCGGCCGTCCCCACAGCATGCCGGTGACGAGCGTCAGCGCCGTGAACAACAGACCGATCTCGGCGGAGGCCCCGGCCAGGATGTCGGCGAACTCGCTCTTGCGCCACAGCACCCCGACGCTTGCCCCCGCGGTGACCCCGAAGGCGGTGTACGCGATGATCGCCGAGGGCACGTGGATGTAGAGCAGGCGTGCCGCGTTCGACTGGTTCGCGTCGGCCGGGGAGATGACGAGCGCATAGGCCAATCCGACGGCGGTCAGCACCAACGTGACGATTCCCAGGATTCTGGTGCTCCGCGAACTCGTCCCCACCGGAGCGGGCCGGGCCGCATCGGTGACTTCCCGTGGGGCCGGGAGGCCGGTGTCGATAGTGGTCATGTGTCCTCCAGGAGGGGACCGAACGCGAAGATTCCCGCAAGGAGATAGGCCACGGCGAACACCACGAGCAAACCCACCCACCGCCAGGCCTGAGCGTGGGTCACGTCGCCGGTGCCGAGAGCGGCCTGAAATGCCGATGTCGCGCCCACCAGCACCGGTGCCACCACCGGGAGCAGGAGCAGTGGCAGCAAGGTTTCCCGCCCTCGCACCCCCATCAGCAGCGCGCCGTACAGCGTGCCCGACGCCGCCAGTCCGACCGCCGCGGCCAGTCCCGCGCAGACGAGCATGCCGAAGGCATGCAGGTGGGTGGCGTACAACAGGGTCGCCCCGACGACGGTGAGGATCTCGAGCGCGATGATCTCGACGAAGACCCCGAGGGCCTTGCCGAGGAACATCCCGGAAGGGTCCAACCCGGACAGCCGGAGCTGATCGGTGAGGCCGGGCGCGCGCTCGGCGGTGAAGGTGCGTTGCACGGTGAGGATGACGGCGAGCAGCACGGTGATCCACACCAGGCCCGCGGTGGCTTCGTTCAGGACCGACTGGCGGGAGTCGAGCGCGAACGCGAACAGGACGAGGATCACGAGTGCGAACGGCGCGAGCTGATTGAGCGCGGTCCGCGTCCGCCATTCGATGCGGAGATCCTTGCCGGCCACCACCAGTGCATCAGCCAACATCGGCCATCTCCACCGGAGGATCGGTCACGCCGCCATCCGCCCCGTGGGCCGGGGCCGGCGGCAGCGGAGACACGGTGTCGGCCACGTCCTCGACGATGCCCCCGGTGACGGTGACCACCCGGTGAGCCAGCGTGGTGGCCCGTTCCAGGTCGTGCGATGCCACGAGCACGGTCACTCCGGCTGCGGCCGCCGAGGTGATGAGGTCATCGACCAGATCGCGGCCGGCCACATCGAGGCCGGCATGGGGTTCGTCCAACAACCACAGCTCGGCATGACGCATCAGCAGTACGGCCAGTGCCGTGCGTCGGCGCTGACCTGCAGAGAGGCGCCCGACTTCGACATCGGCGAGCCGACCGCCCATGCCCACCTGGGTGAGGGCCCGGTGCGCATCTGCCGGGTCCTGATGGGCCGCGGTCGCCCAGAACCGCACGTTGTCCGCGGCGCTGAGCTCCTCGTACAACCCGACACCGTGGCCGAGCAGCCCGACCCGGTGGCGCACCGCGTGCCGATCGGTGGCCAGATCGCATCCCAGGATCTCGGCCGTACCGCTCTGCAGCGGTAGCAGGCCCGCGCAGAGCCGGAGCAGGGTCGACTTCCCGGCACCGTTTGGCCCTTGCAACAGGACGATCTCACCGGGGTCGACATCGAGGGTCGCCCCGGCCAGGGCGGGGAATCGTCCCAGCACACAAATCGCATCTCGGAGGTGAACGACAGACCGCATGGGACCGCTTCAGGCTACCGGGAATCCCACAAACCGGCCAAGGGTGGAAGCGACCGTGGACCACGCATCCTGCGATGGCTGTCCTCACGGGGGCGGAACCGACGCCTTCATCGGGCAGACTGTCGGCCGTGAGAGGCTCCCGAATCCTCGGTTACGCGGGGCACGCGCTGGTGACCGCCGGGGTGCTCGTGCTGTTGTTCGTGCTCTTCCAACTCTGGGGGACGGGCCTGCACGAGGCCCGGGCACAGGACTCGTTGACCCACCAATTCGACCGCATGCTCGCCCGGTCCCCCGCCCCGTCGACCAGCACCGGTCAGCCCGGGCCGACCACGACCCTTCCTGCCAAGGTCGCCGCGAGCAAGGACATCGCCCCGAAGATCGGCGAGCCGGTCGGCCGGATGGTGATCCCCAGACTCCACCTCGACAAGATCGTGGTCCAGGGCGTCGAACTGGTGCAGCTCGACCGGGCCCCGGGCCACTTCCCCCAGACGCCTTTTCCCGGCCAGGCGGGCAACGCCGCGATCGCCGGGCACCGCACCACCTACGGCGCGCCCTTCTACAACATCGACAAGCTGAAGCCCGGTGACAAGATCATCATCACCACCGTGCAGGGAACCTTCACCTACTCGGTGCAGTGGACCAAGATCGTCATGCCCGATGCGATGTGGGTGCTCAAGACGGCGAAGGACCACCCCAACACCCTGACCCTGTCGGCATGTCACCCCCGCCTGAACCTCACCCGTCGTTACATCGTGCGGGCGGTGCTGCAGGGCAAGCCTGCTCCCCGCATGGCAGGCCAGGAAGCCGCCATGCGAAACGCTTCCCAGCACGCCGGCGACACCATCGCCGGGGGCGTGGAGTCGCCGAGCAACTCGGGTGCCTGGCTCCCCATGATCGCCTGGGGTCTGGTGTGCGCCGGGGTGTGGATCCTGACCTGGTGGGCCTCCCGCCGCTGGCGCCGAGAGGGTGGCGCCCTGCCCCGCTGGGTGCGGACGGTGGTGCCGTATGTGATCGGGGTGCCGGTGTTCCTCGGGATCCTCTTCCTCTGCTTCGAGAACCTGGCCCAGCTCCTCCCCGCCGGTCTCTGACCGGCGAGGTCAGCGACCGCGGAACTCGGGGCGGCGTCGCTCGCCGAACGCCGCGAGACCTTCGGCGAGATCCTCGCTCTCCCAGGCGGCTGCCCGGGCTTCGCGGGACGGTCGCGGAGCCGCGCGCTCCTCCTCGACCGCGTCGAGCATGGTCTTGTGCGCGGCGATCGTCAGCGGGGCGAGCCGGGCGATCTGCGCAGCCCACTCGACCCCCGCGGCACGCACGTCGGTGCCGCCATCGGCCAGACGATGGATGAAGCCCGAACGGTGCAGTCGCCCCGCATCGAACGTCTCCGTACCGGTCAGCATGGCTCGGGCGATCGAATGACCCACCGCCTCGGCCAGGTGCTGCACGGTGAAGTGGTCGACGGTGAGGCCGATCTTCGCCGCGGGGATTCCGAAGGTCGCATCGGCCGTGGCGATCCGCAGGTCGCAGGCCATCGCGAGCTGGGTTCCCGCGCCCAACGCCGGTCCGTGGATCGCGGCGAGCACCGGGGCCGGCAGCGCCCGCAGGTCCTCGAGCGTGCCCCTCAGATCGTCGACGAACGCGCCGTCCTCGACCGTGGACAGATCGGCTCCGGAACAGAAGTTCTCACCGGCGCCGCACAGCACGAGCACCCGGGTTCCCTGCTCGCGCGCACCGTCGATGGCGACCCGCAGGTCGCGGAGATGGTCATGGTCGAGGGCGTTGCGGCGTTCGGGGCGTGCGAGCGTCACGACCCGTACCGCTGCCGGATCGTCCAGATCGTCGACGAGGACAGCCATGGCCCGGGAATCTACCGGCTCAGGAGGTACGCCGACGGCCGATCAAACGACAGACGAGGTAGATCGCGAAGGAGACCGTGGTGACGTACGGACTGATCGGTACCGAGGCGCCGAGCGCCAGCAGGATGCCACCCACCATCGAGACGAAGCCGAAGCCCATCGAGAGCAGTGCGACGTTCCGCGGGTTCGAGCTGACGCGTTGCGCCGCGGCGGCCGGGGTGCAGATGATGCTCAGGACCAACAGCGCTCCGACCACCTGGACGCCCACCGCGACGGTGAGCCCGAGCAGGATCATGAACGCCGTCGACAACGCCCCCACGGGAACGCCACGGGCGGCCGCGAGCTCCGGATCCAGCCCGGCGAAGTTCAGGGGACGCCACAGGAACGTGAGGCACGCCACCACCACCAGACAGATGCCGACCAGCCAGATCATCTGGGGCTCGTCGACCGCGACGATCTGGCCGACCAGCAGTCCGAACTTGTTGGCGGCCCGACCCTGGTAGACGGCGAGGAACAGGACACCGAGCCCGAGCCCGAAGGGCATCAGGACGCCGATGATCGAGTTCCGGTCCCGCGCGCGTACCCCGAGGAGTCCGATCAGCACTGCCGCGATCAGCGACCCGGCGATCGACCCGACGACGACGCTCACGCCCCCCAGCAACGCGGCCGCGGCACCGGCGAAGGAGAGCTCGGAGACCCCATGGACCGCGAAGGGCAGGTCCCGCTGGATGACGATCACCGAGACGAGGCCGCCGACGAGCCCGAGCACCGCGCCCACGATGAGCGAGTTCCGCACCAGGGGGAGGAGCTGTGCGTAGTCGCTGAAGTCGACGATGCGATGCCATACGTCGGGACCGGCCGCGGCGACGAGCAGGGCGCTCACCGGTCGTCGCCCATTGCGTGACCCGGAACCCGGTCGTGAGGGACATCGTCGTGCACATGATGCGTGGACGTGGCATCGCCGGGGATGCCGACCACGACGATCCGGTCCCCGGTACGCACCACGTCGACCGGCGTGCCGTACAACTCGCTGAGTGACGTCGAGGTCATCACCTCGTCCACCGTGCCGATGCGGAACCGGCCTCCGGCCAGATACAGGATGCGGTCGACATAGGGCAGCACCGGGTTGATCTCATGGGTCACGAACACCACCGCGGAGCGATGGTCACGCCGGTGCCGGTCGATCAGCGCGGTGACGGTCCGCTGGCTCGCCAGGTCGAGGGACAACAGCGGTTCGTCGCACAGCAGCAGCGCCGGGTCCCCGATGAGCGCCTGCGCGATCCGGACGCGTTGCTGCTGTCCGCCCGAGAGCACCCCGATCGGCGTGTCGGCGAGATCGGAGGCGTCGACCCGCGCCAGGGCCTCATCGACACGCGGCCAGTCCACACGGCCCGGCCGGGCGATGCCCCAACGATGTCCGTCGAGTCCCTGACGCACGACGTCGCGCACCCGCATCGGCGTCAGCTCGTCGATACGTCGCTGTTGGGGGACATAGCCGATGTCCCGTCGCCCCCGGCGCACGGTGTGACCGGCGACTCGGACCTCACCGGCAGTGAGGGCCTGGAGGCCGAGCACGGATCGGAGCAGACAGGTCTTCCCGGCGCCGTTGGCGCCGAGCACCGCGACGAACTCGCCCCGGGCCACGTCCAGGTCGAGCCCGGTCCACAGCACGTTCGTGCCGAACGCCAGACCGGCATCGCGCAACGACAGCGCCGTTGCGTCGTCGGCGGCGGAGGCGGGGGCGGCCGTCGCACCGGTGGCTGCGCCGTGGCCCGTGGATGCGGGGCTCAACCGAGTGCTCCCCGAATGGCTCGGACGTTGCCGGTCATCCACGACAGGTAGGTCTTTCCGGCGGGCAAGGTCTCGGTGACCGGCACGACGGGAATGTCGTTGGCCCGGGCTGCTTTGCGCACCTGCGCGGTGGCGGGGTCGCTGGTCTGTTCGTTTTCGACCAGCAGTTCGACCTTGTGGTGGGCGAAGAGGTCCGTGGTCTGCTTGAGCAGCGCGACGGACACGTCGTTGCCTTCCTCGACCGCTGCGGAGAACGCCGCCGGGGTGCGGTTTTCGAGTCCCATCGCCTCCAGCAGGTACCACGGCAACGGCTCGGTGATCGCGACCGCCTCCCCGCGGTGCGCGGCACGGACTTGTCTGACCGAGGCCTCCAATCGATGGAGCCCGGCGATGAACTTGGCGCCGTTCGCCTCGAACGTCGCCGCAGAGGACGGGTCGCGCTGCGCGAGTGCAGCGACCAGGGCGTGGGTGAACCGTTCCATCGTCGGAAAGTCGTACCAGACGTGCTCGTTCAGTTGCCCTCCGGCCGGTGCGCGTTTGCCGGAGATTTTCACGACGTCGAGAACGGTGGCCGCCGAATCGCCGGCGTTGGCGCGGAGCCGTCCCATGAAGTCGTCGTAGCCGCCACCGTTCTCGATCACGATGTCGGCGGTGTTCACGGCGAGCTGGTCACGGGCGTTGGTCTCATAGGAGTGCGGGTCGGTGCTGGGATCCGAGATGATCGAGGTGACGCGTCCCCGGGTGCCGGCGACCGTTGCGGCGATGTCGCCGTACACGTTCGTCGAGGCGACGATGTGCACCGTTGTGCCTTCGGCACCTTTTCCGTTGCTGCCAGTGCTGCTGGACGACTGGCCACAAGCTGCCAGCAGCAGCGCCGCGCACAGACCTGCCGTGGCCAGGACGGCGCCCCGTCGGCCCCGTCGCCCGACGGTTCGGCGCCCCCGCCCGCCGCAGTTGATAATGATTCTCATTCTTGGCACTCTAGCCCCACATCCCGACGATCGGCGCCGAGGACACCCTCACCGGCCGACCCGGCCGCTGATCGGGCGAGCCGGAGGTCCCGCTAGTGTCGGAGCACCGCACGTCCCGGACCGAGGAGATCCATGACCCACGTGCTCGCCATCGACCTGGGCACCGGCGGGCCCAAAGTCGCCCTCGTGGGCCTGGACGGCGCCATCACGGCCCACGAATTCGAGCCCACCACCCTGCTGCTCGGTGAGGGTGGCAAGGCCGAACAGGACCCGAACGAGTGGTGGTCGGCGATCGACACCGCGGCACAACGGCTGCTCGGTCGCGAGCTGGTCCCCGCGCCGACATCGACGCCGTCGCGGTGACCGCCCAGTGGTCGGGCACCGTTCCGGTCGACGACCAGGGGCGGGCGTTGATGAACGCGATGATCTGGATGGACTCCCGCGGGGCCGCGGAGATCAAAGGGGTCACCGGGGGCACCCTGAAGGTCCAGGGCTACGACGTGCGTCGGCTCCGGTCCTGGGTGGCCCGCAGCGGGGCGGTACCCAGTCATTCGGGCAAGGACCCGACCGCCCACATTCTCTGGATCAAGCGCCACGCCCCCGAGGTCTACGCCGCCACCCACACCTTCCTCGAACCCGCCGACTATCTCAACCTGCGCCTGTCGGGCCGCACCGTCTCCAGCCACGACTGCATCACCGCGCACTGGATCACCGACAACCGGGACCGCTCGAGCATCGCCTATGACGACGAGCTGATCCGCATCTCCGGCCTGGAGCGGTCGACGCTCCCCGAGCTGGTGCCCTCGGCGTCGGTCGTGGGCACGGTCACCGCCGAGATCACCGCCTCGTGGGGGCTCCCCGCCTCCACCAAGGTGGTGACCGCCACCGGCGACGTGCACTCCGCGGTGGTCGGGTCGGGAGCGCTCGCCGACTTCGCCGGCCATCTCTACATCGGTACCTCTTCGTGGCTGAGCTGTCACGTGCCCTGGAAGAGGACGGACCTGTTCAACAACCAGGCCGCGATCCCCTCGGCCCTGCCCGGCCGTTACTTCATCGCCAACGAACACGAAACCGCCGGGGAGTGTCTCGACCATCTCATCGACCACGTGCTCTTCGCGGACGACGAGCTGGGCACCGCCCGCCCCGACGACCCCTACGCCGCCATCGAGGCGCTCGCCGCGGGAGTGCCGCCCGGGGCCAACGGGGTGGTGTACACGCCCTGGCTGAACGGCGAACGCACCCCGGTGGACGACCACACCATCCGCGGGGGCTGGCACCACGTGGCGCCTGGGAAACAACCGGGCCGACCTGGTGCGGGCCGTGTACGAGGGGGTGGCGTTCAACAGCCGCTGGCTGCTCGAAGTGGTCGAGAAGTTCTCGAAGCACCGGATGGATCCGCTGAACTTCATCGGTGGCGGCGCCCGTTCGGAGCTGTGGTGCCAGATCCACGCCGACGTGCTCGATCGCGGCATCAACCAGATGGCCGACCCCCAGCAGGCGAACGTGCGGGGGGCCGCCCTGCTCGCAGCCGTGGCGCTCGGCCACACCCGGGTCGAGGACCTCGAGGCGGACGTGCCGATCGCCAGGACGTTCCACCCTGACCGGGCCAACCGTCGACTCTACGACGAGCTGTTCGAGCAGTTCACCGCGCTCTACAAGGCCGACAAGGCAATTCACGCCAAGCTCGACGGCATCGCCGGGCCAGGTGGTGGGGCACCGTGACGGTCGAATCCCCTTCGCCTGACGAACCGGGCCCGGTCGGCCGGGTCGAACCGCACACCGACGAGGTGCTGGCCCACCGTGCCAAGCTCGCCCGCCAGGTCAAACTCGCGAAGCGCGTCGGCTGGGGGCTGTTCGCCTATGCCATGGTGGCGTTCGCGGTCGGCGCGGCGCGGGGTTTCGTCCCGATCCTCATCGACACGATCCTCATCGCCATGCTGATCGGCTCGATCCTGCTGGTACCCGCCATCGTCTTCGGTTACGGCATCCGCGCCGCGGACCGAGAGGACCGCCAGCGCACGGCCGCACCCGGTTCCGCCGACTCCGCGACCGACGAACGGTCATGACACCCGACCCTGCCGGCGAACCCGACCCGCCGGCACCGTCCCGCGTGGCCCTGGTGACCGGCGCCGCCCGCGGCATCGGCGCCGCGACCGTGGCGACCCTGGTCGAGGCCGGCTGGGCAGTGGTGGCGACCGATGCCTGCGCGGACGACCCGGCGCTGGGCTATCGACTCGGCAGCCGCGCCGAACTCGAAGCGGTGGCGGCGCAATGCCCGGACCGCATCCGCGCGGTGGTCGCCGACGTACGGGACCCGGACGCCCTGTCCGCTGCCGTCGATCAGGCACGGGCAGACTTCGGAGGCCTCGACGCGGCGATCGCCTGCGCCGGGGTGCTCGCCGGAGGGCAACCCGCCTGGGAGTCTTCCGAGCAGGTCTGGCAGGCCCAACTCGAGGTCAACCTGACGGGGGTCTGGCGCCTGGCGTCCGCGGCGGTGCCCGCGTTGATCGACGGGGCCCGCAGCGGCGAGCGACCCGGCCACGCGAGTTTCGTCGCCGTCGCCTCCGCTGCCGCGACGAGAGGGCTGCCGTTGCTGGCCGGCTACTCGGCCTCCAAGCACGGGGTGATCGGCCTGATCCGCTCGATGGCGATCGAACTGGGGCTTCACGGAGTCACGGCAAACGCCGTCTGTCCGGGCTCCACCCGCACGCAGATCCTCGACGCCTCGGCCGCGGTGTACGACCTCGACTCGATCGAGGACTTCCGCTCCCACCATCACCTCGACCGGCTGATCGAACCGGCCGAGATCGCTGCCACGATCGGCTTTCTCTGCAGTCCGGGTGCCACGGCGATCACCGGCGCGGTCGTCCCCGTCGATGCCGGCTTCGGTGCCGGCTGAACCGACCGGCCACGACACGGGCGTGACAGGCGACGTGCGGTGGCCCGGGCGACTCGTCGCCGATCCGTCGCTGCAGATCAGCGAAGGTGGCAAGGTGCTCATCGGCGGTTCACCGCTGAAGGTGGTGCGCTTCGCCACGCCGATCTCCCTCGATCGGGTGCGCTCCCCGCAGGTCGTCGACCGGCTCGTCGACACCGGCATGGCCCACCCCGACCCACCGCGCGGCCCGTGGTCGCCGGCGGATGTGACCGTGGTGATCCCGGTGTACGGCCACGTCACGGCGGTGGCCGAAACCCTCGCGGCGCTCGCCCGCACCGAAGAGACCCCCAAGCGCATCATCGTGGTCGACGACGGATCAGCCGAACCCGACGCGATCGCCGCCACGGTGGCGCTGGCGGGCAACCCGACGGTCTCGCTGGTGCGCCGCGAGCGCAACCGCGGGCCGGCCGCCGCCCGCAACACCGGACTCGAGAAGGTGGCCACCCCGTTGGTCGCCTTCGTCGACGCGGGGTGCGTGCCCCGACCCGGCTGGCTCCGTCCACTCCTCGCCCATTTCGCCGACCCCAAGGTCGCGCTCGTCGCCCCCCGGGTGACCGCCGACCCGGAACGTTGGACCGATCCGCCCCGATCTGCGGCCCTCCCGGCCGCGCCCGCACCGGGACGCGACCTGCGCCGGCGCATCGAGGACCACGTACGGCGCGCGATCGCCCGTTACGAGGTGTCCCGATCCTCGCTCGATCAAGGGCCGTATCCGGCACGGGTGGCGCCCGGCACCCGGGTGGCCTACGTGCCCAGCGCGTGCATCGTCGCCGACGCGGACGCGCTCCGGGAGATCGGCGGGTTCGACGAGGACCTGCAGGTCGGCGAGGACGTCGACCTCGTCTGGCGACTCCTGCCCGAGCGGCGGGTCCGCTACGTGCCGGGGCCAGGGGCCACCCATGACGTGCGCACACGCCCGAGTTCGTTTCTGGCGCGGCGCTTCGCCTACGGCACCTCGGCGGCCCCGCTCGCCGTGCGCCATCCCCGTGGTCCGGTGCCGGTGCGGGTCTCGCCTTGGAGCGCCGCTGCCTGGTCCGCGGTGGCACTCGGCCACCCGGTCGTCGGCGTCGGCATCGGCGCCACGTCGACCGCGTTGCTCGTCCGCAAGCTCGACGGGCTGCGGGACCCGACCAAGGTTGCGATGCGCCTCGCCGGTCGGGGGAATCTCGCCGCGGGGGGCCTGCTCGCGAATGCGCTGCGACGTGCCTGGTGGCCCCTCGCGCTCGGTGCAGCGCTGGTCGGACCCCGCTCGGTGCGTCGGTGCGTCGCGGCCGCGTTCGTTCTTCCACCGTTGGTGACGTGGCGGCCCGGAACCCGGCTCGACCCGATCTCGTGGGTGGTGCTGAGCACCGCGGACGATCTCGCCTACGGAGCAGGCGTCTGGGCCGGATCTCTGCGGGAACGGACGATCCGTCCGCTCCGGCCGGACTTCGGCGCCGGCCGCGTCCGCTGACACTTTTCCCGTCACGCCGACCAGAGCGGCCTGGTCGTGCAGATTTCAAAAGGGGGGAGGAGGTGGTGAACGGCGCCGGCGGCGCGCGGATCCTGCGGTGCTGCGACCCTGTACCGGGCACTTCGGGTTCACCATGGTGTCCCACCGGAGAGCACCCGATGTTTTCGCATGCAACTAGGTAAGTGCCCGGTGACAAGCGGTCCGAAGGCGACGATAATGAGCCGGATCGGCGTGTCGACGAGCAAAGGTGCGAGCAACGTCATGAAGATCCCACGTGCACGACGATTGTCCTGGGTGACCGCGGCAGTCGTCGCGCTCGTCGTCGGAACCGTGCTCGGGTCGGCCGGCTCACCCGCCAATGCCGACACGCTGTTGGTCGAGAGTTTCACGCATGCGTCCGTGTCCGATTCCGCCGCATGGGAGTCCGGGGGCAGCGGCGGCACCTTCGACAGCTGGCCGGGAGGTGCCTGCCTGACCGCAGGCACCGACACCTCCCAGACGCCGATTCCCGGGTGTGGCGCGGGCCCCGTCGATCCTGACGGGTCGGGGGCGTTGCGTCTGTCGCCGAACACCACCAGTCGGGCCGGATTCGCACTCTACAATCACGAGCTGCCGACCTCCGGCGGCCTCGACATCACGTTCGACCAGGCCCAGTACGGCGCCGGCAGCTACGCCGCGGACGGGATCTCGTTCTTCCTCGTCGACGGGTCGACCGATCTCACCCAGCCCGGCTCCGTCGGGGGCGGCCTCGGCTATTCGGCAGGCAACGACGGCACCACCTACGGCCAGGGAATCGACAACGGGCTGCTCGGCATCGGAATCGACAAGTGGGGGAACTTCAGCGACCCGGAGTCCTCCGGGAGCGGGTGCACCACCGACGGTGGCGTCGGCTCAGAAGGGCCCGGCCAGACTCCGAACGTGGTCGCCGTGCGCGGCCCGGGCAACGGATCCGACGGCTACTGCTGGCTGGGCGCCTCGGCCGACCTGGGCACCATGCTCTATGGCGACAACACCCGTGCCGGTGCGACCGTGCAGGTCCACATCGTGGTCGATCCTTCCACCGTGACCGATCGCCATGTCACCGTGTACCTGAATGGGACCCAGGAAATCCAGATTCCGGTGCCCCAGGCGCTGCTCGACGCAACGTCCTTCAAGTTCGGCTTCGCCGGTTCGACTGGTGCGGTCACCGATATCCACGAGGTCTGGAACCTCACGATCAACTCCGTGATTCCGGTACCGACATCCACGACCACCGAAGCTCCCACGACAAGTGCGCCATCGAACGTGGCGGCATCGACCGTGGCGCCGTCGACGACGAACCCGTCCTCCGTGCAGGCCCCGGCGGCGAATCCCGAGATCGCCCAGCCCAACTACACGGGTTGACCTCCGGCCGCCGCGCGCTTGCGGTCGAAGCACCTCCCCAAATTTGCACGGCCATGCTGCACCGGGCGGCGCAGCTGAAAACATTTCACAGAATCGCGGACGCGAACGTCACGAGATCGTCCACGAAGTCGCCCAACAGCCGATGACCCTCGTCGGCGGAAGCACCGGTCGGGTCTCCCAGCACCCCGTTCGGGCTGACCGCGCGCACCCCTGAGCGCCGCAGATCATCCAGTAACTCGGCGACCGGTTCGACCCGGCCCGCCGCTGCCAGCTCGACTCGCACGACCTCCGGTGCGATCGCCAACAACAGCGACGTCTCGGTCCGGCCCGCGTGGGCATCCCCTCCCGGCACCGACCACGACCACGCATCCACGCGACGCCCCTCGGACCGGAGCACCCCGGTGGCTTCGACCAGGGCATCGGCGTTGCCCCCGTGTCCGTTCACGAACAGCATGCCGGCGAAGGCATCGGCAGAACGGCCGATCTCGATCAGCACCCTCGCCAGGGCGCCCGTACCGATCGACAGCGTGCCCACGAAGTCCGCGTGTTCTCCACTGGCGCCGTACGCGACGGCCGGGGCGACGGCCACCTGGTCGCCCAGTCGCGCGGCGGCCCGACGGGTGAGCGCACCGGCGATCCGGGTGTCGGTGTCGAGGGGCAGATGTGGCCCGTGCTGTTCGACCGAGCCGACCGGCACCAACAGCACCTGAGCGGCCGATGTGGCCTCGAGGTCCACCCAGCTCGACGACGCGAGGTCCACCGGGTCACTGCTCCGGCTCGGCCCGGGGGCCGAGGCCCCATTCGCCAAGCTGATCGAGGATCATCTCGGCGGCCTCGACCGGGTCGGCCTCGATGCTCCGTGCCGGAGAACGGGTGACATCCGCGCCGGTGAGGTGACGGATCCGGTCCAGCGCCGGACCGGAAGTCGGCGCCGGCACCACGTGCGGGCGGGGCCGGTAGGGCCGGGGCGACAAGTCCGGCACGTCGCCCTTCCTTGCAGTCGTCGATCGATGCTGGGAGATCCTCGACGACTCGTCCGCCAGTGCGGCAGCGAGCGGGGCGCGGCGCAGCGTGGCGACCGATCCCTCCACCGAGAGGACCGCCGGCGCCACGACGCGTAAGCGTTCGCGGGCACCTCGATCCAGACGGCGCACCACCTCGACCTCGCCGCGGCCACCGGCACTGACCGAGATCGACCCGAGTGCCTGCGCGGCTCGAAGATGATGCGCGACATACGCGGGAACAGCCGCCGAGGCGACGTCGGAGCCGTGCACGCCGGCGACGACCAGGACCGGTCCGAGGGAGGCGAGCTCGTCGGCCACCGCGGTACCCACCGACGCGGGGGCTGCACCGTGGGCATCGACGACGTGGATCGCCCGGTCCACGCCGTGGGCCACCGCGTCGGCGAGCACGGAGCCCGCGGCTGGTCCACCGACGCTCACGGCCACCGCCTCGACCTCCCAGGCGTCGGCCAGGCGCAGGGCGATCTCGAGCGCGGCGCCGTCCGGAGCGCTCATCGTCGCACCACGCGGGTCTTCGTCGACCGCGCCGGTGAGCGGATCGACTTCCAGGCGACCGGTCGCCGGGGCGAGCAGCGCCACCACGGTCAGGGGACCGTCCGAACCGTTCATGCCCGTCGGAACACCACGCCGTGCCCTCCGTCGGGGTAGGTCCATTCGATCGCACCCTCGGTGTTGCACACCATGTAGCAGGTGCCGCATTCGAAGCACTGCTCGTAGTTGAACACGATGCCGCCGTCCGCGCGGGGCACGAACAGGTTCGCCGGACAGGCGGTCACACACGCCTGGGTGGTGCACCCGTTGCAGGCGTCACCATCGACGGTGATGTGCGCGCGTTCACCGACGCGGAACTCGACGGTGTCCATCCGGTCGGCGAAACCGACCGGCGGATACTCCGAGCGGGTGCGGTCGTGTTCGGTCATCCGAATGTCCTCCAGAGGTCGCGCCCGTCACGGGCCAGATCCCGCAGACGGACCTTGTGGCGACGGAGCGCCCGGCGGGCGAGGCGGCCGAACCCGGGCTTGGGCGTGGGGTTGTCGACGTGGAACATGCCTTGTGCGATGTCACAGGCGATGGCCGGATAGCGCTGCTGCACCCGGTCGCCCAACATCAGGTGCGGGGCCCGGCGCAACTTCCGGTGATCTCCCAACACGAAGTTCTGCTCGAGCTCGGCACGGTACGCGCCCAGCGCCGTCGCCCCGGCGTCCCCACGGGCCGCTGCCTGCGCGGCGATCCGGCCGGCCGCCTCACCCGAGCCGATCGCGAAGTTCACGCCTTCGAGCCAGATCCCCGCAGCCAGACAGAGCGCCGCGGCGTCCCCGGCGACGAGCAGGCCGTCGGTCGCCAACGGCCCCATGGCGTCGTAGCCGCCTTCGGGGATGAGGTGGGCGGAGTACTCGACGATCTCGCCGCCTTCGACCAGCGGAGCGATCGCGTCGTGGGCCTTGAAATCGGCGATCATCTCCTCGGGCCGTCTTCCCGCGGCCGCCAGTTCGGGCAGCCGCAGGACCAGTCCGATCGCCACCGTGTCGAGATTGGTGTACACGAATCCGCCGCCGGGGATGCCCCCGGTGCAGCCGACGACCTCGATGTCCACGCCGTCGGTGCCCCGCACCCCGAAGCGGGATTCGATCTCGGTCCGGTCGAACCGCAGGGTCTCTTTCACCCCGAGGGTGTAGTGGCCCGGCGCGGTGTCTCCGGCGACGCCGGCCTCCTTGGCGAGGAAGGTGTTCACGCCGTCACAGGCGATCACCACCGCGGCCCGCAGCTCGCCGTCGGGCCGGTCGGTGCGTACCCCGACCACGCGACCGCCTTCGGTGAGCAGGCCCGTGACCACCGTGTCGCAGAGCAGCCGGGCGCCCGCCGCGGTGGCGTGGTCGGCGAGCCAGGCGTCGAAATCCGAACGGAACACGGTTGCCCCGTTGTAGGGGGCGTGCCCCCAGTCGGGGTTGCGGAAGTCCACGGTCAGCGCACGGTCACCCGAGATCATCATCGTCGAACGTCGGGTGATCCACCGTTGCGCGGGCATCTGTTCGTACCAGCGGGGAATCAACCCGTCGAGCACCCGGCCGTAGACGACGCCCCCGTACATGTTCTTCGAACCCGGGAACGGCCCCCGCTCGAGCAGCACCACCCGGGCGCCCTGGCGGGCCGCGGACAGCGCGGCCGCCGAACCAGCCGGTCCTGCACCGACCACGATGACGTCGAATTCCGGTGTGCTCATGATGGTTCGCCCGATCCTTCGGTTGGCTCGCCCAGCAGGCGACGCAACACGGTCACCACCTCGGGCGCGTCGGCGATGATCGCCACGTCCGCCCGGCTCATCATCGGGCAGTGGCCGTCGGTGTTGACGCTGATGACATGGTCGGGAGCGCCGAGTCCCGCGGTGTGCTGGACCGCACCGGAGATGCCGAAGGCCACATAGACCCGAGGGTCGACCACGACGCCGGTGGTGCCGATCTGGCGGTCGTGACCGATCCAGCCGTCATCGGTCACCACCCGGGTCGCTCCCACCGAGGCCCCGAGCGACGCCGCGACCTCCTGCAGCGTCCGTGCGCAGTCGACGCTGCCGAGGCCCGCGCCGATACCGATGATGAACGGCGCTTCGGCCAGGTCCATGGTGCTCGCGCCGGCCTGTTCGACGGCGAGGACCTCGGCGTCCGGCGGGGATTCGGCGAGGTCGAAACCGTCGAGGTCCTCGAGCTCGACGTCGGGCGCGGCGGCGATCCGCGCCGAGGACCGGACGCCAGGTTGCAGGGTCGCCACCACCGGCCCGGAGCACGCGACCTCGGCCAGGGCCCGACCCCCGGCGCGTGCGACCAGCGCCGTGTCCGCGGCGACCGACACGGCGCCGGCGATCAGCTGGCGCCCCAGACATGCGGCGAGGCGCGGCGCCGAGGTCCCGGCCGTCGGCCGACGCGGGCAGGATCACCGATTCGTCCCCGTCGACGGCCGCGGCCAGCGCCGCAGCCCAGCTCCCGGGAAGGAAGTCCGGCGTCTCGGCACACTGCATCCTGAGGTCCGCGAATCCGGCCGCGCGGAGCAGCTCGGCCGCCTCGTGGGTTCCGCTCCCGACGAGCACGACCCGCACCCGCGGCGCGTCGTCCGCCAGATCCAGCCCTTCGCAGATCGCTTCGTCCGCTCCCAGAGCCGGCCGACCGCCGCGGCACGGGCACGATCACCGCCACGCTCACCATGTGTGCTCCGATCCGATCGCGGCTCCGATCCGCTCGCCCTCGATCACCGCCGCGTGCGCCCGTCGGGGCGCCACGCAGTCTCCGGCGCGCCGGACCGCCACCCCCGCGTCGCGCAACTCGTGGTACAGCCCCTCGACGGGCTCGGCGGGAACGGCGAGCACCACCCAGTCGGGTGTGCGCTGGACCGTCGCACCGGTCGGGTGGTGCTGGAGCTGCAGCGTCCCGGTGCCGTCCGCGGCGTCGTCGAGCTCGAAGCCCATGGGAACGAGCTCGATCGACTGGGTGATCCCTTTCGCCGAGGCGCGGATCCACCAGTTCTCCATGTCCAGCGTGATCCCCAGGTCCTGACCCACGACCATGCCCGGTGTGACGACCTCGACCGTGCAGCCACGGTCGGCCAGCAGCTCCGCCACCGAGGTGGCGTTGTGGAACCCGATCTCGTCCAGCACCACCACCGACCCGGCTCGGGTGCACGTCGCCGGCGAGCACCGCGCGGACGTCGACGACGCGGCTCGCCGCGTCCGGCGCCCACCACGGTCGGGCAGCCGTGGCGCCGGTGGCCACCACCACGCGGTCCGCGCCGACCCGGCCGACCGCGGCGGGCGAGACCGTCGATTCGTAGCGGATGTCGACGCCGAGTCGGGCCGCTTCGGACAGTTGGTTGCGCACCAGGTCACCCAGCTCGGCCCGGTTGGGCACGCTCGCCGCCAGGTGCACCTGTCCTCCCGCGATGCCGGTCGCCTCGAATACGATCGCCTCGTGGCCGTTGCGGGCAGCGGCGATCGCCGCCTGGAGACCGGCCGGCCCGGCTCCGGCCACGAGCACCCGTAGCCGTTTCGGCCGTGCCGCCGGAAGGCCGACGGCCGCCCGCTCCCGGCCGGTGCGGGGGTTCTCGATGCAGCCCAGCCACCGGTTCAGTCCCATGCGCCCGACACATTCCTGGTTGCACGACAGACACAGTCGCACGTGGTCGACGTGGTCGCTGCGCGACTTGGCGGCGAAGTCCGCGTCGGCGATCTGGCCGCGCACCACGCCGACCAGGTCGCACTGACCTTCGGACAGGGCCCGCTCGGCCTGCAACGGGTCCTTGAAACGTCCCACGCCGACCACGGGCAGTTCGGTGGCCGCGCGCAGTGCCGAGGGTATGAACGATGCATAGCCGGGCGGCACATGCATCGACGCTTCGATCATGAACAGCGACGCGGTGGCCACGCCGATCGAGGTGTTCAGGTAGTCGACCTTGCCGGTGGCTTCGACCATCCTGGCGACTTCGACGGCCTCGTCGATGGTGGTGCCGCCGTCGATCAGTTCGTCACCGCAGAGGCGCACTCCCAGGGCCAGGCCCCGGCCGATCGCCTTGCGCACCGCATCGACCAGTTCGAGCAGGAGCCGGGCACGGTTGGCGAGCTCGCCGCCGTACTCGTCGGTGCGCTTGTTGGTCGCCGGGGAGAGGAAGCCACGCACGATCGACGAATGCGAGCACTGCAGCTCGATCCCGTCGAACCCTCCCTCGGCACAGCTCTCGGCCACCTCCACGTACCCGGCGATGATCTCGGCGATCTCGGCCGCGTCGACCGCCTTGGGCACCTCGCGGAACAACGGGTCGGCGACCGGCGACGGCGCCCACACGGCACGCCGGGAATACATCGAAGATGCCTGGCCACCGTTGTGGTTGATCTGGGCGAAGATCGGGGTGCCGTGGGCGTGGACGGCTTCGGTGATGCGCCGGTAGCCGGGCAGCACGTCGGCGTGGAAGCCGTGGATGAGCTTCTCGTAGGGCCAGTCGGTGGGATGGGTCGAGTGCTCCTCGGTGATGATGAGTCCGGTGCCCCCGCGGGCGCGTTCCGCGTAGTACGCCGCGTGCTGTTCGCTGGGACGGCCGTCGACGGCGTAGTTGGTGAGGTGCGCGGAGAACACGATCCGGTTCGCCACGGTGACCGGCCCGAGCGCCAGCGGCGAGAACAGCAACGACTCGCTCATGGGTGCCGTCCTTCGTGGACGGCGATCGCGGCACGGCGGCCTTCGAGGATCGCTTCGTGCACGGTGCGCGGGGCGACGCCGTCTCCGGCGCGAACATGGCGCCGCCGGTGGCGACGAACAGCTCCTCGTCGGGGAGGCGGAATCCGGCGTCGATCACGAACGATGCCCGGATCGTCCGCGGTTCGCCGGTGAAGCGGTCTTCGATCGACGACGGGCATCCGACCGTCTGCGTCGGGACGCGCTCGCACCGAACGGGGGATCGCTGCGCCGCTCGATGATCGACGCCGAACTGTTGCAGCCGCACGTTGGCAGGGGCGAGGTCGCCGGTGCGGGCGAGCTCGTTGCCGGCCAGGTTGTCCTGGGTCACCAGGTGGACGGTGGTCCGCTCGCGCGCGGCGAGGGCTTCGGCCATGGCGACGCCGATCGGTCCACCGATGGGATCCAGGACGACGACGGTCCGAGGTTCCTCGGCCGGCTGCCCTTCGCCGGGCAGCCGCGGCTCGCCGGTCGCCCTCGTCGACCCAGTACCTAGCGAGGTCGGCCGCCGAGACGAAGCCGCGCGTGTCCCCGACCGCCATGTCCCATCTCCGCTCGCCGTCGCGTGATCCGGTCGCCAGGATGACCCGGTCGCCACGATCGCGGGCTGCGGCGACCTCTGATGCGTCCACCCGGTGGGCGGTCTCGATCGCCACTCCGAGCCGCACGCACTCCTGGTGGAGCCAGTCCGCGAAGGTTCCCAGGTTCGGGTTCCCCGAGTGGGCCACCGGAAACCGGTTGGGCCGTCCGACCTGGGGTCCGGCTTCGGCGAGGCGCACCGGATGCCCGAGCGCGGCGGCAACCCGTGCGGCCTCGAGCCCGGCCGGCCCGCCACCGACGACGAACACCCGCGTCCCCGCGGCTTCCACCGGGTCGAGCGGCCCGTCGGCGAGCGGAGCGGGATCGTCGATCTCGTGTCCCGAGGACGGCTCGACGAGACACGACACGATCGGGTTGCGCGGGTCGCGCACCTGACAGAGCTGGTTGCACCGGACGCAGACGCGGATCTCATCTGTCCTGCCCGACGCGACCTTCCGGCCCAACGCGGGATCGGCGATCTGTGCCCGGGTCATCTCCACGACGTCACAGGTCCCCGCGGCGAGGGCATCTTCGGCCATCGCCGGGTCGACGACCGAGCCTTGCAGGACCACCGGCGTGGTGAGCTCGGCGTCGCGCAGCGCGCCACCGGATCGTCGCGCACAGCTCCCGGTTGAACCCTGCGGAGGAATGGAAGTCGGGGCGGGTCGCGGACGCGCTGTAGATCGAACCACGCACCACCACCAGATAGTCGACCAGCGGAGCGAGCGCGACCGCGACCTCGGCGGCCGGCATCCGGGGTCAACCCCGCCCACGGGGCGAGCTCGTCGCAGCTCAACCGCAACCCGAGGATCGCCTGCTCGCCGTCCCTCGCCTCCGCGAGCCCCGTCGCGGGTCGCGGCGAGGACCGCGCGGGCGAATGCCAGCCGGTCGCCGCCCCACTCGTCGTCGCGCAGGTTGGTCAGTCCCGAGCAGAACTGTCGGACCAGTGAATGCTGCCCGGCGTTCACCTCGACGCCGTGAAGGCCACTCGCCGCGGCCAGCCGGGCCGCGTCGCCGAATCCCTCGATGACCGCGTGCGATGTCGTCCTGTTCCATCCACTTGGGCACTTCGCGGCTGTTCACCTCCGGCACCCGGGACGGCGCCCAAAGGGGTCGCTGCGAATACGCCGACGAACCCTGCCCACCGGCGTGGCCGAGGGCGGCGATCACCAGCGTGCCGGTTCCCTCGCCGCGCACCGCATGCGGCCACGGCCCGCCAGCCCGTCGCCGCACTCGCTCGCGAGCGGGGCACGTTCATAGGGCCAGTCCGAGGCGTGCACCGATGCCTCCTCGGTGACCACGATGCCCGCGCCGCCGCGGGCGCGGCGCAGTGTAGTAGGCGACGTGCCGGTCGCTGATCGCGCGGCCTCGGGCCAGGTTGGTCTCGTGCGGTCCGAACAGCAGCCGATTCGGTGCGTCGCGGCCGCCGATGCGGATCGGATCGGTGAGGATCACCGTCGTCCGGCGACCACGCCCGGCTTGGGGACCAGGGTGACCCGGGCCGGCTTCGAATGCCCCGGGCCCCGGCGCGGGGACGTTCGTTCCGCCGGCCGCAACGGCCAGCAACGCGGCCTCACCGTGGCCGTTCACGCACTCGGGGTCCGGGCCCGCCAAGGGGAACGCCGGTGAAGAACTTGGTGGCCATGCACCCGCCCTGGCAGGCGTCGTACATCCCACAGCTCGCGCACGCCCCGGCCGCCTCGTCGGGCCGACGGAAGTCGGCGAATCGCGCCGAGTTGCGCCAGACCCCGGTGAACCCACCGGCGTCGCGGATCGACCCACCCTTGAATTCGGGGTGCATGACGAACGGGCAGGCGTACACGTCGCCGATCGGGTCGACCAGGCACACCACGCGACCGGCACCGCACATGTTCAGCCCGGGCAGCGACTCGCCCAGGGCGTTGAGATGGAAGAACGAATCGCCGGTGAGCACGTCGGGACGGTCGAGCAGCCAGGAGTGGATCGTGCGCTGTTGCGCTTGTGTCGGGTGGAGGTCGTCCCAGGAGTCCGCACCCCGACCCGGCAGGGCGGAGTCGGGTCACCCGCAGTTGCGCTCCGTAGCCGGCGGCGAGGTCGGCGAAGTCGTCGAGCTGGTCGACGTTCTGGCGCGTCACCACGATCGAGATCTTGAACGGTCCGAAGTCCGCGGCGGCGAGGTGCTCCATGGCCCGGCGCGCCATCGCGAAGCTGCCCGGGCCACGGACCGCGTCGTTGACCGCGGCGGTGGCACCGTCGATCGAGATCTGGATGTCCAGGTAGTCCATCGCGGCGAGGCGCCGCGCGGTGGCCGCGTCGATGCGGGAACCGTTGGTGGAGAACTTCACGCCCACGCCCCGGTCGATCGCATGGGCGATCAACTCGAAGAAGTCCCGCCGGATGGTCGGCTCACCCCCGCCGATGTTGATGTAGAACACGCGGAGGTCGGCGAGCTCGTCGATGAAGGCGCTGCGCCTCGGCCGTGGTCAACTCGGCCGGGTCCCTTCGTCCCGACGAGGACAGGCAGTGCACGCAGGCCAGGTTGCACGCGTAGGTCAGCTCCCAGGTCAGACAGATCGGGGCGTCGAGGCCTCCTTTGAGATCATCGACGAGCACGAATCACCTCCGCTCCCTCGAGGTCCTCCAGCGCGGCCAGAAACGACGGACGGCGGGCAGCCGCGATGCCGACGCGGTCCAGTGCCGAGGCCACGTCCGGGGCTTCGTCCAACGCTTCGACGACCCGGACCATCTCCGGTGACCGCAGGAAGACCAGACGTCGGTTGCCGTAGTGATAGGCGAGCGCGCCGAAGGGTTCGGGGCGCAGGGCGACCCGGGCATCGAGGCCGTAGCGGGCGTCGGGCGTCACGGACATCGGGGACCGATCGTTCGCACAGGTGGCCGGGTCAGTAGACCCCGCACATCCCGTCGATCGAGATCTCCTCGACGAGCACCTCGACCTCGGGCGACTCGGCAGCGGCGTCGTCGGCGGCGGGTGCTTCGACGTTCTCTCGGGTGGTCTCCACGGTGGACATACACGATCCCCTTGTAGATGCTCAGAGCGGTGCGCCGCTCGATCGAATGCTCCTGCGACCCTACTGGGCGCTCCGGTGGCGGGGCACATGCGCCAGGACCCGGTTCGCTGGACGAGAGCCGTGAACGGAGGGCTATGGTGACGTCGGCAGTGTCCGATCTGCCGTGTGACCACAAGGGGACGAAGAGACAATGGAAACCAAAGCCGCGGTACTCCGAGAACTGAACACTCCCTGGAGTGTGGAGACGATCCAGCTCGACGGCCCCAAGTCCGGCGAGGTTCTGGTCGAGCTCCACGCGTCGGGGATGTGCCACTCCGACGAGCACCTCGTCACGGGCGATCTGGCCGGGGCGCTGCCGATGATCGGGGGCCACGAAGGGGCCGGCGTCGTCCTCGAGGTCGGCGAAGGGGTCAGCCACCTCGCCCCCGGCGACCACGTGGTGTTCAGCTTCGTTCCCGCCTGTGGACAGTGCCCGTCGTGTGCGAGTGGCCATTCGAACCTCTGCGACAACGGTGCCGCGCTCCTGCTCGGCATCCAGCTCGACGGCACGACCCGCCATCACGGCGCCGACGGTGAGGACATCTACACCATGGTGTGCCTGGGCACCTTCGCCCACCACACGGTGGTCAACGCGTTCTCCTGTGTGAAGATCGATCCGCAGATTCCCCTGGAGCTGGCCTGCCTGGTGGGCTGCGGGGTGACGACCGGCTGGGGGTCGTCGGTGTACGCCGGTGCGGTCAAGCCGGGTGAGAACGTTGCGGTCATCGGCATCGGTGGCATCGGCGCGGCTGCGGTGCAGGGAGCCAAGCTCGCCGGAGCCCGCAACATCATCGCCGTCGATCCGGTGGCCTCCAAGCACGAGGAGGCGAAGAAGTTCGGCGCGACCCACACCGCGTCGAATCTCGCCGAAGCCACCGGCGTGATCGCGGAAGCCACCTGGGGACGCATGTGCGACGTGATCGTGTGCGCCATGGGAGTCGGAGACGGCGAGCAGATCGGGGCGATCATGGCCCTGACGGCCAAGCGGGGACGGGTCGTGGTCACCAACATCCATCCCATGAGCGAAGATCACATCCAGATCGGGTTGTGCGATCTGACCCTGATGGAGAAGAAGCTCATCGGCACGATCTTCGGATCGGCCAACCCCAAGGCGGACATCCCCAAGCTGCTCGAACTGTTCAGCCTCGGTCAGCTCGATCTCGGCGGCATGGTGACCAAGGAGTACTCCCTGGACGAAGTCAACGAGGGCTACCAGGACATGCGCGACGGCAAGAACATTCGGGGCGTGCTCCGCTACAAGTGAGCTGACGCACCGACGGGTCTCCGCTGACCGGGCGGATCCGCCGGGCGCACCGCACGGTCGATCACGGCCCGGATGTTACCGAGCAGTAACATCCGGGCCGTGCCGCGCTCGCCCCGAGCCCGGTCGGGCCCCACCATCCGAGAGAACCTTGTCGCTTCGCCTCCCCGCCAACCAACGTCGCCGTCAACTGCTGGACGTCGCGCTCGCCGAGTTCGCCAGGCGCGGCTTCCTGGGCACGTCGATGGACCGGATCGCGGATGCGGCCGGTGTCACCAAACCCGTGCTCTACCAGCACTTTCCTTCCAAACGCGAGCTGTTCACCCAGGTGCTCGGTGACGTGGGCAACCGGCTCGCGGCCGACGTCGAAGCCGCCACGAAGGCGACCAGCGAACCCCGAACCCAGGTGGCCGGCGGATTCGCGGCGTACTTCTCGTTCGTCGCGGCGAACCGTGATGCCTTCTTCGTGCTGTTCGGCGCCTCGAGCGGCCTGGATCCCGAATTCGCCCGGGTCGTGCGCACCTTCGAGGCGACCATGGCCGAGATGATCGCCGCGTTGATCGTGATCGACGGCCTCACCGCGGACCACCGGCTGCTGCTCGCGCACGGGATCGTCGGCATCGCCGAGGTCACGAGCCGGAACTGGCTGCGCAGCGGCGACGAGCCGCTCGAACCGGCTCCCGAAATCCTCGCAGCCCAGGTCGCCACCCTTGCCTGGTCGGGCCTCCGGGGCATCGAAGCCCCCTGAACCACACCGCCAACGCTGCGCAGCCGCCAGGCGGAGCAGCCCCCCGAAATTTGCACGAAGACGCTGCTCTGCGCAGCCTCACGGGAAACATTTCAGGCGGCACTACCCGTCACGCTGCGAAGCCGCCAGGTGCAGCAGCACCACCCGTGACACCCGGATGGCGAAGCCCGAGCTGTCAGGCTGCGAAAGCGCCAGCTGCAGCAGCATCCACCGTGACACCCGGATGGCGAAGCCCGAGCTGTCAGGCTGCGAAAGCGCCAGCTGCAGCAGCATTGAGGCTGACACCCGGATGCCGCAGGCGAGGTGAGCAGGGCCGCCAGGCCCGCCCGAACCTCAAAGCAAACACGGCCGCCCGAACTCGAAAGCAAGCACGGCAAGAAAACGGCAAGGTCCCCCCGGCATGATGGACCTTGTTCGCAGCTGACCTCGATCCGAGGCACTGCCCCACTGGATTTCCCAGCGGGAACCATCACGCAACCAACACACCCTCTCCCTGGTTGCGGCACGAGGAAGGCGGACCGGGGCGGCGGCCCCGGTCCTCGTGTTTTTCCCGGCACGCCCGGCTTGGTCGACCCTCGGCCAGGTGCTTCACCCGGTGAGGCGGAGCGTGCGATCTCGCAAAGTCCCGGCGAGTCCGAGCCGGTCGACGATCTTGCGAGCCTCGCGCGCGTGGGCGCGTGCCTCGGCCGTCTGCGGGTCCCCGGCCGCAGCCAGGGCCTCGGCGTGGACGAGCTCGCGGCGGGCGATCAGGGTGTCGGCGCGCAGCGCCCGGAGAATCGGGTCTGCGGCCTGAAGGTGACGGGCGGTGTCGTCGACGCGGCCTGCGGTGGCATGCAACATGCCCAGCAACAGGTCGACCGGTCCGAGGATCAGCGCACTGAGTCCGGCGATTGCCACCCGGTTGGAGTGGGGTTCGAGCGCGTCGACCAGGGGCTCCACGGCGAATCTGGCACGCAGCGCGTCCACCGCATGGACGGCCAGACCCAGGGTCCCCAACCAGGAGATGTCGCGGCTCCATTCGTCGAGACGGTCGATGAAGTCGCGCAAGGCAGCTTCTGCGGCGTCGGTCTCGCCGGATTCCGCGAGCATCCACGCACGACCCACTTGCCAGGCGGGGTCGGCCGTGGCCGACGCCTGCAGGATCGCGCCGAGGAGTTCTCCGAGTCGTCCCTGGTCGAGTCGCACCAGTGCGAGCTGGGCGAGGTAGCCCTCCCGGAACTCGTCGTCCGGTCGGTGGTGGATGGCCAGTTCGGCGTGACGCTCGGCAGATTCCAGGTCGCCGCGGACGAGAGCGAGCGAGGCGCGGCGTTGTGCGGTGCCGGCCAGGAATCGGGGCATGCCGAGCCGCAGCGATCGGGCCTCCATGCGTTCGTCGATTTCCAGTGCACGTTGGATGTCGCCCATGGTCAGCGCCGCCCAGCGTTCTGCCGGCGCGATCAACTGTTGCACCTCCAACGTGGTCGCCGGGTCCCCTTCGATCGCGTCGGTGAGCTCGGCGATGAGCGAGACGCGCTGCTCGATGGGCCGTCGTTCGGCGAGGACGAACAGGGAGGCGTCGGCGACCATTCCCAGCAGCTCGGGATGCCACGTCGGGGTCCGGGCTTCGAGCAGGCTGTCGAAGATCGCCAGGGACGACTCGACGCGGCCGTCGGCGAGTTCGAGCAGCGACCGCGTCAGCCGGACATACGCCAGATCCTGGTCGTCGGCATCGACATCGGCGCGGATCTGCTCCTCGAGCAGCGCCATTCCCCGGTCGAATGCCGCCGCGAGCCGGTGCGGCACCGCATGGGCACAATGGGCGACCACCCGGGTGAGCCGACGTATCTGGTCGAGGTCGGCCAACTGCGCGAACGTATCGAAGAGCGGCTCGACCCCTTCGACGACATGCGCATAGTCACCGAGATAGCGCCGTGCTTCCAACAACGACAGCCGCAGTTCCACCAACTCGCCCGGATCCGCATGCTGTGCGCCCTCGGCCACGGCGATTCCCGCCGAATAGTGCCCGGCGGCGGTTTCGTAGGCCAGGGCGCGGATTGCGGCGTCGCCGGCACGCTTCGAGTAGTCGACCGCCTCCCGTGCGTTGCCATCGGTTGCAGCTTGGACGAAGTGGTAGGCGACCCGGCTGATGGCGGTGCTCGGATCTTCTCCGGACCGGTCCAGCTGGGCCCGGGCGAGTGAACGGTGCCACCTGGCACGCTGGGCAGGACCCGACTCGGCCTCGAGCACCTGCCGCACCAGGTCGTGCTGGAACAGCACGGCGCCGTTCCGCTCGATCAACAGGCCGGCACCCACGGCGGCGTCGATGGCCTGCTCGACCTCGGTCGCATTTCCGTGCACGGTCGAGCAGAGATCGATGTCGAAGCGGTCGGATTGGAGCGCGCCGAGCTGCAGGACAGTTCGGTTGGTCGGACCCAGCCGATCGAGTCGTGACCGGACCAGCGCCTGCACGGATGCGGGCACGGCGGTCGCATCGACCGATGGCACGTCCATGTTCCGGGCCATCTCGACCACGAAGTACGGGTTGCCCGCGGTGACTTCGAGCAGGTCTCGAGCGACTGCGTTTCCCGGCTTGTCCGCCACCAGTTCGGCGAGCTCCGGAAAGGCGGCCAGGAGCTCGGCGATCTCGTCGAGGTCGAACCCGGCGAGCTCCACCACCGTCGCCTGGCCATCCCGGTACCAGGAGTCGAGAAAGCCGCGCAGCCGAGGGGCGCGGTCGATGTCTTCGGAGCGCAGGGTGAGCAGGATCATGAGGGCGCCGGTCTGGTCGGCCCGCAGGAGGTGGTCGATCAGGTGGAGGGTTTCGGCATCCGCCCATTGCACATCGTCGATGACCAACGCGATGGGTGCCGCTTCGGACTGCCTGGCGAGCAGGTTGCTCACCGCTTCGAAGAGCAGGAAGCGGTCGATGTCCTGGCCATTCGCGGGCAGCTGGTCCCACCGACCGAGCCGACGTTCCATCGCCGGCGCAAGCCGCGAGAGCCGCTTCGCGTCGTCCCCGAGTTCGGCGATCTCCGCGTCATCGAGGGCGTCGACGAGCCTGGCCACAGCCTCGGCCAACGGCTCGAACGACAGCACCGAATTCGGCGAACACCGACCGGCCAACACCGTCGCGCCGCCGGCCATCGCCCGTTCGGCGACTTCCACGGCCAATGCCGACTTCCCGATTCCCGGCTCGCCGGAGATGATCACGGCGTGCGGTTCACCGCTGCGGCAACGATGCCAGATCGTCCGCATGACCTCGAGTTCGGCTTCGCGCCCGACGAAGTGGTCACTCGGCTGCCACCACCTCGGCATGCGCAGATGCCGGTCATCGACTGCCGTGGCCGAAGGCTCGACCCCGAGCACGAACTCGGCGGTCTCCATGACCGGGTCGTGGGTGAGGATGGCGTCGATGACCTGACGCAGCCTGGGTGACAGTTCGAGTCCGACGTCGGCAAGGGACGCTCGCAGGTCCTCGCCGCGTCGCAGGGCCTCGGTTTGACGCCCGTCCCGGTACAAAGCGACGAGCAGGTACAGCCAGCCCAGTTCACGCAGGGGATGTTCGGCAACGAACGTCTCGGCGTCGGCGATCACGTTGGGCATGCCGAGGGCAAGGCGGGCTCCGAGATCGGCCTCGGTGACCGAGTCGCGTAGTTCGGTGAGCTCCTCCGCGGCCCGCTCGGCGAATGGTTCATAGGCGAACTCCCCGAGAGCCCCGCCTCGCCATTCGCCGATGGCGACGGCGAGGTGGCGCCGGGCTCCTCGTGCGTCACCGCCGAGCAGCAGCGACCGCCCACGATCAGCTGCTTGGCGGAACCGCCGGTGGTCGACCTCGTCATGGTTGGCAACCAACCGGTACCCACCGTGATCCCGAACCAGTCGGGTGGGCGGGTCGCCCGGCGGCCGGTCGGGCTCGAGCGTCCGACGCAACCCGCGATCAGGGTGTGCAGGTTCGCGTCGGCCCGGTCGGGCGCCTTGTCGGGCCACAGCGCGTCGACGCAGGCGTCGGTGCTCACCATGCGGTTCACGCGCAGTATCAGCAGCGCCAAAGCGCCCGTTCCATCCGCTTACCAAGTGACAACGACCCGCCGGTGTCGTCGAGGACCTCGATCGGTCCCAGAATCCGGAAGTCCAAAGTCCCTCAGTGCCTCCAGGTTGAGCTGCGTTCGTCAACGGAATCGGGCCCCAACCCTACTCCACGTCGGAAATCGACGATGCTGCCCCGGTCCGCCGGACGGACCAGCGTGGTCGCCGCGGCCGGCGCCACGCGGTGGCTCAGGCGACCCTGATCGGCAGCACGCGCGGTCCACGGACCTGCCCACCCGACCAGCGCACGGCGTCCTCGTCGACCAATTCGAAGTCCGGGAATCGCTCGAGCCACGTCTCGACCGCGACTCGCAACTCCATCCGGGCGAGGTTCGAACCGAGACAGCGGTGGATGCCCAGGCCGAACGCGACGTGTCGGTTCTCGGCACGGTCGATGACGACCTCGTCGGCGTGCTCGAAGGCGTTCGGGTCACGGTTCGCGGCCGGGAAGGGAAGGAGCACCCAGTCGTCCTGTTGCATGGGACAGCCGTGGAAGTCGAAGTCGTCCACGACGAGCCGCGCCATCGTCACCGGCGCGTACGCGCGCAGGAACTCCTCGATCGCCGTCGGGATGAGGTCAGGGTCGGCGACCAGGCGGCTGCGGTCGGCCGGCGTGCGCGCCAGGTGCCAGATCGACGCGCCGATCGCACTCCAGGTCGTGTCGATTCCCGCGATCAGCAACAGGGCGATCGTTCCGAAGACGTGGCGTTCGGAGATCGGCTCACCGTCCAATTCGGCACCCAGCAGGTAGCTGGTGAGATCGTCCCGGGGCTCGGCCGCATGAGCTTCCATCTGGGCGCCGATGTAGTCGATGAGACGGGATGTGGTCTCGATCCGCTCTTCTCGGGGACGATCGACCCGTTCGAGTACGTCGTAGACGAACATGCGGAACCGGTCTGCGTCCTCGGCGGGAAAGCCGAGCATCTTGGCGATGACCCGAACCGGGATGTGCTGGCCGTAGTCGATGGCGGCGTCCACCACGTCGCGGCCCTGGACCTCGTCGAGCAGGCCGTTGCAGTACTCGCGGGTGAACGCCTCGAGTGGTGCGATCGCCTTGGGGGTGAACTCGGGCAGCAACAGCCGCCGCGCCCCGTGGTGGAACGGTGGATCCGACGAGATCGGCGGGGCGATCCCGATCGGGGCCAACTCGGGCGGCCGGGATTCGGTGACGACCACCGAGCGGGAGGTGAAATGGTCCGTGTCATAGGCGACCTCGGACACCAGTTCGTGGGTCAGCGGGAGCCACGTGCCGCCGTAGCGCTCGGAATGGGCGACGGGGCAACGCTCCCGGAGGTCCTTCCAGATCACATACGGGTCTTTGGCCCACACCGGGTCGGTGTGATCGAAGTCGGTGGCCCAGTCGGCGACCGGTGGGTGGTCGGTGGTCTGCTCGGCCGACACTTCGGGTTCGCCCTGGTCGAGGTTCGTCATGATGGGTCGTCCTCTTCGATGACGGTGATGGCGAACTCGGGACAGTTGGCCGCGGCGAGCCGGGCGCGCTCTTCGAATTCGGCCGGCACGGTGCCATCACCCTGCTCATGGGCCATGCCGTAGTCGTCGAGCTCGAAGAGCTCGGGTGCCAGTGCGTAGCAGCGATTGTGGCCCTGACATTTGTCGCCGTCGACGTGGATGCGCATCGTTCCCCTTTCCTGCCCCTGGTGGAACGCCTTCAGGCTATCCGCTCGATCGGTCCGCCCATGGTGCCCACCGGCCGGGCCCGGTGACGCTCAGCGACCAGGCGCTGACGAGCCCACTCGTGCGGACTCGAGCGGATCCCGGCCGAGCAGCAGCGTTCAGGCCGCGCCCGTGGCGTCCTCGGCGTCCTCGGCGTACCAGCGCTCGAGCGAAGGAGTGTCGTCGAGCTTCCAGGGGTGGAACCGCGGCGAGAAGTAGGCGGCGACCATGCGCAGCTGGGTGCCGAGCAGCTTCAGGTGCGCCTTGTTGGCCGCGCGCCGCTCGGCGCGGGTGGGCCGGTGCGGGTCGTCGCGCTGCATGCGGTTGGTGATCCTGATGAAGGGACCCGCCAGGAAGACCAGCGCCGCGATCGCCGAGGCGACTCGCAGCAGGTACCCGCCGGCGAGGCGGTGGAACAGGTCGAAAGCCACGGCCTTGTGCTCGAGCTCCTCGGCAGCGTGCCAGCGCCAGAACGCCAGCATCTGCGGGTCGAGCCACTCCTCGAAGGCCGGCTCGACGAACAGCAGGTGCGCGGAGGTGGCGGTCAGGTGCTCGGAGAACGCGGTGATGCCGAGCTGCCATGCGCGGGGCAGGCGACGGCTGAGCTTGCGGAACACCTCGTCGGCGTAGCGCTGCTCGCGCTCGATGTCGACGCCCCACTTGGCGAAGCTGGTGTTGACCTCGTCGTGGGCGGCCGAGTGCAGCTCCTCCTGCTCGCTGAAGGCGCGCAGCAGATCGCGGGCCTCCTCGTCGGGCAGCTCGTCGGCGTAGGCCTGCACCGAGCGCACGAAGAACTTCTCGCCGGGAGGGATGAGGATGGAGAAGGCGTTGTCCATGTGGGTCAGCACGGGGTTGCCGGAGAACCAGTACTGGGGCACGGCGTCGAGGTCGTCGAACGTGAACCGCCTCGGCTGCACGGTCACGCCCGCAGGCATGTCGTTCGAGCGCGCCGGCGAATCGGCGATGGTCAAGGCCATGGTGGGCTCCTTTCGACTGCTCCTCGGGGTCTGCACGGTTCAGGTCGCCGGGAAGCCGGTCGCGCAGATCGCCGAGGGTGTCGTCGTATTCGACAGCTGCCTGCGGAAGTGTATGCACAAGGCTGATCTCGACGAGGGACGTTGCGGTGGCGGTTGCCGTCGCCGACGTTGTGGCTCATGGCGCTCATCGTGCCGGACCTCACCGCCAAGGCAGCGGGCAGTACGCTCGGACGATGGCCGGACGTGGCAAAGGTGCAGAGCCGGGCTCAGGACCAGCCGACCGGCGATCGGCTGACTCATGAATCCGCTGGGTGGCGTCGGACGGCGCGTCGAGGACGCGATGGACGGGGTGACCCAGAGCGTCGCGGACGAAGTCGTCGAGCGGGTGGTGCGTGCGCTCGACGTCGACGCGCTGCTCGACCGCATCGACGTGGACGCCCTCCTCGAACGCATCGACGTGAACGCGCTGATGGAACGGATCGACCTGGACCAGCTGCTGAACCGTGTCGACATCGCCGCGCTCGTGGCCCGAGCCGACATCGGAGCCATCGTGGCGGAGTTGGACATCGACGACGTGGTGGCGCGCGTCGACGTGGACGCGCTGATCAACCGGGTCGACGTTGACGGCCTCATCGGCCGGATCGACGTGGACGTGCTCATCGGCCGGGTGGACCTGAACGACTTGGTGGGTCGCCTGGACGTGGACGCCGTGGTGGGACGCTTGGACGTGAACGAGCTCGTGAACCGGGTCGACCTGGACGCGCTCGTGCAACAGACCGAGCTGGGCAGCATCGTGGCCAAGTCCACCAGCGGCCTGATGACCGCCGCGCTGGACTCGGTGCGCAGCCAGGGCGTGGGCCTCGACCAGTTCCTCAACCGATGGGTCAACCGTGTGCTGCGCCGTCGCCAGGCCACACCGGCGGGGCCGCCGCTGCTCGTCGGGACCGAGACCACGTGACCGCGGCGAACACCCTCGACGACGGGATCAACCTCCAAGGCCACTACGCCGGCGGTGTCACCCGCCTCGCCGCCTTCGCGATCGACATCTCCGTCAGCTGGTTCGTCTACGTCGTCACCCTTTCGATCATCGGCTATGCGACCGGGCTGATCATCGGGCACACCTTCGACTGGAGCAACCATCGCCTGCTGTGGGGTGTCGGACTGGTGGGCTGGCAGTTCGTGTACTTCGCCTATCCCTGGGCGGTGAGCGGGAAGTCCTTCGGCATGGCGGTGCTGGGCCTGCGGGTCGTCAAGGCCAGCGGGGCGCCCGCCGGGCCGCGCCAGGCCGTGATCCGCACGCTCACCCTGCCCCTGAGCTTCCTGATCTTCGGATTGGGCCTCCTCGGCATCGTGGTGGGGCGGGAACGGCGCGCCCTGCACGACCTGTTCGCCGGGACCGCCGTGGTGTACGCGTGGACGCACGGGCCGCCCGGCTCAGGTTCATGGCCAGGAGCACCGAGCTGCCCGCCGGCCCCTTGTCATGAACTCCCGCTGATCGACCCGATGGGTGACGACTTCGACTACGCGGAGGCCTCCGAGACGACGAAACCGCAGGTCGGGCTATTCGATGCGCATGCCCGAGATGGCCCGGGCGATGACCAGCTGCTGGATCTGCTCGGTGCCCTCGAAGATGTCCATGATCTTCGAGTCGCGGTGCCACCGCTCGACCGGATACTCCTTCACATAGCCGTAGCCGCCCAGGATCTGGATGGCCCGCTCGGTGACCCACACGGCAGTGCGGGCGGCCTTCAGCTTGGACTGGGACCCTTCGGCGTTCACGTACCCTCCGCCGTTCCGGGCCAGCCAGGCGGCACGCCAGACCAGCAACCGGGACGCCGTCGATCTCGGTCTTCATGTCCGAGAGCATGAACGCGATGGCCTGGTTCTCGATGATCGGCTTGCCGAACGCCTGACGCTCCTTGGCGTACTCCAGCGAGTACTCCCACGCGGCCCGGGCGATACCGACGGCCATCGCGGCAACCGCAGGGCGGGTCGCCTCGAAGGTCGCCATCGCCGGCTGCTTGCCGCTGTGCCCGGACTTCGGGTTCTCCAGCGCCTCGCGGGCCCCGCGAGCTTCTCGTCCAACTTCTCCTTGCCGCCGAGCAGGCACGAACCGGGCACCCGGACGTCATCGAGGACGACCTCGGCGGTGTGCGAGGCGCGGATCCCCATCCTCGAGTACTTCTGCCCCTGGCTCAGCCCCGGGGTGCCGGGCGGCACGATGAAGCTGGCCTGTCCCCGGCCGCGTAACTCGGGGTCGACCGAGGCGACGACCACGTGCACGTCCGCGATGCCGCCGTTGGTGATCCAGGACTTGGTGCCGTTGAGCACCCATTCGTCCTTGGCTTCGTCGTATTCGGCCCGGGTACGCAACGAGGACACGTCCGATCCGGCGTCCGGCTCGGACACGCAGAAGGCGCCGAGCGCGATCTTCTCCGGCGTTCCGTAACACTGGGGTGTCCATTCCAGTACCTGCTCGGGGTGCCATTGCCAGCGATGCCGGCCGCCGCCAGACCCGAACCGAAGATCGCGAGGCGCGATGCCGGCGTCACCCCAGAACAGTTCCTCCATGGCCACCGGCAACGTCAGACCCGACTGGTCGCCCATCATCGCGTTGGCCATGAAGTCGATCGAGTAGAGGCCGATCTTGGCTGCTTCCTCGACGATCGGATACGGGAACTCCTCCTTCTCGTCCCACTCCGCACCGGCGGGACGCACGACGTTCTCGGCGAACTCGTGCACCCACTGCTGGATCTGGAGCTGATCGTCGTTCAGCGTCAGGGAGAACTCGGACATCGGTGGTGGACCTCACAAGGCTGGGCGCAGCAGAACCACACCAAGTTACCACTTGGTAACCTGGCGGGTGAAGCGACCCGGCTGCCCACTATTGCCTCGCCGGATCTTCATGCCGACGACCAGTGCGACGACCCGACCACGGCGACGACGGCTGCCAGGACCGCACCGGGGACGCCGAGCATCCGCAGGCCCGTACCCGTGAGGATCACCGCGAGGATCCAGCGGATCACCTGCCCGGGGAGCCGGCCGGCCAGCCCGCGCGCCGATCACGACCCCGGGCAGCGCCCCGACGATGAGCGGCAGCGCCAGGTGCACGCGCACCTCGCCGAAGAGCACATGGCCGAGTGCCGCGACCGCAACCAGCGGGACGGCCTGGGCGAGGTCGGTACCACCAGCTCCTTTGCCGACAGGTGCGGGTAGACGAGCAGCAGCCCGACGATGATGATCGACCCGAGCCGACCGAGGTGAGACCCACGATCGCCCCACCGAGCAGTCCGACCATCAAGGTGAGCAGGGGCCGCGACCGGATCAGGGCCGGCGGTGGGGTCGAGCCGGGGCAGCCGGCCCCGGCGGCGGGCGATGATCGCCTGGACGACCATGCCGGCCACCCCGAGCAGGAGCGCAGCGCCGATCGCGGTCTGCAACCTGGCCTGGACGGTCGCTCCCGTCCCGAGAAGGGACTCGAGATAGGCGCCGGCAAATGCCGCCGGGAGCGCGGTGGGCAGCAACAGGGCCACCAGGTCCCAGCGCACCCTGCCGGCTCGTTGTGCACGAACGCCCCCACCGGTTTCCACCGCGAGCGACACCACCAGGTCGCTGCCGACCGCGGCGGTGGGGGGCACATTTAAACCGAGCACCAGTAGCGCGTCAGCAGCGCGCCGCCGCCCATGCCGGTGAGCCCAACGAGCGTTCCCACTCCCAGTCCGACCAGGACCAGGTCAGATCGGGCACCGCCTCAGCCGGCCGGGCCGAGCGGTCGGTTCCGAACGGCCCGTCCGGACATCACCGTGCCTCGCCGATCGCCGCCGAGCAGGGCGCGGGCTTCGTCCAACCGGCCAGCCGCCAACAGGTCCGAAGCGCCTCCGGTCGAGATGGGGGTGCGACTCGAGGCCGAATTCCGCCACATCACCAGGCTCTCGAACGGTCGGCGGTGCACGGGTTGCATCCTATGCTCGTGCAGCCCTTGGCGGAGAGCGGATGCACGGGTACGTCGTTGGCTTCCAGGTGGTCCCACACCTCCCCCGAGGACCAATCCGCCAACGGGATCAGCTCGACGATGCCGTCATGATCGTGGTCGAGGACGACCTTTCTGATCGCGGCACCGGCCACCCGCAGTGCCCACGCGCCGGTGGGGCGCCCGCAGGCGCCCCACCGAACGTGGTTCCGACTTGATTTCCGGGACTACTTGAGTCCGTACTGCGGCATCATCTGGGTCTGGGTGATGCGCGTGAGCCCGGCACCGGGTTCGATTCCGATGATCGAGTCGTTCACGTCCTTGCCCCAGGCAGCCAGGTCGGCCATGGAGTTGACGTCCATGTACTTGGGGACCGCGATGTTCAACGTCGCGCTCCCGCCGTACCAGTTCCCCAGCTTCGTGAGCTGGTCGCCGTACTTCGCCCAGTAGTCCTTGTGGGTGTTCGGCAACCAGGTGTCGAAGAAGAAGTCGATGTCTCCGGCGGCCATGCCCTGGAAGAGCGGACCGGGGTCGACTTCCTGGACCTTGACGTCATAGCCCTTGTCCTCGAGCAGCGTCTTCCACAGGTTGGTGACGGCGATGTCCTCGTCCCAGGTGATCAGGCCGATGGTGACCTTCTTGCCGTTCCCGTTGAGGCCGGCGACCCAGGAGTCCGCCAACTTCTTGTTGGCGCTGTCCTTGAGCCATTCGGCGGCACCCTTGGCGGGGTCGTCCTTGAACTTGTTCTGGGTGAAGTTCTCGAGCGACGCCAGCTGGGCATCGGACATCTTGAAGTTCTTCAAGGCGTCGGCGAGATCGGTGTTGCCGGCCGCCCACTTCTTGTTGGCGGTGGTCCAGATCTTCTCGCCTTCACCCATCGCCCCCTTCGGGTCCTTGAGGTCCTTGATGTCGAAGGCCGCGTACGCCCAGTGGGGGTGCCACAGGGTCACGACGATCGGCTTGCAGTCCGTCAGGGCACTCTTGAGTTCGGTCAGCATGGCCGGCGTACTCGAGGTCTTCAACGTCCACTTGGCCGAGTCGGAAGCGGAACCGGACGCCTTGATCGTCTTGCAGTTCGCCCCGAGCGGCTGGTCGGCACTCTGGGTGGTGCCGGTGCTGCCGGTGGTGTTCTTCGGGGTCGAGGTGGCGGTGCTCCCGCTACTGCTGCACGCCGAGAGGGCAAGTGCGCCCACGGCGAGCATGATCCCGAGCGTGCGGATCGGATGCTTGACCTTCTTCGTTGCTCCTCGTTCCACGAGGCATCAACTCCTTTGATGGTTGGGTGTTGAGATTGCTGTCGGAGGCGGTCCCCCCGTCCGGTTCGCCGCCCCGGTGGTCGTGTCGACGTCATCGTCGTCGCGGTTGAACAACGCCCCGATCCGACTGAACACCGACGGCTTCGCGGTCGACGAATCGTCGCCGAGCGCGCTGGTGAATCGGTCCAGGATCACCGCCAGGATCACCACGGCCAGGCCGGCTTCGAAGCCCGGGCCGATCTCGATGCGCTGCACCGCGTAGTACACGTCCTGGCCCAGTCCTTCGGCACCGATCATGCCGGCGATCACGACCATCGAAAGCGCCAGCATGATCACCTGGTTGACACCGGCCATGATCGTCGTGCGCGCGAGCGGCAACTGGATGCTGAACAGAATCCGGCGGGGCGAGGCCCCGAACGCATGACCGGCCTCGACGACCTCGGCGTCGACTTCGTTGATGCCGAGCTCGGTGAGCCGAACGGCCGGGGGCATCGAGAAGATGACGGTCGCGACGATGCCCGGCACCTCGCCGATGTGGAAGAAGCTCACCGCCGGGATCAGATACACGAACGCCGGCATGGTCTGCATGAGGTCCATGACCGGCTTCACGATCACGCTCACCGCCCGGGACCGGGATGCCAGGATCCCCAGTGGAACGCTGATCGCGACGGCGATCGCCGCGGCGATCAACACGAGCGCGAGCGTGAGCATCGCGTCGTTCCACAGCTCCATGTTGTTGATCAACAGGAGGCCGAAGAACGTGAACACCGCAAACATCGGTCCCCGGATCCGCCACGCCAGCAGGCCGAGCACCACGGCGACGATCAGCGGGATGGGCCAGGTGAACAAGTGCGCCAGGCGGTTGTCCATCCAGGTCAATGTGTCGGCGATCCAGTTGAACAGCCACTGGATGTTGTTCTGACACCAGGTCACCGCGTTCTCGGCCCATTGCCCGATCGGGATCCGCGGGATCGTGTCGGTCATCCAGTTGTTGATCGACTGGAAGATGTCGGCCACGACGACCATGGTGGCGTCAAGCATCGGCGGCACCCCCGGCGACGACCTGGGGCTCGGCGGCGACGGTGACCGGCTCGCCACCCGATGTGGTGCCAGCGGCATCGACGGCGTCGGTCCGGCCGCTGGTGTCGCTCAGGCCTTCGAGCAGGGCCGCGCGGGGAATCACCCCGAGCAGGACGCGCTCGTCGTCGACCACGGCGATGGGCACGCGGTTGGTGGCCGCGGGAATCAGGAGCTGACCGAGCAGCGTGTCGGGGGCGACGGTCTCGACGCCGCTTGCGTCCAAGAGGTCGCCCAGATCCTCGACGCCGCGGTTGGTCGCCTTCGCCACGGTCTCGTCGTCGACCATGCCGAGCAGTCGGTGGTCCCGCGAGAGCACGTACAGGCCGGAAACCTGCAACGCTTCCATCTTTCGCAACGCGGAGGTCGGCCCTTCCCATCGGCCCACGGTGGCGACCGCTTTGCGCATGATCCCCTCGGCGGTGAGCACGCGCGAGCGGTCCACGTCCTGGACGAAGGAGGCGACGTAGTCGTCTGCCGGGCGCTGGAGAATCTCCTCGGCCGTCCCGATCTGCACGATCGATCCGTCCCGCATGACCGCAATACGGTCCCCGAGGCGCATGGCCTCGTTCAGGTCGTGGGTGATGAACACCACGGTCCGCTTCAGCTCGGCCTGGAGTTCGATGAGCAGGTCCTGCATCTCGCGTTTGATCAGCGGGTCGAGCGCGCTGAAGGCTTCATCCATCAACAGAATGTCGGCGTCGGTGGCCAGCGCCCGCGCCAGCCCGACGCGTTGGCGCATGCCGCCGGAGAGTTCACCGGGCAGCGAGTCACCCCAGCCGTCGAGGCCGACGCGTTCCAGTGCGGCATCGGCCCGCGCGCGGGCTTCATCGGTGGGTACATGCAGGACCTGCAGACCGAACGCGGCGTTCTCGCGCACCGTGCGGTGCGGCAGCAGCGCGAAGTGCTGGAAGACCATGCTCATCTGCTGCGCCCGCAGCTCACGAAGTTCCTTGGCGTCGAGCGACGAGATGTCCACGCCGTTGACCTCGACGGTGCCCGCGGTCGGTTCGTGGAGCCGGTTGAGCGTTCGGATCAGCGTCGACTTGCCCGATCCGGAAAGGCCCATGATGACGAAGAACTCGCCGTCCGCGATCTCGAAGGACGCATCGTTCACCGCGACGGTGACCCCGGCGCTCCGCAGTTCGTCACGGGTCGTCCCGGAGCGGAGGCGATCGACTGCGCCACCCGGGTCGGGTCCAAAGATCTTGTAGATGCCTGATGCGACGATGCTCATCAGATGTAGAGGCCGTGAAGCTCCCGAAGTGGATCCGGAAGCCCCGCCACGACGTCCTTCCCGTGGTCAGCAGTACTCGGGGCGCGCCGAAAATACGTCAGCTGCACCCTGTGGCGACCCTAGCGGACGATTCGCACCGGGTTCGAACCACGTTCGGGGGACCGGTCGGGCCGCAACCGGTCCGGGGGCCGCCGGGGCCCCGGTTGCGGTGGGGGCCGCCCTTGGAGCTACGTGCGGGTCAGGCGCGCCCCTTCGGGCGTGTCCTCGACCGTCCATCCGGCCGCGGCGATGGCGTCTCGCAACTCGTCGGCCCGGGCGAAATCCTTGGCCTCCCGGGCGACTTCCCGCGCCGCGACCAGCGCCGCCACCTCGTCGGGGGTGTCGGCTCCGTCCTGTTCGCGCAGCTCCAGGCCCAACGCGTCGGCGATGTCGGCCGCAGCCATGGCGAGCGCCCCGGCACGGGGCCGGTCGTGCGCATCGAGAGCGGCGTTGCACCGGCGCACCGTGTCGAAGAGCACCGCGGTGGCTGCCGGGGTGTCCAGGTCGTCGTCCATCGCGGCGACGAAGCGCGCCATCACCTCGGGGTCGGCCAAGCGTCGGCTCGACGCCGGCATCTCGAACCCGACGGGCGAACGCGTCGAGACGCTCCAGGGCTCCTTCCGCGTCGACGATGCTCGTCGGGGTCACGTCCAGCGGTGAGCGGTAGTGCGACCGCAGCACCAGCAGACGGTAGGCGCGCGGGTCGTGGGCTTCGATCAACTCCACGAGGTCGGTGAAGTTCCCGAGCGACTTGGACATCTTGGTTCCGTCGACTTCGACGAAACCGTTGTGGACCCAGAAGTGGGCGAACTCGCAGCCGTCCGCGACCGCCTGGGCTCGTTCGTTCTCGTGGTGGGGAAAGGCGAGATCCAGACCGCCACCGTGGATGTCGAAGCCTTCGCCCAGCAGGCCGAGGGACATCACCACACATTCGGTGTGCCAGCCGGGGCGGCCGTCTCCCCAGGGGGCGGGCCACGACGGCTCGCCGGGCTTGGCGAACTTCCAGAGCGCGAAGTCGATCGGCGACTCCTTGTCTTCGGGTCCCTCCACGCGCGCACCGGCCCGGAGCGAGTCGATCGGCTGGCGGGCCAGCAGGCCGTAGTCGTCGACGCTCGCCGCCCGGAAGTACACCCCGTCGCCGGCCACGTAGGCCCGGTCGGAGTCCACGAGCCTGGTGATGAGGCCGACCATCTCCTCCACGTAGTCGGTGGCGTGGGGATCGAAGGTGGGGCGCAGCACGCCGAGGGCGTCCATGGCGTCCCACCAGAGCCCCTCGTTGTCCCGGGCGACGGCGTCGGCGCTCACGCCCAGTTCGGCGGCGCGGGCGATGATCTTGTCGTCGATGTCGGTGATGTTCGAGACGTAGGTGACCTCGTTGCCCGCCCAGATCAGATAGCGACGCAGCACGTCGAAGACCAACGAGAATCGACCGTGCCCGAGATGGGGCGGCCCGTACACGGTCGGACCGCACACGTACATCGAGACCCGGCCCGGGTCCCGGGCGGTGAAGGGGACGACCTCCCCCCGGGCGGTGTCGAACAACGCCAGCATCGCCGCTCACGGTAGTGGCCCCGGGCCGGGCTGGGGCAGACTGGGCGCGCATCGTTTCCCAGATCCGCGGGAGTCCACCTCTTCGATGAAGGTCACCTCGACCGGCCATGCCGGGCTGTCCATCGAAACCCGAGCCGGCACGATCCTGTGCGATCCGTGGCTCTATCCCGCCTACTACGCGTCGTGGTTCGTGTTTCCCGACAACTCCGGGCTCGACTGGGCGGCACTGGGCGACTGCGACTACCTCTACGTGTCGCACCTGCACCACGACCATTTCGACGCCGAGAATCTGGCCCGGCACGTTTCCAAGTCGGCCACCGTCCTGCTGCCCGACTTTCCCGTCGACGATCTCGAAGATGCCCTGCGCGAGCTGGGGTTCACGCACTTCGAGGCCATCCCCAACGACACCCCGGTCGAACTCGACGGCATGCGCGTCCAGATCAGCGCGCTCACCTCGCCCAACGACGGCCCGTTGGGCGATTCGGCGCTCGCCGTCGACGACGGTACCGCCACGCTGCTGAACCAGAACGACGCCCGGCCGCTGGGCTTCGACGCATTGCAGTCCTTCGCGGGAGATGCCGGGTTCGACGGCCATTTCCTGCAGTTCTCCGGTGCGATCTGGTTTCCGATGGTCTACGACCTGCCGGCGAAGACCAAACGCGCCGCCGGCATCGAGAAGCGGGCCAACGGGCTCGAGCGCGCCCTGCGCTATGCGGTCGATCTGGGGTCGTCGTTCGTGTTTCCCAGCGCCGGTCCGCCCTGCTTTCTCGACGACGAGCTCTTCGTCCACAACGACATCGACGGCGACGAGGCGAACGTGTTCCCCGACGCGACGGTGTTCCGTGACTTCCTGGCGTCGCGTGGTCACGACCACGCCCGGGTGCTGATCCCCGGCAGCACCGCCGAACTGAACCGGGTGGCCGGTGGCTCGACGCCGTCGGCCGAGCACACGACGTGTCGGATCGCCCACCCGATTCCCGACGACGACGTCGCAGCGATCTTCGCCGACAAGGCCGGCTATCTGCGCGCCTACCAGGAGCGCCAACGCGCCCGCATCGCCGCGGAGAAGGCCGCCTGGCCGACCCCTGACGTCGAGGTGTTCGCCGAGCTGCGCGCCTGGTTCGAACCCCTGCTCGAGCTGTCGGTGCACTTCGCCGACGGCATCGGCCACCCGGTCGAACTGCGGATCGTCGGTGACCCCGGGGCCTCCGACGGAGACCCACGCGCGACGGACGAGTCCGTGGTCATCGACTTTCCCGCACGGGTCGTGCGCCGTGCGCGCGACGGCGAGCGCTGCCGGTACCGCTTCCGCATCCCCCGGGCGCTGATCGAACGGCTCATCGCCGATCACGAGATCGACTGGGTGAACACGTTGTTCCTGTCGATGCGCTTCGAGGCCCACCGGGCCGGTCCCTACAACGAGTACCTGTACACGTTCTTCAAGTGTCTGATCGACGAGCGGCTCGAGTACGCCGAAGGCTGGTACGCCGAGCGCAGCGACGACGATTCCGAGTGCGTGCTGGACGGTTGGGCGATGCAGAGCCGCTGTCCGCACCTCAAGGCCGAGCTGGCGCATTTCGGGGTGGTCGAGGGCACGACGCTGACCTGTCGGATGCACGGCTGGCAGTGGGATCTGACCTCGGGCAGGTGTCTCACCTCGAGAGGCCACGAGCTGCGGTGCCACTGGGCCGGCGAGGGGGGTGAACCCGAAGCGGTCACCGCGGTGCGCGTGACCCCGACCGGGGGCGCCGAGACGGCCGGTGCGGGTGACGAGGTGCCGGACGTGGGTGCGTGAGCGACCTCGGGTCGTACACGACCCTGGGAGTGGGCGGGGCCGCGCACCGGTTCGTGGAGATCCACCGCCGGGAGGAGATCGTGGCGACCTTCGCGGTCGCCGGCGCACGGGGCGAGGCGGTGACCCTGCTCGGCGGCGGGTCGAACGTGGTCATCTCCGACGAGGGCCTCGAGGGCACGGTCGCCCGGATCTCCGGTGGGGCCACGGGCATGCGCAGACTCGGCGACGAGGCCATCGAGTGGACCGTGGACGCCGGGGTCGACTGGGACGCGTTCGTGGCGGCCACGGTGCAGGCCGGTGCGAGGGGGGTGGAGCTTCTGAGTGGCATTCCCGGGTCGATGGGCGCAGCCCCCGTGCAGAACATCGCCGCGTACGGCCAACAGGTCTGCGACGTGATCGAAGCGGTCGGCGTGTACGACCGCGACAGCGGCCGCGTGGGTGAGGTCCCGGCGGACGAGTGCGGATTCGGGTTCCGCACCAGCCGCTTCAAGGACGGCGACTGGGCCGACCGGGTGGCGATCACCCATGTCCGGCTGCGCCTGGCGCTTGCGAAAGCCGACCCTCCCGAGGCGTCGACGTACGGCGATCTGGTCCGCTGGTTCGACGCGCACGGCGGGGACGCGACCTCGGTGGCCGATCGACGCTCCGGGACGCTCGCGGTGCGCCGCGCCAAGTCCATGGTGCTGGACCCGGCCGATCCGATGAGTCGCAGCGTGGGGTCGTTCTTCGTGAACCCGCAGGTGCCGACCGATCTGGCCGACGCGCTGATCGAGAAGTTCGCGTCCGCTGGGCTCGACGTCGCCTATCTCGAGGGTCGCCGGGCGGCCGAGCCCGATGCGGCGACACGCCGCATCCCGGCGGCGTTGTTGTTGCGCGCCGCGGGCTTTCGGGCCGGGGACCGCTGGGGGCCGGTGCAGCTCTCGGACCGACACGTGCTGGCGATCGTGACCCACGACGGCGCGACGGCCGATGACGTATGGCAGCTGTCGTGGCTGATCCGCCACCGGGTGGCGGCCGAGACCGGCGTCGAGCTCCAGCCCGAGCCCCGCTTTCTGGGCGCGTTCGCCCAGGTCGACGTCGCCGGGTTCACTCGCCAGCACCCCTTCTCCCCCGGCACCGACGAGCCCGCCTGGCTCCGAGCCTGACGAGCGGGCCCCCTCTTCGGCCCGTTCGCGCATTGTTCGCGCGGCGTCGTGGATACTTCGCCGTAGGTTCCGGGTCTGGCCCGGGGGCGATGGTTCCGAGCGTGCGGAGGAGGATGTTCATGCGGGGTACATTCAGGCGCCGTTTGCAGATGTTGGCCGTGTTGTTGGTGGTGCTGGTGTCCACGGTGTTGCATCTGCCCGGCGCGCCGAAAGCTGGACGCGATGGTCCACAATCTGTTCCCGGCTGATGTGGATGGGTTCCCGAAAGGCAATTTCCGGGCTGATGATGCGATGTTCATCGACCTCACCTCCGATTTTCAGGGCGGAAAGGTGTGCGTGGTGGACGCGTCGGTCACCGATCCGGCTGCGGCGAATTGTGTGAACCCACGGTGGGCTACTGCGCAGACCTATGTGGGTCTGGGCACGCTGACGGGGGTGCCTTTCGCCGGGGGGCCCCACAAGTTGTTGCGTGTGGGCACGTGGAAGTTGCTGGCGACCAACATGACGGGCCACAACGGGAACGAGTTGTCCGAGCCGTTCACAGTGGTGAGCTGTACGCCGACCTGTAACACCGACGCCGCCAAGTCACAGTTGCAGCCGTGGAAGGACCGGGCCAGCCAGGCGTTACCGACGGAGGACGCACAGAAGTTGGCGTTGGCGGTCGACATCGCGACGCGTACCTACGACATCATGTCCTCGGCCTATACGGGTTTGTCGTTCGGTCTGGGCGCGGCGATCTTCGCGGGGGGATGGACCGCGGCGGGCTTCGGGCAGATCGTGCCGGGCACCGAAGACATCGCCAAGGCCCTGTACAAGCAGTTGCGCGTGTCGGTGTCCAAGATGTGGGCGGGTATCGCCGCGGATCCGCCCGACCCGAACTTCGCCACGGTCGCGCAACCCGTTTTCCAGACGTTGGATTCCACCGGTGACACGTCGTATGACGATCTTGCCGACGCGTTGATGCGTGAGGCCGCGTACGGTGATGCGTCCCGGATCGCGAACGAGCGCTATCAGGGTGCGGTCGCCGCGGGTGATCATGCCGCGGCGGCGATGCAGGCCGAGGCGTCCGCGAACTTCACCTACGACATGATCGGCCAACTCCGCCGCGAAAACACCCTCCAGCCGCAGGTCGCCACCGCGGCATGGGCGAACGAGCCGATCGTGCAGCCTCCCGCCGGTCAGGACGCCGCGACGTGGTGGACGAACGAGATCGACGGCATCGCCGCATTGACTCCGGCGGATCTGTCCGCGTCGGACCGCCAGTTCCTCAAGGACCACGACCCCGACATCACCGACGCGCAGATCGACGCCGCGGTCGCAAAATGGTCGGACCCCACCTGGATCGCCCAGATGCGCTCGGTCGACCCGAGCCAGACGATCGCGGACACCCTGAACGACAACACCGCGCTCATTCCCGACACGATCACCACCCTGGACGCGTTCGGCCGGTGGATGTCACTGAACTCCGCCGACGAACAAGCCCAGGTGCCGGCCCCGCCGACAAATCACAAGCCGGTCTCCTCGTTCAACGCCGACAAGCTCACCGGCACCGCACCGCTCACGGTCACCTTCGACTCGACCGCGACCGACCCCGACGGCGACGCGCTCAGCCTGCACTGGGACATCGCCGGGACCGACTCGGCGGATGGTGTCACCTCGGTCACCCACACCTTCACCACCCCGGGCACCTACGGCATCTCACTGGTCGCCACCGACCCCACCGGCGCGTGGGACCAGGCGGTCAAGTGGATCACCGTGTATCCCGACGGTGTCGACCCCGGGTCGACGAACAACCCCCCGGTCGCCCAGTTCACCCCGCAGATCGTCGACGCGAACGGCCCGATCACCCAGACCTTCACCTCCACCTCCTTCGACCCCGACGGTGACCCCCTCACCCAGACCTGGTACTTCGGCGACGGCACCACCGCAACTGGAACGTCGGTCACCAAGACCTTCCCGGCCGGCTACATCATGAGCGTGCTGTTGGTGGTGTCCGACGGCGACCTGACCGGACAGGCGGCAGGTCAGGTCACGTCCCGGGACACCGGAGGTCCCGATCCAGGTCAACCACCGACGGCGTCGTTCACCGCAGACCCCAACAGTGGCACGAGCCCCCTTGCGGTGAACTTCACCTCGACCTCGTCCGACCCCGACGGTGACCCCCTCACCGAGACGTGGTACTTCGGCGACGGTGGAACCGCCACGGGTCCGACTGCGACCCACACCTACACCGCGGCGGGCAGCTACACCGCCACGCTCGTGGTTTCCGACGGATCCAACAGCCACAGCACCACCCGACCGATCGTGGTCAACGCCGTCACCCCGATCAAGGCGGCGTACACGGTCTCGAGGTCTCACGATGCAGCGGCACTCGCCGACGGCGCGCGCGTCCTGGACACCGGGGTCTCCCAGTTGTCCAGCTACCCGGTCACGAACGCGTTCGGTCCCTCCTCGTACTGGATGTCGGCGAACGGTGACACCGGCGGGCAGGAGATCATCGTGCGCCTTGCCGGGAACGGCAGCGACCTGGTCGACCACGTCGTGCTCCAGGGAGCGAACACGACGACATCGACCAAGACCTTCTCGGTGGCGCTCAGCCAGAGCAACGACCCGTTCGGCACGTACACGACGGTCATCGACCATGGGACCCTGCCCCGCGACAACGCCGAGCACGCCTTCGGTTTCGCGAAGCAAACGGCGCGCTTCGTCAAGTTGACCGTGCACGACAACTACGGCAGCAGCAGCTACGTGCGTCTCGACCGGTTCTCGGCTCCGACGAGCGGAGCAGATGGAGGCATCGTGTCCTTGGATGCCGGGCCGCCGGCAACCATCGAATCGGTGACCAGCCAGTACAACACCACGAGCTGGGCCACGAAGAACATCCTGTTGCCCGATGCCTCGTCGTGGTCGTCGGCCAACGGCCAGGTCACCGACCAACGGATCCGGGTCCGTCTCGGAGGAACAGGGACCCACGACATCTCGTCGATCGTCCTGCGCTCGTCGGGCAACTCCTACACCGTTTCAGATTTCCAGGTGTACGCGTCGACGACCGGTGCCGATGGCTCGTGGACCAAGGTGCTCGACGACACGATGGCCGCGAACAACTCCGCACAGACCTTCACGCTCACCTCGCCGACCGCGGCCAAGTTCCTGGAGCTACGCCTGAACGGCACCGGCAGCTACCTGTACCTCAGCGAGCTGCGCGCTTTGACGCCGTTCGGTTTGAACGTCGCCGACGGTGCCGGGGTCGGCGCCCAGATCGTCGACTCCTCGCCCGTCTACAACTCGAACACGACGGCCGACCATGCCATCGCCCCGGATTCGGACACCGGCCGCTGGCTCGCCACCGGGTCGACCGACAAGTCCTTCACGGTCCTGCTCAAAGACGAGGCCATCGCCACGATCGACCACGTGTCGCTGTTCGCGACGCAGTACCGCGCCAAGAACGTCCATGTGCAGATATCCACCGATGGGGTCACCTTCACCACCGTCGCCCAGCGCACCTTGGACGATGTCAGCGACGTCCAGGCGATCTATTTTCCGCCCACTCAGGCGCGTTTCGTGAAGCTCGTCGTCGACGACGGCTATGCCACCACCTACGTCGGGGTCAGCAAGTTCCGGGTGTACTCCATCGGGACCGGCAGCGGCGCCGCGGTGCCTTTCGTCGACACGTCCACCGGGACGTCGCCGGTCACGTCGTGGCACTGGGACTTCGGGGACGGCGCCACCTCGACCGAGCAGTACCCGACCCACACCTTCCCCGGGCCGGGCACCTATCCGATCACCCTCACCGTCACCGACTCGGGCGGCGCCTCCGACACCACTGTTGGTTCGTACACGGTCCCCGGGGTGCCCGGCATCGGCCTGACCACCACTGCCACCGAGCTGCCTGATGGCACCGCGACGATCGGCGAGGGCACGAACGTGTCGATCACTGCCGCCGACGACGGGAGCGGCGAGCCCGTCGTCGCCTGGGACTGGGACCTCGACTACACCCAGCCTTCCTCGACCGGGTCCACGGTCACCGCGAAGTTCCCCGATCAAGGGACCTACGTGGTGCGTGTCCGGGGATTGACCGCCGACTGGGTCTGGACGCCTTGGGTCACCAAGACCTTCGTCGTGACCAACATCGCACCTTCGGTGGATGCGGGCGCCCAGATCTCCGGCCTGGCCGGCGACCCGCTCACCCCCGTGTCGTCGGTCAGTGACCCCGCCGGGACAGCCGACCCGCTCACCTGCACCTGGGACTGGGGAGATGGCACGGCGACCGAAACCATCACCGACTGCACCTCCTATCGCACTCGAACACCCCACACCTTTGCTACGGCCGGGACCTACACCGCAACGCTGACCGCTGATGACGGAGACGGTGGGGTCACCACCGACACCACGACCTTCGTCGTGGCGAAGCGTCCCACCTTCCTCCAGATCACCGATGCGTCGGTATCCGGAAACGACCTGCACGTCACCGCCCGACTGTTGGACCAGCCCACCTTCACGCCGGTCGCCGCAGCCGAACTGGCGATCTCGGCGGACGGTTCCACCCCGGTGTCCGCGGTCACCAACGGTGACGGCTCCGTGTCGGTGACCCTGCCCGGCACGGTCGCGTCCACCAACGTCACCGCCGCCTATGCGGGCAGTCCCCGCAACGTGGCATCCACCATCACCCGACCCCGCCGTGCTCCCAAGGCCGACATCATGTTCATGGTCGACGAGTCGGGCAGCATGGGCGGCATCCAGCACGCGATCGGCGACAACCTGCGGACGATCGCAGGCGGCATCACCCCGTCGCTCGATTTCCGGTTGGGACTCGTCGGCTACGCGAACCGGGACCTCCTCGGCGTGGTCCACCAAGGGCTCGATCAGGACCTGCAACGATTCAACACCTCTGTCAACGGATTGACCGCTGGGTACGGGAACGCGAACGGCTACGAGGCGATCCTCACCGCGTCCGACTATCAGTTCCGCAACAACGTGTTCAGTGAGACCAACCTGGTCGGCCTGCAACCCCCGGCAGCGAGCTGTGCCGTGCTCGTCACCAACGGTCCGGTCTCCGAGGCCAATGTCCTCATCAACTCGACGGACCCGACCGACCCCCACGCCGACTACGACCAGGCACTCGCGGCGTTGCGGAGCCGGAACACCACGCTGTTCTCGATCACCTCGAACGACCAGGCCACCAAGGACGCCTATGGCATGGGACCTGGCCTTGCCGGCCAAACCGGTGGCGACTGGTGGGACATCAGCGACTTCAGTCGGGACCCCTCGGCCGTGCTGGACGCGCTCACGACCAAGTGCATCACCAAGGCCAAGACGCCGAACCTGTCGGTCACGGTCGACGCGCCGGCCGCGCCGGTGACACCAGGCGACGACGTCTCCTGGACGGTGACCGGCACCAACACCGCCGCGATCGACACACCCGCAGTCACCATGACTGCGACGTTGCCCGACGGGATCGACTTCGTCTCGGCCTCCGGAGGTGGCACCTACGATGCGACGACCCGCACGGTCACCTGGCCGACCGGCGATCTGGGCGCCGGCACCGACGAGGTGCACACGATCGCCACCAAGGTGCATTCCTATGTATGGGATGCGGGCGACCACGTGCGCACGCTCGCAGCCGAGATCCACTCGAACGGCGCACTCGGGCCGGAGAGCAACCTGGAGGACAACACCGCATCGAAGGCGGTGACCGTGCACGTCGCCGACGCGATCGGTCCGGAACCGACTACGACGACGAGCACGAGCACCACATCGAGACGAGCACGAACACATCGACGACGAGCACGAGCACCACATCGACGACGAGCACGAGCACCACGTCGACGACGACGACCGTGCCATCGACGACGTCCACCACGACGGTCCCCGGGTCCACGACGACGACCGTGCCATCGACGACGACGTCCACCACGACGGATCCCGGGTCCACGTCGACCACCGTGCCGCCAACGCAGCCGTCGACCACCGTGCCTCCTCCGGCTGCTCCGCCGTCGGGTAACCAGGCTCCGAAGGTCGGACCCGCAGCCGTCGTCGACGGCCACCCGAATCCGGCCGATCCCGCGGGAGGCGACGGCACTGGCACCCTGCCGCGCACCGGAGCTCCGATTCCGGTCCCCCTCACCACGGGGCTGGGTGTGCTGTTGATGCTGGTGGGAGCCGCCATCGTGCTGCGCGCCCGAAGATCCTTCCGGCGCAGTTGACCTGCGCGAAACGGCTCGGCTGCCAACATCGGTCCGGGTGACAAGAACGGCGCCTCGACCCGCGGGAGCGCAGTCCGGTCTCCGGTTTCCCACGGCCGTCGACCCAGGTCGACACCGTCTTGGCCGTGCGGCCCTCGACGACCTCGGTGAGGGTGGTCGGTGATCAGCCGGTGATCGTCAACTCGACCGAGCGTGCCGCTGCGAGTAGGGCGTGGTCACCACTGACCAGCGTCGCCTCCGAGGCGACCGCGCCGGCAAGGTGCACGGCGTCGTATCCCCGAAGTCCGAGCCCAAGTGCGTGGGACGCCGCGTCTCGGGCGAGCGCGTCGTCGACGATGAAACTGGCGACCCTGCGCCACACCTGATCGAGCTCATCCACGAGTGTTCCCAGCGTGCCGACGTCGATCCGTCCCATCCTCACGGCCCTGGCGAGTGCCACCGCCGCCTCGGCGTAGCCGACGGTGCAGCAAATCCGAGCGTCCGAGGCGTTCCAAGCGTCGGTGGCGGTGGTGCTACCGGGCTCATCGATGAACAACTTGATGATCGGGCTGGTGTCGAGTCTGCCGCGCCCGGGGCGCGGGGAGCGGCCGAGCCGTTCCAAGACGTCCTGGTCCACGGGGTGCGCTCGGACCGAGCTGGCTGTCGTTCCCGATCCTGCACTTCTGTTGGTGGAGTTCCTGCATTTCCGGCATTGAATCCCCTACGTTTCAGGAATTGCACCAGGGGCGGAGGGCGGCCCGACTATGGCTGCCCCTCCCGTTCCCAGCGGGCGTCCTGGCCTCGGCCCAGCAGACGAATCCGTCCGGAGCGACGCAGGTCTTGCAGGACCCGGGTGATCGTCGCCTCGCTCACGTGAGGCAACGCCTGCCGGATCTCTCCTCGGGTAAATACCGGATCGCTGAGCTGTAACACCAGGTCGGCGACCTGGTCGGCTTTGGTACCTGAAGGTTGCGCCTGATCGACGAGTTGTTCGAACTGTTCATAGCCCTCGGCGAGCCTGGTGGTCAGATAACCGAGCCATGGCCACAAGTCATGACGGCCATCGTGCCAACCGTCCGTCGACTGCTTCAGCGTCCGGTAGTAGGCGTCGCTTGTTCGATCGACTAGCCCCTCGACCGACACGTACCGCACCACATCGTAACCGGCCTGATCGAGCAACGCGGTCGTGGCGAGGCGGGCGACGCGCCCGTTGCCGTTGTCAAAGGGGTGGATGACCAACAAATCGAGGACATAGGCACCGACGATGAGAATCGGATGGTGCAGCCCCTCGGCCATGGCGATGTGAAACCGTTCGTAGAGCTCTCGTACGAAAAAGTCGGTGTAGCCGACTGGAACGGGCTTGAAACGAACCAGCCTCTGCCCGTCACCGAGATTGTCGATGACGGTATTGTCGTCACTCTTGAATCGACCGCCGGGGTAGTCGATATGGGAGTACAACAGGCGATGGAGCCGAAGGAGCGACGTGACGTCGAAGTCCGTCGCCCGGTGGGAGTTCAATACGTGGTCGAGAGCATCTCGGTAACCGGCGACCTCCTCTTCAGGTCTGGTGCGCGGTGCTGCACCGGATCGGACGATCCGTTGCAGGCGTGCCGGTTCGACCACCACGTCCTCGATGGCACTGGAAGCGCGTACCGACTCGATCCTCGCCCGATGGGTCAGCGAATCGAGCATCGTGGGCATCAATCTCCGATAGCGATCCTCAGCGCCCACGGCACGTTCGATCAATGCCAGGTTCCGAACGATGGGTGCCGGTACCGGGTCGAGACGGGCGTCGAGGTCGACGAAGGATCGCACCAAGGAGATCATAGCAGCGCCCAAACGACTACGTTGATGATTAGATTCAGAAAGCAGCATGCCTAACGGCCACTATCCTAAAGCAAAAATGACCGTTGACGAGGGCGTGCCACGCGGTGCACAATGGCGTCGTGGGTCGGGGCGCTCAATTGCGGGAGGACGGTGGCCGACGGTCCGCATCTGCCCAGCCACGGGTTCGGCCCCGCCTCGACCCACCCACGTCCGACATCCTCGGTCCGGGCCGGCGCGCCGACCGAGAATGTCACACCCACCCGCGATGATGCAGTGACGCGACCGCGCACCGCTGTTCGCATCCGGAAGGAGGGAGCAATCCATGACCAGCACCTTCGAAGGGCTGTGCCAGGCGGCAACCGAGAATGACCCACGGTTCACGAAAGGCTTCGCACCTTACGACTACCAGCGACGGATCGCCGAGGAGGGACTCCCCGAACTCCTTGAGGTTCCAACCGGGTGCGGCAAGACGCTCGGCGTGGTGCTGGGGTGGCTCTGGCGGCGACGTTTCCATCCCGACACCGAGGTTCGCACGTCCACGCCTCGGCGGTTGGTCTACGTGCTGCCCCAGCGGGTACTCGTCGAACAGGTCACCGATGAGGTGAGGCGGGTCCTACAGGCGCTCGACCTCGACGACGACATCGCCTGTTCGATGCTGATGGGCGGCGAAGGGCGCTCCTCGGGCGCGTGGCGGCTTCGACCCGAAGGCGATGCAGTCCTCATCGCCACCCAGGACATGGCCCTGTCCGCCGCCCTCAACCGCCGGTACGGCGAATCGCGGTGGATCTGGCCGATCGAGTTCGGTCTGTTCAACAACGACTGCGCGTACGTGTTCGACGAGATTCAGCTCATGGGACCGGCACTCCCCACGTCTCGTCAGCTCGACGGTTTCCGACAGATCCTCGGCACCGCGGTCGGGTGCACTTCCACCTGGATGTCCGCCACCGTCGACGAGGCCGAACTCTCCACCGTTGATCGGCCAACCGTGGGGTCGCACATCACGCTGTCCGAAGCCGACCGGTCGGGGCACCTCGCCGCGCGACTGGGCGCGGCCCGGACCATCGCGCAGGTGGATGTCGGCGAAAAGAAGGCGTACACGAAGAATGTCGCCGCGGCCATCCTCGATGCCCACCGGCCGGGCACCCGAACCATCGCGGTGTGCAACACCGTCGCCCGGGCGACCCAGGTGTACGAGACGATCGCCAAGACCGTTCGCAAGAGCAAAGGTCCCGGCGCGGAGGTAGTCCTCGTCCACTCGCGGTTCCGCCCCGCCGATCGGCGTGCACATCTCGACCGGGCGCTGTCTCATCCCGATACGGACGGACCGGGCACGATCGTGGTCACGACCCAGGTCCTCGAGGCAGGGGTCGACATCTCCAGTGCCGTCATGTACAGCGAATCGGCTCCCTGGTCGTCGCTCGTGCAACGGGCCGGTCGGTGCAATCGCGACGGAGCGGTGCCCGACGCGCGGTTGCTGTGGGGGTTGCCCCCCGACGGCGCGCCCTACGACGACGAGGCCGTCAATGCGGCCACTGCGGCACTGTTCGATCTGGAAGGCCGGGCGCTGTCCACCGAGCAGATGGTCGAACTCGCCCCGCAAGCCCCGATCACTTCGACCGACTATCAGGTGCTTCGGCGACGTGATCTGATTGACCTGTTCGACACGTTGCCGGACCTGAGCGGTTCGGACATCGACATATCCCGGTTCGTACGCGACGCGGACGACCGGGATCTGTCGGTGGCGTGGCTCGACATCGACGCCGACCGTCCGCCTGACGATCTCCCGCTTCCCGCTGCGGAGCTGCGTTGTTCTGTTCCGATCGCCGATGCGAAACACATCGGCGAACGGCGGAGTTGGCGCTACGACCACTTGGCGGTGCGTAGCGGATCCAGCGCTGACGGCGCCTGGGTGCCGGTTCACAACCCGAGAGATCTGCGACCCGGAATGGTGGTCATCGTTGATGCCGCGGCCGGCGGTTACGACGTCGAACTCGGGTGGACCCCGAAGTCGAGAGCACCCGTCCCCGCGGTGCCCGGTGAGGCATCCGAGCACGACCACGCCAGCGCCCTGCGAGCCGACAACGGTGTGGGCGATGATCCGCTCAGCGTCCAGCGCGACACCTGGGTCTCTCTGGTCGACCACCTCAGCGATGTCGAAGCCGAAGCCACCGCCATCGACGTTGGGCTCGAGCCATGTGGCTTGAGCCCCGAACAACGCCGTGCCGCGATCGTCGCGGCTCGTCTGCACGACCTGGGCAAGGTGCACCCGGTGTTCCAGCACACGCTCGAAGCGTCAGCGAGCAACGACACCGAACGTTCCGAGGCATCCCAGCACGGGCCACCTTGGGCGAAGTCCGGCGGCTCGGGCCGTTCGCACCACACCCGCCGGTTCTTCCGCCACGAGCTCGCCTCCGCGCTCGCGTTGCTGGACGACGCCGGCGTGGCACTGGACGGCGAAGAAGAGACTGACCTGATCGTGTACCTGGTCGCCGCGCATCACGGTCGGGTCCGCCTGGGGTTCCGATCGTTGCCGGATGAATCCGAGGCGCCGGAGGGATTCGAGGGACGTGCTGTTGCACTGGGAATCGTGGACGGCGAAGCGCTTCCTGCGGTCGAGGTGCCCGGCGCCACGCTGCCCAAGTCCTTGCTCGATCTCTCGGTTGCCCAGCTCGGGCGCGGAGCCGACGGAAAGCCCTCGTGGGCGGAGCGCATGTTGCCCCTCCGTGATCGCGCTGACCTCGGCCCGTTCCGGTTGGGGTACCTGGAGGCCATCGTGCGCATGGCCGATTGGCGAGCCTCGGCAGCACCCGGTCGCGGCAGAGATTCCGGCGAGCGAGAGGAGCTGGCATGACCATCATCGACTTGACCGGGTGTGCGACCCGCCCGATCGGCTCGTACCTCAAAGCCCTTGGCGTGTTCCGCCTGGTGAGCGACCAGCTCGACACCGCTGCCCACGGTTCGTGGGTGGGGGACACGTTCCGGCTCGAGGCCGAAACGACACCCGAGGGTCTCGTGGAGTTTCTGGTCGACGCGTACGCGCCCACACCCCTGGTATCGCCGTGGAACGGAGGGAGTGGCTATTCCCCGAAGGACAAGGCTGCGCTCGAGGCGATCAACGCCATCCTCAAGACCTCGGGTGCCCGGCTCGACCCCTATCGGCGAGCGATCGCCACCGCACGCGATCTGGTCGCCGACCCGGCCTGGGAAACCGGTGGCAAAGACAAGAAGCAACACCAGATCGCTCGTTGCAGGTCTCGCCTGCCCGATGCAACCGTGGAGTGGTTGGACGCCTCGGTCGTGCTGACCAACGACCGGGCGGTTTTCCCACCACTGTTCGGAACCGGGGGCAACGATGGACGGCTCGAATTCTCGAGCAACTTCATGCAACGCCTCGTCGAGCTGCTGATCGAGCCACGCCCACGCACTGCGCCGTCAAGCACCGATTTGGCGCACCTGGCACTCTTCGGAGGGGCGGGGCGGCTCGAAAAGGGCACGGCTGGACAGTTCGATCCGGCGTCGGTCGTCCCGGATGTCACCGCCCCCACTGGCCGCGACGGGTCCCTGTCCAACCCCTGGGATTTTGTGTTGCTCATCGAGGGCGGGCTCGTGTTTGCGAGCGCCGCGGCACGGCGACTGGGAACCGGTACGTCCATACGGGCCGCGATGCCGTTCTGTGTCGACGCAACCCCGGTCGGGTCGGCGAGTTCTGCTGATGAGGATTCCCGTGGCGAGATCTGGATGCCGCTGTGGCGCCGACCGGCATCGTTCGGAGAAATCACCCGCCTGATCGGCGAAGGACGCGCCCGATGGGGAGGCGACCAGGCCACGACTGGAGTGGATTTTGCAAAAGCGGTCGCCGCACTCGGCGTGGATCGGGGCCTGGACCGATTCGTGCGTCACGGCATCACCCAACGTTACGGACTGTCGTATCTGGCCGTCCCACTCGGTGAGGTCCGGGTCGGAGCCCGACCGGAGGTGAACGTGCTGGGCCGGGTGGACCGATGGCTCCATCGGCTGCCACGACAGCTTCCTGCCGCTGCTGCGACAGCCAGGCGACGAGTCGAGGCTGCCGAGTTTCGCGCCGCAGCCGACCCCGCTGCCCGCCCGCCCACCCTGTTGCAACAGGTGCTTCTGGCCCTGGCTGACCTGGAAGTCGCGGTCTCCCGCTCGAGTGACCGGGCCGAGATTCCCTGGCCGGTCGGGGGCGGGCCCACAAGCCTCCCTGCCGGGGACTGGCTGCCCTATCTGGACGACGGAACTCCAGAGCTTCGTCTGGCCGTGGCATTGGCGTCGGCCCGTGACCCGTTCCCCTCTGGACCGCTCGATGGGCACGCCCGCACCGCATCGTCGCTTGCACTTGCCGTTCGACCGATCCGCCTGCGCGAGAACGGCGCGCTGGAGTGGGCCCCCGGCCCGACACGCGTCGAGGGACTGTCGCATCGTCCGGTCACCGATGTGTTGGCCGAGGTACTGGTAGACCGGTCAATCCGTATCACCCAGCGTGCACCGGCCGACGATGCGCCAGAGACACCGGGGGCCCGACTCGGATTCGATCTCGGGATCCCCGCCGAACCCGGCGACCTGCTCGCACTCGCTGAAGGGCGAATCGATCTCGACCGGCTGCGAGACCTGGTCAGAGGATTGCTCCTGCTCGACTGGCGGGCCCGTCAGGGTTCGGAAAGGCCCGAATTGCGCACGCACTCCCGCGATGCCAGTTCCGGGTGGAGTCGCCGCGCCACCCCCACGATGGCCACCTTGTTGCCGTTCTTCCACGCCCATCCGATTCCAGCCGTTGGCTCCGACGGGATGAGCCGAGAACTCGAATTGACGGCCCAACCGCAGTGGCCTCACCTGCTTGCCGCTGGACGAGTCGACACGGTGCTCGAAAACGCCGTGCACCGATTGCGCATCGCAGGGATCGACCCGGCGGTTCGCCACCCCCGGCCCACGACCGCAGAAACCGCCGGGGCACTGGCGGTCGCTGCGCAATGCCGTCTTCGGCCGGCGACTGTGCGCGCCCTCGTCCGCCAGATCAGCCCGGCCGAAACCCGACCATCCGACCCATCCACCGCAACAACCGAGGAGACCTCATGACCGATCCATCAAAACGCCTGCTGGTTGAAGCCGACCTTGCGCCAATCATGGGTGGCCGTTTCCAACCGACCGGCTTCCCTGATATCGGCAACGCCACCTACGACCGCTACGACGCCGGCAGCGGCGAGTGGCTGAGCTGTCTGCTGGTCGAGTCGGCCCAGTCGATGGCCAACCGGCTCGAAGCGGTGGGCTGGAATGACCTGTCCGACACCCCGGAGTCCACGCTCGACGGGCTGCCCTATGTGCGAGTCGTCCGAGAGGACGGCGAGTATGTGACTTCGAGTCGCACCGAGGCACACCGGCTGGCCTCCGCATTCATCAAGGACGCCACGCTCGATGGCGTGGACATGAAAGCGGTGATCAAGGACCGGTTGAACCTGGGCGATGATCGACCTCTTTCTCCCCGGGAGATTGCTGCGGCCGTATTCGCGCTCGACCCGTTGTGTCTCATCCACGGGGTGTTCTTCGCCGAGAGCGCCAAGTTCTGGCCCGGTCAACCCAAGATCGCCCGCGCCCTGACCGGGGCGATCGACGCGATCGATGTGCGACGCGCCGAATCGGGCGGGGTGAAGCGTGACCACGTGCGCCACTCGATCGGCGACACCGGCGGCAGCGCCGAGGGCTACGGGTCGATCCCGTTCCACCGCACCGAGTGGACCGCTCGTCGGATCGTCGCCACGTTCTCACTCGACCGCGCCCAGTTGCGTTCCTACGGTTTGTCCGATGAGGCGACCGATCTGCTCGATGCCATCGCCCGGTGGGAGGTCCGATCTCTGCTCGATGCGCCCTTGCGCCTCCGTACGGCCTGTGACCTGGAGGCCACCGACGAGGTCGACAAGTCGCTCGGGAGTCTGGACCAGCTCGAGAAGGAGATCCGTTCGGGCGTTGCCGCATCTGGCGACGCGCTCGGTTCAGGCGAACCTCTCGAAGTCGTCTGGGAACCCAAGCCGAAGAAGTCGAGCTCCTGATGACCGTCGAATTGGTCCTGCGCTTTCCGCTGGGGCGCTTCCATGCGACCCCGTGGGGAGAGAACCACAACGAGGGCGGGATCGAATGGCCGCCCTCGCCATGGCGCCTACTGCGGGCGTTGTATGCAACCTGGCGGAGCCGTGCTCCGGAGCTCGACGCGGACGCGGTGCTGTCGCTGCTCGACGAGCTGGCCTCACCGCCCGAGTTCGTGCTGCCACGCCATGCGGCGTCCCACACCCGACACTATCTGCCCGGTCCCTCCCACAAGGCGGGGGTGTCGACCGATACCTCCAAGGTCCTCGACGCGTTCGTGGCGGTCGACCCGTCCGATGAACTCATCGTCCGTTGGGAGACCGACCTCGATGATGAAGCACGGGGAATCCTCTCGCGACTCGCAGGCGAACTCACCTATTTCGGGAGAGCGGAGTCGATCTGCGATGCCGAGGCTCGCTTTGAACGATCGTCCCGCGAATCCCCTGTCTATCGAGCTTTGGATCCGACCGACCCGGCCGAATCGGTGTCGTTGCTCGTCGCCGACCGTCCGCTTGACGAAGACGCCTTGACGGTCACGACCACCCAGGTGCGCAGCAAGCTGAGACAGCGTGAACCGCCGGCGACAACTCGGTTTCGCTATCCGCGCCCGACGCCGGGTCCTGAGGTGCAGGCGCGGCCTGCTCGCACACGAGACACCACCAAGGTGACGGCCGTGCGCTGGTCGCTTGCAACGAATGCCCTCCCATCGAAACATGCGGCGGTCGCGTGGGCCGACACCCTGCGCCTGGCCGCATTGAGCCGCTATGGCGACATCCGTCCGGGCATCGACCGCAGCGACTACCCGCCAGCGCTCAGCGGGAAGTCACCGGAGGGGAACCGCAACAACACCCAGCACTCCCACGCCCACTGGTTCGCGTTTGCGGACCCCGGCGATGAGCTGCTGCGCACGATCGCGGTCTGGGCACCGGCGGGTTTCAACGATGACGTGCTCGACGCGTTGGCGAGCATCACCTGGCTGCGTCGTCAGGGCATCAGCGATGTGCACTCCAGCCGAGTCGGCGTCGAGGGTTGGGGAACCGCGGCCGAGGTCCTGCCCGAACTCACCGGCCCGGCACGGAAGTGGGTGAGCTACACACCATTCGCCCCGACCCGACATCGTCACAAACGAGACGGGAATCTCCAGGGCTTCCACGTCGATCAGGTTCGCCGGGAGCTGGCTTGGCGAGGCTTCGACGGAGCCAGTGCCCACATCACTACGACGACCCCGGGAAACGGCGACTGGCACCATTTTCGGCGCTACCGACCTGGACGCGAACGCCTGAGGGATGCCCGCTCGGTAGTGGGCGTCGAGGTCGAATTCGACGAACCGGTGGGGGGCCCCATTGCTCTCGGATCGTTGAGCCACTTCGGTCTCGGGCTGTTCATGCCGATAGACACCTGAAGCTGGAGAAGGGGAGGACCATGAACGAAACGGCCGATGTACCGGACCTCGTGCCGGCGCGCATGGTGAACGAGTTCAGCTACTGCAAGCGGCTGTTCTTCCTGGAGTGGGTGAACGCGGAGTTCGCGGACAATCTCGACACTGTCGAGGGGCGGTGGAAACACCGAGCGGTCGACACTGAGCGTGGCGCGGCACCCCTACCCGAGGAAGGTGCACTGAGGGTGGCACGCTCAGTTTTGTTGTCGTCGCCGGCGCTCGGCGTGGTGGCCAGGACCGACCTGCTCGAAGGTGCCGACAATGGCACCGTCGTCCCGGTGGATACCAAGCGGGGAAGCCCACCGGACAACCCCGAACGCTCCTGGGAACCCGAGCGGGTACAGGTGTGTCTGCAAGGCCTGCTGTTGCGAGCGATGGGCTATGAGTGCGATCACGGGATCCTCTACTTTGCCGAAACCAGAGAACGGGTGGTGGTCGACTTCGACCACGAGCTGATCGAACGGACGACCGAACTGCTGGATGAGCTACGTTCGGTCGCCGCTTCCAGCACGCCGCCTCCCCCGCTGGTGGACAGTCCGAAGTGTCCGCGCTGTTCTCTGGTGGGCATCTGCCTGCCCGATGAGGTGAACACGCTGGCCGATCGAAGCGAGGCGAAGCCCCGTCGGCTCATTCCCAGAGGCGACGCGCCACGACCGTTCTATGTGACCGAACAGGGAGCCTGGCTGTCGAAGGAGAAAGGGCGGATCATCGCAAAACGGAAGGGCGAGCCGTTGGCGTCGATTCGCATGCTGGACGTCTCCCAGGTGTGTCTGTATGGCAATGTCCAGGTATCCAGCCAACTCTTCCGGGAACTGTTCGCCCGCGACATTCCCGTCTGCTGGTTTTCCTATGGCGGCTGGTTCTCGGGAATGGGGACGGGTCTGCCGGCAAAGAACGTCGAGTTGCGACGACGCCAGGTCGTCGTCGCCGCGCAAGGTGGTCTCGAAATTGCCCGACAGATCGTCCGTGGCAAGATCCGGAACAGCCGCACGTTGCTGCGCCGCAACGCAAAGGCCCGAGACGACACGGTCCTGGCGCAGCTGAAGGACTTGGCTGACCGGGCGCTGGAAGTCGACTCGGCGGCTTCGCTCCTCGGGATCGAGGGAACGGCCGCTCGACTGTACTTCGGGAGGTTCGCGTCGATGCTGACCGAGGACAAGAGCCTGCCGGGAGCGCCGTTCAGCTTCGAGGGCCGGAATCGCCGCCCGCCGCTGGACCCGGTCAACTGCCTGTTGAGCTATGTCTACGGACTCCTCACCAAGGAACTGACCGTCGCGCTCTGGGCAGTGGGATTCGACCCGTATCTGGGCTTCTACCATCGGCCTCGCTTCGGCCGGCCAGCGCTGGCACTGGATGTCGCCGAGGAGTTCCGGCCGCTGATCGCCGAGTCGGTGGTGATCAACCTGATCAACAACGGCGAGGTTGGCGAGTCGTCATTCCAGGTGCGAGCAGGCGGCGTGGCATTGACTTCGTCGGGGCGGAAGAAGGTGTTGTCGGCCTATGAACGTCGGATGAGCCACGAGCTCCGCCATCCCGAGTTCGGCTACACGGTGAGCTACCGCCGAACACTGGAGGTGCAGGCTCGACTGCTTGCCGTTCATGTGATGGGCGAAGTTCCCACCTACAAGGCGGTGGTCACGAGATGAGTGGGCGACGGCGATTCCTGGTCGCCTACGACATCCGGGAGAAGACGCGGCTCCGTCGCGTCTACGACGTTGTCAAGGACCACGGGGATCGGCTTCAATACTCGGTGTACGTCTGTGACCTGACCGAGATGGAGAAGATCGGTTTGCTGGCTGCCCTGCGAATTGAGATGAAGCAATCCGAGGACAGCGTGGCAATCGTGGACCTGGGCCTTGCGACGTCGGCGTCTCCACAGATCGAGTTCATGGGTACCGCACTTCCACTTCCTGACGATGGCCCACTCATCATCTGATCTGTGCGAGCGCTCGAGTGCGGCCAGGCACTCCGGGGACCACTCGCACCCAGATCACCAGGCATTTCCTTGCTCCTTGACAATCGAAGAGCCACCACCGGCCCGATCCGACGTTCAGGGCTCGCCTTCGCCTGGAAACACCCAGGCCGGAGGCGGTGTAAAGTGCGAGCCCTGATCCCTCCCCTTCGGGGGAGGCTCCATTGCGGCGCCGGTGTCGTGCAGCGCGCATCGACGATGCCCGGCGGCGCCTGATCCCTCCCCTTCGGGGGAGGCTCCATTGCGGCAGCCGTCGGTGGCTCCTGCGCCGTCGCTCGCCGACTGATCCCTCCCCTTCGGGGGAGGCTCCATTGCGGCGGCGGACGACCGTCTGAGTCGCTGTTTCGCGCTAGCTGATCCCTCCCCTTCGGGGGAGGCTCCATTGCGGCCGGCGCAGGCCGTCGAGTCTCTGGCGTCGTCCGACAGACTGATCCCTCCCCTTCGGGGGAGGCTCCATTGCGGCGAGCATCAGGATCCTGACGACGGCAGGTCCACGACGTCGACCTGATCCCTCCCCTTCGGGGGAGGCTCCATTGCGGCGCGGTGACGTCTCCGACGGCGCCCCGCTGGCGGCTGATCCCTCCCCTTCGGGGGAGGCTCCATTGCGGCGCTGGGCCATGCGACCACTCGCCCAGGTCGTCAGCTGATCCCTCCCCTTCGGGGGAGGCTCCATTGCGGCGTCGAGGTCTGGGGTCGGTGAGCCGGTCGCCGCGGCTGATCCCTCCCCTTCGGGGGAGGCTCCATTGCGGCAGCGATGCTCGGACGGTCGGCACGCCATGCGCACTGATCCCTCCCCTTCGGGGGAGGCTCCATTGCGGCTCGCCGGGCCTCATGCCGTTCGGCGATCCTGCTGCTGATCCCTCCCCTTCGGGGGAGGCTCCATTGCGGCCTGCGGCGCCATCGGCGAGGCTCGCGATACCCGCTGCTGGGCCTGATCCCTCCCCTTCGGGGGAGGCTCCATTGCGGCAGCGACGGCTCACGGCGTCGGCGCCGAGCTCGGCTGATCCCTCCCCTTCGGGGGAGGCTCCATTGCGGCCGCGGCTCGACAGCCGCGGTTGCCGACGGCTCCACGGTCCTGATCCCTCCCCTTCGGGGGAGGCTCCATTGCGGCGTAGCGACTGCCGGCGTCGTCGGCATCTCGATCGCGCTGATCCCTCCCCTTCGGGGGAGGCTCCATTGCGGCCCGGCCACCGCGTGCGAGCTCGTCGGCCTTCCGACCTGATCCCTCCCCTTCGGGGGAGGCTCCATTGCGGCGAGCAGCTCGCCGAGCATCGCTGACGGCTGCCGCTGGCTGATCCCTCCCCTTCGGGGGAGGCTCCATTGCGGCCACGACCAGGTCGGCGACCGTCTCGGCCCGGCCGACTGATCCCTCCCCTTCGGGGGAGGCTCCATTGCGGCAGCCGCACGCGGCCGCCGCGACGTGGATTCCGATCTGATCCCTCCCCTTCGGGGGAGGCTCCATTGCGGCGTCCTACGCTCCACGGCCGAGTCGCTCCGGTGCCCGACCTGATCCCTCCCCTTCGGGGGAGGCTCCATTGCGGCGCGTCTGGCCGCTCCTCGGGCCTCGTCGCCCCTGATCCCTCCCCTTCGGGGGAGGCTCCATTGCGGCACACGCGCTCGTCGGGCGACGGACTCAGTCGACGGCTGATCCCTCCCCTTCGGGGGAGGCTCCATTGCGGCTTCCCAGAGGTCGTGTGGGGTGGCCCAGGGGTTGAGCTGATCCCTCCCCTTCGGGGGAGGCTCCATTGCGGCTGAGTAGCTACCTGCGAGGTAAGCGTATCGGCACCCTGATCCCTCCCCTTCGGGGGAGGCTCCATTGCGGCGGCTTCGCGTCGTCGTTGTGCTCGCCACCCGACGGGCTGATCCCTCCCCTTCGGGGGAGGCTCCATTGCGGCCCGATCACCCCAAGAAGGGTTCCCACCGACGGGGCCCTGATCCCTCCCCTTGGGGGAGGCTCCATTGCGGCGGTGGTCCCGTTGCGAAGCCCGACGAACGAAGCCGCCTGATCCCTCCCCTTCGGGGGAGGCTCCATTGCGGCCGATCGACGCGGCCTCGGCCTGCTGCAACAGGACCAGCTGATCCCTCCCCTTCGGGGGAGGCTCCATTGCGGCGCAGCGTCGATGTCCGCCTTCGAGCAGGACCACGAAGCTGATCCCTCCCCTTCGGGGGAGGCTCCATTGCGGCTGGTTCTCCAGCAGGCCTGCCGGTGAGGTCGCGAGCGCTGATCCCTCCCCTTCGGGGGAGGCTCCATTGCGGCCAACGATGCTTGGCTCATGTCGATCCACCCGGAGGCTGATCCCTCCCCTTCGGGGGAGGCTCCATTGCGGCAACTCGGGCAGGTGCCCGTAGCCCGGGTGGTTCGCCTGATCCCTCCCCTTCGGGGGAGGCTCCATTGCGGCGTGCCGGGCTTCGCACCAGCGTCGGCGAACACGATGCCTGATCCCTCCCCTTCGGGGGAGGCTTCCATTGCGGCCGGCGGCCAACTGGGCCTTCGCCAGGCCCACGATGCTGATCCCTCCCCTTCGGGGGAGGCTCCATTGCGGCCCGCGGGTACCGTGCCAGGTCCCGACCGTGTCAGTGCTGATCCCTCCCCTTCGGGGGAGGCTCCATTGCGGCCCGTAGGCGTCGGTGACGCTGGCCCGCCTAA
>CAVXRS010000005.1:0-897854 GCA_963764215.1 uncultured Actinomycetes bacterium
GGGCTCTGAGCGGGTGAGGCACCGCCAAGCCCAAAGCGCTCGAAATGTGCGCGGCACGCCGGCGCGTTGACTGTCGACGGCAAGTCCGCTACTGTGCCGAGGCGTATTCGACGGCGGTCGGCGGTGCGGTGCGGTTCGTGTTGCGGAGCTGACCTGACGATGGAGGGACGGGCAATTGTGAAGATTCGTGCGAGGTTTACGGGTCGCCGTGCGGTGCGTGCTGGTGGGGTGATGGCTGCTCTGGTGCTTGTCGGAGGGTTTGCTCACGGGTTGCAATCTGGCGCCTGATGTGGCGTTGGGTGGGACGGTGACCACGACCAGTGGGGCGAAGGTCGGCCAGGTCGCGGTCACGGTGTTCTCTGGTCCGTCGACCCAGGTCACCCAGGCAACCACCGATGCTTCGGGTGGTTATGAGATCAAGGACACTGATCTGGCCGCGGGTACCTATCGGGTGCGTGTGGGGGATGAATGGTATGGGCCTGGTGCAACCGATTATGCGAGTGCTGCGCCGGTCACGGTCACTGCGGGGGCGCCGACCCGGCTGGATCTGACCGTCTCTGATGCGGCTGATGTGACCGGCACGGTGGTGGACGCCAATCACGACCCGGCACCAGACACGCTGGTGGCCGCGTACTGACGCGTCGTCCCAGATCATCACTGTGGCCGCCACCGGGGCGGATGGCACGTTCAATCTGGGGGTGCCTGCCGGTGCAACGATCACCATCAAAGTTGCCGACAGTACCCATCCGCTGGCCTCGCTCGGTGGCACCACTCCGACCGAGATCACCACCACTGCCGGGAACAACGACATCGGCACGCTCACCATCATCGACACCACCCAAATCGCAGCCGGCTACAACCAAACCTGTGCGCTAGAGACCGATCACACCGTCGCCTGCTGGGGCCAGAACTCTTCCGGGCAGCTCGGCAATGGGACCACCACGAATTCGGACGTGCCGGTGGCCGTGTCGAACCTGACGACTGCGACCGCGATCACTGCCGGCTACTACCACACGTGCGCGCTCGAAAGCCGATCACACCGTCGCCTGCTGGGGCTCCAACTTTTCCGGGCAGCTCGGCAATGGCACCACCACCGGCTCGAACGTGCCGGTGCCGGTGTCGAACTTGGACGATGCGACCGGCATCGCCGCCGGCCAATTCTATACGTGTGCGCTCAAAGCCGATCACACCGTCGTCTGCTGGGGCAACGACGGTAACGGGCAGCTCGGTGATGGGACCACCACCGACTCGCACGTGCCGGTGCCCGTGTCGAACTTGGACGATGCGACCGGCATCACCACCGGCAGCGACCACACGTGTGCGCTCAAAGCCGATCACACCGTCGCCTGCTGGGGTTATAACGGTCACGGGCAGCTCGGTGATGGGACCACCACCAACTCGGACGTGCCGGTGGCCGTGTCGAACTTGGACGATGCGACCGGCATCACCACCGGCAACAACCACACGTGTGCGCTCAAAGCCGATCACACCGTCGCCTGCTGGGGCTACAATTATTACGAGCAGCTCGGCAATGGGACCACCACCGACTCGGACGTGCCGGTGGCCGTGTCGAACTTGAACGATGTGACCGCGATCACCGCCGGCAGCTACCACACGTGTGCGCTCGAGAGCGGATCACACCGTCGCCTGCTGGGGTTGGAACTATTACGGGCAGCTCGGTGATGGCACCACCACCGACTCGGACGTGCCGGTGGCCGTGTCGAACTTGGACGATGCGACCGGCGATCACCGCCGGCGACTACTACACGTGTGCGCTCAAAGCCGATCACACGGCCGCCTGCTGGGGAAAGAACGCGTACGGGCAGCTCGGCAATGGCACCACCACCAACTCGGACGTGCCCGTGCTGATGCTTGGCATCCCCTACGCCACGACCATCACTCCCTGACTCACCCACGCGGAGCGATCCGCGGGCATCGTCGGCTTCCACCAGCGTGGCACGCCGGTTGTCGGTTGGGTCGCTCGTCAGCGGCTCTCGACGGTTTCAGGGCCCTTCGGGACTGTCCAGGGTTTGGTCGACATCTGATGTGTGAGGCACGTCGGCGGGTGGACATCTGGTTTGACGAAGTGCATACTGGGAAGCGCCACGGTACGAAGACCCCGAGCGAACCGGACTTCGAAGATGGGCGACACGACAAGCAGCAACGGAGCGGTGGACGCTCCGATCCGAGGAGGGCTCCTCCGCAACCTGTTGGTGAAGCTCGCCCTGTCGTTCGGTCTCGTCATCGCCGGACTGTGCGGTTGGGCCGGCGCTGCTGCTGCCTCGACGACCGCACTGCCACCCTCCCCGTCCGGCTCCGGCGGTCCTGTCGGTGACCTCCTCGGCAACCAGGGACCCGTCGCCCCGGTGATCGACACCGTGGGCACGCTCGACCCCACCGGCACGGTCACGTCGACCGCTGGCTCGACGACTCGACAGATCGCCGACACCGTCGACCCCATCACCGAGCCCGTCACTTCGGCCGCAGCGCCCGCCGTGCGCCAGGTCGTCCACCCGGTAACCGGCGCCGTCTCCCAGGTCACCCAACCGGTCCAGAAGACGGTTTCGACGGTCGTCGCCCCGGCGACCGACCCGGTGGTTTCGCCGGTGGTCGGCACCGTTTCCGGCGACCACCCGACTGCGGGCGGAGCGGCGACTTCCGCCCCTCTGCCTCCCGGGTCCCCGACCGGCACGGGAACCGTCGGCGGAACCGCCGGAACCGCGCTGTCGCAGCGAAATCGTCTGCCGACCCCTCCGGGCTCGTGAGCCCGGCATCTGTCGGCTCGCCGGGCACGCCGTCCACGTACCCGGCCGCCCGCACCTCCTGTTCGTCGATCTCCCTCTCCGGCGTGGCGACCTCGGTCGCCGCGCCCGAACCGGCCACGTCCCCGACCGCTCCCGCCGGTCCCCTGGCACCGCATTCGAAGTCTCCGGCCTCCAGTGCCGTGCCAGGCCCGACGAACGGCGAGAGCGACGGCTCCTCGGCGTCCCGTTGGACCCCGGGTGGAGTCGCGCGCGCGACGCCGTCAGCCGGCTGCCCGGGTGACGGCAAGGTCGTCCCGGCCCCGCGGGGCCAACCGCCGGGCGTCCCGCGCCCGGAACCGGACGTCTCACCCGACTGACGTCGCTCCTCCAAGACGCGCGCGCCCCGATTGTGGCTGGCGCGCGTCCCTGTTCCGGCGGTGGCTGAACGCCCCGCCTTCCATCGAACGCTCCATTGGAGGAGATATGAACACCTTGTTTTCCATCACCCTGCGTGTGGTGGTGACCTTCGTCGGCCTCGTGCTGGCGGGGCTCGCCCTCGCGATGTTTGCCACCGCCAACTCTGCGGTGGCCGGCGCGGCCACGCTCCCGCCCCCGCCTGGTGCGGGTGCGGTCACCGTTCCGTCCCTGCCTGGTGCGGGTGCGGTCACCGTTCCGTCCCTGCCTGGTGCGGGTGCGGTCACCGTTCCGTCCCTGCCTGGTGCGGGTGCGGTTCCGGTTCCGTCCTTGCCTGGTGCGGGTGCGGTTCCGGTTTCGTCCTTGCCTGGTGCGGGTGCGGTCCCGGTTCCGTCCTTGCCTGGTGCGGGTGCGGTTCCGGTTTCGTCCCTGCCTGGTGCGGGTGCGGTCCCGTCCCTGCCCGGTGCACCTCCGGCGCGCCGCGGTTGGCGTGACGGCCGATGCGCCGGTCAGTGTCTGTGGCACGGACGCCGCGGTTGCCGGTGTGAGTAGCACCAAGTGCGGCTCGGCTTCCACCGCCGGGTCGCAGCCCTCGTCGGGCAGTTCTGCCGGCTCGGCCACTTCGGGCCGTTCAGGCGGGCTCGTCGACGTGACCGCGCACGCGCCGATCAGCGTCTGCGGCACGGACGCCGCGGTCGCCGGCGCCGCCACCACGGACTGCGGTGGTGCCGGATCCACGGCCACGCCCACCGGCACATCGGACGGGGAGATCGCCAACGTCGGCGTTCAGGCCCCGGTCGACGTCTGTGGCACCGGAGTGGCAGTGCTCGGCGGCACCAGCAGCACCTGCCCCGCATCCGCCGCCGGTTCCGAGCCGGGAGGCTCGGGTGGTAGCGCTCCGGTCAACGTTGGCGTCCAGACGCCGGTCAACGTCTGTGGCACCAATGTGGCGCTGCTGGGGAGCACGTCGAGCACGTGTGGCACGACCGGCAACCCCGGCAACCCGGGCAACCCCGGGCAACCCCGGTAACCCCGGTACCCCGGCAACCCTGGGAATCCTGGTAGCCCCGGAATTCCGGGTGCGCCTGGCACTCCAGGTAGCCCCGGGACCCCGACCGGGTCCACACTCACGGACGCGGCAGCGCAGCTGGCGCCGGTCGCGACGCACCACCTCGCGTCGCCGGCATCGGCTGCGGCGATGCTGCCCGTCACGGGCACCAAAGGCGGCATCCTGACGCTGCTGGGTGTGCTCATGTCGGGTCTGGGACTGGCGATCCAGCGGTACTCCCGCCACCTGATCGCCTGAACCTGGCCGGCCGACGGGCCCGGTCCGGTGTGTCGACGACGACAGACCGGGCCGGGCCCCGACCCCACTGTGCGCCACGCCACCCATGGCGAGCAGCACATCGGTGCATGGCCGCGCCGGATCCGGTACCGGGCAGCCGATACTGGTACCCATGCGCTCGGTTCGTGGTCTGCTGGTCGACATCGACGGCGTGCTCGTCGTGTCGTGGGAGCCGCTGCCCGGCGCCGTCGACGCGATGCGCCGGGTGCGCGAGGCCGGGATCGGGTTGCGCTTCCTGACGAACACGACCTCCCGGTCACGCATGGACATCACCCGGGCGCTGCTGGACGCGGGTTTCACCGTGGACACCGACGAGGTGATGACCACCACGGTCGCCACCGCGGCCCACCTGCGCACCCACCACCCCGGCGCGCGTTGCCTGCTGCTCAACAGCGGCGACGTCGGTGACGACCTCGGCGACGTGACCGTGGTCGACAACCAGGGCGACCCCTCCGACGTGGACGTGGTGATCCTGGGCGGCGCCGGACCCGAGCTGGGCTACGACGCGTTGAACCACGCCCTGGCGTGCCTGCTCGCCGGGGCCGAACTGGTTGCGATGCACCGGAACCTGCTCTGGCGCACCGCGGCCGGGATGCAGCTCGACACCGGCGCGTTCCTGGTCGGCCTCGAACAGGCCGCCGGCGTGGAGGCGACCGTGGTGGGCAAGCCGGCGCCGGCCATGTTCAGCGCCGCTCTCGACGAGCTCGGCGTGACGGCGGACGAGTCGGCGATGGTCGGCGACGACCTCGACACCGACGTGCGCGCCGCGCAGCACCTGGGCATCGCCGGGGTGCAGGTGCGCACCGGCAAGTTCCGCGCCGACCAGCTGGAGACCGGCGAGCCACCCGACGAGCTGATCGACTCGATCGCGGATCTGCCGGCCCTGCTCGGGCGGTGACGCCGCCCGGCGGGCAGTTGACGCGGCAACCGGGGGCGGCTCAGGCCGTGGCCGTGGCGCGGGCCCGCACCGACGCCATGACCGCGGTGCCGAGCTGGAGGAGGCGGAGGTCGCCGATCGGGGTGCCGCTGCCACGGTTGCAGACCATCGCCATCGCCAGGTCGCGCGACGGATCGGCCCACCCGCCGGAGCCACCGAACCCGAAGTGACCGAACGCCTCGTCGATCCGGCCCCGGGTGGTGCCGACCACGTGGTAGCCGTAGCGCCACTGCATCGGCATGACCAGCACCAGGTCGGGCCGGTGCGACCTCACCACGCCCATCTCGGCCACCGTCTCCGGCGACAGCAGCCGCACCCCGTCGATGCTGCCCTGACCGGCGATGGCGGCGTAGAGCTTCGCCAGTGAACGAGCGTCGAAGAACCCGTTGGCCGCCGGAATCGAGGCGTCCATCACCTCGGAGCCGTACCACACGTCCTCGACACCCCGGGGCGCCAGCGCGTTGATCATCCGGCGGGGGTTCACCGGCAGGCGCACCGCGGAAGCGGCCTTGCCGAGCTGCTCGCCGACCTGGCGGCCCAAGAAGCGCAACGGGCGTGGGCCCACCGAGAGGTGGCCCATCGGCTCGAGCGGCGCGACCCGGTGACGCTCGGCGGGTGGGCAGCCCAGGAACAGGCCGTCGAGACCGAGCGGTTTCGCGATCTCTGCTTGGACGAACTCGTCCAGGGGCATGCCCGAGACGCGCCGGACGACCTCGCCGACCAGCCAGCCGTAGGTCAGGGCGTGGTAGCCGTTCTTCGTGCCCGGCTCGTAGGCGGGCGTGGCCCGGGCCAGGCTGTCGACCATGTGCTCCCAGTCGAACATGCGCTCGGCGCGGTCGATGATCGACCGGATGCGGTGCAGCCCCGCCGAATGGGTGAGCAGATGCGCGACCGTCACCGACTCCTTGCCGGCGGCGGCGAACTCGGGCCAGTGGTCGGCGACCAGGTCGTCGTAGCGCACCAGACCACGGTCGGCCAGGATGTGCAGCGCGGTCGAGGTGAGCCCTTTGGTGGTCGAGAAGCACATGGCGAGCGAGTCACGCTGCCACGGGTCGTCTTCGTCGTCGCGGCGACCGCCCCACAGGTCGACCACCAGCTCACCGTGGTGGTACACGGCGACCGCCGCGCCCCCCGACGTCCGACGGATCTGGTGACGGAACGCGGTGGCCACCGGTGTGAAGTCCGGGTGCACGTGCCCGTCGATCGACATGGGTTCTCCTTGCTCGTTCTCGGGCCCGACGCCGATCGGAGCGGGGATCGCCCGGACCGTGTCGGCCGCTGGCTCCAGGCTACGGCCGGGTGCGCGCGCCGCCGGGTATCCGCAGCGGCCCGGGTAGGATCTGGCCCGAGACACTCGGCGCAGGGTTGGGCAGGAGCGTGAGCATCGAAGACATCGGGGCGAAGGTGTGGTTCCGGCCCGAGGTGCGTGGCCTGGAAAACGTGCCCGCAGGCGGCGGCGTGGTGCTCGTGGCGACGCGCTCGGGCGGTCGGCGCAACATCGAGGCCGAGGTGCTGCACCTCGCGCTGCGTGAACGGGCCGACGCGGCGCGCGACCTGATCGTGGCGAACTCGCCCGAGGTCGTCGCCGCCGGTCTGGACCAGGGGGCGGCCGTGCTGGTGCAGCCCGTCGACCCCGCCGAAGCCCACCGTGCGAGCTGGGAGGCGCCGCGCGTCGACGGTGACGCCGCCGCGGCCCTGCTCGCGCCGGCGGTCGCCCGCGGCGCCGCGGTGATCCCCGTGGCGCTGAGCGGTGGCCAGGACACCGCGCTGTTCCTCGGCGCCGGCGATCGGCTCACCCACCGGCTCGGCCTGGACCGGGTGCTCCACCTGGAGCGGTTGCCGCTGTCGCTCAGCATTCCCTGGGGTTTCGGACTGGGTGCGACCGTCCCCAACGTGCCCCTGCCGGTTCGGATCTCCGCACAGGTCCTCGCGCCCCTGGCCATCGCCGACCGCCTCGGCGACGACCCCGACCCCGGTGACGTGGCCCGCTGGGCGGCCGCGGCCGTGGAGAGCGCGTCGGAGGCCCTCCTCGACGCGCGCCGTGCCGCGTTGCCGCTGGCGGGCGCGCTGACCCGCACGACACGGGTGCTGGTCGACTCGGGACTGGTGGGCGTCGTGAGACCTGACGCCCTCGCCCGGGCCGGGGTGGCCGTCGCCGGCGACGGCGTCGGGCTCGCCGCCGGCTACCGGATCGCGGCGGCGCGCTTCTCCGACGCACCGGCCGTCATCGACGACGACGGGGTCACCAGCTTCGCCGAGCTGACCGACCGGATCGGCGCGCTCGCCGCGGCACTGCACCGGCGGGGGGTGGACGGCGAGCACCGGGTCGGCGTGCTGGCGCGCAACAGTCGCGCCTTTCTCGAGGCGACCGCCGCAGCGAGCCGCCTCGGCGCCGACGTGGTGCTGCTCAACACGTCGTTCGCGGGCCCCCAGCTCGCCGACGTGCTGGCGCGCGAGCGGGTCGGCACCCTGATCGCCGACCCGGCGTCGAACGCGGCGTGGCGCGACGCGCCGGACGTGCCCGCCCTGGTGGCGACCGGACCGGCCGAGGGAACCGCCGGCGCGCCGACGCTCGACGAGCTGATCGCGGCAGGCCGGGGGAGCTCCGTACCCGGCCTGCTCCCCACCGCCGGCCGGTTCGTGCTGCTCACGTCGGGTACCACGGGCCGTCCCAAGGGCGCGGCGCGTGCCACGCCGGTCAGCCTCGACCCGCTGGTGGCGCTGCTCGAGCGCATCCCACTGCGCCAGCGTGACGTGACCCTGGTGGCGTCACCGCTGTTCCACGCCTGGGGGTTCGCGCACCTCGCGCTGGGCGCCGCGCTGTCGTCCACACTGGTGCTCCGGCGCTCCTTCGACCCTGAAGCCACCCTCGCCGCGGTCGAAACCCACCGGGTTCGGGTGCTGGTGGCGGTGCCGGTCATGCTGGAGCGCCTGCTGGCGCTGCCGGCCGAGGTCCGCGACCGCTACGACCGGTCGTCGCTCGAGGTGGTGGCGGTCAGCGGTTCGGCGCTGCCCGGCGACCTGGCGTTGCGTTTCATGGATGTCTTCGGCGAGGTGCTCTACAACCTGTACGGCTCGACGGAGGCCGCGTGGGCGGGCATCGCCACCCCGCGTGATCTGCGTGCCGAGCCCGCCACGGCCGGTCGCCCGCCCGCCAACACCGAGGTGCGGCTCCTCGACGCCGAGGGCCGCGAGGTGCCCCCCGGTGCCACCGGCCGGATCCTCGTGCGCAACGTCCTCGCCCTCGGGGGGCCGCTGACCACCGCCTCTCCCGGGCACGTCCCCGAGGGGCTGGTCGCCACCGGGGACGTCGGCCACGTCGACGAGCTGGGCCGTCTGTACGTCGAGGGGCGCGAGGACGACATGATCGTGTCGGGCGGCGAGAACGTGTACCCCCAGGAGGTCGAGGACGTCTTGTTGCGCCACCCTGCGGTGGCGGACGTGGCGGTGGTCGGCGTGCCCGACGACGAGTTCGGGCAGCGGCTCGCGGCGGTGATCGTCGCGCGCACCGGGCAGGCGCCTGAGCGCGAAGGCCGTGCGGGACCACGTCCGGGCCAACCTCGCACGCTTCAAGGTGCCCCGCGACGTCACCTTCGTCGACGAGCTGCCGCGCAACGCCACCGGCAAGCTGCTCCGCAACCGTCTGGCGCGCTGATTCGCCTCTCAGGGGTGGCGCAGCAGCGCCGCGACGTCGACACCGTCGGGCAGCGCCCCGTCGTCGAGCACGTCGATCTCGCCGCCGGTCGAGACCTGTCACGTCGGCGCCCGGCTTGCCGTTACTTCGCGGCAGTGTCGACGTGGTGGAAGGTGTGCCCAGACCGGGGGCGCTGACATGGGGCATGCAGGAGCTCTTCGGGTTCGAGCCGTTCATGCAGGGCTACGGGTACGACCTCGTTCCCTATCTCGGTTAGGCTGCGACTGGCATGTCGCCGCGTGTGAGGATCTTGGCGCTTTGTGTGCTGCTCGCGGTCGCAGGCGGGGTCCTCGTCTTCAACCTGACCCGGCCCAAGCCCAAGCCCGGGCCGCAACTCCCCAAGGGTTCGTTGTGCTCGACCCCGATTGCTCCCGTGCCGGGCAACAAAGATGTGTGTCCTGGTTGGACCTTGCCGGAATCGTCGACTACCCGGCCGTAGGCCGCGGTCCGGCGCTGGACCGGTTGCAGCGAGCGGGGAAACGGGGGCCGCGATCTCGCCGCCGGTCGAGACCTGTCGTGTCGGCGCCCAGCTCGCAAACCCCTCGGCTCCCATCAATCAGGCGTGGCCGAACATGACCGCAACTGGACGCCCCCACATGAGGCAACCAACCCGCCTACGCACGGCATTTGGTTGTTCCAGTGTGCGATGGGCTTTCAGGAGCGATACCAGGTGCACTTGACATCTTTTTCGGGGGGGGGGTATGTTCAAGAGTGAACACTGAGGGGGTGAATGGTGGAGTTCAACGCAGCGCAACCGGGAGGTTGGTCGCCGCCGTCGGAGGGGACGAGCCGGGCGCGGGCCACGGGTGCAGGATCGAAGACGTGGTCGATTGGTTCACAACGCCGGGGAGCGTCGGAGCCCCTCTCGGTCCCAATGTCCCCTGAGGCCTTCCTGAGATTGGTCGCCGTTCTGAGCAGCTCCGAGGAACTCTCCATGGAAATGACCCTCGATGAGGCAGGTGTCGACTCATTGGCTGCTATGGAGCTGATCAGCATGCTGGAGACAGCGGGCGTGCACTTGGAGGACGCGCTTGTCGCAAGTTGGCGAACACTTGCTGATATCTACAGCATGCACGCGATCTCCGGCGGATTCAGCGCGTGATGGACGAGCCCGGTTTCAGGTACCCGACGCGGGTTGGCCGGCGCGTACTGCTCCGCCCGTGCCTGCCAACTGATTACGCGTATCTCTACAACCTTGCGTCCCAGCCAGAGAATTGCATCCGCTGGCGGAACCGTGGCACCACCCCGAGCTATGAATCTTTCGTCCGGCTTCTGTGGGAGGACGTCCCGGTACTGTTCGTTGTAGAGCTTCGCTCGTCGCGAAGGCTGATCGGGGCGGTGATGGGCTACAAGCTGAACTATCGCAACGGCACGATTAGTGGTGCGGCACTGTGCGAAGTTGCTGAGGATGCACTCGGTGCTCCGATGGAAGCGTTTGGGATACTCGCTCACTACCTGTTCACTGTCTTTCCGTTGCGACTCATGTACATCGAGCTGCCCGAATACAACTATGCGCGGATTGCCAGTGGCGAAGGCAATCTGTTCGAGGTGCAGGGCAGGTTCGCGAGAACGACTATTTCGACGGAAAATATTGGGACACGTTGATCCTGGCGGTCAAGAGGGACGTGGTCATGGATGCGCTCGGGTCCCTACTCCCCGGCGGCTTGATGTCGTCGGCGGAAGCGAGACATGACCATCATTCCATAGGTACAAACGGACAAGAGAGGGGCTGACCCGAATGACATCGTTCTCGAAGCACCACAGGCTGCTCGGAAGCTTGGCCGCCGTGGGCGCAGTAGCACCGCTGCTTGGCGCGGCAGCGCAGACCGGAGCGGCGGGCACGCCGGGCGGGCAGACGGCCTCGAATGCGCCGGCGCTCATGCTCGCGCAGCCGATGAAGACCGTGAAAGGGCCGCATGCTGCCGACACGGTGGTTTCCCCTGGATCGGTGACGCACTACCCGTGCACCGGCGACATACCGACCGATCCGGCGGCGATCGACGCGGCTGTCAAGACCGACATGATTTCGCGTAAGGGCGTCGGCCTTCGTTCCGACGAAGCCTACGTCAGATCCCTCTACGAGCACCCCGAGCAGACGACCGGATGTCTGGTGATGATGGGCATACTGCTCACTCCGGCAGAGGAACAGCAGTTCCTTGTCAACGGTGTGCTCAGTAGCGACGCCGCCAACGTCCACAACTACCTGCTGGGATCGAAGTATCGCGACGACTTCGGTGGCGTCGCCATCGACAATGCGCAGGAGCGTCTCCTCGTACGCATCAAAGGCGGTGGCACCACTGTCCCTGACGACGTCCGGACCCATCTGGCGAGTCTCGTCGGCGGAGCCCGCTACCTCGAATTCGGCGACGCAACCTACAGCCTTGACCAACTGTTGACGCTCAGCGCGAAGATTGGTGACCTGATCAGTCGGCCCGAGGGAGCTTCGGCGGTCGAGTCCGGCAACGGGGTGACACTCAGCGACATGGTCGCTCCCCCGTCGACCGGGGTCGTGTCTTCCGCGATCGACGTTTCGGCCAACCAGGTGGTGGTCGGAGCCAAGTTGAACTCGGCGGCGCTTGCGGGAAATTCGGCTGAAGTGGCGAACATCCTGTCCACGCTCGGCATGGGCCGCGACGCGGTGCGCTACCAGGCGTCCGAAGGCTACCAGCCTGCTGCCAACACGTATGGCCCACCCTGGTTCGGGGGCACGGGGATCGCCGTGCTCGACAAGAACGACACGTCGCAGGGTGAATACTGCACGGGTGGCTACACCATGGAGGATCTTGCGCACCCCGGGCAACGGTACATGACCACGGCCGGCCACTGCTGGGATAACCCCCTGGGTTGGTCAGCGCTTCCGGACAAGGTGAACGTCGGCGACGCCAATGGCGGCGTTTCTCAGACAACCGAGGGGTTGGGCGCTGGCTATCGCAAAAAGTGGGATGGCACCTGGTTTCAGGACATCGGCGTTTACCATGTGATGGACAATCAGACCGACAACAAGGTCTGCGACCCCCGAAACGGGAACTGTGTGATCTACGACGCGGCACAATATGGAGTAACCCAGGGCACGTGGATCTGGCGGATTGGCGCGACCTCGAACAATGCGGTCACCGGCCAGATCACGAGTACCACCGATAGAGGCCTGTTCTACTCGAACATGCCAGTGCAAAAAGGCGACAGCGGCGGCCCGGTCTACGCGATGCGGTCGAATGGCCATGCGACCCTTTATGGCGAGAACGACACCTGCAATGTCAGTGGTGGCGGGTGCGCCCCGACCGGGGGTGCTGACATGGGCATGCAGGAGCTCTACGGGTTCGAGCCGTTCATGCAGGGCTACGGGTACGACCTCGTTCCCTACCTCGGTTAGACTGCGCTAGGCATGTCGCCGCGTGTGAGAATCTTGGCGCTTTGTGTGCTGCTCGCGATCGCAGGCGGGGTCCTCGTCTTCAACCTGACCCGGCCCAAGCCCAAGCACGGGCTGATACCGCCTACGATCTGTTACGCACCGATTTCGACCTTGCCAGGTCGTAGCCCGAACGACTGTAGTCCGTAGCTCTTACACCGCTGCCTCCCGAATCGTAAGCGACTCTGATGCAAGAACTCTACGGGGAGAATCTTGTTCCCTACCTCGGTTAGACTGCGACTGGCATGTCGCCGCGTGTGAGGATCTTGGCGCTTTGTGTGCTGCTCGCGATCGTGGGTGGGGCCCTCGTCTTCAACCTGACCCGGCCCAAGCCCAAGCCCGGGCCGATACCGCCCCCCGAATTGGTGAGGTGTGAACGCCCCGGAGCGGCCACCCTCCCTGGGAATCCGTGTGGTTTCATCTGCCGGAATCGTCGACTACCCGGCCGTAGGCCGCGGTCCGGCGCTGGACCGGTTGCAGCGAGCGGAGAAACGGGGGCCGCTTCGGTAGTCGCGGCCAGTGGCAGCGTTTGCCCTCAGGAGCGTCGACGAGCTGCCCCGCAACGCCACCGGCAAGCTGCTCCGCGACCGTCTGGGGAGCTGATTCGCCTCTCAGGGGTGGCGCAGCAGCGCGGCGACGTCGACACCGTCGGGCAGCGCCCCGTCGTCGAGCACGTCGATCTCGCCGCCGGTCCGCAGCACGCGGGCGGCCAGGACGTCGAGCACGTCGAGATCACCGGGTCGGCGCTCCAGGCGGGTGCCGGTCCCGTCCGACTCGGCCCACAGACAGGTCGTCTCGGGGAGCAGCAGCAGGTCGATCTGTCCCTCCTGGACGGCGAGGGTGTCGCCGACCCCTTCCACGGTGAGGCCGCGGGAGCGACCGTTGCCGAAGCGTTCGAGCGCGTCGTCGCGGCGCGCGTCGAGGTGCGGGGAGACGACCGGCCAGGCGGCGTCGTGGAGGGCGCCGGGCCCGAGCTTGTCGGGGCTGCCCGCCACCGCGGTGTCCACGAAGTGCGGGTAGGTGCACACCTCTCGGTACAGCGGGGCGTAGTAGTCGACGGCCGCCAGGAGCAGCGGTGCCGTCGACCCGTGCAACGCCGGCGCGAGGCTGCGGTCGACCGCGCGGAAGTAGCGACCGAGCGCGGCCTTGTCGACCTCGCCGCCGCTGCCGTGCGTGTGGGTCATGCCCGCACCTCCCGGCCCCGCCGAGCGCACCTGGAGCTGCTTCTCGGGATCCTCGAAGGCGAGCGCCTCGTCCATGTCGGCGGGCACGCCCTCGGGGGTGACCTCGGCGAGCGTGTGTCGGCTGCCGTGGAAGAGCCGCACGCTGTTCTGGCTGATCGCGAGCAGCCAGAACGACCGGTCGCCGCTGACCACGCCGAGCAGCGGGCGAAGGTGCAGTCGGGACGACACGACGCAGGTCTCGGTGAACGGTGTCGCCGTGCGGATCGTGCGCGCCAGGCCCGGGGCGAGCAGCACGGCAAGACCGTCGGCCTGGTGCCGCCAGAACTCGCGGTCACCGTGCAGCTCCCGGGCGGGGGCGAGCACGTCCTCGGCGACGGTGTCGTCGTACCCGAGTGTCCGGAGTTCCGCGGCGGCCGCGCTGAGCAGGTTCGCGAGGCGCGTGGGATCCTGGCCCTGCCCGGCGCGTTCGGTGGGAAGGTAGATCGAGACGCACGGGCCGGGGCGGTCGGCGGCGAGGGCTTCGAGGTCGCCTCTTGTGATGGGGTCGGTCTCGTCGATGCTGGCGGTCGAGATGGGCATTGGCGGTCTCCTCTGCGTGCAGGGGGCGAAGGCGTCGATCCCGGACGGGACCAGCGACGCCATGTGGTGGAGGCTACGGGGCTCCGTGCCGACGAGCCGTCGGCGCGAAGGCGAGCACGTCGGCTGGGGTCGTCATGGGAAGGCCACGCGCACGACGGTCGCCTCCGCCACGGTTCCGTCCCGCGCCGACAGCGTCTTGAGGACGATCGCGCCGGCGGAGGCGGACGGCGTCGGGAACGAGAACGCTTTCGAGAAGGGGCCCATCTTGCCGTTGCCGCCTCCCGTGAAGTATCCGGTGGTCAGGGGCGTGAGGGTCCCGTCCTGGCGGATCTCGACGTTCACCGTGCCCTCGAACGCCGTGCTGCTCCCTTGGAGGGTCACGGGAGACGAGATGGTGGCGAGGGCCTTCGGCTGATCGAGGACGAGGTGGGCGGTCGTGGCACCCAGCACCCACCAGGTGTTGTCGGCACCGAGCTGGCGCAGAAAGACGGTCGTGATCATGCCGTTCGCACCTGGCCGCACCTGCACCTCGCCGGAGCGGTTGTCGCCCTGCTGGAACGCACCGATGACGGGGTGCGCGAAGCCCAGGTAGGTCGTGGCGAAGCCGGTTGCCGCTGCGACCGGGTCGCTGTAGCGGGTCGAGCTGGACGCGAACGGCCACACCGCCGTCGCCGGCTGCGCGGTGGGTGACACCGTGGTGCCCGTTGCCCCCGTGGTGGAGGGCGCGGCCTGTGTCGTCGTGGTCGTCGTGGCCGTCTTCGTGGTCGTCGTGGTGGACGGAGTGGAACTCCCACAACCGGCCGCCACCACGCCGCCGGAGACGAGCGCGAACGCCGCCGCGAGGTGATTGATTCGCATCATGTTCGGACCCTACCGACGGCGCCGGGACGCGCCCAGGGCCGAAAGTCCTCCCTGCTCAGGTGAGGGTCCTCTTCGACCGCGGGCCGGCCCGGCATCACGGCGCTACGGTCGTAGTCGTGACCCGACCCCTGACCGTGGCCGTCACCGGCCCGACCGGCACCTTCGGCTCGGGGCTGCTGCCGTTGCTGGAGGCCGAGGCCCGGGTCGGCGCCGTGGTGGGCGTCGCCCGCCGGCCGTTCGACCCGGCCGCCCACGGCTGGCACAAGATGACCTACCGCCAGGGCGACGTCCGCGACCAGGACGCCCTCGAGGACGCCTTCGCCGGTGCGGACGTCGTGGTGCACCTCGCGTTCCTCATCACCGGGGCGGCCTCGCCGGCGACGATCCGCCAGATCAACGTCGACGGCACGCTCAACGCCTACCGGGCGGCCGCGGCGGTGGGCGCCCGCCGTTTCGTGTACGCCTCGTCGGTGGCCGCCTACGGGTTCCACCCCGACAACCCGGCCGAGATCGACGAGGACTGGCCGGCCCGTCCGGCTGCGCACCTGTTCTACGCGCAGGAGAAGGCCGAGCTCGAGCGGCTCCTCGCCGAGGAGGCGGCCGACCGGCCCGGTCCGGACCGCTACCTGCTGCGCCCCCCGATCGTGCTCGGCCCGCACGTGGTGGGCGGCAAAGGCGAGCTGTTCGCCCGGCTGCTGCCGGTCGCGCGGCAGCTCTCGGCGCGGGCGCGTGGTCTCCCGGTGCACGTGCCGGTGCCCGCGCCGGACGTGCCGATGCAGTTCATCCACGAGGACGACGTGGGCCAGGCCATCGTCGTTGCGTGCTCGGCGCGGGCCCACCGGGGGCGTACAACATCGCCGGTGAAGGTGTCGTGACGGGCGGCGAGGTGGTGCGCGAACTCGGCTTCCACCCGGTGGCCGTGCCCGCCGGGCTGGTCCAGCGCACCGCCCGCGCGGTCGCCGCGTTGCCGCTGCCGACCTTCGTGCCGCCGGTGGCGGGTTGGGCCGAGGCGATCAGCCGTCCCGCGATCATGGACACGTCCAAAGCCGAGCGTGAGCTGGGCTGGCACCCGCGCTACTCGGGCCTGGAAGCGGTGCGCGCCACCCTGGCCACACCTCGACTGACCGCTGGCGTTCGGGTCTCGTCGTGGCGGGCGTGGCCCGCCGGTCTCAGCCCGCCGGTCCGAAGCGCTCCGCGAAGCAGCGGGCGTGGCCGGGCGGCGCGTCGCCGCACGAGGGGGTCGGCGCCGTCAAGGTCGGCGCGGTCGGGCCGCGCCGGGGTCGCCGCGCTCGTCGCGCTCGAGCCGCTGGCCGTGACCCCGGCGACACAGTCCGCGACACCGAAGGGTCCCGTGCCGAAGGCCGCCGTCCCGCACGGCGTGCCCAGTCCGGTCGGACCGTCGAACCCGGTGAGCGCGGTGCACAGGTAGCTGCCGCCGCACGAGCCGTCGCTGCCGGCGGTGACGTCGAACAGCGACGAGGTCGTCGCATAGCTGGTCGAGGTCGGCACGATCGGGTAGGCGAGGGCGTAGACCGCGGCGATCAGCGGCGCCGCCAGGCTCGTGCCGCCGAACAGCTCCCAACCCGTCGAGGTGCCGTAGGTGATGTAGATGGCGAAGTACGGGCTGCCCGCAAGCGCCGACACATCCGCGATCGTCCGGTTGGCGCAGCCGGTGTCACTCTGCCAGGTGGGTTTCGGCTCGTAGGTCGAACAGCCGCTCTCGGTGCCGCTCCAGGCGGTCTCGGACCACCCCCGTGCGCTGGTGTCGGCGCTCAGCTCGGTGCCGCCCACGGCGGTCACGCCGGGATCGGTCGCCGGCCAGGAGGTCCCGTAGCCGCCGTCGCCGGTGGCGACCGTGGTCGCGATCCCCGCATGGGTGAAGTGGCTGTCGTAGTTGTGTTCGGTGCTGAACTCCGAACCACCGAAGCTGTTCGAGATCGCGGTCGGGCTGGACGCGCTGCGGCAGTGTCCTCCGCGGCCATCAGGTTGGTGAACGACGTGCCGTTCGCCTCCACGAGGGTCAGGTGGCACAGCGGGCACGCCGCCGAGGCCGCATCCAGATCGAGCGCGATCTCCTCGGCCCAACCCTGGTTGGCGGCGGGGTAGCTGCCCGCGACGCCGTCCTGGTTGAGCTTGGTGAAACACCCGTTCGCCGTCGTGCACGGCGGCAGGCCGTACGCGGACCGGTAGACGGCCAGGTCGGCTTCGGCGTTGGGGTTGTCGTAGGCGTCGACGATCGCGATCGTGCGGCCGGAACCGGCCACCTGCGACGGCAGGCGGTAGGCGTCCCAGATCTGGCAGGGGCTGATCCCGCCGTGTGGCGAGGACGCACAGTTTCCGCTGGTGAACGTCCAGGGCCGGTAGGCGTGGAGCAGGCCGTCGCGTGAGCCGACGTACACGCCGCCGTTGGCGATGGCCGGCGAGCTGTCGACCGCGCCGCCGGTGGTGGCCGACCACAACGGCGTGCACACCTTGGGCGTGCCGGTGCAGCTCGTCGTGCCGGCCGCGTCGTACGCCGTGAGGTCGTGATCAGCCGAACCGACGAAGACGGTCGATCCGCCGACCGCCGGTGACGAGGTGATCGCGCCACCGGTGGGGGCGGTCCACAACGGCGTGCACACCGTGGGCGTGCCGCTGCAGTTGGTCAGCTCCGGCGGCGTCGGCCGCGTAGAGCGTGCCGTCGGTCGAGCCGACGTACACCACCCCGTTGGCGACGGCCGGCGAACCGGCGATCGCACCGCCGGTCGACATCGTCCACTGCGGGCCGCACACGGGCGGTGACCCGGTGCACCCGTTTGCACCGGAGGTGTCGAACGCCGAGAGGGCCCCGTCGGTCGAACCGATGTACAGCGTGGTCCCCGAGATCGCCGGCGACGACGAGCTGATCGTCGACCCGGTGTCGCCGGTCCACAGTGGCGTGCAGATCGTGGGCGTGCCGCTGCAGTTCGTGGCGCCGGCTGCGTCGAATCCCTTGACGGTTCCGTCGGCGGACGCCACGTAGACGTTGCCGCCGGCGACCGCGGCGCTGCCGTCGATGGCGGCGCCGAGCGTCGCGGTCCACAGTGGTGTGCACACCTTGGGTGTGCCGCTGCAGTTCGTCGTGCCCGCCGCGTCGAACGCGTCGAAGTTGCCGTTGGTGGAGCCGACGTAGACGACGTTTCCGTTCACCGTCGGCGAGCCGACGATCGACCCGCCGAGCGTCGCGGTCCACAGTGGCGTGCACACTTTGGGTGTGCCGCTGCAGTTGGTGGTGCCCGCCGCGTCGAACGCCTCGAGTCGGCCGTCGCTCGAGCCCACGAACACGACCCCGCCGGACACCGCCGGCGACGACGAGAGCGTGCCCGCCCCGCCGTTGGTTCCCTGGCGACTGGATCGTCGCGGTCCACAACGGGGGACAGTTCACGGGCGTGTCCGAACAGGCGCTCGACAGGTCGCCGCTGAAGGCCGTGAGCGTGCCCGCGTCGGAGGTGACGTAGGCGACGTGTGCGGCCACCGCGGGTGACGACGAGATCGCCCCGCCCGCCGGTCCGACGTACAGGTCGGCCAGGCGGGCCAGGTTGGACTGGTTGACCGTCGTGTCATTCGTGGCGCGGGTGTTGCCGCTGCCGTAACCGAACTGGGCCCAGTCGATGTTGCACCCGGCGGCCATCGTCAAGAGCACTCCGCTCAGGAGCAGTGCCGCTACGCGTCGTGACCAACTCCTGGTCAACGCCCCATCCGTTCCCCGGTCGGCATCGTCGGAGAATACCCGATCGTCAGCTGCGAGGGGGCCCGGAGGCCTTGCGCGCCACCTTGGCTTCGTTCGACCGACCGCGCGCGGCCGCGGCCTGTCGCGCCACGGTCTTTCGCGGCGTGGGCTCGCAGTTCTTCGACTTCGGCGACGATGCCGTCCGCCAGGACCCCGACGTCGGGTGCGGTGCTGGCGTCACCGGTGACCCCGAAGAACAGGCGGCCGTTGTACGACAGGATCGCCACTCCGACGCGCACGCCGTGCGCGATCGGCACGAACGGGCGGTACTCGAGCATCTCGCGCCCGAGGCAGTAGAGCGGGAGCTGTGGACCGGGCACGTTGGTCACGACGGTGCCGACGGTGCGTTGGGGGATCCTCCGCATCGTGCGGGAGGCCGCCCGGGTGATGTTCCCGACGATCATCGGCGGGGCGAGGTCGCCGATGCTGGTGGCGGCCGCGCCCGCCTCGGCCATGTGCGAGCCCTTGCTCTCGGCCATGCCCGCTTCGACGGCCGCGAGTCGCTCGATCGGGTCGGCGATGCCGACGGGCAGGTCGTAGAGGATCGCCGAGACGCGGTTGTCGGGCACGCCCTGGGCGTCGGTGCTCCGGGTCGACACGGGAACCAGCGTCCGGATGACCGCGGTCGTGGGGTCTTCGTCGCGTGCTTCGAGCAGCCGGCGGAACCCGCCGGTGACCACGGCGAGCACGACGTCGTTCACGGTTCCGCCCAGCGCGTGTCCGACCGTCTTGACGTCGGCGAGCGAGGCGTCCGCGTGCGCCCAGGAGCGATGCGGCCCGATGGTGCCCTCGATCGACAGCGGCGGCCCGCCGACGAGGTTCTGCGCGTAGCGGGCGAGGCCGCGGGCGGTGGAGGAGGCAGCGGACAGGGCGCGTCGGGGGTGCACCACGGCGTCGGTGAGCTGCCGTGCGGTGGCGATGGTGTCCGCGGTGAGCCCGCCCCAGGCGTTGAGCACCAGCTCGGCGCCCCGCGGCTCGGGCGCAGGCGACCAGGGTTCCGGTTCCGGGACGGGGGTGACCGGCGAGATGTCGAGCAGCACCTCGAGCAGGCGAACCCCGGCGATTCCGTCGACCATGCAGTGGTGGACCTTGAACACCAGTGCCCAGCGGTCGTCCTCGAGCCCCTCGACCAGCCACGACTCCCAAAGGGGCCGATTCCGGTCCAGCGGTTGGGACATCAGGCGGCCCATCAGCGCGTCGAACTCGGCGGCGCCGCCGGGGGCGGGAAGGGCGGTGCGGCGCACGTGGTAGTGGATGTCGAAGTGCGGGTCGTCCGCCCACACCGGCCGTCCGAGTTCGAAGGGCACGGTGCGCACCCGCTGGCGGTAGCGCGGGATCTGGTGCAGTTTGCCGGCGATCAGCCCGATCAGCTCGTCCTCGGTGGGCGGCGGATCGCCGAACACGCAGCCGCCGGCGATGTGCATGTGGGAGATGCCGTCCTCGATGTGGAGGAACTCGGCGTCGAGGGTCTTGAGTCGGTCCACGGTCGGACCACCTTGGCAGAGGAACGGTCGGGCCGGCGCCCTGAGCGGCGCCGGCGTCGTGCCCTGTTCTACCGCGTCCGGCGGTCCGCGCGCTCGGAGAGTTCCCGCGGCGGCACCCGGGCTGCGATCTTTGCAATGATGCAACCGTGGATGTCCCCGAATTCGCCACCCTCCGCGTCGAACCCGGACCGGTCGAGTCCACCGCGACCCTGGTGTTGCAGCGCCCGGATCGGCTGAACGCGTTGTCCCGCGAGCTGCTCGGGGAGCTGGTCGCGGCCTGCCGGTTCCTGGAGGGACGCGACGACTGCAAAGTGGTGGTGGTGCGCGGGGCGGGCCGTGCGTTCTCGGCTGGCTTCGATCTCGGCGACTTCGCGGGCGATGGCGATTCGACGTCGGCTCGGGACAGCGCCGATCTGGGCCGCCGCGCCGCGGCCGCGCTCAGCGACGTGCCCCAGCTCACGATCGCGGCGCTCCACGGTCACTGCGTCGGCGGCGGTGTGGTGCTCGCGGCGGCGTGTGACCTGCGCGTGGCGGCCGACGACGTGCGCTTCTCGATCCCCGAGGTCGACCTGGGGATCCCTCTGGCCTGGGGAGGCGTCCCCCGGCTGGTGCGTGAGCTGGGCCCGGCGGTGACCAAGGAGCTGGTGCTCACCTGCCGGCCGTTCGACGCCGCCGAGGCGAAGGCGTTGCGGTTCGTCAACTCGGTGGTGCCGCGCGCGGAGCTCGACGCGGCCGTGGCCGAGCTGGCCTCACGGCTCGCCGCCCAGCCGCGCTTCGCGCTGCGCGCCACGAAGGAGCAGGTGAACGCGCTGGCCGAGGAGATGGTCGGCACCGGGCGCAACGCCAACGACGCGGACTCGCTGGTGGTCGCCCTGCAGGACCCCGAGTCGCGTGAAGCCGCACGGCGCTACCTGGCGGCGCGCCGCCCGTCGAAGCCTTAGGTGCCCGCCACGGTCGTGGGCGGCCGCGTCGCGCCCGCCGGGTCGGGCCGGGCCTCAGAGCGCAGGGGCCACGTTGGTGAACGCGTCGGCGTGGTCGCGTTCGATCTGGGCACGTTCGGGCCGGGCGCCGCCTTTCACCAGGTAGTCGTCGGCGAGCTCGGGGTGCACGTCGCCGTGCTCGTCGACGAGCCACACCGGTGCCATGCGGCGGGGCACGGTGACCTGGTCGGGTTCGTCGTAGGTGCCGAACACCTTGTCCCAGACCGGGCTGGTCACGCCGTGGTTGCGCATGGGCGAGCCGAAGTGGTGCTGGAGGTGGTTGCGGCGTGCCCAGCGCCCGTAGCGGTTCGTCGGCGGGTGGGTGTGCAGGCGCCGGTGGACCAGCTCGTACCAGAAGTAGGTGCCGAGCAGCCCGCCGGTGAACGCCGTGGCCCAACGCCGGTCGACGGCTGCGCTGGCGAGCGGCCAGGCCACCGTGGCGGTGCCCGCCGCGGAGAGCAGCTTCTTCGACGTGGGCGCGAAGTAGGTGACGTCCGCGTGGTGCTTGAGGTGCTCGCGCGACGCCAGCCCCTTGCCGCGGAGCTGGTGCATGCCGAAGCGGTGCAGGCCGTACTCGGCCCACGACCACGACAGCGCGCCGAGCGCGGCCGCCACGGCGTAGCCGGTCACCGAACGTGGTGCGTCTGTGCCCATGCCACCAGCTTCGCGCGTCCGGCGACGCCCGCGCCCATGATCGCCGCGACCTTCCCCTGCACTGTGCCGCCGGTTCGGTGGCCGCCGAGCAGGGGTCAGTCCCCGGGCGGGTGGTCCGCGAGGGTTTCGCTGAACCGGCGGAGCCGTTCGACCGAGTCGGCCGGAGGCTCGGGCGCCAGCGCGCGCTCGATCCGCTCGTAGGTGGCGGCCTCGACGCCGCACGGCCGACAGGCCGCCAGATGGGCCGCGAGGCGGTCGCGTTCGGGGCCTTCGAGCTCGCCGTCGATGAAGGACTGCACGAGCGCCTGCACGCGTGCACAGCTGATGCCCTCCTTGCGACGAAGGTGCAGCAACAACCGCATCATCGGAACCTCCTCGGGGCCAGGCCACTGCGCCGGAGCGAGTCGCGGATCCTGCGTCTGGCCCGGTGGAGCCGGCTCATCACCGTGCCCACGGGGACCTCGAGCACGTCTGCGGCTTCGGCGTAGCTGAGCCCGGCCAGGTCGACCAGCTCGATCACCCGGCGGGCGTCGTCGCTCAGGGTCCGCAGCGACGCCTCCACCTCGGCTTCGAAGGTGCGGTCGACGACGGCGTCCTCCGCGCTGGATGACCCAGACTCGCATGGTGGCCGTCTCGGCGGCGTCGGGATCGTCGAGCAGGCCCGGTCGACGCCGGCGGTTGCGGTTGACATTGGTGTTGCGGACGATCGTGAGCAGCCAGGCCCGCGGGTGGCGGCCGTCGAAGCGGTCGATCGACCGGAACGCCCGGATCAGCGCGTCCTGCACCAGGTCCTCGGCCTCGACGGGGTCACCGGTGATCGACCGGGCGACGCGCAGCATCACCTCGATCTCGGGCACCACGTAGTGCGTGAACCGCTCCTCCCGGCGAGCGTCGAGGGACGGTTCTCCATGCCGTGACCCTAGGCCCGTGCCGTGGGCGAACGGTCCGGGCGTGCGGTGTGCGGAGGGCGAACGTCGGTCCGGTGATCGCCGCGGGGGTGGAAGGAATTCGGGTCGGTGGGGGTTGCCGCATGGGAAGGTGGCGGGCCGCCAGGTCCGGGAGGTGCGAGGCACAGGTGCGTGCGCAACCGATCGACTGGGACCGCTACCTCGAAGCGTTCCACACCCGCAGCCCGGGCATCACCGAACAGGTGCTGACCCGGTGCCACGACCACGGCGTCGACCCCGTACGACTGGTTGCTCGACGGGGTCGACCCGACACGTGCGCATCGTCGACGTCGGCTGCGGGAGCGGGCCGGCCAGACCGGCGGGCGCGGCCCGCTGGGTCGGTGTCGACCGTTCCGCCGCGGAGCTGCACGCCGCCCGGCAGGCAGCCAGGAGCGCCGTCGTCCTCGGCGACGCCACCAGGCTGCCGGTCGCGGACGGGGCCGCCGACGTGGTCGTGTGCTCCCTGTCGCTGATGCTCGTCCACCCGCTCGACGCCGCGCTCGTCGAGATCCGTCGGGTCCTGGGGCGCCGACGGGCAGCTCCGGCTCCTGCTGCCGGCACGCGCCCCGCTCACCGTGACCGACCGTTGGCGCTACGCACAGTTGTTCTGGTCGGCCCGCTCGACGACGCAGTTCCCGCCGACGCGGCTGCGCCGAGATGCCGCGGCGGTGCTGGCCGGCACACGGGCTGGCTGTCGAGACCGACGACACGCGCCGGTTCTCGCTTCGGCTCGACGAGCCGGCCGACGCGGACCGGTTCGTGGACTCGTGGTATCTGCCCGGGGTCGACTCCGACCGGCGCGCCGCGGCCCGCCGGCGTGCACGCGCGATGGTGCCCGTCGAGATCGGGGTGCCCCTGCGCCGGGTGAGCGCGCAGACGGTGGGAATGCCGGGCGCCGGGCACGGGGTTCCCCGACCATGAGCTTCTTCGGCGACGTGCGTCGCAGCCACAGCCGCTCGCCGGTCGACCCAGGCGTCGCCCCGCCCGCCGGGCCGGCACGCCCCACGCCCATGTCCCGGCTCGGCGCCTGGGCACGGTGGGCGGGCGAGGTGACCCGCCCGTTGGATCCGACGACGAAAGCCGCGTTGCGCCGTCGTTGGGACGAGCTTCCCGCTCATGTCAAGACCCCCGCGCAGCTGCTGGGTCGCCAGTCGCTGGGCTGCGAGGGGACGCACGGGGTGTTCCCGCAGTGCGACTTCGCCTGCAAGCCGTGCTACCACTCCGTCGACGCCAACCGGGTGCGCGTCGACGGTCGCCACACCGTCGAACAGGTCCGATCCCAGATGGCGTTCCTGCGGGAGCGACGCGGGCCCGCCGCGTACGCGCAGCTGATCGGCGGGGAGGTGTCGCTCCTGGCAGCCGACGACCACGCCGCCGCCCTCGAGGCGATGTGGGCCGAGGGCCGGATCCCGATGAGCTTCAGCCACGGCGATTTCGACGACGACTACCTGCACCGGGTCGTGCTGCGCCCCGACGGCACGCCGCGCTTCAAGGCGGTGTCGTGGGCGTTGCACTTCGACACCACGATGCGGGGTCGCCGCGGCGCCGAGAAGCCGACGTCGGAAGCCGAGCTGAACCCGTTCCGTGCCGAGGCGTGCGCGCGTTTCGCGCACCTCGAGGAGGCGCACGGCGTCCGCTCCTATGTCGCGCACACGATGACGGTCACGCCCGAGAACCTCGACCAGGTCGCCGGCGTGGTGCGCGACTCGATTCGGATGGGTTTCCGGATGTTCTCGTTCCAGCCCGCCGCGTACGTGGGCAACGAGGCGCGCTGGGCGGAGGGCTACCGCGCCTTCGACGGCGACGCCGTGTGGGCGCAGGTCGGCGCGGGAGTGGGGCGTGACCTGCCCTTCCGGGTGCTGCAGTTCGGCGACCTGCGGTGCAACCGGGTCTGTTGGGGTGCTCTGGTCGGCGACCGTTACGTCCCGGCGCTCGAGGACGACGACCCGCGGGACGCCGCCGCCCGGGACCGGTTCTTCGCCGCGTTCCACGGCAATCGCCTGCACGCCACGCCGGTGGCCTTCACGCTCCGGACGCTGCGCGCGCTCGTCGCCCATCCGGGGGTGATCCCCGCGGCGGTGGCCTGGTTCGGGCGCTTCGTGCGCCGCGCGGGGGGCCTGCGGGCGCTGCGCGGCGGGGTCCGTCCCGTCACCTTCGTCATGCACTCGTTCATGGACGCCCGAGACGTGGCCCCCGCCTGGGAGCTGCTCGGGCAGGGTCGCCTCAGCGAGGACCCGCGGATTCGGGCCACCCAGGAGCGCCTGCAGGCCTGCGCGTACACGATGGGCCATCCCGAGACGGGCGAGGTCGTCCCGGCCTGTGTGCAGCACGCGGTGCTCGACCCGGCCGCGAACCGCCGGCTGGTCGAGCTGCTCCCGATCCGACGACGCTGAGGCGATGCTCGATCTGCGGCTCCGGCCGATCAAGGAGCGGATGGCCGAACCGTTCGCCGCGGTGCTCGCCCGGGTGGTCGGCCCGGGCACGCTGACCCTGGCGTCGCTGGCCGTGACGCTCGGCGCCGCGGGCGCGGCGTGGGCGGGCCTTCGCTGGGCGGCGCTTGCCGGGTGGCTCCTGGGGCGCCTGCTCGACGGCCTCGACGGTCCCGTGGCGCGCGCGGCGTGGCGAGGCGTCGGACTTCGGGGGCTACCTCGACGTGTTGGCCGACACGGTCGGCTACGCCGCGATCCCCCTCGGCGTGGCGCTGGGCATCGACCGGACGAGCGGTTGGATCACGTTGGCGGTGCTGCTCGGCGTGTTGTGGGTGAACGCGATCTCCTGGACGTACCTGGCGGCCGTGCTCGAGAAGCGCGGCGCAGGCGCCGCCACGTCGGGCGAGCTGACGACCGTGACGATGCCGCCTGCGCTCGTCGAGGGCACCGAGACGATCGTGTGCTACTCGGCGTTCGTCGTGTTCCCCGGCGCGGCGCCGTGGCTGTTCTCCGCGATGGCGGCGCCTGGTCGCGTTCAACGTGGCCCAACGCCTCGTCTGGGCTTCCCGCCACCTGCGGGCCCAGCCGCGGCACGGGCGGGACGCGGACGGTCAGCCGAGATCGTCGGAATAGGACGGGCACCCCGGGTGGTTCCCCAACCATGAGCTCGAACGAAGCTGGGCTGCAGGTCTACTGGCGGCCGGGCTGTCCGTACTGTGTGTCGCTGCGCATGGCGTTGAACGAGGCGGGCGTGGCGGCCACGTGGCGGAACATCTACGAGAACCCGGACGACGCCGCGTTCGTGCGCGGGGTCGCCGGGGGCAACGAGACGGTGCCGACCGTGTCGTTGGACGGCGAGGCGCTGGTCGCGCCGCGCCCGACCCGGCTGCTGCGCCTGCTGCGCCGTGACCATCCGGAGCTGGTCACCCGTCCGGGTCGCGCCTGGTTGCCGCTTCGGGTCGTGCAGTGGGTGGGGGTCATCGCCCTGCTCGTCGCGAGCGAGGTGCTCGCCCGGACCGGTCGGACGGCGCTGTCCTGGGGCCTCGACGGGTGCGCGGTGCTCTGGTACCTGCTCGTGCGGTGGTATCGGTTGCGTCCACGCCGACTCCGCGGCGACACCACCTGATCAGGGCTGTCGCCGGCACGGGCGAACGATCGTTACGACGACCCGTTGCCGTTTCCGAAGTCGAGCACCGAGAGCAGCAGGGGCAGCTCGTCGCTGTCCGCGGTCCCCGAGGTCGGCAGGGACTTGACGAAGACGCCGCTGAGGAAGTCGTCGGCGTTGAGGATCGCGTTCGGGCTGACCTGCGCAATGGTCTGGAAATGGTCGAACACGTAGGGGATGCCGTCGCCTTCGAGCAGCGACGGGTTGTCCATGACCTGGAAGTGCAGGTGCGACGCGTTGGAGTTCCCGGTGTTGCCGAGCTGGGCGATCACCTGGCCCTTGGTGACCTTGTCGCCCTTCTTGACCAGCAGCGATCCTTTGAGCAGGTGGCCGTACATGACGTAGTCGCCGCCGCCGATGTCGAGCACGATGTGGTTCCCGTCGACGTTCTCGGCGGTGATGCGCGCGGCGCGGGCCGGGTCGGACGCGGGCAGGATCCCGGGCTGGTTCGCCTGCTCGGTGTCCAGCGTCGACACGACCGTGCCGTCCGCGACCGCGTAGACCTTCGCGCCGTAGTCGACGTAGCTGGAGTTCTTGGTCTTGTCGCCCACCACGAACCGCCCCTGGGCGTCGAGCTGTTTGAAGTCGATGGCGTAGCGCTGGCTGTTGGTGAGCCTGCCGTTGAACGAGTTGAGCGACGTGCGATGCGGGAACCCGGGCTGGCAGCAGCCGTTGAGCGCCACCCACCGGTTGCCGCGCAGCGGCGCGCCGAGCACCCGGGCGGTGCCGTTGGAGATGTCGTAGGGAGCGACGACCTCGGTGATGGGCGTCGGGTCCTTCGCAGCCGGCGCCTTGGCGCCCTTGATCGAGAGGCGGTGCAGCACGATGCTGGGCGAGTCGGCCCCGGAAGGGACGGTGAAATCGATCAGCAGCGAGCGACCTTCCTGCGGCGGGATCGTCGTGCTGTCCGCGGGGAACGACGGAAGCTGACGCAGCCGGTTGCAGTTGCCGTAGTCGCATGTGGGATCGACGAGCTGTTTGCCGGTGTAGGTCGCGAGCACGCGGCTGGTGGCGTGCGCGTCGACGACCTGGACCTTGTCGATGGTGGCGGGCACGCGGGAGGCGTTGGTGAGCTGCAGGTCGTAGACGACGTGCAGCTTGCCGTCGGTGCCTTTGACCGGTGTGGTGGCCTTGCTCACGGGCGCCACGATGACCGGTGTGAACGCGTCGGGAACCACGACGCCGTTCGTGGCGGCGCTGGTCGCGGCCGGGACCGTGGTGGCCGCGGTCCCCGAACTCGACCCGCTCGACCCGCTCGACGAACAGGCGCCGCACACCAGCGCGCCGACGAGCACGACGAACACGACCTTCTTCACAGTGGCACTCCTCAGGGTCCTTCAGGCGGAACGGGGAATCTACCAGGGCCGGCTGACCCTGCCCATTGACGGCTCGGCGGCCGGTTCCTAGGGTGCCTCGGGGCCCGGCGCCGTACGTGCCGTGCCCACCGCCGCCCCGAGGAGGACCGTCGTGACCGATTCGACCCGCCGCGTTGCCGTGGTCGGCAACGGCAGCTTCTACGTCGGCCCCGCGCTGTGCCGGGAGCTGGCCCGCCGCGGCCACGACCTGGTGGTCGGCGACCCGACCGACGAGCTGGTCGCCGAGCTCGAAGAGCTGGGCGCCGCGGTCGAGGCGGTGCCCGGTGTGTTCGACCTCGCCGACCCCGAGGCCGCGCCGAAGCTGGCCACGGCCGCACTGGACCGGTTCGGGCGCATCGACTCGGCGGCCGCGTTCTCCGGGATGATCGTGACCGGCCGGTTCGTCAACTCGACCGTGGAGGATCTGCGTTCGGTGCTGCGCAGCTGCGTCGAGGCGCCCTACCAGTTCCTCAAGGCGATGGTCGACCCGATGGTCGAGCGGGGCGACGGCCAGATCCTGGTGATCACCAGCGCCTCGGCGGCCCGCCCGACGCCCGGCGCGCCGCTGTATTCCTCGGCCCGGGCGGGTGCGACGATGCTCACCCGCAACGTGGCCGACGAGGTGGCCCGTCACGGGGTGCAGGTCAACGCGGTCGGCACCAACTTCATGGACTTCCCCGAGTTCCTGCGGGCCAGCGGCGCTCTCGACGACCCGGAGCGCCGCGCCAGGCTCGAGGCGCAGGTGCCCCTCGGCCGGCTCGGCACGATGGAGGAGTTCGCGGCGTTCGCCATGCCCTATGTCGACGGGACCAGCCGGTTCACGACCGGCCAGTTCGTGGCCTACGCCGGCGGCTGGGCCTGAGCCCGGCTGCTGCGGCAGCGTCGCTGCGGCAGGGTCGTCGCGGCAGTGTCGTGTTCCGGCAACGCCGGATGGACGTGAGGTCGGAGCGGGTGGTCAGCCGCCGGCCCGGGTGCCGTCCGGTTTGACCGCGTACCAGTTCGCCACGTTCACGCCGTTGGCGTCGCCCGGCTTGGCGTCACCGCTGAACTCGTAGAGCAGATGGCCGGCGTAGACGACCTGGTTCGCCACCTGCCCTTTCGCGGTGGCGAGCTTCGCACCGTCCACGCCGGAACCGCCGGCTGGCGTGCCCGTGGAGGTGTACGCGGGCCAGGCGTTGGCGCAACCGCCGGTGCACGCCGAAGTGGTCCCCTGGTCCTTGGTGAACAGGTAGAGGGTCCGGCCGTCCGAGGCCACGAGGACCTTGCCGAGCTTGCCCACCGAGGCCACTTTGACCGTGGCGGTCACGGGAGTGACCGATCCCGAGGTGGTGGACGTCGAGTTGGCCGTGGTCGACGCCGAGTGGTGGTCGGGCGTCGAGCTTCCATAGCCGCCGCCGGACCCGGCTTTCGAGCCGCTCGACCCGCAGGCCCCGGCCGTCGCGGCCAGCGCGAGTGCGAGAGCGACCGCCGAGATCGTTCGTCGGGGATGGTTCATGGCGCACCTCCTGTGCCGCGGCCCCCCGGGCGGTTCGGCCCCGGTGCGGCCGCGTCTGGTGAGGCTATCGCCAGATCCCCGGGACGCGCCGGACCGACCGTCCCGGGAGCGGAACGGTCGGCCCGGTGGGTGTTGCGGGTGGGGTCAGCCGGTGTAGGTCGGCTGGGCCGGGGTGACGGGTGCGGGCGGCATCGTCGCCGGCGGGGCGGGAGCCTCGGTGGTCGTCGGAGCCTGGGTGGTCGCCGGCTCAGACATGGTGTCGAGCACCTGGGAGGTGACGGTCAGCGATTCTCCCTGGACGCTGCCGATGGCGTAGACGATCGTGTTGGTGTTGGCGCCGAAGTCCAGCGTTTTGGGGCCGATGACGGTCGTGTCGGTGCCGGCCACCTTCACCGCGATCTCGTGGGAGCCCGTGGGGATCTCGGCGACGGCCTCGTTGGGGTTGGTGAGGTCGCTGATGGCCTTGGTGCCGTCGACGTAGATGTCGACGCCCGGCGCGAAGGCCGTGTGGCGCACCGTGACCCGGGCCTTGCCCTGGGGCAGCGGGTCGACGTTGTTGACGAAGGCGTTCAGGGCCGGGTTGCCGCTCGAGTCCAGGTTGGCCACGAGTGACACGGACGCCCCGGCGGGCACGGACTTCGTCTCGTCGATGACGGCGCCCGACGAGGGTGCGGTGTCAGGCGGACTGGCCACGTGGGGGAAGATCTGGATGTGGTAGTCGGCGGCCGGCAGTGCGAGCGGGCCGGCGACCTGCTCGGGCTGGAAGTCCGGGATCTGGAGTTTGCCGTCGACGTACACGTCGACCGGCGTCCCGGGGATGCCGTGGACGACGTAGACCTGACTGGTGTCGGCCGCGCCGGCCGAGGTGACCAGCGAGGGGAGGGCCATTGCGGCTGCCGCTACGACGGCGAGGCACGCGACCCACAGGTTGATGCGCTTCATGGTGTGCTCCTTTGTTGTGCGGCTCCCCTGGGGATGGAGTGCCGTCGGGGAGGTCTTCGGCGCGCCCGGCAGTCGCGGATGACTTTTAGCACTAATAATTTTGGATTTCTTCCGGTCCACCGGCGCGCGCTCTTTACGATGCAGGCATGGCCATCGACGATCCCCGCTGCGTTCATCCGTTCCAACCACCACGCAGTGCTCGTCACGCGGCGCCGCGACGGGGGCCTGCAGAGCTCGCCGATCGTCTGCGGCCTCGACGACGGGGGAGACGTGATCATCAGCGTCACCCAGGACCGCGCCAAGACGCGGAACCTGCGCCGCGACCCGCGGGCGACCCTGCTGGTGCTCAGCGACGGATTCTTCGGCGACTGGGTGCAACTCGAGGGCGATGCCGACATCGTCGATCTTCCCGAGGCGATGGACCTGCTCAAGTCGCTCTACCGGCAGGTCAGCGGCGAGCACCCCGACTGGGACGAGTACGCGGACGCCATGGAGCGCGACCGCCGCTGCATCATTCGCATCCCCATCGACTGACCGCCCCGGCCTGGCTGCTGAGGCTTGCCGCGGCGCAAGTGGGCCCGCTGACGCTCCGTCGCCTGAGTGGTGGCGACGATGTGCCATGTCGAGACCCGGACAGGATGGTGATCCTGATCGGGCCGGTTCCCTACGGCTCCCGTGTCGGATCGAACGGGACTGGCACCAGCGGCCCGAGAAGGCTGTCGCTATCTTCCTTCAGTGACTCCATCGTCGCAGAGTCGACCGCCCGGAGAAGCCCCGGTCGCCGACCGGCGGGCCGCAATGACCAGAGCCATCGATGCCCACGGAAAAGTGGCACGGAGCCATCATCATCGGTGATGTTGTCCTCGTCGCTGGTGGCGCTTACCAGGCTGAAGTTCGTGCTCAGGTCAAGTTCGCCGATTCCCGTCTGCTTGGCGCCCCCCTTCGCTTTGAGTTCGAACGAGGCGTTCCCTGCGGACGATGCGAGGAGCGTGCAGTGCTTGGGGCGCCATACCTCAGTGACGACGATCCACTTGCTGTCCCAGTCGTTGGACAAGAAGGCGTGCCTGATCGGGTCGTCCAGCGCGTTGATGTTGGGAACGACTTCGGTCTCGATCTTGCTCATCGAAAGGAGATACGAGTTCTTCTCGGCCATCTCGACGGCCACGACTGCTCCGGCCTTCTTGAGAAAACTTAGGTCCGCCTCGGGAATGACCTCCCCGCTGACCTTGATATGGACGCTCACTCCACGCTCTGAATTGACCGACCAGGACTTCCTCTTGCCCTTTCGGGTTGGCAGGGTGCCCCCTTGCAATCTCTTGAGGATGCCCTCGTCCTCAAGCGTGGTTCGCGGCCGATAGGTCCCGCGGTGGTACTCGACGACGTCGCCGATGTTCATTGAGTCGGCTGGAGGATATGGCGCATTGATGGCCCGCTGTTTCCAGATGCTCTTGCTGTAGGTCTCGGCCAATCCCATTTCCCGCTCCTCATATGTCGGCGAGTCTGCGAATGCTACTCCACCGGCAGGGATGCGTGCCTTTGGCCTTGGCGGAGGCGACCCGCGGGGGCCCGCCCTCTCAGGTGCTGTGGACCAGCGCCAGCTCAATTTGGCTCTCAGCGGTGATTTGTGGTGCAGCCACGTCCGCTCGAGGCAGCTGACGTGCGGCTTGTCGTCGAGTGGGTGCCCGCCGTCCAGGCAGGCGGCTCCGGTTGGATTTCTGGCGTGACTCCCGTTGCCGTGAGAATTGGTGACCCCTCAGACAGGGTTCGGTGGTTGCCTTCCGACAGGTTTGCCACAAGTAGGCTGTCAAGCGTCAAAATTCTGGTGTACCGTGTCAAGCCATGTCGGAAGATGAAGCGATCGACTTCGTCGGCGCGCGATCTCGATCGGCCGTTGGCGACTGCGATGGTCGCTGACGCTGATGATCAACACTTCGTCGGTGCGTTCTTGCTGGCGGCCGCGGCCATATGCTTGGTCGACCAATATTGTGGCGGGTTCTTGGATGGGTTGGGTTTGAAGGACTTGGGTACGAGGCATGGGGAGGCAGCGCGCCGCTTCATCGCCCGCGTCCGTGATGGTTTGGTTGGCGAGAATGAGTTGAAAGATGAGCGCAAACGAGCTGACGAATTGGTCAGGCTGGTCCGAGAAAAGGAGTTGACTCCTAACGCCGTGAAGGCCGGTCAAGCAGCGGTGGAGACCGCAATCCGCACCTCCGGCGGCACCGTAGTGCAAGTTCGGCAGACGATCGATCTGATCGAGGAGTCGATACGAGTGTCCGGGTCATGAGAATCGTGCCGACGACACCTGACGAGCAGCGGGCGCTCGGGCTGATCATGTTACTTCAGCACGAATATCCTGAAGTGGGCGCACACTTGTTGGCTGTGTTTCGTGGGGAATTCGTGCCCTACGTACCTGGCTGGAACTTCGTGCCGGCAAGGTGGAAGGGCGCTTGCGACAAGTGGGTGTGGATTGGCGAAGCCGAGGGCCGGACCACCTTTTCCCAACCGCCGGTGTCGCAGGAGGAAGTCCACACGGTCGATCCCGTGTTGCCGAGATTGCCGGACTCATCGGCGTGGCGAGACCTACTCGCTCTTCGTGAACGGGTCAGCTTCCCGAACCTGGAACAGCTCATTGACGCCGTTGCTCAGGCAGATGCCCTGGCGAAGCCAGAAGATGATCAGGCGATCGGGGCGTCGGTTGACGGCTCGAAGAAGCTCTTGGCCGCGTACGGGGCTCCGGCGGACACGCTGGCGCCCTTCGTCACTCGCGAGATCCTACGGCCATACATGGAACTCATGCATTGTGGTGGTGTCGCCAAGTACGTCTTGGGCCACTGGTTGTTTGAAGCAGCGCAGGGACGGGCTCGTGGTGGAGCGACCGTCGAACCGCACATGGCAGTCCGACGATCATTGTGCGATGCCGCCGCCGAACTCATCGCCGTGCGGTGTGAGTTTGGCCCTGCGATGTCCTTGTACATGACCTACCTAGCGGTCATCTACATTCGCACCGCACAAATGCTGTCGGCCTGGATCAAGGCAACCGGACGGGCGACAGAAGCCGACGTGTCCGAGCTACGGGGCTCTGACATCAACATTGAGGAAATGGCCGCCCACGAGGCTCTGCCACTGCTGCTCCTCGAGTCTCTCCCGGGTGTCGAACGGTTCCTACTAATGTCTCACCACGTTCCAGACGGCTGGTACGAGCGGCAGTCCGCCACGCGAGATGTTGCAAGGGACCAGGAGATCGAGAACGAGCCGCTCAACCTCGTGAACCTGTTCCATCCTGCGCTTGACTGAAGGGGACTGCTGCACGATCTGGTGACAGGTTGGGTGTGGGGGTCAGGCCGCCCGTTCGGTGGCGGGTCGTGCCCGAGCGGCCCGCCGCGCTCCAGTCCGCGCTCGCGCCAGGAGCCGATCCCAGGCGCCTGACCAGCAGCGCCGGACGACCGATGCGGGCCCACCCGGCGGACCGCGCGGTTCGCCGGCCGGGACGAAGGTGACCTTCGTCCCTACCGCGCACGCCGGGGCAAAGATTGAATGACTCCATGAGCATCGATCTGCGACCTCTAGCGGTCGGAGGGGGCGACGTCAGCGGTGGGCGGCTGCGCGTCGGGTTGATCGCGCCTCCCTGGGTGCCGGTGCCGGCGCCCGTCTACGGCGGAACCGAGCTGGTCGTGGACCAGCTGGCCCGCGGGCTGACGCGCGCGGGGTGCGACGTCGTGCTGTTCGCCACGGGCGACTCCACGTGCCCGGTCGAGACCCGCTGGCGCTACCCGCAGGCATTGGGAACGACCGCGTCGCTCTTCGACGAGCGGGCCCACGTCGAAGCCGCCTACGAGGCGCTCGCCGACATGGACGTGATCCACGACCACACGCTGACCGGACCGCAGTGGGCGGTGGCAACCGGCGTGTCCACGCCCGTGGTGACCACCGCGCACGGGCCCTTCACCGCGGAGCTGCGCCGCGCCTACGGGGCGATGGCGGCCGGCGGCGTGGAGGTGGTCGCCATCTCGCACGCCCAGCGGCGGTTCGCCCCGGAGATCCCCATCAGCACCGTCATCCACCACGGCATCGACACCACCGGCCTGCCCGTCGGCCGGGGCCGCGGCGGCTACGTGGCCTTCCTCGGCCGGATGCACCCCGACAAGGGCGCACACCGGGCGATCGGGATCGCCCGTGCGGCGGGGAAGAAGATCTTGCTGGCGGCGAAGATGTGGGAGCCCGCGGAGCGCCGCTACTTCGAGACGTTCGTCGAACCGCTGCTCGGCCCCGACGCGATCTACGTCGGCGAGGTGGGGGGCCACGCCAAGCGGGAGTTCCTGGAGGAGGCCGAAGCGCTGATCAACCCGATCCGCTGGCCGGAGCCGTTCGGCCTGGTGATGATCGAGGCGCTGGCCAGCGGCACCCCGGTGCTCTCGTTCCCCGAGGGCGCCGCGCCGGAGATCGTCGAGCACGGCCGCAGCGGGTTCCTGTGCGCCGACGAGGCGGAGATGGTCGCGGCACTCCGGCGGGTGCCAGAGCTCGACCGGGACGAGTGCCGGGCCCGCGTCGAGGAGCGGTTCTCGGCGGATCGCATGGTGCGCGACCACCTCGAGCTCTACCAACGGCTGGCCGCCAGCGGACGCCTGGCCTCGACGTCCCCGGTCGCGGCCCACGGCTAGCCACGCCACCATGGCCTCCGCGCCGCACGACTCCACGTTCGAGGCGATCATCTTCGACTGGGACGGCACCGCGGTCCGCGATCGCCAGGCGGACGCCTCGGGCGTCCGTGCCCGGGTCGAGGCCCTCTGCGCTGCCGGGGTCCACGTGTTCGTGGTCAGCGGCACGCACGTCGGGAACGTGGACGGTCAGCTCTCGGCCCGACCGGTGGGCCCGGGCCGGCTCCACCTGTGCCTCAATCGGGGCTCGGAGGTGTTCGCGGTCGACGCAGCCGGGGTGCGAACCGTCTGCGCGCCGCACCGCGTCCCCGGCCGAGGAGGCGGCGCTCGACCGGGCCGCCGACGCCGCGGTGGCCGCGCTCGCGGACCGGGGCCTCGAGTGCCGGGTCGTGTCCCAGCGGCTGAACCGCCGCAAGATCGACATCATCCCCGAACCCGAATGGGCCGATCCGCCCAAGGCGCGCATCGACGAGCTGCTCGTGGCGGTCACCAAACGGCTCCTCACCGCGGGCTTCGACGATCTCGCCGACGTCGTGGCCCTGGCCTCCAGTGCCGCCCATGGCGCCGGGCTCGAGCGGCCCTGCGTCACCTCCGACGTGAAACACGTCGAGATCGGGCTCACGGACAAGTCCGACTCGGCACGCTGGGCCGCGGCCTGGCTGGGCCAACGTGGGATCACCGGGTCCCTCGTGCTGGTGGCCGGCGACGAGTTCGGTCCCGTCGGCGGCGCGACCGGCAGCGACGCGATGATGCTGGTCCCGGAGCTGGCACGCGCGTCGGCCGTGTCGGTCGGCGTCGAACCCGGGGGCGTACCCGTCGGGGTCCGCCACCTCGGCGGTGGGCCCGACCGGTTCGCGGCGCTGCTCGACGCCCAACTCGCCCGCCGCCGCGCCCGACGGGTCCCCTGGATCGACGAGGACCCGGCGTGGGTCGTCCAGTTGCCCGACGAACCGGCCATGGAACGGGCCGCCGAGGCGATCGGTGCGCTCGGGAACGGTCGGGCCGCGCTGCGCGCCGCCCGTGAAGAGGACGGCCCGGCGACCGTACCGCTGTTCGTGGTCAACGGCGTCTACGAGGGCACCGGGGCGAGACCAGCACCTGCTGGAAGGACCCGTCTGGACGCAGCTCGCGGTCCGCTCCGGTCGACCCGACCGCCGCCTGCTCGACCTGAGGACCGGGATGCTGGCGCGCACCTCGTCGAGCGCGGACGGTCTGACCAGCATCCGGTTCCTGTCGGCGGCGCGACCCACGGCGATGGCGCTGCGCGCCGAGAGCGCCGACGCCGACCTGGCCAGGCACCCCCGTTCGCCGAGCTGGCCGGCGCGCAGGTCCTCTCCCACGACGACCGTGCGGGCATCGCCGTCGCACGCACCGGCGACCCGGCGGGGGCCGGGATCGTCGTGGCGACCCGCGACCGCGTCGAGGCCGGCGACCTCCACGTCGTGGAGCGGCTCGCGGCGTGGAGCGCCGACCCGCTGCGACCGCCCGACACGGCGGTGGCCACCGGCCAGCTGGCCGAGCTCGACGCCGTCGGCTTCGACGCCCTGGCGGCCGAGCACCGCGCCGCCTGGGCCCGGCGGTGGTCGGACGCGACCGTGACCATCGACGGAGACCCGGAGTCGCAGCTCGCGGCCCGCTACGCGCTGTATCACGTGCTGGCCGCCGCCCCCGACGAAGGCGAGGCCGCGGTCGGCGCCCGCGGGATGACCGGACCCGCCTACGGCGGCCACGTGTTCTGGGACGCGGACGTGTTCGTCCTGCCCGTCCTCGCCGCGGTGCGCCCTGCGGCGGCCCGGGCGATGCTCGAGTACCGGATCCGCCGCCTCCCCGCCGCTCGGGCCCGTGCCGCCGAGCAGGGAGCGGACGGCGCCCGCTTCCCGTGGGAGTCGGCACGCGACGGCGACGACGTGACGCCGGTCGCCGGCCAGGACGCGCACGGGCGCACCGTCGAGATCCTCACCGGCGCGCTCGAACAGCACGTCGTCGCCGACGTCGCCTGGGCCGCCTGCAAATACGCCGAATGGACCGGCGACTCCGAGCTGCTCACCGGTCCGGGAGGCGCGCTGGTGACCGACGCCGCGCGCTACTGGGCCAGCCGGATCGAGCTCGACGCCGCGGGCGCCGGCCACCTCCGGGGCGTCATCGGCCCCGACGAGTACCACGAGCGGGTCGACGACAACGCCTACACCAACGTCATGGCCCGCTGGAACCTGCGACGAGCCGCCCAGCTCGTCGAGGGAGACGGCGGCGCCGAGGACGCAGCGCAGCTGGCGCAGGCTGGCGGACTCGCTGGTCGACGGCTGGGACCCCGCGCGCGGGTTGTACGAGCAGTTCGCCGGCTACTGGGATCTCGAGCCCCTCGAGATTGCGACCTTCGCCCCACCGCCGGTGGCCGCCGACGTGCTGCTCGGCGCCGATCGGGTGCAGGGCTCGCAGCTCATCAAGCAGGCCGACGTGGTGATGCTCCACCACCTGGTGCCGGACGAGCTGGTGCCCGGCTCGTTGGCGTCCGACGTCGACTTCTACGAGCCGCGCACCGCGCACGGCAGCTCGTTGTCGCCCGCCGTCCACGCCGCGGTGCTGGCGCGTGCCGGCCAACCCGACCGCGCCCTCGGGCTGTTCCGCATGGCGGCGCGGCTCGACCTCGACGACCTCACCGGCACGGCGGCCGGCGGGGTGCACCTGGCCACTCTGGGCGGGCTCTGGCAGGCGTTCGCCGGCGGCTTCCTCGGCGTGCGCCCGAACGCCGGCGTCCTGCACATCGACCCGTGCCTGCCCACCGAATGGCAGGCGCTCACGCTCTCGTTCCGGTTCGAGGGCCACCCCGTCACGGTCCGCGCCGACCACGCCGCGGTCACCGTCCAGCTGCTCGCGAACCCCTCATGGTCCGGGTCGGCGACGGCGAGCCGGTGACCTGCGACCCGCCCGAAACCCGCTTCGTCCTCGAAGGGAGCGCGCCATGAAGATCGTGCTGGCTGCGGTCGACGAAAGCCCGACCGCCCGCGACGTCCTGCAGAGCGCGCTCGTGGTCGGCGAGCTGACCGGCGCGACGGTCGAGGCCGTCCACGTTCGCGTCGACGAGTCCGTGCCGTACCACGGGACCTCGCCGACGAGTTCGGGGTGCGCGCTGCGGGTGCTCGACGGTGCCGTCGGCGACCGGTTGGCCGAGGCGCTCGCTGCCGACGACGTGGTCGCCGGCGTGCTCGGCGCGCGGCACTGACACCGAGGAGGTGCCGGCCGGCCGACGGAAACACGTTCCACGTGGTGGAGCACACCACCAAGCCCGTCGTCATCGTGCCTCCCGGGTGCCCGATCCCCCCTGTCCCGGAGCACGTCCGCGCCGCGGCGCCTGCTGGTTCCGCTCGAGGGCGCGCACGCCTCCTCACGACCGGTCGTCGACGCCCTCGACCACCTGCTCACGGCGCAGGTCGAGGTCCTCGTGCTCCACGTGTTCACCGAGGCCACGATGCCGCGCATGCTCGACCGACCGGTCCGCGACCTGTCGATGTGGGGCGACGAGTTCGTGGCGCGCTTCTGCTCGCCGGCGAGCCGCATCGAGCTGCGCGTCGGCGTCGTCGCGCGACGAGGTCGCGGCGCTCGCCGCGACCGAGCACGTCGACCTCGTGGTCATGAGCTGGTCGCGGAACCGCAGCGCCGGCCACGCCGAGGTGGTGTGCGCCATCCTCGCAGCCTCCCAGACGCCGATCCTGCTCCTGGCGGTGCCGCCCGAGGCGGACGATCCGACGACCGCCCGCTGAAGCCGCGACCCGGCGGGTCGGACGCGTCCGCTACCCCTCGCCGGGTGCGTGCGGAAGGTCGGGGTCCGAGGCCCGCCCGGCGCGCCTGGTGGATCACCTCGAGCGGCCCCGCACCGCTCACCTCGCAGGCGCCGTCTTCCACGACCACGTCGAGGCGCTGGCCGGCGATGGCGATCCCCTCGACGCGGAGGCGTTCCATCCAAGGGGGCAGCTCGGGTTGCAGCCAGACGCGCCCGGCCGACGCCCACGGGTCGAGTCGCAGCAGGCTCCGGATCCACAGCAGCGGCGCCGCGGCCGCCCAGGCCTGGGGCGAGCACGACGCCGGATAGGACGCCGGGCTCGGCGGGTTCCCGCGCGCGAACCCGGCGAACAGCTCCGGGAGGCGCCCCTGGTGGGTGGTCGCCACCTCGACCTGCGCGCCGATCAGGCGGTGCGCCTCCTCGACGAAGCCGTAGCGGGCGAGCCCCGCCGCGCACAGCGCGTTGTCGTGCGGCCAGACCGAGCCGTTGTGGTAGCTGACCGGGTTGTAGGCGGGCATCGAGGTGGCCAGCGTGCGGACCCCCCAGCCCGAGAACATCTCGGGCGACAGCAGCCGCTCGGCCACGAGCGCGGCGTGCGCGGGGTCGACGATGCCCGTCCAGAGGCAGTGGCCCATGTTCGAGGCGAGCGCGGCGACGGGTCGCTTGTCGCCGTCGAGCCCCAGGGCGTACCACCCGTGCTCCTCGAGCCAGAAGTCCTCGTTGAAGCGGCGGCGCAGCTCCGCGGCCTTGGCCCGGTAGCGGGCCGCGGTGGCCGGGTCTCCGGCGTCGACCGCCAGATGGGCGCGCGCCAGGTACGCCGCGTAGACGTAGCCCTGGACCTCGCAGAGCGCGATCGGCGCTCGGGCCAGCGAGCCGTCGAGGTGGCGCACCGCGTCCCACGAGTCCTTCCACCCCTGGTTCGCGAGGCCCCGGTCGCCGCGCTGCTGGTACTCGACGTAGCCGTCGCCGTCACGGTCGCCGAACTCGTCGATCCACGCCAGGGCCCGGTCGGCGTGGGGCAGCAGCCGCGACGCCGTCTGCGTCCGCGGCGTCCCAGCGGTGCAGCTCGCCCAGGAGCATCACGAACAGCGGGGTCGCGTCGATCGTCCCGAAGTACACGTCGCCGCCACGCAGCGTCGGCCCGGTCGAGTCGCCGAACCGAACCTCGTGGAGGATCCTCCCCGGCTCCTCCTCGGTGACCGGGTCCACATCCTCACCCTGCAGCCGGGCGAGCGTCTCGAGGACGCCCCGAGCCAGGGTCGGGTCGGCCAGCAAGGTCATCCAGCCGGTCAACAGCGAGTCGCGACCGAACAGCGTCATGAACCACGGCGCGCCGGCCGCGAGGATCGGGGTCTCGGGGTGCTCGGGGTCGAAGATGCGCAGCGAGCCCAGGTCCTCGCCTGCACGCTGCACCGCGGCCGCCATCCCCGCAGAGTCCGTGTCGATCGTCGGCAGCGTGGCGCGCCACGACGCCAGGCGCTGGTTCGGCAGCGCCTCGACGTCGTCGACGCCGCACCGGAAGCGCGGCGCGATCTCGTCGCCCGCCAACGCCATCACGACCTCGACGCACAGCTCCCACGACTCGCCGCGGCGCGAGCTCACCGCGCCAGGTGATCACGCCGTCGTCGACCGACGCGGGCTCGCTGAACGTGAGCCGCACCGACTTGTCCACGGCGCCGTCCGCCAGGTCGAAGCGGATGCCGGTCGCCGCCGCGTCGACCTGGCGCGACCGCGACCGGACCCGCCCTTCCTTGACCTCGAACAGCCCCGCGAAGTCGACGTCGCACCGGAGCTCGACCACCACCGGCGTCGGTTCGAGCCCGTGGTGCACCAGGACGATCCGCTCACGCATGCCCGAGCCGATGCTGCGGTGGCGGAACGCGACCGTCTCGGCGTCCGCCCGTCCGGCCGGCGAGGCGACCTTGCCCAGGAACGTCGCCGCGAAGGGCTCGGTCACGTCGACGGTCAACGGTTCGAGCCGGTCGCCGTTCACCCGCAGCTCCCAGCGCGACAGGATCCGGGTGTCGAGGAAGAACAGCCCGTGCACGAAGTCGGGCGAGAGGTCACCGGTGCGCCCCGAGAGGCAGAACGTGCGCCCTTCGACCAGGGTCACCACCCCGCCACGTTGCGCCTGCGACGGCACCGGCGTCCTGCCCTCGAACGGCGACGGCCCGGGGGATGTCGCCGACGGAGCAGTTCCGGTGGACAGGTCGCGAGCCATCGTGAGCAGCATCCCACGTCGCAACGCTCGCCGGTTAGCCCAGAATCCGCCTCAGGCGACTGCGGAGGGGGTGCCCGACCGGCACGTCCGGGATGCGACCACGTGGGTCAGAGCCACTGGCCGCCGAGCTCCGAGAGGTCATAGGACTTCCCGGGGCCGGCGTGGAAGATCCCGTTCAGCTGAGCGGGTCATGGTCGACCCGGCCCGCATGGGCGGGTTGTCGACCGGCGTGAGGCTCTTGGTCGACGTGGGTCGCCGCGGTCCTCGCGGGGTGGGGTTCGACTCGACGCGAGCCGTTGTGTCCCCCGCGTCGTGTCGAGCGCTTCAGAGATCGGGGGCGGGGTCGTAGGCTGACCGCATGTCGGATGTCGCCTTGCGGCCGCTACGGGACCTGGTGAACGTGAACCGCGAGGAGATCAAGGCGATCGTCGCGCGCCATCACGGGCAATCCGTCGCCCTCTTCGGGTCAGTGGCCCGGGGGGAGGAGCGGCCAGACAGCGACCTCGACTTCCTGGTCGAGCTCGAACCCGATGCCCGACCGATCGAAATCCTCTCGATCGGGGTCGAGCTCGAAGAAGTGCTGGGCGTAAAGGTCGACGTGGGCACGCCGGCGTCGCTCCGTGAGCGACTGCGTGACGAGGTGCTGGCCGAGGCTGTGCCGCTGTGAGTCGCCACGAGGAGGATCGCCTGCGCGACGTCCTCGAGGCCATCGACGTGATCCGGGGCTACCTGACGCGTGGCGGCCTTCACGACGGGCTCGTCTACGACGCCGTCCGTGTCCGACTCATCGAGATCGGCGAAGCGATCAAGAGCCTCGATCCCGGCCTGTTGGACGAAGCGCCGGGTGTGCCATGGAAGGAGATCGCCCGCATGCGGGACTACCTCGCGGATCGCTACTTCGACACCGACCACGCCATCGTCCAAGACGTGGTCGACAACGATCTCGGTCCGCTCGCCGATGCGGTGCACAAGCTGATCGATCGGGCGTCCCGAGACGAAGATCCGTCCTGATCGCGTTCCCCGAAGCAGGGGACTGCTGCACGATCCGGCGACAGGTAGGACGTTGGGTTCATTCTCGTCCCGACTGAGTGGGCCGTGTGGGGCTCGAACCCACAACCAACGGAGTGGGGCTCGAACCCACAACCAACGGATTAAAAGTCCGCGGCTCTACCAGTTGAGCTAACGGCCCATGTCACGCCGCCGGCGCTCGACCAAACCGCGCGTGGGGCACCATGATGACATGATTCCACCGACGTCCACACCCTCACGGCCCCGCACCGCCGTCGCAACGTCGGTCGGCCCCGGAATGTCCCGCCCGGGTCGTACGATCGGGATGTCGACGACGACCGAGGACACCTGACCGTGAACGAACCCACAACGACCACCGAATCGGGCTTCGCGGTGATCGACCTGGAAACCACGGGGCTCGCGCCCTCCAAGGGCGCACGGATCATCGAGGTCGGCATGGTGCTGCTCGACCAGACCGGTGCCCTCGAAGTCGAATGGGAGACCCTGGTCGACCCGGGATGTGGCGCCGGGCCGACCCACATCCACGGCGTGACCGACGCGATGCTCGACGGTGCCCCCGCCTTCGCCGACATCGCCGGCGACCTGGCAGCCCGCCTGCAAGGCCGCACGATCGTCGCGCACAACGCCACCTTCGACGTGAGCTTCCTCGACGCCGAATTCCGCGCATCGGGCTTCGCTGGCAGCGCCGAGCCGCTGTGCACGATGCGCCTCGCCAGGAGCCGTGGCCAGTACCCGGCGAACCTGGCGGCGTGCTGCGCGCGTACGGCATCGTCAACCGGGGTGCGCACCGCGCGTTCGGTGACGCGGCGGCGACCGCCGAGCTGCTGGTGCACCTGGAAGGAGCCGGACTCGAACCGAAAGGGCCCGTGGCGTTTCCTGCCGGGCACCCCGAGCCGACCGGGCGGGTGCATTTGCGCCCCGCCCGCTGAGACAGGGAACCTGAGCGTCATGCCACGGACCCGTGCACACCGGTGAGCGTCCACCACGGTGACAGCTCGGCGCCGATCGAGGCGCTGCTGGCCGTCGCAGCGTCAAACGTTCGAGGCCCCGGGCCCGACCGACGGCCAGCTCGACACGATACTGGCGCGCCGCGACCACCGTGCCCGACCACGGCGAGCTGCGCCCGTGGCGCTTCGTGGTCGTCTCCGGCGACGAGCGGGCCGCGTTCGGCGACGCGCTGGCCGCCGCGGGCTCGAAGCCGACCCGGAACTCGCCGAGCCGCGCCGCGAGAAGCTGCGCGCCAAAGCCTTCGTCGCCCCCACCTTCGTGGTGATCATCTCGTCGCCCAAGCCCGGCAACGTCGAGGTCTGGGAGCAGGAAGCCTCGCTGCCGCGGCGACCGGCTACGCGATGGGGCTGGCCGCCCACCTGCTCGGGGTCGCGTCGATCTGGAAGAGCGCCTCGGTGCGCACCGGCGCGGCACTCGCCGAGCTGTTCGAGATGGGCCCGGACGAAAAGCTCATGGGCTGGGTGAACCTGGGAACCGCGGCGGTCGAACCGCGCCCCAAGGCCAACCCGGTCGGCCCGGCCGAAGTCGCCGCCAGGCTCGTCGACGGCGCGCTCGAGCCCTGGGGTCAGTCGCCCTCGGGCCAGGAGTAGTCCACCCCGGTCAGCTCGACCGAGAGGTCCCACAGCCGGCGTGCCGCTGCCACGTCGCTGGCCTGGCGGGTGCGACCGACCCGCTTCGCCCGCTTGCCGGCCTGCTCGAGGAACCCGTCGGGGCCGAAGTAGTCGTTGGCAACCACATCGGGCGCGGTCGCCGCGTGCAGGATCGGGATCGCCCCCTGCTCGGCCGGTTGGGCCACGAGCTGATCGCCGAGGCGGGTCAGCGTGTCCATGAACCGGTTCGCACCCCGGTTGCCGGGTCCGTTGTGGGTCAGGCTCGTCGCCGCATAGCCGGGGTGCGCGGCCACCGCGAGCAGATGCGTGTCGTGCGCGGCGGCCCGACGGGCCAACTCGGCGGTGAACAACAGGTTCGCGAGCTTCGACTGCCCGTAGCGGGTCCACGGAGTTGTAGTGCTTGTGGGCGTCGAGGTCGTCCCAGTGCATCCAACCGGCCCGGTGGCCCGCCGAGGAGACCGTGACCACCCGGGCCGCGGACGCCGCAACCAGCAGGTCCAACAGCCGACCGGTGAGCGCGAAGTGGCCGAGATGGTTGACCCCGAACTGGGTTTCGAAACCCTGCGCCGTGAAGGACTTGGGCGGCGCCATGATCCCGGCGTTGTTGATCAGCAGATCCAGCCGGTCGATCGACGCGGCGACCTCGGTGGCAGCCGCAGCGACCGAGTCCAGGTCGGCCAGATCCAACGCCACCACACGGGGGGCCGGCCCCGTCGCCTGCGCGGCGACCTCGTCCTGCGCGGCGCGGGCCCGTTCGGCATCTCGGCAGGCCAACCAGACCTGGGCGCCGGCCGCGGCCAACTCCTTGGCGGTGACCAGGCCGAGCCCCGAATTGGCGCCGGTGACGAGCGCGGTGCGGTCGGTCTGGTCGGGAACGGTGGGCGAGCTCATGGCCCCATCGTCCCACATCGTCCCGAGCGCCAGCCCCGTCCCTGGCACCGGCTCGGCCTCCGCGCACCGGCCCGGTCTCCGAACACCGGCCCGTCAGTCGGGGGGTGCCGCCACCATGATGCCCCGCAACACCAGGTCCACCGCGGCGGTGGCCTGGGCGACCGGGTCGGGTGCGTCGTCGTCGAACCGCCCGGCGAGCGCGGGCAGACTCGCCAGGCCGCCGGCGCCGTGGCCGATCAGGAAATGCAGCGTCGCGGCGGGACGCGTTGGCGCCCGGCCCTGCTGTTCGAGGAGGCGCAACGCGGCGTCGGCCACCTCGTGGGCGGGCTGCAGATAGGCGTCGAAGAGAAGTTCCAGGCGCGGCCCGGGGTGCATGGCCTCGTAGTTGATGATGCGGATCAACGCCGGGCGGGCCGCGGTCAACTCGACGTAACGCACCAGGATGGCCCGCAGCCGGTCGTACGGGTCCGCCGGGGCCGACGCCGCGGCGGTGGCCAGATCCGAGCCCAGCGCGGTGAACCCGTGGGCGACGGCCGCCTGCCACAGCGCGTCCTTGGAGCCGTAGCGGATGTGGACGAGGTTGTGGCTCACCTCGAGGCGGCGACAGATGTTGCGCACCGACGCGCCTTCGAAACCCTGGTCGGCGAACTCGTCGAGGGCCGCATCCAGAATCATGGTGTCGTCGAGCCGTTGCGGCGTGGCCACCCGAGCAGGTTGGCCGAGCACTTGACAGATGTCAAGGCTGTTCGTACGCTCGGGTCTTGGACTTGACAGCTGCCAACGGCCAGGTCCTGCGCCTTCCGCCCGGCGCCACGTCTGCCAGGAGCAACCCGAGATGCGACTGCCCATCGACCCCCTCGCCCCGGTGCGCCACGCCGTGGCCTCCAACCTGCAGGCGGCCTTCAACGCCGACACCCTCCCCGGCATCCAGTTCACCGACCCGGCCGGCGACCCGGGCCTGTTCGGGCCCGACTCGGTCACCTGGAAGGTGCACAGCCACCCCTCGGGCATCATCGGCGGGTTGTCGTCGTTGATGTTCCAGAGCCTGCATCCCCTCGCCATGGCCGGCGTCGCCGAACACTCCGACTACCGCGAAGACCCCTTCGGGCGGCTGTCGCGCACCGCGTCGTTCGTCGGCGCCACGACCTTCGCCTCGACCGAGGTCGCCGACGCCATCATCGCCCACGTCAACCACGTGCACACCTTCATCCACGGCATCGCCCCCGACGGCCGCGCCTACCGGCCACCGAGCCGGAGCTGCTGCGCTGGGTGCACGTCGCCGAGATGACCAGCATCCTCAACGCGCACCGCCGCTACCACCCCTTCCCGATCCGCGGCAGGGACCTGGACCGCTACTTCGACGAGACGGCGATCGTGCCCGAGAAGATCGGCGAGGCCACGACATCCCCCGCAGCTGCGCCCAGGTGCGCCAGTACCTGCGGGACGTCCGCGGGGAGCTCGAATGCGGCGACCAGGCCCGAGAGGCGATGGCCTTCCTGATGTCCCCGATCGGCAACGATCCGGTGTCCAAAGGCATCTCCACGGTGCTGATCCAGGCGGCGGTCGGCCTGCTGCCCGGATGGGCGCAGGCGATGCACGGCATCCGTCGCCCACCCGGGTTCGACCTGATGACCGTGCGCCCGGTCGTGTTCTCACTCGTCCAGGCCCTCGACCTGCTGACCGGTCCGAGCCCGGTGCTCTCCCAGGCCCAGGCCCGTCTCGCGGCCGTCCCGGAACATCACTGAGCTCGCACCGGTGCCTAACGAGATGCTCACATCGTCGACGTAGAACGGCGACATGAGCGAACCGAACCTGCTGCCCAAACGCCGCCGGCATCGACGAATCCAGCTCGGCGCCATCGTGGTCGTCGCCGCGGTGCTGGCCGCGGGGTGCGGCGTCCACCACCGGGACGTCACCGGCGCCGGGTCGAGTTCTGCGCCCTCGGCGACGATCCCCACCGGCTCGACCACGCACGACGTCACGGTGGGCGGCACGCAACGTTCGTACCGCACCTACGTGCCGGCGAACCTCGACCGATCCAAGCCGGCGCCGCTGGTGGTCATGTTGCACGGCGGGTTCGGCAACGCGTCCCAGGCCGAGAAGGCCTACGACTGGGACCGTGAAGCGCAGGCCAAAGGGTTCATCGTCGCCTACCCCGACGGGGCGAAGCGGGCCTGGAACGCCGGGACCTGCTGTGGCACCCCGTCCAAGGACCACATCGACGACGTGGCGTTCATCACCAAGGTCGTATCCACGGTGAAAGCCCAGATGCGGATCGACCCCCGGCAGGTGTTCGTCACCGGCATGTCCAACGGGGCGATGATGGCCGAACGGCTGGCCTGTCAGACCGACGTGTTCGCGGCCGTCGCCTCGGTGGCGGGCGCGCAGATGGTGCCCTGTGCAGATCCCGCACCGCTCTCGGTGCTGTTCGTCCACGGGCTCGCCGACACCCACGTGCCCATGGACGGCTCACCGGGCAACGGCAGGGGCAAAGTACCGGCCCATCCGCCGACAACGGACACGCTCGCCGCGTGGCGCAGCGTCGACAACTGCGCCTCACCGGTCACCACCACGAAAGGTCCGGTCGCCACGTCGACCGCGGCCTGCCCGTCCGGTCGCACCGTGGAGCTGATCACCATCGCCGGTGCCGGCCACCAGTGGCCCGGTTCGAAGCCCAATCACCCGCTGATCGCCAAACTGCTCGGCATGGATCCGCCCTCGAAGGCACTCGACGCCACCGCCACGATCTGGTCGTTCTTCGCGGCGCACCCGCGGCCCGCGTGAACCCGCGGGCCACCGAGGTGGTCGACCAGGACCGGGTCAGGAACCGGCGGCCAGGGCGATCGACTTGAGCTCGAGGTAGGCCGCCAGACCCTCGGGGCCGAACTCCCGGCCCAACCCGCGACGCCTTGAAGCCGCCGAAGGGCGAGCTGAAGTCCATCAGGTACTGGTTGACGCCGTAGCGTGCCGGTGCGCACCCGCCGGGCGATGTCCAGCCCGTGCTCGGCGTCGTCGGTCCACACCGAACCGGCCAGGCCGTAGTCGGAGTCGTTGGCGATGGCGACGGCGCCGCCGTCGTCGGACTCGTACGGGATCACGCACAGCACCGGGCCGAAGATCTCCTCCTGGGCGATGCGCATCGAGTTGTCGACATCCGCGAACACGGTGGCGTCCACGAACCAGCCGGTGTCGATGTCGGGCCGGCCGCCGCCGGCGATGGTCACGCGTGCGCCTTCGTCGCTGGCCCGATCTGGATGTAGCCCTCGACCCGGTCGCGCTGGCGCTCCGCGACGAGCGGGCCGAGCGCCGGTCGACGGATCCGCCGGGTCGCCGACCACGAGGCCGGCGGCCAGTCGCCGAGACCGCGTCGACCACCTCGTCGTAGCGAGACCGTGGGGCGAGGATGCGGGTCTGGGCCACGCAGGCCTGGCCGTTGTTCATCAGCGAGGCGAGCTCGAGGCCCTGCGCCGTCGCCGCGAGGTCGGCGTCGTCGAGCACGATCGCGGCGGACTTCCCGCCGAGCTCGAGGCTGCACCGGCTGCAGCCGCTCGCCGCAGAGCGACGCGATGCGTCGGCCGGCCGCCGTCGAGCCGGTGAAAGCGATCTTGTCGACGCCCGGGATGCGTGACCAGGTGCTCGCCGACCTCGCGGCCCGCGGGCACCACGTTGAACACGCCCTCGGGGATGCCGGCCTCGTCGACCAGCTCGGCCAGCAGGAACATGTCGAGCGGCGTCTCGGGCGCGGGTTTGACCACCATCGTCGAGCCGGACACCAACGCGGGGGCGACCTTCGACATCGAGCACGAACTGCGGCACGTTCCACGGCACGATCGCCCCGACCACGCCGACGGGCTCGTGGCGCACCAGCATCGGGCCGAGCACGCCGTCGCGGTGCTCCTCGAAGGGAAAGGTGCGGGCCAGGTCGACGAAGTACTGCAGCATGAGCTGGGGCATCGGCGCCTGGGCCATCATGGGAGAAGAGCATGCGGCGAGCCCATCTCGGCGGTGATGATCGTGCGCGAAGTCGTCCAGGTGCGCGGCGTACGAGGTCGGCCAGCTTCTGGACGATCTCGGCGCGCTCGGTCGGCGCCATCCGAGGCCAGGGGCCGTGGTCGAAGGCGTGGCGCGCCGGCGGCGACCGCCCGGTCGATGTCGTCGTTCGTGGCCTCGGGAACCCGGCCGACCCGTTCGTGCGAGTAGGGCGAATGCACGTCGATGACGCCGTTGCCGGCCGGGTCGACCCAGTTGCCGCCGATGAACAACTTTGCGTGATCGAACATGGTGGTGCCTCTCGTTTCCGGCGGACCATCCGCGGTGCGACAGTGGCGCACCACGCGGACGGTCAGCCTACGGGAACACGTTCTCGTTCGCCGCCCGCCGAGACCGGCCGGCCGCACGTGCGGTCGCCGGACGCGTCAACGGTGGCGGACCAGGGTCTCCTGGGCGAACGTGGCGACATGGTTGCCCGCGCTGTCGAAGCGTGTGCCCACCGCAAGGCCCCGGGAGCTGAGCAGACCCTCACAGCGGGTGTCGGTCAGCAGCCAGTCGTCCATCCGCGGCGGGCGGTGGAACCAGATGGCATGGTCGAGGCTGGCGGCCATCCACGCGTCGTCCTCGGCGATGTCCGGGTCGCCGTAGTCGGGGTGCTGGAGACGACGGTCTCGGTCGGCACGTCATCGGACACGAACGCCAGCGCGCACGCCTGGAGGAGCGGGTCGTCGCCGATCGGGTCGGTCATCTTGAACCACGTCGTGATGTGGCCGCGCTCGGCGCGTCGGTGACCTTGCGGCTGTCGAACATCGGCGACCAGGCTCCCCGAGGCGATGTCGTCGGGGCGGGCCACCGCGGGCGCTTCGGCCCGCTCGACGATCGGGCCCGGCTCGTCGCGCTGGAACGACGCCGACATCTGCAGGATCGCGCCGACCCCCTGTCGGGCCACGACGCTGCGGGTCACGAACGACCGTCCGTTGCGCAGGCGCTCGACCTCGAAGCGGATCGGGCTCGGTGTGGTCGCCCCGCCGGATGAAGTAAGCGTGCAGCGAGTGCACGTGGTACGGGTCGTCGACGGTCGATGGGCCGCCGCGCGCAGCCCCTGCGCCACGATCTGGCCGCCGTAGAGGCCGCCCCACGGGTAGTGCGGACCGACGCCGATGAAGGTGTCGGGCCCGTGCGTCTCGAGCGTCATCATCGTGTGCGAAGTCCACGTGCGCGAGTCTGCAATGCTCGGCTACCGGGACGAGCAAAGCGGGAGCCTGCCGCCCGGACGACGGCGATCACGAGTGGGCGCGCTCGGCGGCTGGCCGGAGCATCTCGCCCCCGGCACCGCGTCGGAGAGCCGGCTCGAACCGACCTTGCCCCAGCGCTCGCCCGAAGTGGTGCGCGGCGATCGCCACGACCATCGCCCGCAGGTTGCCGAACAGCCAGGCATGGGCGGCGCCGACGATGCCGTTGGCGCGGGACGAGGATCAGCGCCGGGACCACGATCGCCAACATGAGCGACGAGGTGATGACCACGGTGGCACATGGCGATGCAGGACGCGGGCCTCGGTGAGGTAGAGCGACGAGATCGCCCAGGGGACGCCGGCGAGCATCATCTCCGGGAGGAGCCGCGCCGCGTCGTGCGTACTGCGCGCCGTAGACGGTCGTCGATGGGGACCGCTCCCGAAGTGGCCGCCACCGCGCCGGCCGTCATGATGGCCGAGTCGCCAGCCCCAGCGCCATGCGGACCTGGCCTGTGGATGGCGGCGCCGTCCTTGCCGCCTTCGGCGAGCAACGCCTGGCCGATCGTGTAGGGCACCCAGCAGGTCACCGCCACGACGCCCCAGGCCACGTAGAAGGCTGCGTTGGTGTCGGCGTCGACGTTGGCCAGCACGATCACCGGCAGCGCGAAGTACGGGGACCTGGTAGCCGAGCGTGGACGAGGTAGTTCACCGCCGAGTAGCGGTGACCATCGCCTTCGACGACTTGGGCTTGGGCCGCAGCCGGTTCCGGCCGCCGGAGACCCGGTTGATCAGCAGGGCGCCGAACACCCCGGTGGCCGCCAGGGGATCACCGACCAGGCGAAGAGCCAGAGCTGCGGGTCTCTGCCCCGGGCGGAGGAACCAGAGCACCAGTGGCAGCCGGGCGACGGAGATGATCGATGATGCGGCCCAGCACCCAATCCCAGCGGCGGAGCGTCATGCAGCGGACGTCGAAGATCATCGACAGCGCCGCCCCGACGATCGACACGACGAAGGCGGCCTGCCAGATCGCCCCGGCCCGGAACAACGGTTCGGTCGACGGCGGGTGGACCAGGCGCAGGAACGCCGAGATACGCGGTGCCGACCAGCGGCGGCGGCGGCGACCGTCGCCAGGATCGACCAGGTGAAGATCGTGTCCGCGTCGTCGCTGCGGCCGACCGCGAACCGGGCCAGCGCGACCGGCAGAGCCCAGGCCGGCCACGTAGGTGACGAAGTTGACCGACGTGAACAGCGCGGTGGCGGTGCCGACCACGGCCTTGGCGTCGACGTTGGCCGCGATCAGCCAGAACACCGCCCCGCCCACCGCCTGCATCGCCGCGGCGACGACCAGCACCGCGGAACCGGTGATCAGCTGACGGTGGGCGCCCCGTTGCTTCTCGGTGGTTCCGTCGGGAGGCCCGTGCCCGTCTGCCGGGTCGGTCGGGAGCGACGAGGCGTCGGTGTCGGTAGTCACGCGAACGGGGATGTTACCGGGCGTGGACCGGTCCGCTTTGAAGCTCGGGCGGGCCTGACGGCCCTGCTCGCTTCGCCTTCGGCATTCGGGTTTCACACTCGACGCTGCTTCGGCCGGCGCCTGCGCAGCGTTGCCCCGACAACGAGGGCAGTCAGCCTGTTCAGTTGCCGCAAAGCGGAACGCACCACGTAGCTTCCATTGGATGCCTGACAGACGTCGACCTGACCGGATGAGTCGGGTCGACTCGTCCGGGGTGGGACTGGCGGTCTGGGAGTGGGGAGACCCGGACGATCCGGCGATCCTGTTCGCCCACGGCGGCTTCGACTTCGCGGGAACCTATGACGTGTTCGCCCCGCTCATCGCCGCTGCGGGGTGGCGGGTGGTGTGCTGGGACCAGCGTGGTCACGGCGACTCGGGCCATGCGGATCTGTACTCGCTCGACGCGGACACCCGCGATGCGCTCGCCGTGCTCGACTGGATCGGGTCCGGGCCGATTCCGGTGCTCGGCCATTCCAAGGGGGCGGGCTGTTGTTGAACCTGGCCGACGCGATGCCGCACCGGGTCAGCCACCTGGTCAACATCGACGGCCTGCCGTCGCGGCGGTCCTGGCCCGACGTGTCCGACCGGGACCGCACCCGCCTGCGGGCAGACGGGCTCACCGCCTGGCTCGACCACCGACGCCGCACCGCCGAAGCGATGCGCAAGCCGGGCACGATCGACGAGCTGGCCGAGCGGCGCCGGCGGATGAACCCACGCCTCGAACTCGACTGGCTCCGCTACCTGGTGTCCATCGGCGCGTTCGAGTCGGCCGACGGGTGGCGGTGGAAGATCGATCCGAGCCTGCGGATGGGCGGGGTCGGCCCGTGGCAACCCGAGTGGTCGATGATGCGTCTGCCCGGCTTGGGGATGCCCGTGCTGGGCATCCTGGGTCTCGCCGTGGAGGTCATGGGTTGGGGCACGTTGCCCGAGGACGTCATCCCGAACCTGCCGGCCGGTGCCCGCTTCGTCCCGCTCGAAGGGGTCGGACACTTCGTCCACATCGAACAGCCCGAGCTGACCGCCGAACTGGTCCTGGACTTCCTGCCGTGACCGACGACGCCACCCGGGATCGCCGCAAGGCCAAAGCCGGGCCCTTCGTGCTCGACATCGAAGTCGACCCGGTCGACCCGGACGCGGTGGCGATCGGCGCCGATGCCACCGGTCCCAGCGGGCCGAGGCCGGCGGTCGCGCCGGCCGGGGAACCCACGGTGTGGGTGCGCCACAACCGGATGCGCCTGGCGCTCCACCAGCTCCGGCCGGCGGACTCACCGGACGTTCACCCGCTCCTGTTGCTCCACGGTCTGGGGGAGTGCACCCCGGCGGCAGCTCCCGCCGCGGTGGACGACTGGCCCGGCGACGTGTGGGGACTCGATTTCACCGGCCACGGGCACTCCACGGTGCCCCGCGGTGGCGGCTACACCGCCGAGTTGTTGATGGCCGACGTGGATGCCGCGCTCGCACACCTCGGGCGGGCCACGGTGCTGGGTCGAGGACTCGGCGCCTACGTGGCACTGCTGATCCAGGGCGGCCGTCCCACCCTGGTGCGGGGCGCGGTGCTCGTCGACGGCCCGGGCATCGTGGGCGGGGGCATCGGCCCGAGCGCGCCGCGCATCAACCTGGCCCGATCCTCGGACCGCAGCCCGGACCCGTTCGCACTGGCCGAGCTCACCGTGGACGTCCGCCCTCCCGACTACGCCGTGGACTATCTGCGTCAGGCGACCCAGTACTCCGGCCTGGACACGCCCGTGAGCCTGTCCGGCCAGGTGCGCCCGCCCTGGATGCTCGCGCTCGTGCGGCGAGCCCGGCGTGGTGGTGCAGCCGGTGCCCCGCGCGCTGGCCGGTTACGCGGCCGGCTGATCCGCAGCTCAGCTCTGGCGGTGGGCCACGTACCAGGCGAGTTGTTCGAGCGCGCGCACCACCTCGACGTCGAGCACGTCCGCGTCCAGCGCCCCGACCGCTTCGGTGGTCAATTCGTCGATCCGGCTCTCGACCGCCGCTTTGGCCCCGACCGTGACGAGGGTCTCCTGGATCCGCACGACCGTGTCCCCGTCCAGGCCCGGGTCACCCGCGAGCTCGAGGACCCTCCGGTGGGTGTCGTCGCCCGCGCGAATCCTTCGGCGAGCAGCGTGGTGGGTTTGCCCTCGCGGAGGTCGTCGCCGACCGGTTTGCCGGTCCGGGCGGAGTCGCCGAACGCGCCGAGCAGGTCGTCGCGCAGCTGGAACGCCTCGCCGAGCGGGTCGCCGTAGGCGCTGAGCAGCGGCCGGAGGCGCCCGAAGGCGTCCGGCGAGCGCCGCGCCGAGTTGCAGCGGGCGTTCGATGGTGTACTTGCCCGACTTGTAGCGGGCGATCCTCCGGCTCCGGCCAGGTCGACATCGAGCTCGGACGGTGCCAGCGAGGTCGAGGTACTGGCCGACGTTCAACTCGATGCGCAGCTCGTCCCAGATCTGTCGCGCCCCCGGGGTGCTCGGCCACGAGCCGGTCGGCGAAGACGTGCGCGAGGTCGCCGATGAGGATCGCGACCCCTTCGCCGAACCGCCGTGCCTCGCCGTTCCAGTCGTTGCCGTCGTGCACGTCGCCGAAGGCGAGGTGCGCGGTGCGCCGACCCCGCCGGACCGAGGAGCCGTCCATGACGTCGTCGTGGACGAGCGCGAACGCCTGGAGCAGCTCCAGCGCGGCGCCGGCGTCGATGACCGCGTCGTCGTCGGATCGCCACCGCCGGCGACGTAGCCCCAGAAGCAGAACGCCGGTCGGATGCGCTTGGCGTCGGAGAGCACCAGGTCGCGCAGGGCGGAGAGAGGTTCGGTGAGCGCCGGGTCCAGCTGCGTCCAACGCTGGATCTCCGCGTCGAGGACCGGACCGCAGGCGCGCCCTCGACCCGCTGCGCGGCGATCCGGCAGGCTCCGGGCGTGCGGCCTCCGTGTCGGCCGGGATCAAGCTCACGGAGCCGAGGCTACCGGTGGGCCCGAGATGGGAGGACATCCGCGACCACCTGAGGTGACCGCTCGCACCGCTAGACTTCGGTCCGGTGTCACCAGCCGCATCACGATCGTTCCAGGGGAGTTTGTGAATCCAGCTGCAGCCAGGTGCGTACCGCAGTTCTCGCTGTCCGGGCGCGGTCGTCGCCGCGTGCCTGGCGGTCGTCGTCGGAGTCGGCGCAGTCGGTTGCTCGAGTGGCGACCTCGGTCGGCGACGACCGCCGCGACCACCACGACGACGGCGCCGGGTACGCGACACCCTGGCCCCGCCCACGGTGGAGACCGTCGAAGCGTCACCATCGAGGCGCATCGACAACCACTTCACGCCGCAACACCTCCAGATCAAGGCCGGCACGAAGGTGACCTTCGTGAACAACGGCCGCAACCAGCACGACGTCGTGGCGACCGACCCGCAAAGCTCGGACTTCTCCGTCGCCAGGACAAGTTCGACCCCGGTGACAAGGCCACGTTCACCTTCGCCAAGCCCGGCACGTACGCCTACTACTGCTCGCTCCACGCCACCGCCACGGCCGGTTCGATGCGCGGCGTCATCACCGTGACGCCCTAGCCTGGCCAACGCTACACTCACACCGAACCGCGTCCGCACCGGGGCTCTTCCAGGGGGACCAACAATGCACCTCCACGTCGCATCATCGCTGTGCTGCGGCACTGGCCGTCGGCGCCGTCGCTCACCGGCTGCTCGTCGTCGGGCTCGACCTCGGCGAGCGGTCGTCGTCGACCACACAAGCCGGCGGCACCACCTTGAAGGTGCCGAGCCAGTACCCGACCATCCAGAAGGCGGTCGACGCGGCCAAGCCGGGCAGACCTCATCCTGGTCTCGCCGGGCGTCTACAACGAGGCGGTCAACGTGGGCACCAAGAACGCCTGGTCATCCGCGGCACCAACCGCAACACGGTGATCCTCGACGGCCAGTTCAAGATACGAACGGCATCCGCGTGCTGGGGTCCAAGGGGGTGGCGGTCGAGAACATGACCGCCCGCAACTACAATAGAACGGCTTCTACTGGACCGGGGTCGACGGCTACCGCGGCTCATACCTGACCGCCTACAACAACGGTGACTACGGCATCTACTCCTACGACGCGGTCAACGGCCTGTTCGAGCATTCCTACGGCTCGGGCAGCCCCGACGCCGGCTTCTACGTCGGCGGCTGCAACCCCTGCAACGCGGTCATCAACGACGTCGTCTCGGAATACAACGGCCTCGGGTACTCGGGCACCAACAGCGGCGGCAACCTCTACATCGCCAACTCCACGTTCCGCCACAACCGGGCGGGCATCGTGCCCAACACCGGGAGCTACGAGCCGTGCTACCCGGAGCGGGGCGACGACATCGTGGGCAACCTCGTCTACGACAACAACTACACAGCGGGACCGGCCATCGACAGCGCCCGGCTCGCCCAGGAGAACGGCATCATCATCCCCGGCGGCTGGGACAACCAGATCCTGCGCAACCGCGTCGACAACCACAAGCTCGGTGGCATCGTGCTGGTGCCGTTCCCCGAGGACAACGCACTCGGACCTGCCGAGCCGACAACCCGCCCAAGACGTGTGCCGAGCAGAACAAGCTGACCAAGCCCCCCAAGGACAAGATCCCGGGCACGGTGCTGTGGAACGGCCAAGCACAACACCGTGAAGGGCAACGTTGTCACAACTCGGGCCTCGCCGACCTCGGGGCCTTCGACCAGGACGGGACAACCGCAACTGCTTCTCCGGCAACACCTTCAAGACCTCGGCGCCGGCCGACATCGAGACGTTGGAGCCCTGCAAGGGCACGGGCAGCGGCGACTTCACGGCAAGAACCCGCTGGACGTGTTCAAGCTGGTGAACCGCAAGACGCCGCCCTCCGGTGACTACAAGACCCAACCCAAGCCACCCCCGCAGGCGAAGATGCCCCATGCGAAGACCGCGCCGGCCAAGCCCGCAGGTCCGCCGGCGAAGGTCGACGTCGCGCAGCCATCGAGGTGCCGAAGTTGCCGCCGGCAAGTGAACGCGCCGTCGCCGGGGGACTCGTGCGGCTGCGGTCGTCGCAGTCCTGCTCGGTGGACTGGCGATCACGGTGGCGTCCTGCTCGTCGGGCGCGCCGATCGGCGGGACACCGGTCGCGCAGGCGGACCAGGTCCCAGCACCCGCCGCCCAATTCGTCGCTGGTCGCCTACGGTGCGCAGTTCCTGACGACCTGTCGATTCAGCCACACCCTGCCCGACGACCCGATCGTCCACGCCGGCCGGCCCGGCGCCTCCCACGAACACGAACTGTTCGGCAACATCACCACCGACGCATCGAGCACGTTCGCGTCGTTGCCGACCACCGTCGACGTGCAGTGACATCGGCGACCGGTCCGCCTACTGGGTGCCCACGCTGTTCGTCGACGAGCAAGCGGGTCGTGCCCCGCCGGGTCGATGCCTACTACCGGGTCGCCGCCGGCGTCGCGCCTGTCCGCGGTGAGGCCTACCCGAACGGGTTGCAGGCCCTGGCCGGGAACCAGGCCGGCCACGGCTCCCCAGTCGCTGCAGATGGTGGCCTGGGCGTGCGGGAACTCGCCGGATCTGTCCCACACAGCCGCCACGGGACTGCACCGCGACCGTCCCGTGACCGAGCGGCTCACCTTCCCCTCGTGTTGGGACGGCGAGCACACCGCCTCGGAGGACTTCGTCTCGCACCTGTCGTATCCGTCGGTCAATCACGGCTGCGACCCGAACCACCCGGTGCCGATACCCCAGCTCACCCTGGTCGTGCACTATCCGTTGACGGGCAGCTACGGGCGAGGCTGGCTGGCGTCGGGTACGTTCGACACCGCACACGGCGACTTCTTCGACGCGTGGCAATCCCCGGCGACTGGAGTCCCAGGTCACGGGTTGCTCAACCGGGGAGTGACCTGCGGCATCGTGGGTGGCACGTTCCACACCGGAAGCGGCAGTGGCGACACGGACTCCTACGACGTGGCCCCCGGGACCGCGGGCACCACGACACTGCCGGTCTACGACGGTGGGGTGACGACCACGACCCTGGAGACGAACGCCCGGATGGCCAAGGGCCTTCCCGCCGGGCCCGGTTCGGGGCATTGAGCGCGGGGTCCACGGTTCGCCCCGGGAGCGTCTGGCCGCCCCGGACCCTGCGCGCCTAGTCTCGCAACCCGTGTCGCAGCCCCTCGATGAAGCAACGACTGGAAGACCTCGACGCCCGCAAGGCCGAGGCACGGCAACCCGGATCGGACCGATCGGTCGAACGCCAACACGCCAAGGGCAAGATGCTCGCCCGCGAACGGCTCGACTACCTGCTCGACGAGGGGTCGTTCACCGAGCTCGACATGCTCTCGCGGCACCGGGCCCACGACAGTGGCCTGAACGAGCGGCCCTACACCGACGGGGTCGTGACCGGATGGGGCACGATCGACGGGCGCAAGGTCTTCGTGTTCTCCCAGGACTTCACCGTGTTCGGTGGGGCCCTCGGCGAGGTCTTCGCCGAGAAGATCCACAAGTTGATGGACATGGCCCTCAAGGTGGGCGCGCCGGTGATCGGGTTGAACGACGGCGCCGGGCGCGCGCATCCAGGAAGGGCCGGTCAGCCTCGCCTCCTACGGCGGCATCTTCTACCGCAACGTCCAGGCATCCGGGGTGACCCCCCAGATCAGCGTGATCCTCGGCCCGTGTGCCGGGGGCGCGGTGTACTCGCCGGCGATGACCGATTTCATCTTCATGGTCCGGGAGACCTCCCACATGTTCATCACCGGACCGGACGTGGTGAAGACGGTCACCGGTGAGGAGGTCACCCTCGAGGAGCTCGGCGGCGCGATGAGCCATGCCTCCAAGTCGGGTGTGTGCACGTTCGTGTCACCGAGACGAGAAGGCCTGTCTCGACGACGTGCGCTACCTGTTCGGCTTCCTGCCCTCCAACAACCTGGAGGAGCCGCCCCGGGTCGCCGTGCTCGACGACCCCAGCGGCTCTGCCCCGAGCTGTTGGACATCATGCCCGACAGTCCGAACCAGCCCTACGACATGCGCAGCGTGATCGAGGCCGTCGTCGACGACGGCGACTTCTTCGAGTACCAGCAGCATTGGGCCGCCTCGATCGTCTGCGGATTCGCCCGTCTCGGATGGTGAACCGGTCGGCATCGTCGGGAACCAGCCGCTATCGCTCGCCGGGGTGCTCGACATCGAGTCGGCCGAGAAGGCCGCCCGGTTCGTGCGGACCTGCGACGCGTTCAACATGCCGCTGGTGACCTTCGTGGACGTACCGGGCTTCCTCCCCGGTGTGGACCAGGAGCACAACGGCATCATCCGCCACGGCGCCAAACTGCTCTACGCCTACTGCGAGGCCACCGTGCCCCGCATCCAGGTCATCACCCGCAAGGCCTACGGCGGCGCCTACGTGGTGATGAACTCCAAGTCGATCGGCGCCGACCTGGCGTTCGCATGGCCGACCGCGGAGCTCGCGGTCATGGGCCCGCAAGGGGCCGTGGAGATCGTGTACCGCAAGGAACTGGCCGAAGCCGACGATCCCGTGGCACGCCGGGCGGAGCTGGCCGACGAGTACACCGAGCGTTCTGCAACCCGTACGTGGCGGCCGACCGGGGATTCGTCGACGCCGTGATCGATCCGGCCGAGACCCGCGTCAAGCTGATCGAAGGTCTCGAGATGTTGCGGTCGAAGCGGGAGGACCTTCCGCCCCGAAAGCACGGAAACGTCCCGCTGTGACACCCGAAGAGGTGTCGGTGACCGCGGGCGGCGATCCGACCGACGAGGAGATGGCGGCGATCGTCGGAGCGGCGTCGGTGCTGCTGTTCGGTCCCACCGCCGTCGTGACCGAGGAGCAGCGGGCGCCCAGATGGCGCTTCTCGGGACGGTGGTGGACCAAGCCCGTGCCCCTGCAACGTCGGCGTCCTTGAACTCCCGACCGGGTGTCGGACGGCGGGGTTGGCGCGGCCGGGTAACGTGGACCGGGTCATGAGCGAAGTCGCCGTCGTCGGACCGCAACCCGAACTGTCGACGGTGGCCCCGGATCACGCCGTGGTCCACGTCGGCAGCGAGGTGCACCACTACGACGGGCTGCAGCCCGACTCGGACTACGAGTTCGACGGAATCGGCTTCCGGACGCTGCCGGCGCCAGGCGAGCTGTTGACGACCATCGCCACCGTCAACGACGTGCACTTCGGCGAGACCGAGGCAGGGCTGATCGAAGGAACCGACGTCGGCCCGGTGCTGCGTGCCGGCCCGGGGGAGGAGCCGTATCCGGAGCTGATGAACCGCGCGGCGGTGGCCGAGATCGCCGCCGCCGACCCGGCTGCGTTGATCGTCAAGGGCGACCTCACCACGCACGGGGCGACCACGGAGTACGAACGGTTCCTGACCGTGTACACCGAGGCGTTCGGGGATCGGCTCTGGCACGTCCGTGGCAACCACGACGCCTGCCACGGTGGACGCTTCGCCGCGTTCCCGCGCCAACGGATCGACCTGGACGGGGTCACGGTGGCGTTGATCGACACCACCATCGTCGAACATCCGAACGGCCAGGTGCCCGCCGAGACGCTCGATTGGCTCGACGAAGTCGCGGCCGAAGCGGAGCACCCGGTCCTGGTCATGGGCCACCACCACGTCTGGAACCCCGACAGTGCCAAGCGCGAACCCGGCTACTTCGGCATCAACCCGGACGATTCGGAACGACTGGTCGACGTGGTGCGTCGCCGCAAGCGCATCGTGGGCTACTTCGCCGGACACACCCACCGCAATCGGCGACGGGCGTTCTCCGCGACCGGCGGGCTGCCCTGGGTCGAGGTCGCCTCGGTGAAGGACTATCCGGGTTCGTGGGCCGAGTACCGGGTCTACGAGGGTGGGATCTGTCAGATCCATCATCGGATCTCCGACCCGGCCGCGCTGAACTGGACCGATCGCACCCGGGCGATGTTCGAGGGCCTCTACGCCGACTACGCATTCGGGGACATCGACGATCGCTGCTTCTCGATACCCTCCCGCGCATGACGTCACGGATTTGGAACCCAGCGGGCCTCAAGGTGTCCCGGGAATCGGCCGACGGGTGACCGTGGCCGGAATCGAAGAAGCTCAGGACCGTTGGCAGGTGATCCGTTCCAAGGGGCGGATCCGGGGGATCGTGGCGATCGTGGTGGTGGTGGCGGTGGTGGTCGCGATCGGATTGCTCGCACAGCAGAACGCCGCGGCGGTTGCGATCGTGGTGGTGGTGGGCGTCCTCGTCCTCGCCGTGATTCTCGCGCTTGATCGGCAAGCAACGGACCGGTCTGAGCCTGACCCCGGAGTGGAAGCCCGAGGTCGACGACGAGGACTACGACGATTTCGATGACGCGCCGCGGAGGGCCGGGATGGAGCAGGCGATCCGTCCCCGAATGGTGACGAGGACCGTGAGGCAGACGAGACCGAACCGGTGCGACGGCTCGACGCGCAGATCCTGGGGGCCGATCTGGCCAAGCTGGGCCAGGTCGTCACCCCGAAGCTCGCCAAGTCCTATGCGGTCGGCACGCTCGTGCTCGAAGGGAACGCGGTGGTCTGGGAGCCGGGGGCGTCGTCACGCGCCGCGGGGATCGAATCGCTGACCGCGGCGCCGAACCAGGTGGCCTCGATCGAAGCCGCGCCGTTGTGGGGGAGCTGGGGGCTGGTGCGACTGGCCACGGCCGGCGGTGACGAGTGGTGCATGCGGGTACCGGGAAGTGTCGATCTCTCACCGGCTTTCGCCGACCTGGGGCTCTCCGTTCGCAAGGCTTCCTGAACCCGAAACGCGACTCGAACTCGCGAGCGGCGGGCCAGGACACAGAACGCGGCGGCGAAGGCGAGCAGCATCACCGCCTGGACGACCGGGAACGAGTGCCCGTTTGCATCGGGATGCTGGGTGCGACGGTGACCAGCGCGGTGGCGGGGAGGATGGCGAACAGGCGGTCGTCGAGCTTCTTCTGGGCGGCCACTGCGATGCCCAGCGCCCCGACCGCGACCCAGACGTAATGCCACCACACCAGCGGGGTCAGCAGCAGGAGCGCGAGATAGCCGCCGGCCCAGCGGGTGTCGTCTTCGGTACCCCGCATCGATGAACCAGCACACCACGGCAGCGGCGATCAGGCTCACCACCCGGGCAACGAGCGTCGTCGAAGTCGTGACGGTTCCCCCCCACAGGTGCGCAACCAACGCGCTCAGCGAACCGTTGTAAGGGTTGGTCGACGTGTGGGCACTGAGCTGCAACGTCGTCCGGACGAAGTCGCCCCAGGTCGAGATCGGTACGAGCACCAACGACGCCACGGCCAGCGCGGCGAGCCCGACAGCCGACCAGGCCAGCATCCGCCACCGACGTCGCCAGGCGACGAGCACCACCAGAGCGGCGGGGAAGACCTTCAGCGTGACCGCCGCGACCCAGGCCGCGGCGTTCGCCAGTCCTCGCCTGGTGGCCGTCGAGGACATTCCCAGACAGACCGAGAGGAACAGGATCGGAGAGGTCTGCCCCAGCCCGATCGGCACGATCGCCATCGGCGTGAGGAGGAGCGCGGTGGCCACGAGCAGCAGCGGCGCCCGACGGGAACGGTGCGCCAGACGTCGCCACAGCAGCCACATACCGCCGACGAGCATCAGGGCCGCCGCGAACTGCATGATCAGGGTTCCCCCGGCGGCCCCGGAACGTGCGATCGCCCAGGCCAGCGGGATCGCCGTCGGACTGGCCACGAAGGGGACCGCGAATTGTTCGCAGTCGGTGCCCCTTCGGGGCGTTCTCACACCAGACGCTTGCGAAAATACGGCTTCAGGCTGAACAAGTCCCCATATCGGGCCGCGTAGACCTCATGGGGATGGGCGTGGGCGATCCGTCCGGCGGCAACGTAGGGAATGGCATCTTGGGCGACGTGGTTGCGCAGACCGATCGGGAGCACCAGCCACATGGCGAGGATCGCCAGAAAGGCGTTCCGGTGAAACGTCGGCACCTGGCGCGCCCGTTTCGTCGACTGCACCTGGCTGTCCATGTCGTTGGACGTTTCTAGCGCACCCGAGCCGATCGAAGTGCCAGGTTCGAGACGGTCACCGGGCCGCGCGTGCCGCCTCGGCCAGGTCGGTCAGCTCGTTCATGATGCGGACCAGCTCGAAGTCCGCCGGCGTGTAGACGCGTGCGACCCCGGCTTCGTGCAGTGCGGCACGATCGTCTTCGGGGATGATCCCGCCGGCCACGACCGGCGCGGTGACCCCTTCGGCACGGAGCAACTTCACCACGTCGGGGACGAGCTCCATGTGGCTGCCCGACAGGATCGACAACCCCACGACCTCGACGTCCTCGTCGCGGGCAACCGCCGCGATCTGCTCCGGCTTGAGACGGATGCCCTGGTAGATGACCTCCATGCCCGCGTCGCGGGCGGCCACGGCGATCTGTTCGGCGCCGTTGGAGTGGCCGTCGAGGCCCGGTTTGGCAACCAGCAGGCGCACCGGGCCGCCGCTCAGGTTCCGGTTGCGCGTGGCGACCTCGGCCAGACCGTCCAGGTGCGCGCCTCGGCCGACCGCGGCTGCCACGCCCGTCGGGGCGCGGTATTCACCGAAGGTCTCGCGCAACACGTCGGCCCACTCGCCGGTGGTGCCCCCGGCATGGGCGAAGTCGATCGTGGCGGCCATGATGTTCTCGTCGGTGCCGGCCACCCGGCGCAGTTCGTCGATCGAACGCTTCACCGCGTCGCGTCCCGCCCGGAGCGCCAGGCCTGGACGTCGGCGATGGCCTCGTCCTGGACACCCGGGTCGACCCGCAGGATGGACTCGGCGCCCCCCAGCGGGGACGGCGCGGTCTCGGTGTAGCGGTTCACGCCGACCACCTGCTGTTCGCCGGACTCGATCCGGCGCATCCGCTCCGCGTGCGAGGTCACCAGCCGGCCCTTGAGCTCGTCGATCGCCTCGAAGGCTCCACCCAGCGCCAGGACGTCGTCGAGTTCGGCCGTGGCGGCGTCGATCAGCTCGTCGGTCTTGGCCTCCATGACGTGCGAGCCGGCGAACAGGTCGTCGTACTCGAGCAGGTCGGATTCGAACGCCAGCACCTGTTGCATGCGCAGCGACCACTGCTGATCCCAGGGTCGGGGCAGCCCGAGCGCCTCGTTCCAGGCGGGCAGCTGCACCGAGCGGGCCCGGGCGTCCTTGGACAGGGTGACCGCCAGCATCTCGAGCACGATGCGTTGGACGTTGTTCTCGGGTTGGGATTCGGTCAGCCCGAGCGAGTTCACCTGCACGCCGTAGCGGAAGCGCAGCGCCTTGGGGTCCTCGACGCCGTAGCGCTCCTTGCCGATCCGGGCCCACATTCGGGTGAACGCCCGCATCTTGGCGGTCTCCTCGACGAAGCGGATCCCCGCGTTCACGAAGAACGAGATCGACCCGAACACAGCGTCGAACCGGTCCTCGGGGACCTTGCCCGACGCGCGCACCGCGTCGAGCACGTCGATGGCGGTGGCGAGCGCGTAGGCGATCTCCTGGGTCGGGGTGGCGCCCGCCTCCTGAAGGTGGTAGCTGCACACGTTCATCGGGTTCCACTTGGGAATCCACTGGTTGCAGAAGGCGATCATGTCGACGATGAGCCGGCGCGACGGCAGGGGCGGGAAGATGTAGGTGCCCCGGGAGAGGTACTCCTTGACGATGTCGTTCTGGGTGGTGCCGCGCAGGGCGGTCGCCTCGACGCCCTGGTTCTCCGCGTTCGCCACGTACAGGCCCAGCAGCCAGGCGGCGGTGGCGTTGATGGTCATCGACGTGTTCATCTCGCCGACCGGAATCTGATCCAGCAGCTGCTCCATGTGGCCCAGGTGCACCACGGGCACGCCGACCTTGCCGACCTCGCCGTTGGCCAGGGGCGAGTCGGGGTCGTAGCCGGTCTGGGTGGGCAGGTCGAACGCGATCGACAACCCGGTCTGACCTTTGGCCAGGTTGGTGCGGTACAGCTCGTTGGAGGCCTTGGCCGTGGAGTGTCCCGAGTACGTGCGCATCATCCACGGACGATCGGGTGCGTGGTTGACGCCGGCGGGCTTTTCGTCGATCGACTCGCTCATGGCTCCATTGTTCCGCAGAACGAACCGGTCGTACGATTATCTGACGGGCAGTCAGGTGGTGAGGTGTCGAGGGATCGGGAGCTCGAGCGCGCCGGCGAGCCGTGTCAGGTAGTCCCGGCGGGCGATTTCGACGACGCCCAGGGTGGCGAGGTGGTCGGTGCGCCACTGCACGTCGAGGAGACGGCCCGCACCGCCGTGCCCGTCGTCGCGGAGGATGTCCACCAGGTGCACCAGGGCCACCTTCGAAGCGTCGGTCGCCCGGTGGAACATCGACTCGCCGGCGAACAGGCCACCGATGGCCACGCCGTACAACCCCCCGACCAGCGCACCGGTCTCGTCGTAGGTCTCGACGCTGTGCGCCCAACCCAACCGGTGCAGCTCGGCGTAGGCGTCGCGGATCTCCGCGGTGATCCAGGCGCCGCGGCGACGCCGGGTCCGCACAGGCGTCGACGACGTCCCCGAACGCGGTGTCGACCCGCACCTCGTAGCGGCGCACCGATCGCCGCAGCGACCTGGTGACCCGCAGCGCGTCGAGGGGGAGCACGCCACGCGGGTCGGGCGACCACCAGGCCAGCCGACGGAACCGCCGTCCCCCGACCGGCATCGGGAACAGTCCGCGCCGGTAGGCCGCGAGCAACGTGCCCGGGGTCAGATCGCCGCCGAGGCAGACCACCCCGATGGCATCGGCGGTTTCGGGGTCGGGGAAGTCCCAGCGGGTCGTGGTGGTTCGGTCGGTTCACCCACCCGGGCATCTTGACAGTGATGGGGGAGCGAAGGCCGACCGGTACACTCGGGCCCCTGTGAAGACCAGTGTGGAACCAATCGAAGACAACAAGGTCAAGCTCTCGGTCGAGGTCGACGAAACCGAGTTCGACACCGAGATCGATGCGGCCTTCCGGCGGATCGCCCGGGAGGTGCGCATCCCGGGGTTCCGCCCCGGCAAGGCGCCTCGCAAGATTCTCGAACTGCACCTGGGCGCCGGCCCGGGCCGCGAGGAGGCGCTGCGCCACGCGCTGCCCGAGTACTACGCCAAGGCGGTGCGTGAGCACGACGTGGACGTGATCGCCGCGCCCGAAATCGACATCACCACCGGCGAAGAGGAAGGCCCGGTCGCGTTCGAGGCGGTCGTCGAGGTCCGCCCGGTCGTCTCCGTGGCGGGGTACGACAACCTGCGGGTCACCATCGACCGGCCCGAACCCACCGACGAGGAGATCGACGACCAGATCGACCGGATGCGCGCCCAGCAGGCAGAGCTCCAGGTCGTGCAACGTCCGGCGAACGACGGCGACCACGTCCGGATCGACATCACCGGATCCCAGGACGGCGAGGAACTCGACGGTCTCACCGCCTCGGACTACGTCTACGAGGTCGGCACCGAGACGGTCGTCCCCGAGCTCGACAACGAACTGCGTGGCGCGAAGGCCGGAGACATCCTGAGCTTCAGCGCCGACCACCCGGACCCCGAGCAGCCCCCGGTCGACTTCCGCGTGCTCGTCAAGGAAGTGAACGAACAGGTCCTGCCCGAGGCCGACGACGAGTGGGCGGCCGAGGAGTCCGAGTTCGACACGCTCGCCGAGCTGCGTGACGACCTCGTCCGGCGGGCGCAGACGGTCAAGAAGTTCCAGGCGCAGATGCAGCTGCGTGAACGGGCGACCGAAGCGTTGGCCGAACTGGTCACCGACGAGGTGCCCGAATCGCTGCTGACCGCAGAGGTCGAAGCCCGCATGCAGGACCTGATGCAGCGGCTGTCGGCCCAGGGGATGGATCTGAACCTGTATCTGCAGAGCACCGGAGCCGACCCCGAGGAGTTCACCGAGTCGCTCAGGAGCGAAGCCGACCAGGGAATCCGGGTGGATCTGGGTCTGCGGGCACTGGTGGTGGCCGAGGAGATCGACGCTCGACGAGGCCGAGCTGGACGCCGAGATCGAACGCATCGCGGCCCAGGTGAACGAGAAGCCGGCCAAGGTCCGCAAGCAACTCGACCGCAACGACCAGCTCCCGTTGGTACGATCTGACCTGTGCCGCCGCAAGGCACTCGACTGGCTGATCGAGCACGTCGAGATCGTCGACCCCGAGGGGAACGAGATCGACCGCTCGGCCATCGACGTCTCCGGCGAGTTCCCCGGTGAGCACGACCACGACCACGGTCACGATCACGAAGACCACGACCACGATCACGAAGACCACGACCACGATCACGAAGACCACCATCACGATCACGATTCCGAAGACCACGACCAGGAAGAAGCTGGAGCGAACCCTTAAGTGACCATCTCCCCGGCCTACAACCACCTCGTTCCCACCGTCGTCGAGCAGACGAACCGGGGCGAGCGGGCCTTCGACCTCTACTCGCGGCTGCTCAAAGAGAACATCATCTTCATCGGCACGCCGATCGACGACACGATCGCCAACCTGGTGTGCGCCCAGCTTCTCCACCTCGAGTCGGAGAGTCCGGACAAGGACATCAACATCTACATCAACTCGCCCGGGGGCGACATCACGGCCCTGTTCGCCATCTACGACACGATGCAGTACGTCAAGCCCGACATCTCCACGATCTGTTTCGGCCAGGCCGCATCGGCAGCCGCGGTGCTGCTGGCAGCGGGCACCAAGGGCAAGCGTCTCGCCCTCCCGCACGCCCGGGTGCTGCTGCACCAGCCGTGGGGACAAGGGTCCGGGACGGCCACCGACGTGGAGATCCAGGCGAAGGAGATCATGCGGATGCGGGATCTGCTCGAGGACATCCTGGCCGACCACACCGGCCAGTCGAAGGAGAAGTTGGCGGTGGACACCGACCGGGATTTCGTCCTATCCGCCGATGAGGCCAAGGAATACGGCATCATCGATGAGGTCATCTCGGCGCGGAATCTCGCCGACCAAACCAAGGCCATCAGCGCAGCGGGCTGAGGTCGCAACGATTCGGGGGTAGGACCAACCGTGGCCAAATTCGGAGAAGGCGGCGAACTGCTCAAGTGCTCGTTCTGCGGCAAGTCGCAGAAGCAGGTGCGCAAGCTGATCGCCGGTCCCGGGGTCTACATCTGCGACGAGTGCATCGACCTGTGCAACGAGATCATCGAAGAGGAGCTGACCGACGGGTCCGAGCTCTCCTTCGAGGAGCTCCCCAAGCCGCGTGAGATCTTCGAGTTCCTGAACGACTACATCGTCGGCCAGGAGACCGCCAAGAAGATCCTCTCGGTGGCGGTCTACAACCACTACAAGCGGATCCAGTTCGGATCGTCACGCAACGAGGAAGTCGAGCTCGCCAAGTCGAACATCCTGCTGATCGGACCGACCGGCTGTGGCAAGACCCTGCTCGCCCAGACCCTGGCCCGCATGCTCAACGTCCCCTTCGCCATCGCGGACGCCACCGCGCTCACCGAAGCGGGCTACGTCGGCGAGGACGTCGAGAACATCCTGTTGAAGTTGATCCAGGCCGCCGACTACGACGTCGCCAAGGCCGAGACCGGCATCATCTACATCGACGAGATCGACAAGGTCGCCGCGCAAGTCCGAGAATCCCTCGATCACCCGGGACGTCTCGGGTGAAGGCGTGCAACAGGCGCTGCTGAAGATCCTGGAGGGCACCACGGCCTCGGTCCCGCCCCAGGGAGGCCGCAAGCACCCCCACCAGGAATTCCTGCAGATCGACACCACGAACATCCTGTTCATCTGCGGCGGGGCCTTCGCCGGCATCGACGACATCATCGAATCGCGCACCGGAACGTCGGGCGTGGGATTCGGCGCCGATGTCCGCCGCACCGACGAGAAGGACCTCGGCGCGCTGCTCGCCCAGGTCCTGCCCGAGGACCTGCTCACCTTCGGGTTGATCCCCGAGTTCATCGGGCGACTGCCCGTGATCGGCGCGGTCTCCAGCCTCGACCGCGAGGCGCTGATCGAGATCCTCGTCGAACCCAAGAACGCGCTCACCAAGCAGTACCGCAAGTTCTTCGAGATGGAGCACGTCGACCTCGAGTTCACCGACGACGCGATCGACGCGGTCGCCGACCTGGCGATCCTGCGGGGCACCGGCGCCCGCGGGCTGCGGGCGATCATGGAAGAAGTGCTCCTGCACGCCATGTACGAACTGCCCGGGCGCGACGACGTGTCCAAGTGTGTGGTCAACGCCGAGGTGGTGCGCGACAAGGTCAACCCGACCCTGGTGCCCAAGAAGGCCACGCCGCGTGCCTCCCGCCCGCGGCGCGCCGCTTCCTGAATCGACCTCTCGGGTCGGCTCGGATTCTCAGGCCAGGTCCGGCTCGACCGCACGGATCCAGTCGAACAGCGGCTTGGCCGAGAAATGGCCCGCCGCGTTCAGGCCGACCTGTCCGTGGGTCGTGCGGGCGACCTCGTCGGACATCGGCACCCCGCCACCCGCGGCGAGCACCGCGAGTTCGGCCTGGCAGGTCCGCTCCATCGTCACGAACCAGAACGTCGCTTCCTCGATGGTCTGCCCGACGGTGAGCAGCCCGTGGTTGGCGAGGATCGCGGCCTTGGTGTCGCCCAGGGCCTCGGCGATCCGGTCGCCTTCGGAGGTGTCCCACACCACGCCGGTGTAGTCGTCGAACAGCGCGTGGTCCTCGAAGAAGATGCAGGCGTCCTGGGTGAGCGGGCGCAGCTCGCGGTGCAGCGCCGAGAACGCCTTGCCGTAGACCGAGTGGGCGTGGGCGGCGGCCATCACGTCCGGCCGGGCCAGGTGGATGCGCGAATGGATGGCGAACGCGGCCCGGTTGAGCATGCCCTCGCCTTCGACGACCTCGCCGTTGTGGTCGACGCAGAGCAGCTGATCGGCGGTGATGAGTTGGAAGTTCGCCTGAAACGGGTTCACCCAGAAGCGGTCGGGGTGCTCGGGGTCGCGGACGGTGATGTGCCCGGCGGCCCCTTCGCTGAAGCCGAAGCGGCCGAAGATCCTGAACGCCGCGGCCAGCGTGTGCTTCCGTCGGGCGCGTTCCGCCGCGTGGTCCACCGCTCCGGTCTTCTCGGTTTCGGGCAGGGTGTCGGTCACGGTGATCTCCGGATCCTTCGACGTGCAGCGGTCACCGACGATGTTCGCGCGGCTTTTCCGTCAGGTCCACCCGACCGTCGGACGCGGCCTTCGCATCAGGCCCGCGCGACGGCGAAGACGGTGGCGAACGCGCCGGCCAGATCCGCAACCGCGTTGTCGGTGGCGTAGGTGCGACCCTGGACGTTCGCGATCCGCACCTCGTCGGCGTCGAACGGGAACGGCCCCCAGTGCCAGGTGCCCACCGCGAGGTTGACCGCCTCGTGCGGCCGGAGCACGAACCCGCGCACCTCGTCCAGATGGGTGACGTCGGAGAAGTCGACCGACGCCGGGGCGACGACGAGCATCGCCGCGGCGGTGAGCGGGCACAGGGTCTGGGTCGCCGTGTCGTGGCGGTTCAACAGGTCGCAGATCGCCGCGCCGTCGGGGGTGTGGTCGATCTCGTCGGCGCGGTGCACGATGAAGTTGAAGTGGGGGTCACGGCGCGCGAAGGACAGGCGGACCGGGTCGTCCGGGTCGCCGTCGACCACGGGGAGCTGACCGAAAGCCGCGAAGGACTCCGGGCTGACCGGCTCCAAGGGCAACGGTCGGTGTTCCATGGCCCAGACGATAACGATCTTGGTTCGCCCACGGTGGCGCGCCGAGTCGCTGCACCGTCCGGCGGGCGTCGGTAGCATCGCCGACATGGACGTCAGATCGATCGAGGACATCGAACCCGTTGTCGAGCACGATGGCACGACCCCGGTGTGGTGGTTGGTCAATCCGCGGGAGATGAAGGACATCACCGACGGTGGCTACCTCGAGCTGGTCAGCGAATTCGAGGTCGCCGGCGGGGGCGAGGTGAATCCGCACGCCCATCCCACGCACGAGTTCTATTACGTGACCTCCGGCCGCGGGGTGATGACCATCGACGGCGAGCAGCGCACGATCTCCCAGGGTGACCTGGTGCACGTGCCACCGAACCTCGTCCACAGCCTGCGGCCGGTCTCGGATCACGCGCCGATCCACTGCTTCTGTTTCGCGGTCGGAATCGAAGGCGCCGAGCCCGTCGACTACACGGCCACCTGAGCCGGGCCGCCGCGATGGCCCGGATTCTGGTCACCCGTCGGTTGCCCGCGGGCGGCCTCGACCGGCTCGTCGATGCCGGACACGAGCTCGTCACCCACGACTCGGACACGCCGCTCTCCCACGACGAGCTGGTCCGTGCCGCCGGCGACGTGGACGCCATCGTGTGCCTGCTCACCGATCGCGTCGATGCGGAGGTCCTCGCGGCCGGGGCGGGACGCCTGGCGGTGGTCGCGACCATCGCGGTCGGCTACGACAACATCGACGTCGCCGCGGCCCGCGCCCACGGGATCGTCGTTTGCAACACGCCCGGGGTGCTGCACGAGACGACCGCCGATCTCACGTTCGCGCTGATCCTGGCGGCGAGCCGGCGCACGTCCGAGGCCGAAGCCGATCTGCGGGCCCGCAGCTGGCCCGGCTGGGGCATCAACCAGTACCTGGGCTTCGACGTGTACGGCGCCACGCTCGGCATCGTCGGCTTCGGGCAGATCGGCCGAGCCGTGGCCCGACGGGGCGCCGGGTTCGCCATGCGCGTCATCCACCACGCGCGCCACGACACCGGCGAGGAGGGCTTCGTCGCCGAGCTCGACCAACTGCTCGAGATCGCCGACGTCGTGTCCCTGCACGTTCCGCTCACCGAGGAGACCCGTCATCTGATCGGGGCACGTGAGCTGCAGCGGATGAAGCCCACCGCCGTGCTCGTCAACACCGCGCGTGGCCCGGTGGTCGACGAGGCCGCCCTGGCTGCCGCGTTGGACGACGGAGAGATCTTCGCGGCCGGGCTGGACGTGTACGAGGACGAACCGGAGGTTTCCCCGGCCCTGCTCGGGGCCCCGCGCACGGTGTTGTACCCCCACATCGGGTCGGCGTCACGGGTGACGCGCACGCGCATGTGTCACATCGGCGCGCAGAGTGTGCTGGACGTGTTGGAGGGACGGGTTCCGGCCACCGCGGTGACCGGTTGATCAGTCGTGCTCCCCGGGCGGCAGCCGATCGGTGATCAGCGAGGCGTCCAGGTCGAGCAGTTCGACCGTGGTCGCGCCCGCGCGCAGTCGTTCGAACATGTCCGCCTCGCGTTGCTCCCGGGCCCGACCGGCTTCGATGACCTCGTCGAGCCGATGGCCCTCGATCGCCACCACGCCGTCGACGTCACCCACGATCCAGTCACCGGTGCGCACCACGACGTTGTCGATCGCCACTGCGCCACCGACCTCGCCGGGACGGTTCTTGGTGGCACCGGCCAGCGCGACCGAACGGCTGAAGACCCCGAATCCGTGGGCGCGTAGCGCAGCCACGTCGCGGACGCCGCCACCGATCACCAGACCGGCGATCCCCCGTGCCTGGGCGCCGGTGGTGAGCACCTCACCCCAGTACCCGTGGGCCGGGTCGTCGCCCACGTCGACGACGAGCACACTTCCCGCCGGAGCCCGGGTGACCGCGACGTGGATGGCCAGGTTGTCCCCCGGGGTGCACCGCACGGTGTAGGCCGGGCCGGCGACGGTGGCACCCGCCCAGGCCGCCACGATGGTGGGGCCGAGCGCCCGGCCGCCGGACTCGCCCAACGTCGCCGAACCCGAGGCGTGAGCAGTGCTTCGCTTCTCGGTGCATCGGATTCCACGGCCACCGATCCTACGGCTCGGCATGGGCGGTCGAGACCGACGGTGCCTCGACCACCGAAGTCGGATGCCGCCGGAGGCCACGGCGGACTTCGTCGCTCACCGCGTCCCGACGAGCGCGGCGATCGCGGCGTGCAACCTCGTCCGGGTGGCCGAGCGGACCCCGGTTCGGGCTTCGTGGCGGGCGGCGCTGAGTATCAGTCCGCTGATCAACTCACAGGTCGCATCCAGAGTCGCTTCGTCGTCGACGCCGGTCCGGGCGACGATCGCGCGCAGGGGGGCCAGGAGCCGGCTGTGGATGCAGGACAGCTCGTCACGAGTCTCGGCCGCGAGATCCGGTTCGATCTGGGTCATGGTGGCCACGAGTGCGTGCCCGGGTTGTGCGGCGTAGTCGAGCTGATCATCGACCCATGCGGCGATCGACGCCAGCGGGTCGCCCTCACGGCCGAGCAGCTCGGTCGATCGTTCGAGGCGCTCGTTCAACTCAGCGTGGAACCAGCGCATCAGGATGGCTTCCTTGGAGGGGAAGTAGCGGTACAGCGAGTTGCGCTTGAGCCCGACCGCTTCGGCGATGTCGGCGAGCGACACGTTCGCATAGCCGCGCTCGATGAACAGTCCGACGGCCGCGTCGAACACCCGCGCCTCCTGCCGGGCGACGTGCTCGGCGACGCTGGGCGCGGCGATCCGGGGCACGATGCTCAGCCGGTGGTCGCGGGTTCGGTGAGCCGACCGCCGCTCAGGTGCACGTGACGGTCGGCGACCTCCAGAGGGGCTTCGTCGTGGGTGACCAACAACGCGGCGAGGCCGCGACGGTGGACCTCGCTGGCGATCAGGCGGGCGATGTCCACCGAGAGCTCCGGATCGAGCGACGCGGTCGGTTCATCGGCCAGCAGCACCGACGGCTCGGCCATGAGCGCACGGGCGACCCCGACGCGCTGGCGTTCGCCACCGGAGAGGTGCCGGGGAAGCGCGTCCTTCCGGTTGCCGATCCCGACCACCTCGAGCAGCTCGGCGGCCCGACGCTTCGCCGCAGCCCGGGGCTTGCCGGCGATGTGGAACACCACCTCGAGCTGTTCCCGGGCAGTCAGCGAGGGGAGCAGGTTCGCCGACTGGTAGACGACGCCGATCTGCGCACCGCGGATGGCGCTGCGTCGACGCTCGGACAACCCGGTCGTCGCCTGGTGGGCGATGAACACCTCGCCGGCGTCGGGGCGGCGGAGAAGCCCCGTGACGGCCAGCAGGGTCGACTTGCCCGAGCCGGATGCGCCGGTCAGGACGACGATCGTCCCGGCCGCCACCTTCAGATCGACTCCTTCGAGCAGGACCCGCTCGTGGTCGCCGTCGGGCACGGCGACCCGTAGGCCTGAGAGCTGCAACGGCGTGTCGGTTGCGTCGGGTGTGGGCTCGCTGGTCATTGGTCCGATGCTCCCAGGGCGATGGCGGGTTCGATCCCGGTGATGCGCTTGAGCGGGACGAGGCTGCCGACGACGCCGGCCACGATCAACAGCACCACGCCGCTGACGACCGTGGAGGGGACCAGTTCGACCGGTGCGGAGCCGCCGCTCATGGCGGCCATGATGCCGGCGCCGATGCCACAGCCGATGACGGTGGCCAGGGTGACGACGACGAGCATCTGGGCGAGCCCGTCACGGATCACGTACCAACTCGACGCGCCCATGGCCTTGAGCAGACCGACCTGACGGGTGCGTTGCACGATCAGCACGGTGAAGAACGCACCTACGACCAGGGCCGAGATGACCAGCAGAAACCCGCGGATGAGCGACATCGTCGACTGTTCAGCCGAGTAGCCGGGCGAGCCGCCGTAGGTCTGGGCCTTGGTGTTCACCTCGGTGTCGGTGCGCTTCGCGACCGCGGCCACCGCGTCACCCTTGCCGTCCGGCAGTTGCAGGGCGACCGCGGAGAACCGACCGCGTGGGTCCGAGCCGTAGGTGGCGCGCTGCCAGGTCTTCAGCGGGGTGTAGGCGATCGGCACGTGCCCGTAGGAGCCGGAGAAGGTGAAGCCCAACACGGGCAGGGTGAGGCCCGAGCCGGCCAGGGTGTACTCGTCGCCGACCTTCACGCCCTTGTTCTCGTCCTCGCCGCTGAGCACCAGACCGGGTCTGCCGGCGAGCGAGGCCTTGGCCTCGGGTCGTCGGACGAGGAAGCTGTCGGACTCGACACCGAACAGGGCGATGTCGAGGTTGGGGCCGCCGTCGGTGGACTTCGCGTTGACGAAGGACACCCCGACGGGGGTGGCTTTCACGCCGTCGATGCCGCGGTAGGCAGCCAGGGTCGACTGATCCAGGGTCGAGCGGCTGAAGGTGGCCTTGGCGCCGGACTGGAAGGCCATGTGGTCATAGGGCAGGGCGCGCAGGGCCGAGATGCCGTCGCGGGCCAGGCCGTTCGCGAGGCCGCCGAGCACGGTGGTCAGCAGGGCCACCAGGACGACGACCAGGCCGACCAGCACGAAGCGGGTCCACGAGCGGCGCAGATCTCTCAGGGCGATGAACATGGGCTGGTTCTCTGCGATGGGGAGGGGAAGGCGGGCGGGGAAACGGGGAGGGGCAGGCGGGCCGGTGACGGGTGACGCGAGCCGTTGGTGAGGTGCTGTCACGCAGGTTCGCGACGGTGCGTCGACATCATAGCGACACTCTGTCGACAAACCCCCCCTCCCCCCGAAATTTGCACGGCCCTGCCGCTCTGGGCGGCCTGGCGGGAAATGTTTCGGCGATTCCCCGGGGTTGGGTGCCGTCTCGGTCGGTGGGCGATGCGACGGGCTGTGGGCCGCCGGGCTTATGGGTCGTTGAACGAGCTATAGTCGGGTCATGGCCAAGGGGGTGATGCGAGAGCAGACGTATCTGGTGCTGCTCGCGCTGGCCGATGAACCCCGCCACGGTTACGGCATCATCGCGGCGGTGCAGGAGTTGTCCGACGGGCACGTCACGCTCGGTGCCGGCACGCTCTATGGGGCGTTGGACCGGCTGGTTGCCGAGGGTCGGGTCGAACACGACCATGATGAACACGTCGATGGGCGTCTGCGCCGCTACTACCGGCTTGCGGCTGCGGGGCGGCGGGCGATCTGGGACGAGACTCAGCGGCGTCAGGGGATCGCGGATCGTGCTGCGGCGCGCCTGGTAGGTATCGGAGGATGGGAGGGGGCGTCGTGAAGACGTTCCAGGAGCGTCTCGACCGGTGGATGGGGCCTGCCTTTCAACGCCCGGCGGATCCGGCCCGGGTGCCGCCGGGCGTGTCCCGACGTGAGGTGCAGGCCAGGAAGGCGCTGCGGTGGTATGCGCCGTCGTGGCGGGAGGCGCACGGTGAGGAGCTGGTCACCACGGTGCTCGACGCTTCGGCCCCGACGTCTGGAGGCGTCGACGACGGGTTGAAGTGGTCCACCCGTGTGGAACTGGCGTGCAGCGGCCTGCAGCAACGCCACCGGTATCGGCCGTCCTGGCAGGTGCGGTCGCGTCTGCTGCACGGGACGCCGCCGGCGAGTTGGGATGAACTGGGCTGGCTCCGCGACACCCTCGACCAACGCGGACAACTGTTGCGACTGTGGGATTACTCGTCTTTACTCCTTGGCGTGGTTCGCATCGAATCTTGTCCTTTCGGTACGGGTTTCCTCCGTGAATCAAGGCGAGGTTGGAGGATTGGCTGCGTGGGCAGGGTGGAGCCTGCTGTTCATAGCCCCGGTGAGCTTCTTCATGGGAGTCGTCGTTGGCAAAGGGCAGCGCGAACAGAGCGCTTCGAAGAGCACGGATCAGTCCTATGGGGTTGGCCACTGTCCTGGAACCGCCGCCACCGGCAACCTCGGCGTCTCTTGCGGCACGTCCTTCGTCGCCGATCCGATGGGTCGTGGGCGAACTTCGCCTGGCCCTCGTGGTCTGTCTGCTCGGCAGCATGGCTTCAGTCGCCACCGCGTACCACTTCCTGGTGGGCGGACCGTTGTCCATCCCCTATGGCGCAGTGAAGCTTCTTGTCGTTGCGGCGTTGTGCGCGCTCGCCGGAGGGGGCATCGCTTGGGTCGTCGCGCGCCGAGCCCGAGTACTCCTGCGTCCAGAAGCTCGGCCACCGTCGATCGGGACATTGCCCCTGGATCCGCCGAACCGCATTCGGCACGCCATTCCCGCGGTCGGCATCGTCCTGGCGGTGATCGGGATCGTGGCGCCCCTGATGCCGCTTTTCGGGTGGGTGTTCGGCGCACTCGAGCTGGTGGCACTGCCGGTCGTGTTCGTGCTGCTCCGCACCACCCGGAAGGTCGAACGCGAAATCGGCGTCGCGGTGCATCAGCGCCAGATCGCGCTGTGCCTGGACCTAGGCGCAGCCTTGCCGGCAATTCCCCCCGGCGAAGCATCTGACCGCTGACCACCTGCTCGCCCGCCCCCACTCCTCTTCACCCGAAATTTGCACGACCCTGCCGTTCTGGGCGGCCTGGCGGGAAATGTTTCAGCAATTCCCCGGGGCGAGGTTTGAGATTCTCCTCATCGGGGCAAAGGGTCGACATGAGTTCAGCCTCAAATCTGGTCAAGCCTGGAGCCACGAATCCCCGCCGCTGCACAAGGAGTGCCATCGGCCACATCCTCGACGCGTGCGCGACGTCCCACCTGGGGCTGGTGACCAGCGAACAGCTGGCCACCCACGGCGTGAGTCGACACCAACAGCAGACCCTCGTCCGCAACGGCGTGCTCGAACCCATCCATCTCGGGGTCTTCCGAACGGCCGGAACCGTCATGTCGATCCGTCGTCGCCTCATCGCGGCATGCCTCGCGGCCGACGGCCTCGTGGCTGCGTCGCATCGGGCCGCCCTCTGGCTCTGGGGTCTGTCGCCGGCGATGCCGCCGGTCGAGGTCACCATCATCACGACCCGATCGCCCCTGCGTGACCAGGTTGTCGTGCACCGCTCCCGCGACCTCGTCGCCGGTCATCTGACCGTCCGGCGGTCGGTGCCGGTGACGACCCCGGCTCGGACTCTGGTGGACGTCGGTTGCGTCGTGCCCAGCGCCACGTTGACCACCGCAGTCGAACGGGCCCTCCACCACCGGCTCGTCACGGTCGCCGAACTTCGTGCGATGATCGACGAGGTCGCAGGACGTGGGCGCAACGGGGTGGGGGTGTTGCGCCAGCTGCTGGACGAACGGGCGCTCGGTGACGCACGTCCCGAGAGCATGCTGGAACCCCTCATGGCGCGCATCTGCAAGCGTGACATCGGCGTCGAGGTGCTCTATCAGGAGACCCTCGTGGTGGACGGCCGCATCCTCCGCCCAGACTTCTACGTGCCCTCGGCGAAGCTGGTGATCGAGATCGACGGCCTGCAGGTGCACGGAACCCGCGACGCGCTCGACGACGACCTCGAACGCCAGAACCTGCTTGTTGCCCACGGCTTTCAGGTGCTGCGCTACACGTCCACCCATCTGAGGCAGCCGGATCGGACCGCGAACGAGATCCTGCGCACGATCCGTCGCCGCAGGGCCGCGCTCTCCGAGCCCGGCTCCTGAAATATTTCCCGCCAGGCCGCCCAGAGCGGCAGGGTCGTGCAAATTTCGGGTGGGGGTGGAGGCGAGGAGGGGCCCGGCCGGGGTGGAGGTGGAGGGGTTCGGCGGGCCGGCCGAGTGGAGGCGGAGGCCCAGCGGGCCGGATGAGTTGGGGGGGTCCGGCCAGCCGGCCGGGTGGCCGACTACTTGGAGTAGTCGTAGAACCCGAGACCGGTCTTGCGGCCCAGGTGACCGGCCGTCACCATCCGACGCAGCAGCGGCACCGCCGAATAGTTGGGGTCCCGGAACTCGGTGTACAGCGCATCGAGGATGGCCAGCGACGTGTCCAACCCGACGAGATCCAGCAGGGCGAAGGGGCCCATGGGAAAGTTGCAGCCACCCTTCATCGCTTCGTCGATGTGGTCGCGGGTGGCGGTGCCGTTCTCGAGCATGCGGACCGCGTTGTTCAGATACGGGAAGAGCAGATGATTCACGATGAACCCGGCTCGGTCCTTGACCTCGACCGGGTTCTTTCCACACGATTCCGCGAAGGCCATCGCGGCGGCGATCGTCGAGTCACTCGCGGTCACGGGACGAATGACCTCGACCAGGGCCATCGCAGGTGCCGGATTGAAGAAGTGCAGTCCGCACACCTGCTCGGGTCGGTCGGTCGACATCGCCAACTCGACCACCGGCAGCGTCGAGGTGTTCGTCGCCAGGATGGCTCCCTCCTTGACGATTCTGTCGAGTTCGGTGAACAGGGTCTTCTTGATATCGAGATCCTCGACCACCGATTCGATCACCAGGTCGCAGTCCGCGAGGTCCCCGAGTTCGCTGACGGCCGTCACCCGCCCCAGGACCTCGTCCCGCTCACCTTCCTCGAGCCGACCCTTGGCGACCTGCCGGTCGAGGGACTTGGTGAGCGACTCCACCATGGCATCCGCACTCTGCTGCTTCCGGGAGCGCAGCGTGACCTGATAGCCGGATTTCGCGGCGACTTCCGCGATTCCCGAACCCATGATGCCCGAACCGATGATGCCGACGTGAGAAATCGCGCTTGCCATCGGCCACAGGGTAGGCGGTCGCCGGAATGGCCACGCAACCGGACCGGGTGTCGAGTCCGACCCCGAAGGGTCGGCGGACGTGCGCTACCGTCGCGCCATGAGGTCATCCGGACGGGCAATGGCGGCAGGGAGACGGCGACCGTGACGGGTGTGCTCGCCCTCATCGGCGGCAAGCCCTTCGCTGCTCCCGGCGGATTCAACACGACGCTGGTCGACGAATCCGGGGCGGACGAGGTGCTGATCATTCCGACCGCCGCGGCCTACGAGCATCCGGGACATCTCGTCGACACCGCCATCGACTTCTTCGGTGATGCCGACGTGCGCGTCCGAGGTCTCGACGTGCTCAGCCGGGCCGACGCGCTGGACGAGGGCTACGCGGCGGCGGTTCGAGGTTCGCGGTGCACGTATCTCGTCGGGGGCTCGGCGATGCACGCTCGCTCGGTGCTGATGCACTCGCCCGTGTGGGAGGCGCTGGTGGCGGCCTGGGAGGACGGCGCCACCGTGGCCGGCTCGGACGCCGGTGCGCAGATCCTGTGTGATCCGATGGTCGACTCCCGGGGTGGCGCGTTCACCGTGGGCCTCGGTCTGGTCACGGGGATCGCCGTGGTGACCGAGCGCAACCGGTGGAGCGAAGACGCTCTGCATCGGATCCGCGAGCTCAGCGCCCCGGATCTCGCCGTCATCGGTGTCGACGAAACGACCGCGGCCGTGCGCTCGGCAGACGGCACCTGGCGTGCGGTGGGATCCGGCACGGTCACCGCGCACCTGGGAAGCGAACCGGTCGAGCTGAGCGCACTCAGGCGCTGATACGAGCCGGTTCAGGGCGCGCCGGCACCGCCGGCGCGGGCGCCCGGCGCGGACGCCGCCCGTCACTTCTCGGTGATCGTCACCTGCTTCACCGTGACCGGGGGATTCGGGGTCCCTTCACCGGTCTGGTCGACCTTGGCGGTTTTCACCATCTGCTGGAGTACGTCGAGACCCTGGGTCACGTGGCCGAACACGACGTAGGTTCCCTGTGCGTCGAGCTGCGAGCCGTTCGGACCGGTCACGAAGAAGAACTGGGCGCTGGCGCCGTTCGGACCGCTGGTGCGGGCCATGACCAGGTCGCCCGGCGCGTAGGTGTAGTTGCCCCGGCTGGCGTCGGCATTGAACTTGCCCTCGTCGAGGAGCTGATAGCCGGGACCGGGATCGGAATTGTCCTGCGTGTGGGGTGATCCCCCCTGGACGATGTCGATCCCGCTGCTGACGCGGAACAGCTTCGTGTTGTTGTAGTACTGATTGCGGGCCAGGAACACGAAGTTGTTCGACGTACCCGGCGTCTTCTTCGTGTCCAGGTCCACCACGATCTTCCCGGCGGTGGTGTCGAAGGTCGCGGTATAGGACTTGCCCGGCTGCAGACAGTTCTTCGGCGGCGCGCTGAAGGTGAGGGTGCGCTTCGCGGATCCGTCCGTCGGCGGGCAGGGCGTCGTCCCGTAGGTGAACTTGGTGGCCACGAGCTTCGCCTCGGTCGTCGACGGCGCCGTGGGTGCGCTCGTCGTCGTCCCGGCTGCCGTCGAAGACTTGGAGTGATCGGAGCTCACGTAGATCAGGCCGGCGATCACCGCGACGAGCGCCACCACCACGCCGAATCCCACGATGCCCCGGCGAACCCCTTCGCGCTTTTCCTGAACCTGTTGTTGGGCGACCTTCTGGGCCCGGTTGGCCTTCTGTCGCGCTCGCTTTTCAGTACCCATGGCAGCGTGGACGATACCAACTCGGCCCCTCTCCCCCCACCGTCCGGACTCGCCGAGACGACCGAACATTCCAGAATCCGGGATCGGCGTCACCCGAATGTGCCAGAATCGCCCGGATCCCCCGTCACCGCGCCACGGCGGAGGGTGGCGGCAGAACGTCCCAGGCACATGCGAAGGGAGGTGTCGGATTCATGTCCGATCCGGATCCGGCCGAGACCGGGATGAGCAACGGGGCCGACGAGGGAGATCGCGCGTTCTCCGTCACGGTCGGTGCTCGGCTCCGCGCCGTCCGCCGCCAGCGGGGCTTCTCGCTGGCCGACGTCGAGGAACGGTCGCAGGGGAATTGGAGTGCCTCCGCGCTCGGGGCCTACGAGCGTGGGTTCCGCAACATCTCGGTTCCTCGTCTCCGCGAGCTCGCCGAGTTCTATCAGGTGCCGATGGGAGTGCTGTTGGGTGAACCGGTCGCCGGTTCGGCGCCGCTGCATCCACGCAGCATCGTGGTCGACCTCGAAGCCCTGCGCCGGGTGGCTTCCGATCAGCCGATCATGCGTTTCATCAACGCCATCGTGGTGGCCCGGGGCGACTTCAACGGCAGGGTTCTCTCGCTCCGCAGCGACGATCTGCGGGCACTCACTGCGCTCGCCGGTGCCGACACGCTCGACGAGGGGGCACGGCTGCTGCGCGATTGGGGCGTGCTCCTCGACGCCAGTGACCCGGTGCCGGACGGGGAGCCCGACCAGCCCGGCAGTTGACGGTGCCGCGACCCGGGTTCGGAGATGATCCGGTAGGTGGCTCGGATCGAGGGCGGGGACAATGGTGCGGTGTCGCGTCGGGTGGTGCCGATACCCTGCACGGCGTGGCATTGCTGGTCCAGAAATTCGGTGGTTCGTCCGTCGCCAGTCCCAGCCGTATCCGCGAAGTCGTCGACTACGTGGTCCGGAGGCACCGGCGGGGCGACCAACTCGTGCTCGTGGTCAGTGCCATGGGGAACGAGACCGACGATCTCCTGCGGATCGCACGGGAGGTGTCCGAGACCCGTCCGGGACGGGAGATGGACATGCTCGTCACCTCCGGGGAGCGGAAGGCGACGGCGTTGGTGTGCATGGCCCTGCACGACCGGGGCGTGCCCGCCGACTCGTTCACCGGTTCCCAGGCGGGGTTCCTGACCGACACCAACCACACGAACGCCAAGATTCTCGAGGTCAAGCCGGATCGCGTCCGGGATTCCGTGGAAAAGGGACGAGTGGCGGTCGTGGGCGGGTCCCAGGGCGTGTCGACGGCCAACAACGTCACGTTTCTCGGTCGTGGCGGTTCGGACACGACCGCGGTGGCCCTCGCCCATGCGCTGGGTGCGGATGCCTGTGAGCTCTACACCGACGTCCCCGGCGTGTTCACCGCCGACCCGAGCGTGGTGGACGGTGCCCGGCGCATGCAGTCGGTGTCGTTCGACGAGATGTTGGAGATGTGTGCATCGGGGTGTCCCAAACCGGCGATGCGTTCGGTCGAGTTCGCCCGTACCTGGGGAGTGCCACTGCACGTCCGTTCGAGCTTCACCTGGGAACCCGGAACCTGGATCATCGAGGAGGATCCCGCCATGGAAGACGCCATCGTCTCTGCAGTCACCCACGATGAGTCCGAAGCCAAGTTGACCGTCACCGGGGTGCCCGACCGCCCTGGGATCGCCGCCACGCTGTTCCGCCGTCTCGCGGAACGCGATGTGAACGTCGACATGATCGTGCAGAACGTCTCGGTGAACGGGGTGACCGACATCTCCTTCACGGTGCCCCAGTCCGACCTCGACGTCGCCACCGAGGTGTGCGACCGTCACGTCGCCGACATCGAAGCGGCCGGCGTGGTGACCAAGGAGGCGATCGGCCGGGTGAGCCTCGTCGGTGCCGGCATGCGATCGAACCCGGGCGTCGCGGCGACCGTGTTCGAGACGTTGGCGCGCAACGACATCAACGTGGAGATGATCTCGACGTCGGCGATCCGGATCTCCTGCGTGGTGCCCGAGGAGAAGGTCGAGCGGGCCGTCCAGATCCTGCACACGGCCTTCGGGCTGGACGGCTGAGCGTTCGCATCGTCGCCCGACCGGGAGCAGCGCCTCGAGACCCAGATCGGTCGCACGCGGCGAAGCGGCGGGAAATCGACGTGGCGACCGTCCCCGCTGGTCGGTACCCTGGATGTTCATGCGTGTAGGAATCGTCGGAGCCACCGGTCAGGTGGGCGGGGTCATGCGGGACATCCTCGCCGAGCGCAACGTCCAGGTCGACGAACTCCGGCTGTTCGCCTCGTCCCGCTCGGCGGGTCGGACATTGACGTGGCAGGGGCGTTCGATCACCGTCGAGGACGCTGCCGAGAGCGACTTCTCCGGTCTCGATCTGGTGTTGTTCTCCGCCGGCGGTGCCACCTCGAAGCAGCTGGCGCCCCGGGTCGCTGCGGCGGGCGCCGTCGTGATCGACAATTCGTCGGCCTGGCGCATGGACCCCGAGGTGCCGCTCGTGGTCGCCGAGGTCAATCCCGACGCCCTCGGAGACCGTCCCAAGGGGATCGTCGCCAACCCCAACTGCACCACGATGGCCGCCATGCCGGTGCTCGCGCCGCTGCACCGGGCTGCCGGTCTCGTGAAGCTCGTGGTGAGCACCTATCAGGCGGTGTCCGGCGGCGGCCTGGCCGGGGTCGCCGAACTCGACGAGCAGATCCGCAAGGGCGCCGATTCGGCCCGTGCGCTGACCTTCGACGGCGACGCGGTCGACCTGGGCGTGCCGGAGAAGTTCCCACGACCGATCGCGTTCAACGTCGTGGCCATGGCGGGGAGCATCGTCGACGACGGATCGTCCGAGACCGATGAAGAGCAGAAGCTGCGGAACGAGTCACGCAAGATCCTCGACATCGCCGACCTGGCCGTGTCGGGAACCTGCGTGCGGGTGCCCGTGTTCACCGGCCACGCCCTGTCGATCAATGCGACCTTCGATCGGCCCATCTCGCCGGCCGAGGCGACGACGTTGCTCACCGGAGCAGCTGGGGTCGAGCTGGTCGACATCCCCACGCCGCTCGGCGCCGCCGGTCGTGACCCCAGCTACGTCGGGCGCATCCGCCGCGACGAAACCGTGCCCGACGGTCGGGGCCTGGCCCTGTTCGTCGCCAACGACAACCTGCGCAAGGGCGCAGCCCTCAACGCCGTGCAACTGGCCGAGCTCGTCGCGGTCGGCCGCTGAACGGCCCGGTCCGGGAACCAGGGCGGGCGGATCCGGTGACCGACGCAGACCCGGACGGGGCCGCGGATCTCCCCGCCGTCGACTCGAAACCGTCCGCCGAACGTCGCGATCGGATGGTGGCCGCGGCCCTGAAAGCCGAGTACGGGACCGGTCGCCGGGAACAGACCGAGGAACAGGCACGGCGGAACATCGTCGTCCGGCTCGCGATCATCGTGATCGGTGGGGCGGTGCTCCTGGTCGGCCTGGCAATGCTCGTGTTCCCCGGTCCGGGGATCCTGGTGAGCCTGTTCGGCCTGGGGATCCTGGCCCGCGAGTTCGATTGGGCGAACCGGTGGATGAAGACCCTTCGGTCCAAGAGCCATGTCGACGATGTGGGCCGTCTGCCGATCTGGGCCCAGATCGCGTTGGGGTTGGTCTCGATGGCTGCGGTCGTCGCCGGCAGCACGTGGGCGTTGTTCCTGCGCTGAACGGCCCCGGCGGATCCGCCCTCAACGCGCCGCGGAGGGCTGCGGGTGGGATTCGGCGACGGGACGGTCCAGTCCCACGAGCGGCACCGCGACCGGCACCGGTTGGGGGCGCCCGCGCAGGGTCCGCGGTTCATCGGCGACCCATTGGCCACGCTCCCCGTTCGACGCCGCATCGACGGTCGTCTGGTCCGCGAGCACGCGACGAGGCACCCATTTCGCGACGTCGGTGAGTCGCGCGGCGACGTTGACCATGTCACCGATGATCGTGTACTCGTAACGGCGTTCGTCACCCAGGTGCCCCGCGATCACCGTCCCGGTCGCGACGCCGATTCCGAAATCCAGTTCGGGGACGCTCGTGGCGAGGGTCACCGCCAACTCACCGCGCGGTGGACAACGCGGCCCCCGGATGGTCATCGACCTTTTCGGGCACCCCGAAGACCGCCATGGCGGCATCGCCGACGAACTTGTTGATCCAACCGTGATGGTCGTCGACGACTTCGATGACCGTGGTGAACAGGCGATTGAGCAACGAGAACACCTCCCGCGGGGGGAGCTGTGCGGCGAGCGTGGTGGAGGCCACCACGTCGACGAACAGGACCGTCGCCTGGCGGGTCTCGCCGCGCAGATCGATGCCGCGTTCCAACGCGGTCCGAGCGACGTCGGATCCGACGTGCTGGCCGAACAGGTCCCGCAGCTCTTCCCGTTCCCGCAACCCGGCCGCCATCCGGTTGAATCCCGACTGCAAACGCCCCACTTCGGTGGTCGAGTTGACCTCGACGGTGGCGTCCAGGTCGCCGACGGCCACCTTGGCCATGGCGCGCCGCACGGCGCGCACCGGAGTCGCCACCGAACGGGCACCGAGCAGGGTGATGAGAAACCCGAACACGAGACCGGCCCCGCCCAGTGCCACCATCGCGCCGGCCAACTGGGTGCTCGTGCCTTGGGCGGTCAGGAAATAGCCGGCACCCGCAGCAAGGATGCCGACCAGGGGGACCCCGGTCCCCATCGCCCAGGTGAGCAGGGTCCGGGAGGTGACGCCGGCCGGATGGCGATCGGGTTCGGGGTCGTACTCCATCGCCCGGGTCACGACCGGTCTCGTGATGCGCTCGGCGAGCAGGAAGGCGAGCGTGGCGGTGGTCAGGCCGCCGCCGATCACGGTCATCGCGATGCGGGGGATCAGCGTCGGATCGAAGATCCCGTTCACCACGGTGAAACAGACCGCGGCCCCGGCCCAGAGGGTGCCCTGGATCGTCACCAGTCGGCGGGGAGCACCCAGTGTGCGGCGCAGCTCGATCGGTGTCGGGGCCCGGTCCTCGATCAGCCACCGCTCGTAGGCCAGCAGGCTTCGGCGGCCCCAGATCGCACCGATGGGCGTGGCGACCAAGGCGTAGGCGGCGGCGGCGATGGCATTCCACCGGATGAGCGTGGCCCCGTTGGCCACATCGCCCGTCGGCACCAGCCAGGCACCGAAGGCGAACACGATGAGTGCCCCGCCGACGTTCGATGCGGCGAGCGCGAGGCTCAGGATCGCGCGGGATCGGTAGACCAGTGATGCCCCAGACCGTCGCCGCCGTCCCGTTTCGGTCGGTGGTCGTCGGTTTCGCTTCGGACCGCGACGTCGCCGGCCGAGCCGACGGGGCGTCGAGGTGGATTCGGAATCGGACACGGCGAAACTCCCGTGGACGGAGCCCTGGGGTGCGGCGGCGCACTGCCGGGCGGCGCACAGCACGGTAGCGCCTGGGCAGCGGACCCCGCCGACTTGTGCAAGCTGGTGAACCGGTCGGGTCGGACTGGTAGACAGGATGATCCGGTTCCATCCAGGAGGCACCATGAGTTCCGATTTCCCGTACGCGGATCGCTATCCGGTCAACCGAACGTTTCCGGACAAGGGGCGTCCCCGCGAGGAGATCCTGAACGAACTGCACACCATGGCGACCGAGGAGGACGCCTTCTGGGAGACCGGCAAGTGCTCGGGCACCATGTACTGCGGCGACCACGACCATTACGCGTTCCTGACCCAGGCGTTCGGCCAGTACGCGCATATGAACGCCCTCCAACGCGACATGTGCCCGTCGGCGACGCGTTTCGAAGGCGAGATCATCGCGATGGGCCTGGATCTGTTCCATGCCGATCAGGTCACCGGAACCGAACCGGTCGGGCTGGTGACCTCGGGTGGCACCGGTTCGATCACCCACGCCATGCTCGCCTACCGCGAGCGCGCGGCGCAGAACGGCGACATCGGTCGGCCGAACGTGGTCAAGCCCGAGACGGCCCACCCGGCCTTCGACAAGGCCTGTCACCTCTTCGGCATCGAGCTCCGCAAGGCGCCGATCACCGCGGACACCGCGCAGGTCGACGTCGCGGCGATGGCGGACCTGATCGACGACGACACCATCGCCATCGTCGGTTCGGCCTGCAACTACGGCTACGGGGTCATCGACCCGATCACCGAGCTCGGGGCGCTCGCACAGGACCGTGGTGTCGGCCTGCACGTCGACTGCTGCCTCGGTGGGTTCATCCTCCCGTTCGGCCAGCAGCTCGGCCTCGACATCCCACTGTTCGACTTCCGGGTTCCCGGGGTCACCTCGATCTCCGCCGACACCCACAAGTACGGGTACTCGCTCAAGGGCACGTCGCTGCTGATGTTCGCCGACAAGGCCCTGCGCAACGCGCAGTACTTCTTTCTGACCGACTGGAGTGGTGGGAAGTACACGTCACCGGGCATGGACGGGTCACGTTCGGTCGGCCTGCTGGCGGCGACCTGGGCGTCGATGGTCTCGCTGGGACGAGAGGGGTACCTCTCCTACGCACGGCAGATCTTCGACACGTCGGCGAAGATGCAACAAGCCGTCCGTTCGCACCCCGAGCTCCGCATCATCGGTGACCCGACGTTCCTTTTCAGCTTCACGTCGGACGACTTCGACATCTACCTCGTGAACGACTTCATGCGCGAACGGGGATGGCGCTTCAACGGCCAGCAGTATCCGAATGCCCTGCACATGTGTGTGACCCGGCCCCAGACCGATCCCAGTGTCGCCGAGCAGTTCGCCACCGATCTCGCCGACGCGGTTGTCTACGCCGTCGAGCACCGCGACGAAACCCCCTTCTCCGGTGCGGTCTACGGCGGCGTTGCCGGCGGGCTCACCGACGAGGCCGACGAGTTCATCAAGACCGTGATGGCTCAGATGCTCGACACCCAGCAGTCGGTGCCGAGTTAGCCATCGAACTCGGGCGGCCTACGGCCTACTCGCTCGGGCTTCGCCATCCGGCTCACACGCCGGGCGCTGCTCCGCCTGGCGGCTGCGCAGCGTTGCCTGTTTTGAAGCTCGGGCGGGCCTGACGGCCCTGCTCGCTTCGCCTTCGGCATCCGGGTGTCAGTGTCGGGGCTGCTCCGCCTGGCGGCTGCGCAGCGTTGCTTGTCTTGAAGCTCGGGCGACGGCTTCGCCGTCTGCTCGCTTCGCCTTCGGCATCCGGGTGTCACGCCGGGCGCTGCTCCGCCTGGCGGCTGCGCAGCGTTGCCGTTTTGAAGCTCGGGCGACGGCTTCGCGTCAATCGGAGGGCGGATTGGGGCCGACCGAGACGCCGGGCGGGGGATTTTCCGGCGCGGGGACCTCGGTGATCGGGTCGTCCACGTCGTCGAACTCGGTGCGCAGCGCGCGTGACATCACCGCGTGCATGTCGTAGAGCGCGGTGATGTAGGTCAACTCGAGGATCTCCTCGTCGCCCAGGTGCTCGCGTAGCGACGCGAAGACCCCGTCGGCCACCCGGCCGCCGTCGTAGACCAGTGCATCGGTCCAGGCCAGGACCGCCCGTTCGACAGCGGAGAAGCAGGTCGCGACCGACCAGTGGGCGATGGCCTGGATCTGCTCCTCGGACACCCCGGCAGAACGGGCCGACTTGCAGTGCTGGGAGTAGACGAAGCGACTGGCGCGGGCCCAACCGACCCGCAGTTGTCCGAGCTCGCGCAGGCGCGGGTCGAGGTGTCGGGGGTTCTGATAGAGAGCGAAGCCCCGCACGCAGTGGTCCAGCACCGTGGGCACCAGCGCGAACACCGTCCACCAGTCACCAGGAGTGCCGTCCGCGGTGCCGGGCTCGGCGACCGGGTCGCGGGGTCCGAAGAGGTAGTCGTACATGCCGATGACGGTGGGGTCATCGGTCTCGGTGCGGGCGACCTGACGGAGTCGGGGCATGCCGGCCGTCTCCTTTCTCGGGTAGTGCGTGTCGGGTGGTTCAGGGAAGTCGTGCCGCCAGTCGCACGGCCTCGTGTGCGACGTCGGCTTCGGAGAGGACCCTGGTCCAGGCGGCGAGCTCCAGCAGGATCCCGTCGGGGTCGAAGAAGTAGACCGACCGCACGTAGACCTCGTCGGTGAGCGTGGGGGCGACGCCCCATTCGGAGTCGTCGTGGTTCAACACCTCCGAGCAGGCGACGCCCTTGGCGTGCAGCAACGCGACCTTCTCGTCGAAGCGCTCGGCGGGCACGGTGAAGGCCACGTGGTTCATCGAGCCGATCGCGGAGAGCAGATCGAGGTCGGTGGGCAGGCCACGTGGCGCCGCGATGCCCGGCTGGGGCGGGGGTGCGTCGGGGAACCAGAAGAACGCGAGCGTGTCGCCGTTGCCGATGTCGAAGAAGAAGTGCTGTCCCGCCCCTTCGGGCAGTGCGACGGTCTTGACGAGCGGCATGCCGAGCACGCCCGAATAGAAGTCGACGGTGCGACCCATGTCGGCGCAGACCAACGCGAGATGGTGGATCCCGCCGAATTCGAAACCTGTCGTGTCGGTCATGCGGCGAACCCCCGGATCTGCCGACGATGGGGGCATCGTAGCGAACCCGCGACCCTGCGGCGGGCCGATGAGACGAGCACGGCATGCGGCCGACCTGTAGTGTGGCGGGTGGCACACCGGATCGGCACGAAAGAACCCGTATGCGCTTCCGCTTCCTGCACGCCGCGGATCTCCACCTGGACACCCCATTCAAGCGACTGACAGGAGTATCGCAACGAGTGGCGAACTCGTTGCGGGACGCGTCCCTCGACGCGTTCGACGCCCTCGTCGACACCGCGATCACCGAACAGGTCGCCTTCGTCGTGCTCGCCGGCGACATCTACGACGGCGCCGACCGTGGGGTCCGCGCCCAGCTCGCGTTCCGCGCCGGCTGCGTGCGACTCGCCGAAGCCGGCATCCAGACGTTCATCGTCTACGGGAACCATGATCCGATCACCGAAGGATGGTCGGCCATCGAGGACTTCCCGGACGAGGTCACCGTTTTCGGACCGGATCAGGTGCAACGCGTCGAGGTCCGCATCGACGACGTCGTGGTCGCGACGGTGTCGGGGATCAGCTACGCGACGACAGAGGAGACCGAGAACCTCGCCCTGCGCTTCCCCGAGGTGAAGGGCAAGGGGTTCCACGTGGCCCTGCTGCACGCCAACGTGGGCGGTCAGCGCGAGTATGCCCCCTACAGTCCGTGCACCTTGGACGACCTGCGCGCCGGGGCGTACGACTACTGGGCGCTCGGCCACATCCACCGCCGCACGGAACTGGGCGACGGGCATCCCCTCGCCGTGTACCCGGGCAACCTCCAGGGGCGGAGTCCCAAGCCGAGCGAGCGAGGTCCCAAGGGTGCGGTGCTGGTCGACGTCGACCAGAAGCGCGCCACCACCCGCTTCGTGGCGCTCGATTCGGTGCGGTTCGAACAGGTCGAGGTCGCGATCGACGGACTCGGACTCGACGGACTCGAACAGGCCCTCGTCGACGCCGCACACCGCAGCCAACACGAGGCCGAAGGTCGGCCGCTGGTCGTCCGTGGCCGTCTCACCGGTCGCGGTGACCTCCACGACGATCTTGCCCCGATGGACCGACGCGCCGAGCTGCTGGCGCGCCTGCGCGACCTCGAGCGGCACAGCGATCCCTTCGTCTGGTGGGACGACCTGGACTGGCGGACCGGACCCGCCATCGACATCGCCGACCGGGCCGCGGGCGACGACTTCGTCGCAGATCTGTTGCGCGAAGTCGAGCAGTCCGGGCCGAAGGACGACTGGATTCCGGGACTGGGCGTCGAGTACCGGAGTTGGCTGGGGGAGAGCGTGCCCCAATCCGACGACCCCGAGCTGTGGGACGATGCGGTCACGACCGCGTTGGTCTCACTGCTGGAAGATTCCTGAGGGAGTACCCCACATGCACATCGAAGGATGGTCCATCGACGCGTTCGGCGCACTCGCCGACACCGAACGCCACGGCATCGGTGAAGGCCTGACCGTCATCCACGGGCCGAACGAGGCGGGAAAATCGACCCTGCGTCATTTCGTCCTGGGGGTGCTCTTCGGCTTTCCCTCGGGGAACACCAACGAACTCCGCTATGCGCCGCCGAACGGCGCCGTCCGCTCGGGGCGGCTCTATCTCGAGTCCGAAGGCGAGGAATTCGTGCTGTCCCGCGTCGAGAAGAAGGGCGCCCGGTCGGGGGAGTTGACGCTGCTCGGGCCCGACGGGAAGGCCCGCAGCGATGCGGAGCTCACGGCCCTGCTCGGTGGGCTCACCCGGAACGTCTACGATCGCATCTTCGCGATCGGCCTCGACGAGTTGAACGACCTGAAGGCGCTGACCGATGGCGATCTGCAGGACCATCTGCTGTCGGCCGGGGTGACCGGCGCCGGCCGAGTGGCGACCCGGGCCCGCAACGACCTGCGCGACCGGGCCGGCCAGTTGCACCGTGCCCGGTCCCAGTCGACGGAAGTGGCCACGATCCGTGAAGAGCTGCGCGACGTCGAATCCCGGCTCAGCGACGCCCAGCGAGCCGCGAACGAGCTCCAGGAACGGCGTGAGGCACTCGAAGCGAAGCATGCCCGGGCCGAGAAGTTGGCCGAGGAAGAACGGGCGGCGAACCGGTCGAAGCAGCGGTCGGAACGTCTGCTGGAGCTGTGGCCCGACTTCCTCGAAGCCGCCGAGGCCGCGAGTGAACTCGACACCCTGGGGCCCGAGACGGCGCCGTTGCCGGACGACGCCGGTGAACGCCTCACCCGGTGTCTGGCCACGGTGGAGACCACCGCGGACGAACTGGCGACCCGGCAGGAGAACCTGGAGAGGGAGCTGGCGCAGCTCGAGGTGCTCGAGTCCGGTCACCTGCCGGAGCTCGCCGCGCTTCAACCGGATCTGGCCGCCTTGCAGCACCGACTCAGCGGTTGGGCCCAGCAGGAGGAAGAAGCCCGCAGCCGGACCGAGGAGCTCGGGGAGCTGCAACGACGGCTCGGACACGAACTCGAGGCCGTCGGCATCGCCGAATCGGGCGACCTGTCGAGAATCGGAGCTGCCGTCGCGGCCCGGGACCACCTGCGGGTGACCCGCAACGCCTTCGACGAGAAGGCGGCGGCCCGTCGACGCGCGGCCGACGATGTCGAGATGCAGGCCAAGGAGGTCTTCGAAGCCGAAGCCGCCGTGGCCACCGCAACCGAAGCCCTGGGCAGTGGCCCCAAGGATCTGTCCGCCCAGGCGTTGCGCGTGGAATCGGACCGGGCCGCGCGCGAAGCGATGCTGCTCGACCGTCTCTCCGAGGATCTGTCCGAGCTCGAGCGACACCGGCGGGATCTCGCCGCCGCAGAGGGGAACGCCCGGAATTCGGACCATGGCACCGAGCGCCGGGGACCGGCGGTCGAACCCCGCAACGTCCTGATCGGACTCGCCGGCGTGTTGCTCATGGGCGCGGTCGTCGCGGGAGTCGTCGCCGGCATCGTCGCCGGGGTGATCCTGGGCGTCTCCGCGCTCGTCGTGGGCGGTGCGGCACTCGCTCTGCGGGTCGGTGGCGGTGGCAGCTTCGACGAGGATGCCCGGCGTGAACTGATGGCGAAGGTGAACATTCTCGAGCGAAAGTGCGTCGACAGCGCCCAGATGCTCGGACTCGAAGGACTGCCCGAGATCGGCGAGGTCGCCGCGGCCAAGGCCGAGCGGGACCGGCAGTCCGGCGGACTGACTGCACTGGTCGCCGCCGACAACCGGCTCGACACGGCGCGGGCGGCGATGCGTTCGAAGAAGCAGCATCTCGCCGAGCTGACCAAAGCCCACGAGGCGGCGCTCGGGGCATGGCAGGAGTGGTTGGAGACCCACAAGCTTCCCGGCGCCCTGCGCCCTGAAGGAGTGGACGAATGGCTGTCCCACCTCGACCAGGCCCGGGCGCTCGACGACCAGATCCGGACGGCGAAGAAGCGGCTCAACGATCTGCACTCGGCCCTGGAAGAGGCACCGAAGTCGGTCATCGAACTGACCGACCGCGCCGAGCAGGCGTCCCGGTCCGACGGGTCGCGAGGCGGCCTGATCCCGACCTCGATCACGCCGCCGCGCGTCGACTCCACCGTGGGCGAGCTCCAGGCTGTGGTGGCGGCGATCGCAGAACTGGTGACCGCGGCGGCGGCGACCGAACACGAGGTCGGTCGTGAACGCGACGCGGTCGAGGTCCTGCGCGGTGAGGTGACCCGGGCGCGGGAAGCTCGTGACGATGCGCGGCGACGCCTCGAGGAGACGTTCGCGGCCGCCCATGTGGAAGACGACGTGCAGCTCCGGCGGCGCCTGGCGGACCAGGAGCGGCGTCGCACCTTGACCGGGGTGGTGCAGTCCTTCGAACGGCGCCTGCGGACCGAGGCCGGAGCCCAGGCCGATCAGGATCGTGAGGCGCTCGGCGAGCGGACGCCCGATGTGTGGAACGCCGACCGTCTTGCGGCGATCGAGTCGATGGAACACCTCGCCGCCGAGCGCGACGAGGTGCTCCGCGAGCTCGGTGCCGTGCGGAGCGAGGTCACGGCCATCGAGGAGTCCGCTGATCTTCCGAGCCTCGCGCTGGAACGGGAGGAGCTCGTCGAGCGGTTGCGACGGGCGATCCGGGAATGGACCGTCCTGCACCTGGCTGCGGGCCTGATCGACCACACGCTCGAGCGCTATCTGGAGGAACGTCAACCCGCGGTTCTGCAGCGTGCCGAGACGCACCTGGCCACCATCACCGACGGTCGGTACACGACGATCCGGCTCGATCCGGCGGACGAGTCGAATCCCCAGCTCACCGTCGTCGACGCCAAGGGCCGCCCGCACGAACCCCGGGGGTTGAGCCGCGGGACCGTCGAGCAGGTGTACCTCTGCCTCCGCCTGGCGCTGGCCGAGCAGCACCATCAGTCGCTGCCGCTGCTCCTGGACGACATCCTGGTCAACTTCGACCCCGAACGTGCCGAGACCACGACCCGGGTCCTCCATCAGGTCGCCCAGACCCAGCAGGTCATCGTGTTCACTTGTCATCCCTGGGTGGTGAACATCATGAGCGACGTGGCGCCGGATCTGGCCACGGTCGACCTGGTGGAGCGCGTCGCCTGAATCCCGACCCGGCGATCCGCATCGGGCAGAATCGACCGATGGCGAACATCGTGCGCGTGGCACTTCTGGCCGCACTGGCCGTGGCTGTCTGGTTCGTGCCCGGTGCGAGTGCCGGGGCGGTCGAACCGGCGGCCCGTGCCACGATCACCTTCGACGTGGGCTCCGGAAAGGTGTTGGCGTCGTCCAACGCCCGGGCGCCGGAGCGGGTGGCCAGCACGTGCAAACTGCTGACCGCGCTGGTCGTGCGCGCCAATGTGCCGATGTCGACCGACGTGCCCATCACGGCGCGGGCCGAGGCCGTACCGCCCCTCAAGTTGACGATGAAGCCGGGGACGAGGTGGCACGCCAACGATCTGCTCCACGCGATGCTCATCGCGTCGCTGAACGATGCTGCCACGGCGCTGGCCATCCAGGCCGGGGGCGGTTCGATCGCCGGCTTCGACCGGGCGGCCCGGGTGGAAGCCCGGCGACTGGGCCTGAAGGACCACCCCCGACTGCTGGATCCCGCCGGACTGGACGGCCCGTCGTCGGTGGACGGAGGGAATCTCATCTCCGCACGCGACCTGGCGATCGTCACCCGGGCGTTCCTGGCCGACCCGGTCCTTGCCGGAATCGTCCGACTTCCCTCCTACCATTTCCAGGGCGGTGACGGTCGACCCCACGTCGTGTACAACCACGACGCCTTCCTGAGCACGTATCCGGGTGCCGTCGGGGTGAAGACCGGCTACACGGAGAAGTCCGGCCACAGTCTGGTCGCCGCGGCCACCCGGAACGGGCGGACGATCGCCACCGTGGTGATCGGCTCGGCCGACCCGGTCGGCATTGCGACCCGTGCGATCGATCTGGGGTTTGCGACTCCCGCCGACGGCGTTGGAGGCCCCAAACAGGACATACTGCCGGCCCACGGGTTCGGTCCCGTCGCGCTCGGCGACGCGGCGCCGAGTCACCGGCCGGAGACGTTCACCGCACAGGTCGCGCCGATCACGTCCTCGGGATTCGGTTCCGAACTGCTCGTCGGGTTGGTGGTCGCGCTGGTCGTCGTGGTCACTAGCATCGTGCTTCGTGGCCGACGCCGACGAAGATCAGAGCCCAGCCGAGCCGCTTGATCTGGACGCGCTCGAAGCCGATCTGGACGCCTTCGAAGCGGATCTCGACGCAGTCGAAGCGGCGCTGGCCAGGATCGAATCGAATGGGTACGGACGCTGCGTCCGCTGCGACCGCATGATCGATGCGGCGGTGCTCCGCGATGCTCCGTTGACGGTGGACTGTGGGCTCCACGGCGACGGTGGCGGCCAGGGGGTGCCGGATCAGACCGCCTCGGAGTCGCCTGCGGCCTCCTCTGAGGATGGAGCGTCGATCTCGGGGTCGTAGAGGTGGTGGCGGTCCCCGAGCACCGGGGTCGAGTCGGGAAACCGAAGCCATCGGGCCCCCAGATTGGGCAGGTAGCGACGTGGCGCCCCGAGCACCGCTTCGATCGCGTAGATCACTCCGCCGTGGGTCACCACGAGCGCTGTTCCCCGTGAGGGGAGACCGACGACGATCTCGTCGAGAGCGGCATTGGCGCGGACGAGCAGTTCGGCATCGGGTTCCCATCCCGGTGGTCGTTTCTCCAGGGCACGGTCCTCGGGGTTCGCGGCGAGATAGCCCGGCCACGCGGCGGCGATCTCGGCCCGGGTGAGGCCGGACCACTCGCCCGCGTCGCGCTCGATGAGCCGGTCGTCGACGGCGACCGGGCCGACCCCGAGGCGCTGCGCGATGATCGTCGCCGTCTCCTGTGCCCGGTCGAGGCTCGAGGACACGACGACATCGACCATCCCGAGCCGCCCGGCCGCTCGTGCGGCCTGATGCCGCCCGTGATCCGACAGGGGCGGGTCGGCTTGGCCCTGCCAGCGGCCGAGCGCGTTCCACTCCGATTCGCCGTGGCGGACGAGCAGGATCTGTCGCATCGAAATCAGACCGTATCGCCTCGAAAGGTACGCTCGGCACTCCATGTCCGCATCGCCCCCTGTCCGCCACGACGGTCGACCGGATCGGTCCCGGCAGGTGCCGTGACCAGCTCTGCAGGGTCGCGGCGCGCCCCACACCGGGCGACGACGGCATCGGGAGCGCTCCGCGGCCGATCGACGTCGACCAGGAGGGCTCCGGACGCCGGTTCGACGTCTCCTCCAGGCGAGTCCGGGGCGTCGAGCTCCACGTCGCGACGCAGCCGCCGACGCAAGCCTGATCCGTTCGTGCCCGGATCGGCGCGCGGCCGTCGCCGCCTGGCGCCCGCCTACGACCTGGAAGGGCCACGCCTTCGTTTCGGCCTGCTCTGGTTCGTCGTGGTCTTCGGATCGCTCGGGGTCGGGCGTGTCGCCTCGGGCGTCGCGATCGTGGGGGTGGTCTATGCGGTGGTCGCCGCCGTCGCCGCGCTGCAGATCACAGACGCCTGGGTCAATCGCCCCCGGTCCACCATGTTGCGCACGACCGCTGCCGCATGCGCGTTCGGCGTCGGGGTCTCGGCGATGTTCGGCGCCCGGATCCTGGGCCTGGCGATCCTCGCCGCGATCGCCGCCGCGATCGTGGTCGCCGTGGTCCAACTGCCACGTCGCCGGAAGCTCCTGGCCACCGTGGCCCTGGTCCTCCAGGCGGCCCTTCCGGTGGGGATCGTGGCGTCCTCGGTGACGCTCACCATCCACTACGAAATCGGTGCCGCCGTGGTTCTGCTCGCCGTCGCCATGGCCTTCGACGTGGGCGACTTTCTCATCGGCTCCGGAGCGGGAAGCACCATCGAAGGCCCGATCGCCGGGGCGATCATGATCGCACTGGTCGGAGCGGTCACGGCGATCATCGGCGCGCCGCCTTTCCACGGGGGCCTCGCCTGGGCGTTCGCCGCCGGGGCCATCGTGTTGTGTCCGTTGGGACAGGTGCTGGCGTCAGCGCTGCTGCCCGATGCCAGGATCCGCTGCGGTGCCCTGCGCCGGGTCGACTCGCTGCTGCTCGTGGCTCCGCTCTGGGCGTGGACATCAGGAATCGTGGCCGCACACGGATGATCCGGCACTACGATGAACCAAGCGAAGATCCGATCGGGAGCTGGTCATGGATTCCGAACTAGAAGCGCTCCTCGAACCGCACTTTCTCGACGGTCTGACTGATCGCGACCTCGCCGAGATCCGGGCGATGCGGGAGCGGTGCCAGGATCTCGAGACGGCCCTGTCGTACCTCCGACGGATCGCGCAGGGTCGCATCGACATCGTGTCGGCCGAACTCGCCCGCCGCGATGACGGTGGCGACTCGGCGGACCTGGAGGCGTTGCTGGAGCGGTTGCCCCAGGTGCTGTCGGATCGCACCCGATCGGCCGGCGCCGGTCACCTGCCCCGATATCTGGCGCCGGGTCGTGTCGAGGGGACGCTCGTCGAGGAGCTCGCCCACACCGAGGTCGAGGCGCACCTGAGCGAACTCCCGACCGTGACGACGGACTGGTTGCGTCGAACCAGGCGCGACATGCTCGTGGACTACGAGCGGCGGGTGTCCAAGCTCCGGCGGGAGTTGTTCGGCCGGATCGACGTCATCCAGGAGGAACTGACCCGCCGGTACCGCGAAGGCGAAGCCGACCATCGAAACCGTCATCGCCGGAGGCTGAGCCGTCGCGGACGGGTTGGTCGTTCGTCGGTCCGCCTGCGTAGCGTTGTCGAGGTGAAGGACGAGATCGAACAGCACTGGCGTGAACTCGGCGCGTTCATCCGCGACCAGCGGCACCTCGGGGAGCTCTCGTTGCGGAAGCTCTCGGAGATGGCCGGCATGTCGAACCCCTACCTCAGCCAGATCGAGCGGGGGCTCCGCAAGCCGTCGGCCGACATCCTCCGCCAGATCGCCGTCGGCACTGCACATCAGTGCGGAGACGTCTCTATGTGCGGGCCGGAATCCTCGACGAACCCGGTGCGCCGACCGATCTGATCGCCGAGATCCGCCGGATCCCGACCTCACCGACGAGCACAAACGTGCCCTGGTGCAGCTCTACGAGATGTTCCGTCGGGAAGGCGTCCGACGCGGGCGAGCGACGCCGCGAGCCCGGATCTCGGCGAGCTCCGGTCGGAGCCGATGGACGCGCCGAGTCCGACGACGCGGGAATCTGCGTGACGGTCGAGGCGTTGAAGGGTGTCGGTGACCGACACTCGGAGTCATCTCCCTGCACACCTCCCCGCTGATCCAACCCGGTTCGGGGGACAGCGGCGGCATGAACGTGTACGTGCGTGAACTGGTCGAGTGCACTTGCCCACGCGGGCGTGCACTGCCAGGTCTACGTGCGGCGGTGGGGCGACGACCTGCCCGACGTGGTGGAGGTGGAACCCGGCATGCAGGTCGTCCATCTGGCGGCCGGTCCGGTGGACCTGGAGAAGGAGAAGTTGCCGGCGATCGTCGAGGAGTTCACCGACGGCGATGCGGGCACCATCTCGCGGCGCCACCCGGTCGATGTGCTCCACGCCAACTATTGGCTTTCCGGCGTAGTCGGCCACCGACTCAAGCACGATCTCGACATGCCCCTGGTCTCGACCTTCCACACCCTCGCCCGGGTCAAGGCGGCAGACGGGCGGCGTCGGAGCCGGCAGCGCCGTGATCGAGGCGGAGACCCGGGTGGTGCGGTGCTCGGACACGATCACGGCGTCGTGTGCCGCCGAGGCCGAGCGAGCTGTGCACCCTGTACGACGCCGGACCCGACCGGGTGGAGATCGTTCCTCCGGGGGTCGACCACGCCTTCTTCTCGCCGGGGAACCGCCGCGGCGCGCGGCGGGCGCTCTCGCTGCCCGATCGAGTCCCGTGCTGTTGTTCGTCGGACGGATGCAGCCGCTCAAGGGTCTGGACGTGGCGATCCGGGCCTGCGCCCGGGTCCGCGAGCGGCGTGGCGACGCCCGGCTCGTGGTCGTGGGGGGACCGAGTGGCGTCGACGGCGAGCAGGAGCTCGCCCGTTGCCGTGCGCAGCTCGCCGCCCGCCTCGGGATCGCAGATTCGGTCCACTGGGTTGAAGCCACAACCGCATCATGCGCTCTCGACCTACTACCGGTCTGCGGACGTCGTAGTCGTGCCGAGCCGATCCGAATCGTTCGGACTCGTGGCATTCGAGGCCGCGGCATGCGGCGTGCCGGTGGTGGCGGCGGATGTCGGGGGACTTGCGACGATCGTGGTCGACGGGGTGACGGGCCTGCTCGTCGATGGCCGGGACCCGCAGGACTACGCCACGCGGTCGGAAGCGATTCTGGCCGACCCGACGTGGGCTGCCGCGTCGGCAGGCCGACGTGCGGCGGCGCCGCCCGGCAGTTCACCTGGTCGACGACCGCGGCGCGGCTGCGCCGGATCTACGCCGACCTGCGCCTACGGGCCCGGTCGACCCTGTAGCTGAGCGACCCCGGCGACGCCGAGTCAGGCCGCGAGCTCCCCGGCTCGATCGGTGGCCGCGCTCACGGCCTCGCAGCGATGGCGCTGCGCACCCCGCTCGTTCCAGCGCCTGCAAGCCCGCGGCGGTCGTGCCACCCGGGCGAGGTGACCGCGGCTCGCAGCGCGCAGTGGATCGCCGGTCTCGGCGAGCAGGTGGGAGGCGCCGAGCAGGGTCTGGATGACCAGCGCCGCGGACGTCGGTCGGTCGAGCCCGACGAGCTCGCCGGCTTCGATCGAGGCTTCGGCGACGAGGAACACGTACGCCGGCCCCGAACCGGAGAGGCCGGTCACGGCGTCGAGCGATTTTTCTCCGGGCAACTCCACGACCTGACCAACGGTCGTGAGCATGACTCCGAGGCCCAGTCGAGATCGTCGTCACCGGCGAGGGAACCCCGCGGCGATGGCGGTGGCGCCGAAGCCGACCAGCGCCGGCGTGTTCGACATGGCGCGGATGACCGCGGAGGTGCCGGGAACCACTGCCTCGATGGCCGCCAGGCGGACCCCGGCAGCGACCGAGAGGACCCGGGAACGCCGAGTGCTCCGATGCCCCGGGCCACCTCGGTGACGTGTCGGGCTTCGTGGCCATGATCGCGCCGTCCGCGGCGCCGGGATCCCCGCGGACGTCGACGCCGGGATGGCGTCGGGGCAACTCGGCCGCACGATCGTCATCGGGTTCCACGACCGCGATGTCACCGGCCGACGCCCACGCGCGTCGAGCAGGCCGGTGAGCAATGCCGCGCCCATCCGTCCTCCACCGATGAGCAAGAGGTGGGTCATGGGCGGGCAGGTTAGTCGGCTGACCGGCCGCGACTCCCGGGCCGGGGGTCGTGGCGGTACCTGCTGGCCGGGGTCGACCACTTCCCCAAGCGCGACCCCGGCGTTCGAGAAGCTATGGGAACGAAGTGGAACATCAGCAAAATGACATGAGATCATCGGTCAGCCACGGAACATCGATCGCCAACCGATCCGCATGGCAGGACGGAAGCAGCGTTCGACCGCCTCGACGTGCATCCCGATGACTTCGTCGAGGGCGACCGTCGTCGAGACCGTCGAGCGGGATCCGTCCCTCGAGGAAGACGGCGTCCTCGGCCCCGATCGTGAAGGCGAGGCCGCGCAGCGTGTGGTTACGCCGCAGGAGGTGCGCGTAGAACTCGGCGTGGTTCTCGATCGGGGCCGGCATCACGAAGGTCTCGTGGTGCAGGGTGTGTTGGCCGATCAGCAGCCAGACCGTGAAGACGCTCTTCTCCTCGCCGGCGAGGCGCACGAATCGACGGTTCCCCGCCTCCTCGACGGCGAGGACCGATGGCTCGTCGTCGGGCCAGGTCGGCCAACCAGTCGTCGATCGTCTCGGCGGCGGCGTGGTGGAGATCCTGCGACGTGCTCATGTGTGCGAATGTACCGGGATCGGGCACAATGGGAAGATGCGTCCGGGCACCACCATCATCCTCGTCGTGCTGCTCGTGCTCATCCTGGGAGCCTCCGCCCTGCAACTCGTGCTTGCCAGCCGCTGAATCGGCCGCGCCCGGCAGGACGTTGCCGGTTTTCAGAGCCGGGTCGCCAGACGCGTCGCGGGAGAAACGGCTGGCTCCCCGGACGTTGAGGACGATGGCGATCAGCCCAGATGACTGCGCCGATCACCAGGGTGACCCACAGATGGGCCAGGAGCAACACGCTCGTCTGGGCGACGATTGCGATCACCAGTGGCAGGATGACCGTACCCCCCAACTGGTTCGCTTCCTGGGAGGTGCGGGCCCGGGCGGACACCCGGACCATGATGCCCAGGCCGAACGCCGCCACCGCGGGTGCCAACCAGAGGATCACGGCGATCCACAACCTGGTCGGGAGGAAGATGCGGTGCATCACCGGCCAGGCGGCCACGTTGCCGACGACCAGGTAGCAGGCGAACCCGATCCAGGAGATCCCCACCGCCGGGATGTAGGCACTCAGGAGCTTGGCCAGGTACAGATCGCGGTCCGAGATCGGCAGGTGCAGCAGCGTTTCGATGGTGCGGCGTTCCTTCTCGCCGGCGAAGGCGTCAGCGGCGAGCACCGCCGAGACCATGAGGGGAACGATCAGGAACAACGGCGCGATCAGGTAGCCCGAGGACCAGCACCACCGGTTGTTGCCGCGGCGGCAGTGAGAGAATCGGATCGGCCAGGTTCGCGGGGACACTCGACAGGAGCTGATGCACGTCCATCGGTTGGGAGCCTGCGGCGAGCACCCCGACGGCGATCGGCAGTCCCAGCAGCATCACCGCGGGAAGCAGGAGCATGGGCAGCACGACCGCCTTGGAGCGCTTCACCGCGGTGACGTCCTTGGTGATCACGGCCCGAACCGCCCGCCAGTCGACCGGGGTGCTCACGAGCGAAGCTCCCGGCGGCGTTCGATCTCGAAGTACACGTCGCTGAGTCCGTGGGTCTCCGGTCGCGCGGCGAACACGTCGATCCCGGCATGGACGAGGTTCGCGACGACCTGCGGCAGCACGGTCCGATCCACGATCGTGAGCGACAGGTCGCTGCCGTGCTGTTCCACCGACAGCACCCCGCGGGTCGAACGCACCACGTCACGTGCGATCGCCGGTGTCGAGGCCCCCACCTCGAGGGTTGCGGGCGTGCCCTCCCAGAGCTCCGCGGCGAGCTCGGCGGGGCGCCCGAAGGCTTCGAGCCGCCCGAGGTGCAACATCGCCATGCGATCGGCGAGCTCGTCGGCCTCGCCGAGGAAGTGCGTGCACAACACCACCGTGCGGCCGTGTTCGGTGGCCAGGGTGGCGATCATGTCGACCACGTCCCTGATGGCGGCCGGATCCAGGCCCGACGTGGGTTCGTCGAGGAACAGCACTTCGGGATCGTGGAGCAACGAACGGGCGAGCGCGATGCGTTTCCGCTGCCCGGTCGACGCACCCGCCACCCGGACGTCGGCCCGGTCGGCCATGCCGAAGCGGTCCAGGAGACTGCCGATCTTGCGCCGAGCATCCGTTTCGTCCATGCCGCGGATCGCGCGCCACAACAAGCAGGTTCTCGGTCGCGGTGAGGCGATCGTCCAGACCGGCATGTTCGGTGAGCACTCCGGTCCGCCGTCGCAAGGCCTCCGGTTCGCGCGTCGGATCCAATCCGAGTACCTGTGCCGAACCGCGATGTGGGGCGAGCACTCCGTTGAGCAGGCGTACCGTGGTCGTCTTGCCCGCGCCGTTGGGACCGAGCAGGGCGAGGACCTCGCCTGGCGGGATCGACAGGGACAGATCTTCGAGCGCAACGTGGCTGCCGAAGAAGCGGGTGAGGCCCTCGGTCCTGATGGCCACCTCGGTCATGGGTTCGGTGCTGCTCCTGGGTCGCGGTCGTCGGGCTGTGCAGTGCGTGTCTCATCAGGCAACATAGATGCCTGTGAACCTCGCCAGCGCGATCGAAACCCCTCAGGCCGAAGCGGTCGCCCTCGTCAGTCGGGGTCGCACGACCACCTACGGTGAGCTCCGCACCCAGGTCGCGGCGCTCCGGGGCGGGCTCGTCGGGCTCGGAGTGGCCCGGGGTGATCGGGTGGCGATCGTCTGTGCCAACAACTGGTACTTCGTGGTCTCGTACCTCGCGACCCTGGGGATCGGTGCGGTGGCGACCCCTCTGAATCCGCTCAGCCCCACCGCGGAACTTGAACGGGAACTCACCGCGGTGGGGGCGAAGGCCGCGGTCGTCGGTCCATCCGCACGCCGATCGTTCACGGGGCTGGACCGCGCCCGGGTCGACAGCCTCGAAGCCGTCGTGACCTGTGGAGCGACGCCCGGCGTTCAAGGGGTGAACATCGCCGAACTGCTCGAGTCGGCGCCGACCCCGATCGTCGAGTGCGATCCGGACGAACTCGCCGTGCTGGTCTTCACCTCGGGCACGGCAGGACGCCCGCGGGCGGCGCGTCTCACGCACGGCAGCATCGGTGCGAACATCTCCCAACTCCTCCAGGTCGACGAACAGGGGGACCATTCCTCCGACGTCGGCCTCGGGGTGCTCCCCCTGTTCCACATCTACGGACTCACGGTCGTCCTGGGACTGACCTTCGCCACCGGGGCCTCGGTGGTGCTGGTGGAACGCTTCGATCCGCAGTCGCTGGTGGCCACGGTGGCGGAGCGAGGGGTGACCGTGCTCCCGGGTGTCCCGGCGATGTGGATGGCCTTGGCGAACCTCCCGGGGACCCCCCCGGACGCGTTCGCCGGTGTCCGGGTCGCAACGTCGGGTGCTGATCGCCTTCCCACCGAGATCGCCGAACGCATCGCCGACCGGTTCGGTCTCGTCGTCCGGGAGGGCTACGGCCTCACCGAGGCGTCACCGGTGGTCACCTCGTCACTGGGTGAACGACCGCAGATCGGCACGGTCGGCAAACCCCTGCCGGGTGTGCACGTCCGGGTGGTCGATGCAGACGGCGACGATGTGCTCGTCGGAGACACCGGCGAGGTCTGGGTCCAGGGCCCCAACGTGTTCGACGGTTACTGGGAGGACGACGAGACCACCGCGGCGGTGCTCGACGCCGAGGGTTGGTTGCACACCGGGGATCTCGCGGTGGTGGACGACGCCGGGAATCTGACGTTGGTCGACCGGGCGAAGGATCTCATCATCGTCTCGGGCTTCAACGTGTTCCCGGCCGAGGTCGAGGACGTCCTGATCACCCACCCGGCGGTCGTCGCGTGCGCGGTGGTCGGGGTGCCCCATCCCTATTCGGGAGAGGCGGTCAAGGCGTTCGTCGTCACCGACGGATCCGCGCCGGTCGAGGAGGACGAGATCATCGCCTGGTGCGGCGAGAACCTGGCGCGCTACAAGTGTCCGGAGAAGGTGATGTTCGTCGACGAACTCCCCCGAGGGCTCTCGGGCAAGGTCCTCCGACGTGAGCTGACCGAATCCGAGCACTGACCCATCGTGCCGGACGCATCCGCACCCTCGGCCGATCGGGGTCTCCTCGGCGACGAGCGTGATGGAACAGGTCGGAGGCGGAGCGGGGAACCTGCCTCGCGGGTGACCGCCGGTCTGGTGGGTTCGGCGTTGGTGCTGCTGCTGTCGTGCCCGTTCATCACGGCGGCGGTGGCCTGGCATGACCATTGGATGCCCGCCAGTGACGAGGCAGCAGTGGCGCTGCGTGCGTGGGACACGTTCTCGCGACATCCTCCCTTGTTCGGGAACGGGTCGGCGCTGACCGACATGCGCGGTGCCGCGACCCCCGTCTACCATCCCGGACCGATCCAACTGTGGCTGCTCGCAGGCCCGATCCACTGGTTCGCGCCCTCACCGATCGGCGCACTGATCGGGTCGGCGTTCCTGATCGCGGTGTGCATGGCCGCGACGCTCTGGGCCGCGTATCGCCACGGCGGGTGGCCGACGGCCGGTCTGTTCGTCGTGCTCCTGGCGGTGCTGTCGGTCGGGGTCCGCTTCTCCAACCTGAGTTCGCCGTTCCAGCCGTGGCTGTCGACGTTCGCCCTGCTGGCACTCGTCGTCGTCGGTTGGGCGATCGCCCAGGGTGACGACTGGTTCTGGCCGGCCGCCGTGTTCTTCGCCGCGCTTTCGGCGCAGCCCGAGGTGGCATTCGGCATTCCCGTCGCCACGACCGTCGCCATGATCGCGGTGTGCCGGCTGGCCCGCCGACGACGGGAGCCGGCGCAGCCGACGTCCGCGCCACGGCCTCGTCGCAGAGCCGTGAAGATCACGGTCGTGAGCGTCGTCGTCGGACTCGTTTCGTGGTCCGGACCGCTCTACGACCAGTTCTTCGGCACGGGCAACCTCTGGCGGATGATCGGGGCCGGTTCGGGATCCGGACACGCGGGACCCCGGCTCGTCGGCCAGTCCTTCGTCACCGTGGTGGGTGGCCCGAAATGGATCTGGGACCGCACCGACCTCTTCGGGTTCGCGTTCGGGAAGTGGAACGAGCCCCCGCACTGGCACGCGGACGTCTGGCAGATCGTGCTCACGGCCGTCGTGGTGGTCGTGTTCGTCGCCGGCCTCTGGCGGTCGTTGGCCCGGTCCGATCATCGCCGGAGCGCGATCGGTCTCCTCGCGCTCGCGCTCGTGGCCGGCGAGGGTGTGGCGACGGCGCTGCTGCCGGCGGACGTCGGTGGCGTCAGTCATCTCTACATCTGGATGGCCGCGACGATCGTCGTGTGGTGGTTCGTGCTCGTCTCGATCTTCGACTTCGTCGCCGCCGCATCGAGGCATTTCCGCTGGGCGGTCCCACGCGGGCTGCGAATCGGGTTGAACTCGGTGGTCCCGTTCGTTGCGTCGGTCGCGCTGGTCGCGCTGTGCACGGTGCGGGGTGGTCCACCCCAGATCTACGCCGACGCCTATTTCGGGGCGGTCCGGAAATTCGGAGACCGCGGAGGTCGGGTCTGCAAGGAGGCAACGGGCCCTGTCCTGGTGGAGAATCTGGACGAAGGCCAGATCCCGACCACCCAGGGTCTGGTTGCGATGCTGCTGCTCGACGGGTGCACCGTCCATGTCGCAGGTCTCCGGGCGACGGTCCCCGGCGTGCAACATCGGCCCACGGGTGACGAAGCGGTGACCCTGGCCGTGACCGGCTCGCCGGTCGTCCCCGATGGCTTCCGACTGCTCACGTCCTACCCGAACACGGGGAAGGACGGGTCGGGGCCGATGCGGTACCTGTACGTTCGGAACGGCTGAGCCGGGCGGTACCGCACCGCTTGTGAACATGTGCAGGGGATCTCCTACCATCGGTCGATGGTCTCGAAGCCGCGGCGGATTCCTGATGCGACCGTGTCACGCCTGCCGATCTACCAACGGGTGCTCGACGAGCTCCGGGGCCAGAACGTGGAAACGGTGTCCTCCGAACACCTCGCCGATCTGGCGGGCGTGAACGCCGCGAAGGCCCGCAAGGACCTGTCGTACCTGGGGTCCTACGGCACGCGCGGCGTGGGCTACGAGGTCGAGTACCTGCTGTTCCAGGTGCGTCGGGCCCTCGGGCTCACCAAGGAATGGCCCGTCGCGATCATCGGCGTGGGGAACCTGGGGAGAGCGTTGGCGGACTACGGCGGGTTCACGTCGCGGGGATTCCCCGTCGTGGCACTGCTGGACGTCGACCCGGCCAAGGTCGGTCAATCCCATGTCGGGCTCACGATCCGGGACCTTTCGGATCTGGTCGAGGTGGTGGCGGAGTCCGAGGTTGCGATCGGGGTGATCGCCACGCCGTCGAAAGGGGCCCAGTGGGTGGCGGACCGCCTCGTCGAAGCCGGCGTCAGCTCGATCCTGAACTTCGCACCGGTGGTCCTGAACGTGCCGGACCAGGTACGGCTGCGCCAGGTCGATCTGTCGGTGGAACTGCAGATCCTGAGTTTCTACCAACAGTTGGGTGACCGGGAGGATCAACCGGCCTGACGCCCCGGCGATGATCTTTTGTCCACCGAGGTTGGCAATCGGGGGTCGTTTGGGGAATCCTGGTAGCAACCGTCCGGCCTGAGGTCGACTGAGAGCAAGGAGCACCTCGAGGCGTGGCCATCGTCGTCATCGGAGTCAATCACCGCACCGCGCCGCTCGAGTTGCTCGAGCAGCTGACGATCGACGCGCCCGATCTGCCCAAGACGCTGGCGCGGGTCGTGCAACGGGACCACGTCGCCGAAGCCGTCGTCCTGTCGACGTGCAACCGAACCGAGATCTACGCGGTTGTCGAACGGTTCCACGATTCGTACTCGGGCCTCCGCACGGTGTTGGCCGAACACGGCGCGGTCCCAGTCGCCGACGTCGCCGACCATCTGCTCGTCGACAACGACGAAGCCGCGGCGGCACATCTGTTCGCCGTCGCGGCCGGATTGGAATCGGTGGTCGTGGGTGAGACCGAGATCCTCGGCCAGATCAAGTCGGCCTGGGCCGTCGCGCGGGACGAGGGCACCGCCGGTCCGAACCTCAACGCGTTGTTCCGCCACGCGCTGGAGGTCGGCAAACGGGCCCGCACCGAAACGGCGATCTCCCGGTCCATCGCCTCCGCATCGGCCGCCGCCGTGGAACTGGCCCGGGGGCATCTCGGATCGCTCGCGGGTCGCAACGTCCTGGTGCTGGGAGCGGGCGAGATGGGCGAACAGATGTCCGTCGCGCTCGCCGGCGCCGGCGTCGGACGAGTCAAGGTCGCCAACCGCAGCCATGATCGAGCCGAACGACTCGCCGCACGGGTTGCCGGCGAAGCCGTCACGCTCGAGAGGGTCCCGGCCGTCCTCGACGACGTGGACGTCCTGTTGAGTTCCACCGGGGCGCCGTCGCTCCTGGTCGAACGGGCGATGCTGGCACCGGTCATGGCGAAGCGGCCGGATCGCCCGTTGCTGATCGTCGACATCGCCGTACCCCGCGATGTCGACCCGGCCGTCGCCGACCTGCCCGGGGTCCGACTCTGCGACACCGAGGATCTGCGTCGATTCACCGACGCCGGGATCGCCCGCCGCCGAGGGGAGATCGCCGCGGTCGAGACCATCATCGAGGACGAGATCGTCCGCTACGGAGCCCAACGCAATGCGCGGTCGGTGGCACCCGTCATCGCCGACCTCCACGCCCGCGCCGAAGCCGTGCGGAGCGGTGAGCTCGAGCGGTTCGCCCCCCGCCTGGCCGACCTGACCGACCGTCAGCGTGACGCCGTGGAGGCACTCACCCACGGCATCGTCGCGAAGCTGCTCCACCAGCCGAGTGTGCGGCTCGGCGAACTCGCCGGGACGGTGCGGGGCGACCGGATCGTGGACGCACTGAGCGAGCTCCACCGGGAAGAAGATGCGGCATCGCCGGAGTCCGACGGGGTGTGACCCCGGGGGTGTTGCGGATCGCCACCCGCGCAAGCGATCTCGCGATCTGGCAGGCCGAGCACGTCGCGGCGCTGCTGCGGGGCGTCGAACCGGGGTTGGTGGTCGACTTCGTGGCGGTGACCACCCACGCCGATCGCCGTCTGGACCTGCCGATCGCCGAGATCGGCGGCAAGGGGGTGTTCGCCAAAGAGGTTCAACGTGCCGTGTTGGACGGGCGCGGCGGACATCGCGGTGCATTCGGCCAAGGACCTCACCGCGGCCACCGTCGACGGCCTGACGCTCGCCGCTGTGCCCGAGCGCGGCGATCCGAGGGACGCCCTGGCCGGACGTCGCCTCGCCGAGCTCCCGGCGGGGGCCGTGATCGGCACCGGTTCGGTCCGTCGGCAGGTCCAGATCCGGGCGCGGCGCGACGATGTCGAGGTCGTCGGGTTGCGTGGGAACATCGCAACCCGTCTGGGTCGCCTCGGTGAGCTGGACGCGATCGTGGTCGCGGCCGCGGCGCTCGAGCGACTCGGGTTGTCCGACCGCATCGCCGAGATCTTCGAAGTCGACGACTTCGTTCCGCAGGTCGCGCAGGGGGCGCTCGCCATCGAATGTCGGAGTGACGACCCGGAGACCTTCGCGAGGCTGCAGCACATCGAGGACACGTCGAGCCGGCTGTGTGTCGATGCCGAGCGGGCGTTCCTGGCCCGCCTCGGTGGCGACTGCGATCTTCCGGCCGGGGCCCACGCGACGCTCGACGGATCGGGTCGACTGCGCCTGGTCGGGGTGCTCGCCTCCGAGGGCACGGGCCCGGCCTTTCGCAGCGAACTCCACGCGGCAGCGACGCCCGAAGCTTCTCGTGCGGCCGGGGTCGAACTGGCCGAATCGCTGCTGGGTCGTGTGGATGCCGGGGGATGAGCGCGTGACGAACCACGTGTCGTGACCGGGCAACGCGACCAGCCGCTGCAGGGTCAGCCGGGTCGTGGTGACCCGATCCCGACCCGGCTCCCTCGATCGGAGCCTGTCGAGGCTGGGGGCAGAGGTGGTGCGCGCCCCCGCGATCGCGTTCGCCGATCCCGACGACGGGGGCGACGCGCTGACGGCTGCGCTGCATCGGGTCGAGTCGGGCAGCTACGACTGGGTCGTGGCGACCTCGGCCACCACACTCGAACGACTCGAACGATCAGCCGAGGCGTGGATCCCGGCGCTGCGCGAGGTGCCGATTGCCGCGATCGGCCCCTCCACCGCCGGGGCAGTGCGAGCCGTCGGCGCCGAGGCGGCCCTGGTGCCGGGAGAGGCGGTGGGGGAGTCGCTCGTCGAGGCGTTTCCCCGCGGTGCGGGCAGGGTGCTCTTGCTCCGCCCGGAGGCGGCCCGTTCGGTGGTGCCCGAAGGACTGCGGGCAAAAGGCTGGCAGGTCGAGGAGGTCGCGGTCTATCGCACGGTGCCCGCGACGCTGGACGCCGACACGCGGCGACGGGTGCGAATGGCCGAAGTGGTGACCTTCACCTCACCGTCGACGGTGCAGTCCCTCGTCGCCTCGATCGGAGCCGATGCGCTTCCCCCGGTCGTGGCCACGATCGGTCCGGTCACCAGCCGCGCCTGCCGCGCAGCGGGAGTGGACGTCGCCGCCGAGGCCGAACCACACACGATCGACGGACTCGTCGACGCGGTGCGGCGTGCCGTCGAAGAACGCTGACCCCACTTGCCGTCAGTTCCAGATGGATGTCACTGCTCGAGCATGAGCAACTCGCGCAGCTCGGCATCGAACGGGCCGGGGTCGAGGTCGTTGCGCCGCAACCAACCGTCGTCGTAGCAGGTGTGGGCGTAGCGGTCGCCGGCGTCGCAGATCAACGACACCAATGAGGCGGTCTCCCCGGCTGCGTGCAGTTCGGCGGCCAGTTGGCACACACCCCAGAAGTTCGTCCCCGTCGACGCGCCGACCCGACGACCCAGCAGGCGGTTCACCAGCCGCATCGCGGCAATCGACGCGGCGTCGGGTACCCGGCACACCCGGTCGATGACCTCGGGCACGAACGAGGCCTCGACCCGGGTGCGGCCGATGCCTTCGATGCGACTGGGGCGGTACGCAGCTTCGTGCGGGGGTGACGAGTGGGCGGACGTCGGGTCCCCGAGCCGTTCCCAGGTGTCGGCGAACACCGACCCTTCCGGGTCGACGAGGCAGACGCCGGTGTCGAGTCTTCTCCAGCGGACGAATCGTCCGATCGTGGCCGAGGTGCCACCCGTGCCGGCGCCGACCACGATCCACCGGGGGATGGGGTGGGGCTCCAGGTCGAGTTGCTCGAAGATCGACTCGGCGATGTTGTTGTTGCCGCGCCAGTCGGTCGCCCGTTCGGCGTTGGTGAACTGATCGAGGAAGTGACCGCCGGTCGTCTCGGCGAGCCGGCGCGACTCGGCGGACAGGTCGACGTCGGGATCGTCCACGAGGTGGCAGGTCCCGCCGTAGAAGCAGATCTGATCGATCTTCTCGGGCGAGGTCGATGCCGGCATCACCGCCGTGAAGGGCAGGCCGAGCAGGCGGGCGAAGTACGCCTCGGAAACCGCGGTCGACCCGGACGAACACTCGATCAGGGCAGTTCCCGGGCCGATGTTCCCGTTGCAGAGCCCGTAGAGGACGAGCGAGCGGGCAAGACGGTGCTTGAGGCTTCCCGTGGGATGCGCGGATTCGTCCTTGAGGTAGACGTCCACGCCGAGCCGGTCGGGCAGCGGCACGGGAATCAGATGGGTGTCGGCCGATCGGGCGGCGTCGGCCTCGACCAGCGCGATCGCCCGGTGTACCCAGGATCGGTCCATCGTCCAAACCTACCCGTGCCGCCCTCGGCGACTGCCTCCCGCTGGTCCTCCTCCCCGACTCCCGGGAGGGGTCCGGGGGTGGATCGTCCGGGCGGGCTGGGCGGTAGCGTGCAGATTGTGAGCTTTCCCCAGCGTCGCCTGCGTCGACTGCGCCGGACCCCGGCGCTGCGACGCCTGGTCGCCGAGACCCGCCTCGGCGTCGACGATCTCGTCGCCCCCTTGTTCGTACGTGAGGACATCACGGTCGCGCAGCCGATCGAATCGCTGCCAGGCGTGCACCAGCACACCCGCTCGTCGCTGGTCGCCGAGGTGAAGCGCCTCGTCGATCTGGGCATCGGTGCGGTGATCCTGTTCGGCGTGCCGGCCCGCAAGGATGCGCCGCGGCTCGGGCGCGGACGACCCCGACGGCATCGTGCAGGTCGCCCTGCGTGACGTGCGCGACGCGTTCGGCGACGAGGTCGTGTGCATGGCCGACCTGTGCCTGGACGAGTACACCGACCACGGGCACTGCGGTCTGCTCGGCGCCGCCGGCGAGGTGGACAACGACGCCACCCTGGAGCGCTACGCCTCGGTCGCGATCGCCCAGGCCGACGCCGGTGCCGACATCGTGGCGCCTTCGGGCATGATGGACGGCCAGGTCGCCGCGATCCGGTCCGCGCTCGACAGCTCCGGCCACGCCGGCGTCGCGATCATGGCCTACGCCGCGAAGTACGCCTCGGCGCTCTACGGCCCGTTCCGCGACGCGGCCGACGTCCAGATCGCCGATGGGGGCGACCGGCGCGCGTACCAGCAGGATCCGCGCAACTTCCGGGAGGCCCTCACCGAGATCCGCGCCGACCTCGACGAGGGCGCCGACGTGATCCTGGTCAAACCGGCGCTGGCCTATCTCGACGTGGTCGCAGCCGCCTCGGCGATCGTCGACGTGCCGCTTGCCGCGTATCAGGTGTCCGGCGAATATGCGATGGTGCACGCGGCCGCGCAGCGAGGTTGGATCGACGGCGACGCGGTGATGCTCGAACAGCTCGGGGCCGTCAAGCGGGCCGGGGCGGACCTGGTCATCACCTACGCCGCGGCGGACGTCGCCGGATCGCTGCCGTGACGGCCGCGTCCAACGCCGCCTGGTTCGATCGAGCCCGGGCCGTGATCCCCGGTGGGGTCGACTCGCCGGTGCGTGCCTTCGGATCGGTCGGGGGTACTCCCTACACGGTGGCCTCGGCCAGGGGCCCTACGTCACCGATGTGGAGGGTCGTCGCTACATCGATCTCGTGCAGTCCTACGGCGCGATCATCGCGGGGCACGCCCATCCGGCGATCGTCGAGGCGGTGGCCGACGCCGCCGCAGGTGGGACGTCCTATGGTGCGCCGACCCCCGGCGAGGTCTGCCTCGCCGAGACGATCGTCGACGCGGTGCCGGCGATCGAACAGGTCCGATTCGTCTCCAGTGGCACCGAGGCGACGATGAGCGCGATCCGTCTGGCCCGGGGGTTCACCGGGCGGGATCGCATCGTGAAGTTCGCCGGGAACTACCACGGCCACTCCGACGGCCTGCTCGCCGATGCCGGATCGTCGGTCGCCCAACTCGATGCCGACCCGGTCGGGGCCGACGGTGGCGTACCCGGATCCGCCGGGGTTCCCCCGGGGGCGGTGGCGACCACCACGATCGTGCCCTACAACGTCGTGCCGAACCTGGACGACACGGTCGCCGCGGTGATCGTCGAACCGATCGCGGCGAACATGGGTCTCGTGCCGCCGGGCGACGGCTTCCTCGAAGGTCTGGCCGCCGAATGCCGCCGGGTGGGCGCCCTGTTGATCTTCGACGAGGTGATCACCGGCTTCCGGATCGCCCGGGGTGGGGCGACCGAACGGTTCGGGGTGACGCCGGATCTGGTGACCCTGGGCAAGGTGATCGGGGGTGGCCTGCCCGTCGGGGCCTTCGGGGGCAGGGCCGAGATCATGGCCCGCCTCGCGCCGGACGGCCCCGTGTACCAGGCGGGCACGCTGTCGGGGAATCCGCTGGCGATGGCCGCCGGCCTGGCTGCGTTGGAACTGCTCGATGCGCCGGCCTACGACCGACTCTCCCATGCCGCGCAACGGCTCTCCGCGGGGCTCGGCGACGCCTTCAAAGCGGCCGACGCGCCGATGATCGCGTCCACCGCGGGCAACCTCGTGGGGATCTTCGCCGGGTCCACACCGCCACACGACTTCACCGCGGCGAAGCAGACCGACGAGGCCGCCTACGCCCGCTTCTTCCACGCGCATGCTCGATGGCGGCGTGGCGCTCGCCCCCGGGGCGTACGAGGTGGCCTTCTGCGGGCTCGCGCACGACGACGAGGTGATCGACGAGGTCATCGAGGTGGCGCACTCGGCGGCCCGCAAGGCGGTCGGGCCGTGAGCGGCGACCCCGGAGCGCACGGTCGCGGCCGACGCGGTCGTGCTCTTCGGCGCGACCGGCGACCTCGCGTACAAGCGGATCTTTCCCGCCCTGTGGGCGATCCACCACGCGGGTCGGCTGGGGATTCCGGTGATCGGCGTGTCCTCGTCGAAATGGACCGACGAGGACATGCGCAACCGCTTCCACGAGGCGGTCTCGGCTTCCGGTGACCCTCCGGAGCCGGCACGGTGGGAGCGTCTCGCGCCCATGCTCTCCTATGTGAGCGGCGACTATCGCGACGACGCCACCTTCGACGACCTCGCCGAACATCTGGCCGACGCGAAACGGCCCCTGTTCTACCTGGGGATCCCGCCGGAGCGCTTCGGGGACGTGATCGCCGGGCTGGGTCGGATCGGACTGGGCGAAGCAGGCCGGGTCGTGGTCGAGAAGCCCTTCGGCCGCGACCGGCAGTCCTCCGACGAGCTGAACCGGTGTCTGCACGCGGTGTTCGCCGAGGATCAGATCTTCCGGATCGATCACTTCCTCGGGAAGGAGCCGATCGAGAACCTGCTCGTGTTCCGGTTCGCGAACTCGCTGCTGGAACCCGTCTGGAACCGCAACTTCATCTCCAGCGTGCAGATCACCATGGCCGAGGACTTCGGGGTGGGCTCGCGGGGTGCGTTCTACGAGAGCGTGGGGGCCCTGCGGGACGTGGTGCAGAACCACCTGCTCCAGATCGTCGCGCTGATGGCGATGGAGCCACCGGCCGGGTCGGTCGCCGACGACCTGCACGACGAGCGGTTCAAGCTCCTGCGCCAGGTGCGGACCTTCGACCCGGGACCAGTCGGTGCGTGGCCAGTACCGCTCGTACAAGGACGAGGACGGGGTCGATCCGCACTCGGACACCGAGACCTTCCTGGCCGTGCGCTTCGCCATCGACTCGTGGCGATGGGCCGGAGTGCCGTGGCTGATCCGCGCCGGCAAGGGTCTCGGAGTGAGTGCCACCGAGGCGGTGGTGACCTTCGCCTCCCCACCCAGGCTCCTGTTCACCGACGACGCCCAGGCGCAGCCGGTGCCCAACCGGCTGCGGTTCCGGCTCGGCGCGGACGACGGCATCACGCTGCATCTGCAGGCCAAAGCCCCCGGCGAGACCTTGCGCACCCAGGGAGTCGACCTGCAGGTCTCCCACGAGGTCGCCCTCGGTCACCGGGAGGACGCGTACCAGCGGTTGATCGAGGACGCCATCACCGGGGAGACCCGCAGGTTCGGCAGAACCGACGCGCTGGACGAACAGTGGCGGATCGTCGAGCGGCTGCTGGAGGATCCGCCGCGGCTGCGCCTGTATGACGAAGGCCAGATCGGACCGGCCGAAGCCGATGACCTGGCCGCGCCGTTCGGTGGTTGGGTCGCCCCGGTGGCACCGACGTCCAGGGTCGCCGGCGTCGCCCCACCCCACTGACCCTGCCCTGCCGAGCCGCCCGCCCCCCAACTCCGAAATCTGCACGGCCATGCCGCTCTGGGCGGCTTGGCCGGAATGTTTCACGCTGGGTGTGTGAGCCGGATGGCGAAGCCCGAGCGAGGAGGCCTCAGGCCGACCGAGCTCGCAAGCGGTATGGCTGCGCAGCCGCCAGGCGGAGCAGCGCTGGGCGTGTGAGCCGGATGGCGAAGCCCGAGCGAGGAGGCCTCAGGCCGACCGAGCTCGCAAGAAGGCACAGCCGACCGCTCGAGGTCAGTAGGGCACGGCGCGGCGCCAGCGTCGACACCGCCGCGTACACCGCTTCCGCCGGGCCGATCTCGTCGGGCTCCAGCAGGTTCGCCATGATCGCCAACACCCACTCCATGAGCGACTTCGAATGCATGCCCACCCGGGTCAGCTCACGCAACAGGCGCGGGTTTCCCATCATGGCCATGAACAGGCGGGCCACCTTGAAATACAGGCCGTACTCGGCGTCGAGCAGGTGGGGGTACCGGGCCAGGGCGAGCCCGTCACCGCTGGTGATCGCCTCGGCGATCAGCTCGGCGGCGAGGCGTCCGGTCTCGTACGCATAGTCGATCCCCTCGCCGTTGAACGGGTTGATGAACCCGGCGGCATCACCGATCGTCACCCAGTTGGGACCGACCTTCGGATCGATCGAACCGGCCATGGGCAGCCGCCCTCCCTTCACTCGCCCAACGGCGCCATCGGGGTCGAGCGCCCAGTGGGCCGGGGCGGTCCGCAGCCACTCCGCCATCATGTGCGACGTGTGTTCACGCTCCGGTAGTCGCGGAACGTGCTCAACAGACCGATCCCGACGTTGACGGTCCCGTCGCCGAGTGGGAAGACCCAGCCGTACCCGGGCATGGCGGTTGCCACTGCGGTCGCGCACGTCCAGGGCGCTCTCGATCCAGTCGTCGTCGGAGAGCGGTGACTCGTAGTACCCGCGGATCGCCAGACCCATCGGGTACGAGCGGTCTCGTGACGTGCCGAGTGCTCGACCGATCCGGCTGTTGGCGCCGTCCGCGAGCACGACGTAGCGGGCCTCGATGTCCCGTTGCTCGCCGCTGGCCTTCTCGGTGACGGTGGCTCCACGCAACAGGCCGTGCTCCAGGAGCGGCGCCGTGGCCTCGGTGCCGTCGAAGAGGGTCGCCCCGGCGTGTTCGGCGTGACGGGCCACGACCTCGTCGAGTTCGGTGCGCCGCACCACGTAACCGATGGCGGGAAACCGCGAGTGATCCGGCCAGGCCAACTCGAGGGTGATGCCGTGCGCCTGGGTCCGCAGTCCCCGGTTCGGATGGTGCGTGGCCAACCACGAGCCGAGGCCCATCTCGTCCAACTGGAGCACCGCCCGGGGCGTCAGCCCGTCGCCGCAGACCTTGTCGCGGGGAAACGCGGCTCGTTCGACGATGACGGTGTCGAGACCGGCCTGCGCACACCAGTACCCGGCGGCCGCACCGGCCGGGCCACCGCCGATGATCAGGACGTCGTGGCGTTCGCTCACCACGTCACCTGCCCGACGTCAGGACGAGCAGTTCGGGATGGTCGCCGGGGTCTGTCCGGCCGCGATCTGGGTCGCCAGATCGTCGAGCGTGGCGTCGGGTGCGGCGCCGGCGAAGTGCTCCCGCTCGTAGCGCACGACGAGCACGATCTCCGAACAGCTCAGCGACCCGTCGCTGCCCTTGGGCCCGAAGCCCGGCATCTGACCGGTTGCGCCGGCGACCTTCTTGGTGGCGCCGAACGTCGTGGATCCGGTTACGGACTTCCAGTTCGTCGAGCCGATGTCGACCCATTGGATCTGGTCCTGCCACTTCGGGAACACCTTGAGCAGCTCGCCACCGGCAAAGGCCGGACCGGAACCACCGCCGCCGGTCGCGCCATGGCACCCGGCACAGTTCGTGGCGTACAGGCTCGCACCCATGGCGTCCGGGGTGTTGGTGGCGGCCGGCGGCTTGGTCACCCCGTTGACGTAGATCAGACGCCCACACGAGCAACGCGGGGAAGAGCGCCACGGCCCACACCGGAATGCGCCGACGGCGTCCGGCCGCTTCGACGGGATCGGTTGCTGGGGTCTGAACGGGGCTGTCGGTCACTGGTCCTCCACGTCACCGGGGGAGCCGGCTTCACGCCTGTCGTGCATGCCGGGCATCGAGCACTGTAGTCGCACCCCCATGGACCGATGCCAACGCCGGAGGGTGTCGACCGCGCGAACGTCCCGGGTCGAACGAGGACGGCCGCGGCGTGCCCGGGCGCACCCGGGCGCTCCTCGGATTGTGCTCAGCGCCCTGCGGGGCGTGCTAAAGAAGGGACCGTGATCACCCCGTCACTCGCCGGACACGGCGCCGACAATGTGAGTCGATTCACGAACGGAAGGGTTCGGTAGTGGTCGCCTTCATCGGAAGCTTCGTCGTCGCCTTCATCCTGATCGGTGTCATCGTCTCCTACGGGCGTCGACGCCCGGCCGACAAGCCGGTCACGTGGGGCGAGGCGATGATCGCCGCGGTCTTCGTGTTCTTCTGCTTCATCTGGGCCTACGGGGTCGTCCCCGAGGCGTGGATCAACTACTTCCAGAACGATCTGCAGTGGCGCCCCGACCAGCTGCTGACCGGTCCCCAGGGGACCTTGCTCAAGGGTCCGATCTCGTTCTCCAAGGCGGCGCTCGGCGACGTGATCACGACGATCATCTACGCCTTCATGATCGGCACCCACATCACCCTGTTCTCGTTCTGGAACAAGCGCGGTAGGTTGCAGGCCGAGGCCGCCCGACGTGACGACGCCCGGAGCGGGGGCCGTCGTCCACTGCTCAGCCGCAAAGGACAACTGACGTGAACCTTCCCGAATTCCACGGGTCGACGCAGGAGCACCGATAGCCAGTGGCCAACACCATCGACAATCCCAGTCCCACCAAGGAGAAGTTGGCCGAGCTGGACGAAAAGGTCCGCGGATCGCAGGCCTGGAACTCCATCTTCCGGCCCGGCTCGGTGTTCAAGCGGGACTACGAGGACACGCCACGCAACCGCTCGTACGTCATCATGAACAGCCTGCTGTACCACCTGCACCCGGTGAAGGTGAAGCGGCACGCCGTGAAGGTCTCCTACACGCTCTGTCTGGGCGGTCTGGCGTTCTTCCTGTTCATGCTGCTCACGGTGACCGGCATCTTCCTGATGTTCTTCTACAAGCCGACCACGACGGACGCCTGGAACAGCATCTACCAGCTCCAGACGTCGGTGACCTTCGGGCTGCTCGTGCGCAACATGCACCGCTGGACCGCCCACCTGATGGTGCTCACGGTGTTCCTGCACATGTGCCCGCGTCTTCTACCACGGCGCCTACAAGCCGCCGCGCGAATTCAACTGGGTCATCGGCATCGTGCTGCTGCTGCTCACGTTCCTGTTGTCGTTCACCGGTTACCTGCTGCCCTGGGACCAGCTCTCCTACTGGGCGGTGACCGTGGGCTCGAACATGGCCGGCTACACGCCGGTGTTCGGGAACGAGGTCCGGTTCGTGCTGCTGGGCGGCAACACGATCGGCGCGAACACCCTGATCCGTTGGTACGTCCTCCACGTCCTGCTCCTGCCGTTCATCATCGTCATCTTCATGGCGGTGCACTTCTGGCGGGTCCGCAAGGACGGCGGAATGTCCGGTCCCCTGTGAGGTGGTGAGAGATGACGACCGTCACCCCTGAATCCGAATCCGAAACCCCGGCCACCGCGACCGGGAACGGCGCCGTCGACGAGCGGCTCGCCGAAGTGGTCCGTGCCGGGTCGATCAAGGAACTGCGCACGAAGCCGACCGACAAGGTGCACGTCTGGCCGCACCTGTTGATGATCGAGTTCGTCGCCGCCCTGATCGTGTTCCTGTTCATCGTGGTGTTCTCGATCTTCGTGAACGCCCCGCTGCAGGTGCTCGCCGACCCGAACCACACGCTGGACCCCTCCAAGGCGCCGTGGTACTTCATCGGGCTCCAGGAACTGCTCACGATGTTCAACCCGCAGATCGCCGGGGTGCTCGGTCCGACCATGGTGGTCATCGGGCTCATCACCTTGCCGTATCTGGACAAGAACCCCAGCAACCATCCCGAGAACCGGAAGTTCGCCGTGAGCTTCTTCACCGTGTTCGTGATGTTCTGGGCCATCATCTCGATCATCGGCGCGGCGTTCAGAGGACAAGGGATTCCAATTCACCCTGCCGTGGCACGACGGCCTGTTCTTCGACCTGTGAGCTTTCGCCAGCAATGACCGCACTGATCATCGTCATCGCCATCATCGTCATCCTGGCGATCATCGCCGCGGTGTTCTTCGTCCTGGGGCGTCGCGACACGACCCGGGCCATCGGCACGCTCTCGGCCGAGACGAAGTCCCGGGACCTCGCCGGCCGGTCCAGTGAGCTGGTTCGTCGACAGGCCGACGTCGAACCGTGGACCCCACCGACCCCCGAGCAGGTCGGCACCACTCGGCGGCAGTTCCTCAACCGTGGCATCTGGGGCCTGACGGGCCTCGCCATCGTCGGCACGGGCACCGGCCTGCTCAGCTTCCTGTGGCCTCGGATCTCCGGTGGGTTCGGTTCGAAGATCTCCCTGGGCATAGATCAGCGACCTCAAGAAACAGATCACCAAGGGACAACGGCTTCTACTACATCCCCGAAGGCAAGTTGTACGTCACGGAGTATCCGATCGAGGACCTCCCCAAGGCCAAGAAGGTCTACACCGCCGCCGAGCTCGCGGTCATGGACGCCAGGGCGTGGCCGTGCTCTACCAGAAGTGTCCGCACCTCGGTTGCCGGGTGCCGCCGTGCTACACGTCCCAGTGGTTCGAGTGTCCGTGCCACGGTTCGCAGTACAGCCAGGTCGGTGAATACGAAGCTGGGCCGGCCCCGCGTGGCATGGACCGATTCTCCTGTTCGGTCTCCGGTGGTACCGTCACCGCCGACACCGGCGCGGTGATCCAGGGGCCCGCCCGATGGGACCGACACCACCGGTCAGGAACCGGCAGGCCCGCACTGCGTGACCGGCGGCGAATGATCGGAGCGATGCAACCATGATTCTCGCCACGGTCCAAACCTCCGATCGGGTACATCATCCTGTTCCTCGTCTGCCTCTCGAGCGTCGCCTACGCCTCGCCACATGCGCGAGGGCAAACCGGCGGTCGGGTTCCGAGGTGGCCGCTCGCCCCCAACCGGAAGCCGTACTACGACGACCGGACGCTGGAGACGACCCGGCTCGACCCGTGCGTTGGTGATGGCGTTCGTGGCGTTGGCCTTCATCTCCCTCGTGCTGCCCCTGTACTGGCTGCGGGAGCCGGCGCGGTTGGCGAACGCGACCAAGGGCGGAGAGCAGTCGTTCGTCGACACCGGGGCCAAGCTGTTCGGGGCCAACTCTCCCGGCAACCCGCAGGGCTCGGATGCGCCGACTGCCACGGTGCGACGGGCGCCGGCGGGACGGCCAGCTACACGATCACCGACTAGCGCCGGTCGCTTTCTGCAACAGGTGAACTGGCAGGCGCCGGCACTCGACACCGCGTCACTGCGGTTCAACCGCGCAGAGTTGCGCTACATCATCACCTACGGCCGTCCGTTCTCGCCGATGGCCGCATGGGGAGTCCCCGGTGGAGGTTCAGAGGGACCGCAGGCCATCGAGGACATCATCTCCTACATCGACTCGATCACGATCTCGTCCAAGAAGGCCCACGCCCAGGTGGTCGAAGGCCTGGCCAAGGAGAAGGCCGCGGCGAAGGCGGCGGGACATCCGTATGCGACCGACGGTCAGGCACTGTTCAACCTCGGCTACTACTCCGGGTTCGCCGGGGGCGCCTACTCCTGCGGACGGTGCCACACCCAGGGATGGTCCTACGGCCAGAAGAGAGCGATGGGGACGGTGCCTACGGTCCGAACCTCACTGCCGAGACCTCGCAGTTCCCCGGATCGACGCAGGGATCGCTTCGATGGTCGACTTCGTCTGCCAGGGGTCCGTGCAGGGGAAGCAGTACGGGGTGCACGGGATGGGCACCGGCCGGATGCCGGCGTTCTGCCAGACCAAGCCCTACAACCCCGACAGCGACCTGATGGCCAGCCAGCCCCACATCGCAACCAGGAGCGTTCGCACCGCGGACAGGGATGCACGCCCAGGGAGTGCCAGGATCGCATACGTGCGGGGCCGATGCGTCGCCGACACCGTCCCAGTACGTGAGGGGTCTGTAAGCTAATGGTCCACCTGTTGGCTTCACTCACCTGGGACCCCGGTATCCGGGGGATTCTCGTCGTCGTGCTCGCCGTGACGGTGCTCTGTGGGACGCCATTGATCCTGCTGATCACCAACTCGGATCGCGGCTGGGGATCCACATCGCGGCCACCGCGATCTTCGGCTGGCTCACGCTGATGTGCCTGTTCTGGGCCATCTACGCGTTGGGCTACCACGGGCCCGCGCCGACCTGGAACGTGCTCGAGTCTCGCAACACGCCCGGGAGCTGCCCGGAACTCCCAACTCCACAACGTGCCCCAGCCCGGTGACCTTCCCAAGACGCCGGCAGCAATACGTCACATCCAACACGCACGTCGCCAAGGCCTCAAAGGGCGGCCCGGCAAACCGACGATGGGCGACGTGGTCGCTGCCGATCCCTCGATCGCGAAGGAGCTGCAGTCCAAGCTGAACGGCTGGAGATCGTCTCCGCCGCGAACGGGCCGTTACGGGGACACGCTCGACGGCCGTCGGCAACTATCTGCAGCAGAACGGCTTCGACGGCGAGAGTTCGAGTTCGTCGTCGAGCTACGTGGTGACATCGGTGTTCCAGAAGGGTGGCAAGCCCGCACGCCAGAACGACTCGGTGATGGACAGCGCGATCGCGAATCGCATCGAGACCACCGCGATGATGCTCGTCGGCGACAACCCGGCCCACTACGCCGTGGTGCAGGTCCGCCCACCATCGCCCAGACGGCGCTGCCCGGCGAGCCCCCGCCCCAAGCCGGTGGCCGACCCGAACCAGCCCATGATCAACGTGCTGTTGGTCCGGAATCTGGGTGCCGTCCGTCAACCCGGCTTCGCGTTCGGCACCTCAGCCTGGTGATCTTCCTGATCCTGGTCTTCAGCCTGCACAGCCGGGACAAGGCGGGGATGGCGGCTCGGCGGGCTGCCGAACTCGCGGAAAGCGGGGTGTGAGCAGTGGCCCAGTACCTTCCGATCGTCATGCATTTCGATGCTGGTCGTGGCCTTCGCCATCGGCCAGATCTTCGCGGCCCGGCTGCTCGCGGCCCGCGCAACGCCAACAACGCCAAGAACGCGCCCTACGAGTGCGGCATCATCCCGTCGAGATGGATCCGCCCGAAGCGCTTCCCGGTGCGCTTCTACCTCGTCGCCATGATCTTCATCGTGTTCGACGTCGAGGTGATCTTCCTCTACCCGTACGTGCTGCATGTACCGCTCGCTCGGCATCTTCGGCCTGATCGAGATGATCGTGTTCTCGGTCGCGGTCATGGCGTGTCTGGTGTTCCTGCTCGCCAACGGGGCGCTCGACTGGGGTCCCGCCGACGTCGTGCGCCGACCGCGACGCGGTCGTGCGGGTCACCGCACCGCGAAGAGCGGTCCGTCTGGTCGGCCGCGAAGGCCGGGACCCGAATCACGAGGTGGCGGCCTGATGGGGCAGCTCTCGGACATTCGCGACTCGGCCTCGCCGGGATCGAGCACAACTTCCTGACCGCGAAGGTCGAGGACCTCCTCCGCTGGGCTGCGGTACCGCTCCAGTTGGGGGGCGACCTTCGGGCCGGCCTGCTGCGCCATCGAGATGATGGCCGGCGGCGGGCCCCACTACGACATGGCCCGTTTCGGGATGGAGGTGTGGCGGGCGTCGCCCCGCCAGGCCGACATCATCATCGTCGCCGGACGGGTCTCGCAGAAGATGGCGCCGGTGCTGCGCAACATCTACGACCAGATGAGCGAGCCGAAATGGGTCATCTCGATGGGCGTGTGTGCGTCGACCGGCGGCATGTTCAACAACTACGCCATCGTCCAGGGAGTGGACGAGGTCATCCCGGTGGACGTCTACGCGCCCGGTTGCCCGCCGAACCCCGAGACCCTGATCCACTCGATCATGTCGCTGCACGGCTTGATCCGTTCGGACGAGATCTTCATCCGACGTGACGCCAACGGCGGGGGCGCCGGCGTCCACATCGACGCGCAGCCGGCGCCGCCGGCGACGTCGGTGCAGTTGACGGGTCCCCGTCGCTGATGGCCGGAGACGGCACCGACGTGAAGGCGCGCGCCGGAGACGAGGCGGGTGACGCTCCGAACCGCGCCACGAGCTGCACGGCTGTCCGCTGACGATCAGCCACAGCCAGGATGTCCTGCACGTCTCCCGTGACCGCCTGCGTGAGGTCGTCAAGGCGCTCGGCGACGACGGCTACTGCCAGTGTCTCGACTCGTGCGGGGTCGACTACCTCGGCTACGAAGCCGACCGTGGGCTGCCCGACTCGGTGACCGCGGAGCGGTACGAAGTCGTGGTGACCCTGATCAACCACTCACAGCGCCGACTGATCCGCCTGCGCGTCCAGGTTCCCGCCGACGATCCGAGCTGTCCTTCGTTGTTCCGGCTCCATCCGGGCACCGAGGCGATGGAACGGGAGACGTTCGACATGTACGGGATCAACTTCCAGGACCACCCCGACATGACCCGCATCCTCATGCCCGAGGATTGGGAGGGCCACCCGTTGCGCAAGGACTACTCGGTGGGCCGCATTCCCGTGCAGTTCAAGGGAGCGCCGAGGCGATGAGCGCACCCGAGATCACCGACGAGGGAACCCAGGAACTGCAGTCCCGTGACCTGGTGACCGGGATCGAGGCGCTGCGCGAAGCAGGCGCGGTGATGCGCCTGTCCGAATCCGATGCTGCGGTCCTGGCCGACCGGGCGCCTGCCGAAGGCGACACCACGGTGCTGAACATCGGCCCGCAGCACCCCTCCACCCACGGCGTCCTGCGGGTGATGGTCGAGCTCGAAGGTGAGCGGGCGCTGCGGGTCAAGCCCGTCGATGGGCTACCTGCACACCGGCATGGAGAAGACCGGCGAGGAGCTCACCTACGCCCAGGGCGCCACGAACGTGACCCGCATGGACTACCTGTCGCCGTTGTTCAACGAGCTGACCTACTGCCTGGCCGCCGAACGCCTGCTCGACGTGGAGCTGCCCGAGCGGGCCATGTGGATCCGCATGCTGTTGTCCGAGGTGAACCGGCTGGCGAGCCACGCCACGTTCCTCGGCACCAACGGCATGGACCTCGCCGCGGTGTCCATGATGTTGTACGGCTTCCGCGACCGGGAAGTGCTCCTGCGATTCCTCGAGATGGTCACCGGCGTACGGATGAACCACAACTTCATCCGGGTCGGGGGCACCGCGGCCGACCTGCCCGACGGGTGGTCCAAGGCGCTCACCGGGATCCTGGACGAGATCGAGCGCCGTCTGGAGGAATACGACGTGCTGCTCACCAATCAGCCGATCTGGCAGGAACGCCTCCAGGGTGTCGGGGTCATCTCCACCGAGGAGGCTCTCGCGCTGGGCGCGACCGGGCCGATCCTGCGGGCCACGGGCTTCGCCTGGGACCTGCGCAAGCACATGCCGTATCTCGCGTACGACGAGGTCGATTTCGATGTGGTGGTCGGACAGTACGGCGACTGCTTCGACCGGTACGCGGTCCGCCTGAACGAGATGCGCGAGTCGATCCGCATCCTGCGCCAGGTCATCCACCGCATGCCCAAAGGTGACTACCGCGTCCAGGACAAGAAGATCACCCCACCGCCCCGGGCCCGGATCGACGAGTCGATGGAAGCGCTCATCCACCACTTCAAGCTGTTCACCGAGGGCATCAAGGTCCCCGCCGGCGAGGCGTACGCCGCGGTCGAATCACCCCGCGGCGAAGTGGGCTGCTACATGGTCTCGGACGGAAGTGGCAAACCCTGGCGGATGCGGTGGCGGCCGCCGAGCTTCATCCATCTGCAGTGTCTGCCCCACATGATGCACCAGGGCACGATCGCCGATGCCGTGGCCGTGATCTCTTCGATCGACCCGGTTCTGGGCGAGGTGGACCGGTGACCGGCGTGCGCTCGTTTTGCCTCGTGTGGGCCGATTGCGATTCCTTGGAAGTCCCGTGCCACGCCTGACTGCCGAGAACACCGAACTCGCGACCGAGATCATCGGGCACTACCCGCGCCCGAAGTCCGCGCTCATCCCGTTGCTGCACCTGGCCCAGGAACAGGACGGTTGGGTCACCGACGAGGCGATGGTGCACATCGCGGAGCTCGTCGGGGTGACCCCGGCCGAGGTGCTCGGGGTGTGCAGCTTCTACGAGATGTTCAAACGGGAGCCGGTCGGTCGGTATCTGGTGAACATCTGTCAGGGAATTTCCTGCACGGTCATGGGCGCCGAGGACCTCATCGGCCATGCGGAGGACTCGCTGGGCATCAAGGCCGGTTCCACGACCGGCGACGGAACCATCACCCTGGAGCGTGCCGAGTGTCAGGCGGCCTGCACCGAGGCGCCGTGTCTGCAGGTGAACTACCGCTACCGGTACCGGGTGACAGACGACGACTTCGATCAGCTCGTCTCCCAGCTCCGGGCCGGGGCGTTGGACGCCGAGATTCCACCGCACGGAACGCTCGCCCGGCGCCCGGACCGCCAGCACATTCCCGCCGACAAGGCCTGTGGGCCCGCGCTGGTCGAGGGTTCGGGTGAGCCGGTGTGGATCAAGCGGCACCGGGAAGCGGCCGCGGCATCGTCAGGGGGTGACGAGTCGTGACCGAAGGGATCCCACAGATCGTCACCGGGCGGCTCGCTCAGTACGACGACGCGCACGAGATCGAACGCTATGAGGCCACCGGTGGATATGCGGGTCTGCGCGCCGCGTTGGAGATGGCGCCCGCCGATGTCTCCCAGCAGGTGAAGGACGCCTCGCTGCTGGGTCGGGGCGGTGCGGGCTTCCCCGCCGGCGTCAAGTGGGGCTTCTGCCCGCCCGACGTGTGGCCGCGCTACCTCGTGGTGAACGGTGACGAATCCGAACCGGGTACCTACAAGGACCGGATCCTCATGGAGCGGGACCCGCATCAGCTGATCGAAGGCATCCTCATCGCCTGCTACGCGATCGGCTGCGCGCAGGCGTTCCTGTACTGCCGCGGCGAGATGGCCCTGGCGCACGAGCGGCTCGGGAACGCGCTGAACGAGGCGTACGCGAAGGGATACGTGGGAAAGAACATCCTGGGTACCGACTACTCCGTCGACATCGTGTTGCACTGGGGGGCCGGCGCCTACATCGTGGGTGAGGAGACCGCGCTGATCGAGAGCCTGGAAGGCAACCGTGGGATGCCGCGGCTCAAGCCGCCGTACTTCCCGGCCGCCAAGGGCCTGTACCTCCAGCCGACCGTGGTCAACAACGTCGAGACCCTGTCGAACCTCTCGTGGATCTTGACCCACGGCGCGGAGGAATTCCACGCGCTCGGTGCGGAAACCAGCCGGGGGACCAGGCTCTTCGCGGTGTCCGGGCACGTGAAGAATCCGGGGGTCCACGAAGTCGAATTCGGCGTCACCACCTTCCGTGACCTGATCTACGGTCACTCCGGTGGGATCCGTGAGGATCGCGCGCTCAAGGCGTTCATCCCCGGCGGCGCATCGTCTCCCTGGTTCTTCGAAGAACATCTCGATCTTCCCTTGGAGACCAAGGCCGTCGGTGACGCCGGGTCGATGCTCGGTTCGGGAGCGATCGTGGTGATGGACGAGACCACCGACCTGGTCAAGGCGTCACGCAGCCTCGTGCGCTTCTTCGCGGCCGAGTCGTGCGGAAAGTGCACGCCGTGCCGGGAAGGAACCACCTGGATGGAGCACATCCTGGACCGGATCATCGAAGGCCAGGGTCGGACCGAGGACATCGATCTGCTGCTGGACGTGTGCGACAACATCTCGCCGGGCCTGACCTGGCCCCCGAAGCAGACGACGATCTGTCCGCTTGGTCCGTCCGCACCGCCGTCGGTGGCCAGCGTGGTGCGGCGCTACCCCGAGGAGTTCGAGCACTACCTGGGCACGTCGTTCGACGTGAGCGTCGAGATGAAGGGCGCCGCGTACGTCACCGCGCCGACGGGAGGTGACGCATCGTGACCGATGTCGAAGAGACCGTGACCGAGGTGGCCGTCACCGTCGACGGACGGCAGATCGCGGCGCGCAAGGGCGAGCTGGTGATCGCCGCGGCCGAACGCAACGACGTCTACATCCCCCGGTTCTGCTGGCACAACCGGATGAACTCGGTGGGGATGTGCCGGATGTGTCTGGTCGAGATCGACACCGGTCGGGGACCCGCGCTCCAGCCGTCCTGCATGATCGAGTGTTCCGACGGGATGACCGTGGAGACCCGGTCCCCCACGGTCGTCAAGGCCCAGGAGGGCGTCCTCGAGTTCCTCCTGATCAACCACCCGCTGGACTGTCCGGTCTGTGACAAGGGTGGTGAGTGTCCCCTGCAGGATCAGACCATGTCGCACGGTCCCGGCGAGAGCCGGTACGTGGAGGAGAAGCGCCACAAGGAAAAGCCGATCGACGTGTCGGAACTGGTGCTCCTGGACCGGGAACGCTGCATCCTGTGTGACCGGTGCACCCGCTTTGCCTCCGAAGTCGCGGGCGACCCGCTGATCCACTTCCAGAACCGGGGCAACGACACCGAGGTCAACACCTTCCCCGACCACCCCTTCGCGTCGTACTTCTCGGGCAACACGGTGCAGATCTGTCCGGTGGGAGCGCTCACCTCCACGCCGTACCGGTTCAAGGCGCGCCCCTGGGACCTGCAACAGGTCGAGTCCACCTGCACCGGGTGTTCGGTGGGATGTCGCATCGTCATCGACGTCTCCCGCGACGAACTGCTGCGCTTCAACGGGGTCGACTCCGAGCCGGTCAACTGGTCGTGGCTGTGCGACAAGGGTCGATTCGGGTTCGAGGCGTTCGAACGGGGCGACCGCCTGACCCAGCCGTCCAGCCGCGACGACCGGGAGGAGGCCCCCGCGCCGGTGCGGTGGAACGTCGCGCTGGCCAAGGCGGCCAAGGCGATTCGCTCGTCCCTGGACACGTCCGGTCCCGGTGGGATCGGGATTCTGGGTGGTGCGAATCTGACCAACGAAGCACAGTTCGCCTGGGCCAAACTCGCCAAGGGTGTGCTGGGAACCGACAACGTCGATGCGCAGCTCGACGACGGCCTCGATCCGCGGCACGTCCTCGGACTGCCGCGGGCCACGATCGCCGAGACCTGCACGCCCGGGGGCACGATCCTGGTGTTCGCCAACGACGTCAAGGAAGAACTCGGCGTGCTGTACCTGCGGCTCCGTCACGCCAAGGTCTGGGACGGCGCGCACATCGTCGAGATCGCTTCCACCGACACCGGCCTGACGCCGGTGGCCGACGCATCCGTCCGGGTACGACCGGGCACCGCCCCGACGGTCGTCGACGCACTGCTCACCGGCGGTGCCGCACCCGACGGGATCGACGCGGCAACATTCGCCGCCGCCCAGGATCTGCTGAGCGCCGAGCGTGCCACTCCAGTGCGGGTCGTGCTGGGTCGCCCGTCGCTCGCCGAATCCCCCGACATCGCCGCCCTGGTGGCGCACCGGGTGCTTGCCGCCAGGCCGGAAGCCACGTTCCTGACCACCTCGCGACGAGCCAACGTGAACGGCGCATTCGACATGGGCCTCGCACCGGGATTGCTCCCGGGGCGGGTCGACCTCGAAGCTCGGTCGGCGGTGGCGGCCGGGTGGGGGATCGCCGCGAACGAGTTGCCCTCGACGCCCGGTCTGGATGCCCGTGGCATCCTCGAAGCCGCCGCGGAGGGGAAGATCACCACGCTGATCCTGTTGGGCGCCGATCCGCTCGGTGACTTCCCCGACCGGGCGCTGGCGGAGCGGGCGCTGGAACGCGCGGATTGCGTCATCTCGGTCGACATCTTCCCGAACGACTCCAACGAGCGTGCGCACATCGTGCTCCCCGCGTCCGGGTTCGGCGCCGAGGACGGCACCACGACCAACATCGAGGGCCGGGTCTCGCGGGTCGCCCGGGCGGTCACCGCACCCGGATTCGCCCACCCCGACTGGGTGATCGCCGCCGAGTTGGGCTTTGCGCTCGATGCCGATCTGGGGTTCGAATCGCTCGAGGACATCCGCGCCGAGATCTCCCGGACCGCCCCGTCCCATGCTGGCCTCACCGAGGAAGCGCTCGATGCGCGACCCGACGGGATCGTCCTCCCGCGGCCGGCCGCACCCGAAGCCGATGGCAGCAAGGATGCCGCAGATGGCGGCGAGGATGCCGCAGATGGCGGCGAGGACGCCGCAGATGATGGCGAGGACGCCGCGGAGGACGACGCGGCCGATGCCGAGCCCACGAAGAACCCGCCGCAGCTCACCGAGCCGGAGCCGGTCGGGCTCCCGGATGCGCCGGTCCTCGAGATGCCCAAACCCGACGCGTACGCACTGCGGCTGGTGGTTTCGCGCAAGATGTACGACCAGGGGACGATCGTGCAGCAGGCGCCGCACCTGGCGCCGTTGGCCGTGGCCCCCGGCGCGGTCCCGGCCCGGTTGCATCCGGCCGAGTTGGCACGGCTCGGGGTCGCCAGTGGTGTCGAGGTGAAGGTGAGTGGGGCACGCGGGCAGCTCGTGGTCACCGCCGTGGCAGACGAAGGCGTGCCGCGTGGGGTCGTCGCGATGGTGCACGACGCCACCGGTGTCGGCGCCACGTCGCTGATCGAACCCGATCGACCGGTCACCGACGTGCACGTGGAGACGGTCTCGTGATCCTGGCCAACGACCCCCTCTTCGACAGCGGCCACGTCGGTTTCGTCGTCCTGTTGTTCGTCATCGTCAAGACGATCATCACCTTCGTCCTGCTGCTCGTCGGCGTGATGATGATGATCTGGTTCGAACGAAAGGTCATCAGTGACCTGCAGAACCGGATCGGTCCCAACCGGGCCGGTCCCTTCGGGCTCCTCCAGTCGCTCGCCGACGGCGTCAAGCTGATGATCAAGGAGGACATGATCCCCAACCGGGCCGACCGGATCATGTTCCGCCTCGCTCCGTACCTGGTGATGCTGCCGGCGTTCCTGACCTTCGCGGTGATCCCCCTGAGCGGCAACTTCGCGCCGGGCACCGACGGCATCGTGCACATCTTCGGGCACACGACCCGCCTGCAACTCGCGGATCCCCCGATCGGCATGCTCTTCGTGTTGGCCATGAGCTCCATCGCCGTGTACGGGGTGCTGTTGGCCGGTTGGGCCTCGGGTTCGAAGTATCCGCTGCTCTCGTCCGTTCGTGCTCGCGCCCAGATGGTCTCCTACGAGGCTGCGCTGGGGCTGTCGCTGGCGTCGGTGTTCCTCGTCACCGGGAAGTTGACGACCTCGGGCATCGTGTCCGAGCAGTACACCTGGTCGTGGAATCTCTGGGTGACCGGCCTGGTGCCGTTCGTGGTCTTCTTCGTCGCCTCGTTGGCCGAGCACTCCCGCCCGCCGTTCGACATCATCGAAGCCGAACAGGAGCTCACCGGTGGGTTCAACACCGAGTACTCGTCGTTCCGGTTCGCGATCTTCTACCTCGCCGAATTCATGAACGCGATCACGCTCGCGGCGATCGTGACCACGCTGTTCCTGGGCGGACCGAACGGCTGGTATCCGCCCGGCCCGGCGTGGATCTGGGGTCTGGTCTGGTTCTTCGGCAAGATGATCGTGTTGTTGTGGGTCCTGGTGTGGATCCGGGGGACGCTGCCTCGACTGCGCTACGACCAGCTCATGGACCTGGGTTGGAAGTTGCTGATCCCCCTGGCGCTGGGCTGGTTGCTGCTGCTCGCCGCGGTGCGCATCGCCGAGGATCGGGACTGGTCGCCTTTCATCGTGGTGCCGATCGCACTCGTGGCGCTGATCGCCACGTCCGGGCTGATCGCCGCCGCCATGCGGGTCGGGCGCGCGGACCAATATGGCGATGGCCGAGGTGTTCGAATGAGTCGACACGGCCGCATGCACGAGGGTGGTGGCACATGGGTTATCTGAAGGGTTTCCTCGTTTCGTTCGCCCAGCAGGGCCGCCACCAACGCGTGACCACGTCCTACCCCGAGGAGAAGCGCCCCAAGCCGATCCGGATCCACGGTCGCCACGTGCTGAACCGGTACGAGGACGGCATGGAGAAGTGCATCGGATGCGAGCTGTGTGCCGGCGTGTGCCCGGCCCGCTGCATCTACGTGCGCGGCGCAGGACAACGATCCGGCCGAGCCCAAGAGCTCCCGGGCGAACGCTTCGGGTTCATCTACGAGATCAACTACCTGCGGTGCATCCACTGCGACATGTGCGTGGAAGCCTGTCCGACCGAGGCGATCACCGAATCCAAGCTCTTCGAGTTCTCGTTCACGAACCGGTCGGATGCGATCTACACCCGCGACGAACTGCTCGTCGACGAGGAGACCGGGAAGCCTCAGCAGCTCCCCTGGGAGGACTGGCGCGACGGTGAGGACGAGTGGACCTCTGCCTGGATGCGAGCCACTGCCGCGGGAGGTCGACGCGGACTACGTCGGAAAGGTCGCCTGGCGGGGCGAGCGCGGCTACGGGCTGCGAGCACCCGAAGCCACCAGGACGCCAAGGACGACCCGGCGACCGAGCCTGGTTCATCGACACCGACGTCGACCCGGACAGGCCAAGAAGATCTTCGCCAACGTGCAGCGCGAACCCCGGCCCTGGCGCACGACCGACGAAGGACGGTGAAGCCTGATGGACACCGTCGTCTTCGCCGTCGGCGCGCTGTTCGTCCTGGCCGGAGCGCTCGGCGTCGGTCGCACCCGCAACACCGTCTATGTCGGCGATGAGCCTGGTCGCGACCCTGTTCGGCGTCGCGGTGCTCTTCCTCACGCTCGACGCCAACTTCCTGGCCGCCGTGCAGGTCATCGTCTACGCCGGCGCGGTCGTGGTGCTGTTCCTGTTCGTGATCATGCTGCTCGGCGTGGACCGCGTCGAGGACCTGCGAACCGACCCGCTCGTGGTCCAACGTTGGGTCGGTCTGGCCGTGGCGTTCCTGGTCGGCGCCGGACTGCTGTTCATCGTGATCACCGGCAAGATCACCGGGGGCAGGTCCTCGGCACGGGAAGCAGACCGGGCCGGCCGCAGAACGTCTACGACATCTCAAGTTGTTGTTCACCGACTACCTCTTCGCCTTCGAGATCACCTCGCTGCTGCTGGTGATCGGCGTGGTCGGGTCGGTGGCGCTGGCCCGACGGGTCCGCTGTCCGACGGAGCTGATCGACGACCGAGGAGCCGGTGGTCGACCTCACGGAAGGTTTGCACCACGAAGCCGATGCGCCAACCGACATGGACGACGCGGTCGAGGAGCCGAGCCGATGATCCTTGCAACCGTTGGCGCCGGTGCCTACCTGGGACTCAGTGCCATCCTCTTCACGATCGGCATCGGTGGCCTGCTGCTCCGCCGGAATCCGATCATGATGTTCATGTGCATCGAGCTGATGTTGAATGCGGCCAACCTCACGTTCGTCACGTTCGCCCGCGAGCTCGACGACATCGGCGGCCAGGTGAGCGTCTTCTTCGTCCTGGTCGTGGCAGCAGCCGAAGTGGTGGTGGGGTTGGGCATCATCGTCTCGATCATGCGCCGACGACCAGAAGCAACGGCCGACGACCTCGACCTACTCAAGGGCTGAGCGGAGGAACATCTGGTGCATACTCACTACCGCTCTGAGCGGTGGCCGACCAGGCGGCGCAGATCCCTGCGCTCGTCGCATGCGATCTGGTTGGTGCCGGCGTGTCCGATCGCGGCGTTCGTCCTGTTGATCGCCTTCGGGCGTCGACTCGGAGAACCCGTTGCCGGCTGGCTCGCCGTGGTCGGCATGCTCGGCGCGTTCGTGGCGGCGGTGTGCACCTGGGTGGGCCTGCGCAGCATGGACGGGAACCAACGGTCCTACACCCAACATCTGTTCACCTGGATCGGCGCAGGCCGCTTTCACGTCGACATCGCGTTCCTGGTCGACCCGCTCTCGGTGACCATGTGCCTGTTCGTCACGTTCGTCGGGTTGCGCGATCTTCATCTATTCGATCGGCTACATGAAGGGCGACCCGGACTTCTCCAAGTTCTTCATCTACCTGTAGTTCTTCGCCGCCTCGATGCTCGATCCTGGTGACCGGGTCGAGCCTGTTGGTGACCTTCCTGGGTTGGGAAGGTGTCGGTGCCGCTTCGTACTTCCTCATCGGGTTCTGGTTCCAGGACGCCGCCAACTCGTCGGCGGCCAAGAAGGCGTTCATCGTGAACCGCGATCGGTGACTGGGGCTTCATGGTCGCGATGTTCTTCGTGTTCCTCGCCTTCGGAACCCTCAACTACACGCAGATGTTCGCTCATCACTCGCACCGTGGCGACAGACCACGATCTCGGCGATCGTGGGGTTCACTGTTCATCGGCGCATGCGGAAAGTCCGCCCAGCTGCCGCTGTATCTCTGGCTTCCCGACGCCATGGCGGGCCCGACGCCGGTCTCGGCGCTGATGCACGCCGCCACGATGGTGACCGCCGGCGTCTACCTGCTGGTGCGCATGAACCCGTTGATCGGCCGCGGCGAGACCCGTGGGTCGCCATGCTATCGCCATCGTCGGCGCGGCTGACCGCGTTCTTCGCCGCGACCATCGCGATCGCGCAGACACGACATCAAGAAGGTGCTCGCGTACTCGACGGTCTCCCAACTCGGCTACATGGTGCTCGCGGTCGGCTCGGGCGCCTATGTCGCTGCGATCTTCCACATGATCACCCACGCGTTCTTCAAGGCGACTGCTGTTCCTCGGGGCCGGCTCGGTGATCCACGGCATGAACAACGAGCAGGACATGAACTGGTACGGCAAGCTGCGGAAGTTCTTCCCGATCACCTCGGTCACGTTCATCATCGCCTGGCTGGCCATCGCCGGGGTCCCGCCGTTCTCGGGTTTCTGGTCGAAAGGCGAGATCCTGGGGTTCGCATGGCACAAGAGCCCGGTCCTGTGGTTCATCGGGCTGGTGACGGCGATCCTCACCGCCTACTACATGACCCGGGAAGTCGTGCTCACCTTCTTCGGCAAGCAGCCGCTGGACCGAGGCCGGCCCCGAGGGGACGACCCCGCGACAGCCCGAGCACGCCACCGAGGACGCCGAGGGCAATCCCTGCCGGTCGGTCCCGGTGCCCCGCACCCCGTCGAGCACGGGGCGCCGGTGAGACCGCCCGAGTCGCCCTGGGTGATGACCGATCCCGCTGATCGTGCTGCCGTGGGGGCATCCGGACTGGGCGTTCTGAACCTGCCCTTCGGGAACGTCTTCCACGATGCTCGAACCACTGGCTCGAACCGTCAGGTGCTACGTCGGCGAATCGACCTGGAGCATCCCGGGCTCGCTCGAATGGGCCTGGAGATCGCGTCCGATCGTGTTCGCCCTCGGCGGCATCGCGCTCGGCCTGGATCTACTACCAACGGCACACCACCACCCGCGAGGAGCAGGCGGCTCGAACCGGAGATCCTACCAGGTCGTGGTACTACGACATCGCCATCTCGGCCTTCATGGGCGGTCCCGTCCGCCGTGCGGGCGACTGGCTCGCGTTCCAGTTCGAACGGCTGGCCTGGATGGGGCGTCACGGGAACCGGCCGGGCGGGCTTCGTCGCCGCAAGGGCGCGCGTGCGTCTGGTCCAGACCGGTTACGTCCGCCGCTACGCGCTCGGCCTCGCCGCCGGCGCTGCCTGTCTGCTTGCTTTCGTCGTCTACCGGGCTTCGTTCTGAGAATGCTGTATCGCCACCCAAAGATCTGAACTTCCCGCTGCTCACCGCGCTGGTCGTCGCTGCCGGCGATCGGCGCCGGCGCAGTGGCGCTCATCCCACGGCCGTGCGGCCGGGCCTCGCAAAGGCCGTCGGCCTGTTCTTCGCGGCGGGCACCCTGGCGCTACCGTCTACCTGGTCATCAAGTTCCAGATCCACCCGCACCTCGCCACGACCGGCGGTCCGACGGCCTCGACCATGCCGAGGGCTTCCAGTTCATCGACCGGGTCGTGTGGTTGAAGCAGTGGGGGATCTCCTGGCACCTCGGCGTGGACGGGATCTCGCTCTGGCTGGTCGTCGCTGACCGGCCTGCTGGTGCCGATCGGCGATGCTCGGCGCGCCGGCGCACCATGATCCGAAGGCGTTCATCGGGTGGTTGCTGTTGCTCGAGTTCGGGTGCCTGGGACGTTCGTCTCGCTCGACCTCTTCCTGTTCTTCGTGATGTTCGAGCTCGTGCTGGTGCCGATGTACTTCCTGATCGTCGGTTGGGGCGTACGCCGACCGCAAGTACGCCGCGACGAAGTTCTTCCTGTACACGATGTTCGGCTCGGCGTTCATGCTCGTGGCGATGATCGTGCTCGTGGTGCTTAACGCGCAGCACCACGGCGGGCAGGTCACCTTCGACCTGGTGCAGATCGCCAACTCCCAGTCGCTCGCGCAATCCACCGAGCGGTGGTTGTTCCTCGGGATTCGCGATGGCGTTCGCGGTGAAGGTGCCGCTGTTCCCGCTGCACACCTGGCTGCCCGACGCCTACACCCAGGCGCCGACGGCCGGCTCGGTCGATGGTGGCCGGCGTCATGCTCAAGCTCGGCACGTACGGATTGCTGCGCTTCGGGCTGTACCTGTTCCCGGCGGCGGCGGCGTACTTCGGGCCGTTCCTGGTCACGCTCGGCGTGATCGGCATCCTCTACGGCGCGATCGACGGCGACGATGCAGAAGGACCTGAAGCGGGTCATCGCCTACTCGTCGGTCGCGCACCTCGGGTTTCATCGTCGCTGGGGCTCTTCGCGATCACCGGGATCTCCATCACCGGCGCGGTGCTGCAGATGATCAACCACGGCATCTCTCATCGCCGGCGCTGTTCCTGCTCGTGGGTTCATCCAGACGCGGCGCCACACCCGTGTGTTCTCCAAGCTCCGCGGCATCCAGAAGAGCGCGCCGGTGCTGGCCGCGTGTTCATCTTCGTCACGTCTGGCCTCGATCGGGCTGCCCGGCCTGAACGGGTTCGTCGGCGAGTTCCTGATCCTCGTCGGCTCCTTCCCGACCCGCCGCTGGTGGGTCGTCGTCGCGGCGATCGGCGTGATCCTGGCGGCCGTCTACCTGCTCTGGGCGTTCCAGCGGGCCTTCCACGGCACCCCGACGAGGAGAACGTCGACATCCGCGATCTGCAAGTGGTGCGAGAGGGCGTGCTGGCGCCGCTGCTCGCGATCTCATCGTGTTCATCGGCCTGTACCCCCGTCCGGTCCTGGACCGCATCGAACCCAGTGTCAACCGACTCGTCACCCATGTCCAGGTGGCCCGGAAGGGGTCGTCGACGACGAACACCATCCGGATCAACCCGGCGGCCGGCCAAGGGCGATACCGCGCTCGAACGGGGAGGCCCGCAAGTGAGTCTGCTGCCCTGCGGCGCGGAACCGCCCGTCCAGAAACTCAGATCCTGCCGACGTGTCTGGGCGGCGCTGGCCCCGCTGGTGGTCCTCGTCGGCGGGGCGATCGTGTTGCTCGTCGGCGGGCTCGTTGCTGCGGGGCCCTCGGTCCCGGCGCTTCTACGGGCCGTTCACCGCCGCCGTGGCGTTGGCCGCGGGGCTGTCGGCCATCCCGCAGTGGCACAAGGTCCAGGACCACGGCGCGTTCGTGACCGTCGCGGGCATGGTCGGCATCGACGGATTCTCGCTGTTCACCATGTTCATCGTCAGTGCCGCCCGTTCCTCTCCGTCCTGTTCGTCGACGGGTATCTCGTCCGCGAGGACCTGGTCGGGTCGAGGCCTACGTGCTGCTCTGCTCTCGGCATCCGGTGCGGTCATCATGGGCGCGGCCAACGACCTGATCGTGATGTTCCTCGGCCTCGAGATCATGTCGATCGCGGTCTACGTGCTGGCCGGCATCCACATCCGTCGGGCCCGCTCGAGTGAGGCGGCGCTCAAGTACTTCATCCTCGGGGGCTCGTCGTCCGCGTTCTTCCTCTACGGCATCGCCCTGATCTACGGCGCCACGGGGTCGACCAAGCTGGCCTCGATCGCCAACTATCTGGCCGCCAACATGTTCACCAACGACCTGCTGCTGATCGGCGGGCTGATGCTGCTGCTGGTGGGCTTCGGGTTCAAGGTCGCCGCCGTGCCGTTCCACAGCTGGACTCCCGACGTGTACCAGGGGGCGCCGACGCCGGTGACGGGCTTCATGGCCTCCGCGGTGAAGGTCGGTGGGTTCGTCGGGTTCCTCCGGGTGTTCATCACGCGTTCGTGAACTACCGACGTCGACTGGCAGCCGGTGATCTACGTCATCGCGATTCTCACCCTCGTGGTCGGATCCGTCGTGGCCCTCGTCCAGACGGACGTGAAGCGACTGCTGGCCTACTCGTCGATCAACCACGCCGGTTTCATGCTGGTGGCACTCGAAGCAGGCGAGCCCCCAGAGGCGTGTCGGCGGCGATGTTCTACCTGATGGCCTACAGCTTCATGGTGCTGGGCAGCTTCGGGGTGATCTACGTGCTGGGTCGCAAGCGGCGACGGGCACCACGCACTGCAGGACTACACGGGCGATCGCCCGGCGGGAACCGGCACTGGCGTTTCTGTTGACGGTGTTCCTCCTGGCCCAGGCCGGCGTGCCGATGACCGTCGGTTTCGTGGCGAAGTTCGAGGTGATCATGGCCTCGGTCGGAGGCCGGATCGTGGCCGCTGGCACTCGTCGCCATGGTCACGGCGGTGATCGCCGCCTACCTCTACCTCAAGATCGTCGTGAGGATGTATTCGGCCGAGCCCGCTGCCGACGTTGCCGAGCGGCCACGCATTGCGGTGCCGGCCCGCGCCGGTCTGGCGCTCGGGCTTGCGTTCGTGCTCGTCATCGGACTGGGCGTCGTGCCCGGTCCGGTCACGAACCTCACCGATCACGCACTGCCACGGCTGATCGCCGCCGGCAAGTAACCCGATGCTCCATCCCGCGCGATCGGTGCGGGAGGACCCGCTGAGCCATGAACACCGAGGTCGCGCCGGTATCTGGCGGTGATGATCTGCCTCGTGGTGGGCTTCGCCGTGAGCTTCGCGGGTGCACGGGCGTCGTCTGCGCCTCGTGCATCCCGGACACCGAGTTGACCCGCCGCGATCGGCTGCCGTCGGCGTGGCGACGTCTGCACCGCATGGGCACGGAGCCGCTCGTTGCGACTGTGGTGTCCGCGACGCGGCCGACCGCGGAGCTCGTCGCGGCCCATCTGGCGACCTCGGCGGGTCGGCGCCTGCGTCGACTCGGTGTTTCCATCGCCGAACGCCCCGAGCTGGCCGATGTGGTGGTCGTCGACCGCCGCTCCGGTGTCGATCCCGCTCCTGTGCGCGCGCAGGTTCCACCCCCTGCGCCGTGATCGTGCTCGCCGATCGCGCGGGATCCCGCGGAGTTCTCGCGATGCCTGCGTCGACCTGGCGCGTCGCGTTGCGCTGGCCCGACGAGGTGCCGCGAGCCCGTGATCTGCGGTGGTGCATCCCTCGTACTGGCAGCGCACCACCTTCGGTCTGGTCGTGCTCCTGGCCACGCTGCCGATCGCGGCAACCCTGCTGACCTGGTTGGAGCGCAGCGTGCTGATTCCCCGGGCTGCAGGCCGACGATGGCCCGAAGGGGCCCGGCTGGTGCGTCCCCTGGTCGAAGTCATCGTCGACGCGCAACGTCGCGCGGCCGGCGACGACGACCTGAGCGCCACCGCCGTGCAATCGCTCCGCTTCGGGCTGGTGCTCGCCGCGTGCGCCGTCATCCCCGTTTCCACCGGCCTGGTGATCGCCCAACCGGGTCTGGGGCTCGTACGCATTGCCGGTGGTGCTCGCGTTCGAAGCGCTCACGGTCTGGGAATCGCCCGTCGCCGGAAAGCCGACCGGACCGTCGTGGTGGTCACGCGCATCGGCCTGGCGGCGCTGGTGGGACTGTGCGCCGGGGTGGTCGTCGCACAGTGGGGAACGGCGCGCGTGAGCGGAGTGGTCACCGCACAGGCGGCCGGTTCGCGTCTTCGGTGTCGCCGGCTGGGGTCTGCCCACGCTCTGGGTGCAGCCGATGGCCGCGGCCGTGGCGGTGTGTCGCCCTGCACCTGGTCGGCGTCTCGGTCGCATCGACCAGCGCCACGGGCCGGGGTGGCTCGATCGGGATGGTGGCCGCGGTGGTCGATCAGGCTCTGCTGATCGTGTCGGCCGCCTGGTTGGTGGCCGCATTCGCCGGTGGCGGCTCGGTGCCGTGGGACATCGCGAACGACGGTGTCCGCCAGGTCGTCGCGGTCGTCGTGTTCGCCCTCAAGCTCGCCGTGGTCGCGTCGGCCCTGGCCTGGGCGCGTTGCACGTGGCCGACGTGTTCGGTGCGCACCCTGCGGCGGTTCCTCGTGATCGGGGCCGTCGTCGCCATCGTCTCCATCGGCGCCACGCTTGGCATCCGTGCCTCGCTCTGAGGGCCGACCGCACCCGGGTGGAAGGCGCGCACTGAGGTTGACGCGCAACCGTCGACGAGCTGAAGGGGCAACGAACATGAGTGACGGGCGAGCCACGATCGAGGACTATCTCGAAGAGGACCGGACCTTTCCACCGCCGGACGCTGCCCGGGAGCGGTCGCTGTGGATCGCGGACGGCATCGACGAGCAGGCCGCCGCCGGCGGTCCGGAGTTCTGGGCCGACCAGGCCCGTTCGCTGCTCACCTGGCGCAAACCGTTCACCGAGACGCTCGACTGGGAGTTGCCCGACGCCGGTGGTTCGCGGACGGCACCTTGAACGTCGCCGAGAACTGCCTCGACCGCCATGTCGAGGCCGGTCACGGCGACCAGGTCGCCTACCACTGGGAAGGCGAGCCGGGCGACACCCGGACGATCACCTATGCGGCCCTGCGCGACGAGGTCGCCAGGTTCGCCAACGTGCTCAAGAGCCTGGGCGTGACACGCGGCGATCGGGTCGCGGTCTACCTGCCGATGATCCCCGAGTTGCCGGTCACGATGTTGGCGTGTGCGCGGATCGGTGCGGTGCACTCGGTGGTCTTCGGGGGTTTCTCGGCCGACGCGCTGGCCGACCGCATCAACGACTCGGACTGCAAGGTCCTCGTCACCGCGGACGGTGGCTGGCGTCGGGGCAAGGCGGCCTTGTTGAAACCGGCCGCAGACGTCGCGGTGGCCAACACGACCACGGTCGAGCGACGTCGTGGTCGTCCAGCGCACCGGCGCGTCGGGGGACGACACCGAGATCGCCATGACGCCGGGTCGCGACCACTGGTACCACGAGCTGATCTCCGAGGCGTCCGCGGACTGCCCCTGTGAGGAGATGGCCGCCGAGGATCTGCTCTACCTGCTCTACACGTCGGGCACCACGGCAAAGCCCAAGGGGGTCATGCACACCACCGGTGGCTACCTGACCCAGGTCGCGTTCACCCACCGCTACGTCTTCGACGTCCGACCGGGGCGACGTCTACTGGTGTGCCGCCGACGTCGGCTGGGTGACGGGGCACAGCTACATCGTCTACGGGCCGCTCACGAACCGGGCCACATCGGTGATGTACGAGGGCACGCCGGACACCCCGGGCAAGGATCGGTTCTGGGACATCGTCGAGCGGTACGGCGTGAACGTGCTCTACACCGCGCCCACCGCGATCCGGACGTTCATGAAGTGGGGAACCGAGCAGCCCGCCGCCACGACCTCTCCTCGCTGCGGGTGCTCGGTTCGGTGGGCGAGCCGATCAACCCCGAGGCCTGGATCTGGTACCACACCCACATCGGGGGTGGCCGGTGCCCGATCGTGGACACCTGGTGGCAGACCGAGACCGGGGCGATCATGGTCTCACCCATTCCCGGCGTGACCACGACCAAACCCGGATCCGCGACGTTCCCGCTGCCCGGGAATCGCCGTCGAGATGGTCGACGAGGCGGGCGAGCGGGTCGAGAAGGGCGGCGGGTACCTCACCATCACCGAGCCCTGGCCGTCGATGCTGCGCGGCATGTGGGGCGACCCCGAGCGCTACTTCGAGACCTACTGGAGACGCTTCCCAGGGCGGTACTTCGCCGGCGACGGCGCCAAGGTCGACGAGGACGGCTACCTCTGGGTGATCGGCCGGGTGGACGACGTGATGAACGTGTCCGGCCACCGCATCTCGACCACCGAGGTCGAGTCCGCGCTGGTCGACGACTCCCGCGTCGCCGAGGCCGCCGTCGTCGGGGCCACCGACGCGACGACCGGCCAGTCGATCGTCGCCTTCGTGACCGCAAAGGGTGGACATCGACCCGAGCCGAGAGCCTCGGCGAGGAACTGCCGAACCCATGTCGCCGAGAAGATCGGCAAGATCTCGCGACCCCGCACCGTGATGTTCACCGACGACCTGCCCAAGACGCGGTCAGCGGCAAGATCATGCGACGGCTCTTGCGGGACGTCGCCGAGGGACGAGACCTCGGCGACACCACGACGCTCGCCGACCCGAGCGTGGTCGACGAGATCCGACGGCGCGCCGAGGAGCAGCCGACGCTCGGAGTGACCCGGCCGGATGCCGCAGGGAAGGTCAGGCCGAGCTTCGTATACTGGCAGCGTGGAGACCCCTCGGAACTGGACGTGGACGCGACGCGCCGGTGCCACCCGGGGAATGCGCGATCTTCGACCTGGACGGGGTGCTGGCCGACGCCAACGGCCGCCAGCACTACCTGACCGGCCCGGTGCGCGACTGGGATGGTTCTTCCCATGCGGTGAGCGAGGAACTGTTCTGCACGACACGGCGGCGCTGCTCCGGCGCCTCATGCGAGCGGACCATGCAGATGGTGCTGCTCACCGCTCGCCCGGCGTTGACGTCCGCCCGGCCACCGTCGACTGGTTGCACCGTCACGAGACTTCCCTGGGACCTGCTCGTGATGCGTGAGGACGGCGACCGGAGCCCGTCGTTGCCGACTACAAGCGCCGCACCGTCGGCGGAGCTGCGTGCCGCCGGCTTCGACCCGGTCATCGGGTTCGAGGACGACAACGCAACGTCGAGATGCTCCGGACCGAGGGCGTCCCCTGCGTCTACATCCACTCGGGCTACTACGACTGAATGTGATTGCTTTCGGGTTGCCGCGGCTTCGCCTCGCAACTCGGGCTTCGCCATCTGGGTTTCATCGGTAGGCTGCTCCGCCTGGCGGCTGCGCGCGGCCTGACCGGATGTGGCCTGTTCGTCGCGCCCGTTAGGCTTCTGCTCATGAACCACGCCGCACTTGAGCAACTCGGCGAAGGAGTGCGTGATGCGCAACAACATCAAGACCTTCGTCCTGCTGGCCCTGCTCGGCGGGCTCATGATCGGCATCGGCGGTCTCTGGGGCACCGGCGGCGCCATGATCGGGCTCGGGATCGGAATCGTCTTCGTCGGCGGTTCGTACTGGTTCAGCGACAAGCTCGCCATCAAGGCGGCGAAGGCCAAGCCGGTCACCGAGGCCGAGATGCCGCAGTACTACGCGGTGGTCCGAGAGCTCTCGCGCGAAGGCGAACATGCCGATGCCCAAGCTCTACGTGAGCCCCGAGATGCAGCCCAACGCGTTCGCCACCGGCCGCAACCCCGACCACGCCGCGGTCGCCGTCACCCAGGGCATCCTCCAGGTGCTCGAGCTGGGACGAGCTGCGCGGGGTGCTCGCCCACGAGATCAGCCACGTCCACAATCGCGACATCCTCATCGGCTCGGTGGCCGCCGCCGTGGCCATGGGCATCACGTTCATCGCCCGGATGGCGATGTGGGGTGGGATGTTCTTCGGCGGCCGTGACCGCAACGGCGGCCTCATCGGCGTCCTCGCCATGGCGATCCTGGCTCCGATCGCTGCGATGATGCTGCAGATGGCGCTGAGCCGCAGCCGCGAGTACGAGGCCGACCACTCCGGTGCCGCTTGATCGGTACCGGCGAGCCCCTCGCCCGGGCGCTCGAGAAGATCGAGGCCTACGCCAACAGGGTGCCCATGGACATCGATCCGGCGCACGCCACGGCCTACATCATCAACCCGTTGACCGGGCGCAAGGTGCAGTTCGCGAGCTTCTTCCGGTCGCACCCGCCGACCGAGGACCGCGTCGCCCGCCTGACGTGGCCGAGGCCCACTGGTCTGAGCCCGACCGAGGCCGTCAGTCGCGGAAGTTCTCGAACTGCAACGGGCATGCCGAAGTCGCCTCCTTGCAGCGCGGCGATGGCCGTCCTGGAGGTCGTCGCGCTTCTTGCCGGTTACCCGGAGCTGGTCGCCCTGGGTCTGTGACTGCACGCCCTTGAGGCCGAGTCCCTTGATGTGCTTGTTGAGCTCCTTGGCCTTGTCGGCGGAGATGCCCGCCTGCAACTGACGACCTGGCGGGCGGTTGCGCCGCTGGCCTCCTCGACCTTGCCGTAGTCGACCGCCTTGAGTGACACCTTCCGCTTGACGAGCTTCTCCTCGAGCACCTGCCGGAGCGCGGCCAGCCGGTCCTCGCTGTCGGCGCGCAGGGTGATCGTGTGATCGGCGAGCTCGACCGACGCGCCGGTGTTCTTGAAGTCGTAGCGGTTGGCGACTTCTCGGCTGGCCTGGTCCACCGCGTTGCGGACCTCCTGGAGGTCGACCTGGGAGACGATGTCGAAGCTGGGCATGGTCGATCAAGGTACGTCCCGGCGAGCACGTGCATCGGGTCGACGACGGCTGCGGAGGCGACGGGCAGTGCTCGCTACGCTGGCGTGCACCCACGGATCGGTGCCCGAGCGGCCAAAGGGAACTGGCTGTAAACCAGTCGCGTCATGCTACGGAGGTTCGAATCCTCCCCGGTCCACAAGGGGTTCTCCGGGGTGGTCCCCGGAGAACGTACCCACAGGGGTACACTCCGGGATCCGTGTCTGGTGATGGCGCATCGATCGACGATGGGTGGCGTCCCCGCCGGCTTTCCTGGCTGCTGCTGGGTGCGGCGGTGGCGGTCCTGGTGGTCCTGGCGTGGATGCACCGCTACACCATCGACGACGCGTTCATCAACTACCGGGTGATCCATCAGATCGAAGCCGGCAACGGGCCGGTGTTCAACGCCGGTCACCGTGTCGAGGCGTTCACGAGCCCGGCGTGGATCGCGATCCTCTGGGTCGCCGACCTCGTCCTGCCGTTTCGCCTCGAGTGGATCGGGATGGTCGGGGGGATCGTCCTGGGCGCCGCCGGCGTGGTCTTCGCCGGCCTGGGTTCGCACCTGCTGTACCCGGCACAGGACAGGCGCGGCCGACCTGAGCTGTTGATTCCGCTCGGCGCCGCGGTGGTCGTCGCGCTTCCGGCGACCTGGCGCCTGCTCGCGATGGGGCTGGAGAACGGCCTGAGCTTCGCCTGGCTGGGCGCGATGATGTGGGCATTGGGGAGATGGACGACCCGCGAGTCGCCGTTGGGCTTCCCGAGCGCGCTGCTGCTCGGCCTCGGCGTGCTGGTCCGACCGGATCTGGCACCGTTCTGCGGGCTGTTCCTACTGGTGGTGGTCTTCGGGGACCGGGGCGCGACGCTTCGGCGCAGGCTGGGCCTGGTGGCGGTCGCGGCCGCACTGCCGGTGGCGAGCGAGATCGTGCGGATGGGCTATTACGGGGTTCTCGTTCCCAACACCGCCCTGACCAAGTCCGCCGGACTCTCCAGGTGGGGGCAGGGCTGGTGGTACCTGTCGGACTCACTCGGCGCGTACTGGTTCTGGATTCCAGCGGTCATCCTGGCGGCGATCGGGTACTGGCCACTGTTGGCCGGCTTTCGCAACGTGGGCGAAGGGCAGAAGGAGCGGGCACGACGACGCGCGCTGGTGGCGGCGGCGTTCGGTCTGGGCGCTGTCCTCTGCACGCTCTACGAGGTTCGCATCGGCGGTGGCTACATCGCCACCCGGCTGCTGCTCCCCGCGGTGTTCGGGTTCCTGTGCCCGGTCATGTTCGTCCCGAGCCCCCGGCTGCGTGACCTCCGGGCCACGGTGGCGGTCGCGGCCGTCATCGTCTGGATCTTCGTGTGCGCGTTCGCGCTGCGCCTCCGCCCCGAGGACACCGTCCTGCACCGGACGGTGACGTTGCAGGACACCCCGGCCCAGGTCGCCGTGCTCACCCCGCCGGTGATCCGCCCCGGGCGCGTCTACGAGAACCGGGCCGAACTGCCCACGCGCGGGTCGATGGGTGCCACCCCGATCATCATCACCTATGGAATCGGCAAGGTGGGCTATGCGGTGCCGAACGACGTGTACGTGTTCGACCAGCTCGGCCTGGCGCTTCCCTTCGCGGCCCACCTCCGGCTGCGGAGCCGTGGTCTGCCCGGGCACGAGAAGATCCTTCCCAAGCCCTGGATCGCCGCGCTCACGACCGAGCCCGGTTCGTCGGTCCAGGCATCGGACTTCCCGCAGTCTTTCGGTGTGATCCGGACTCGGGGATCGACCGAGCGCATTCGACGTCAGGACGATCCTGGCGGACGTCCGTTCCCCCAGCGGGTCCAGACCGCACGCGAGGTCTTGGGTTGTCGCGAGATGCAGGACTTCCGAGCCAGCTTCACCGGCCCGCTCACGTGGCACCGCTTCGCCGCCAACGTGGTGCATTCCTGGCGCAACACCCATTTGTCGATTCCGGGCGAGCCCGCCGATGCGGCGGCGGTCCTGTGCACGCGGGCAGAGCGTGCTCGCATCGCAGGGTCCCCGTAGGCGAGCGGTTCACCGTTCGGGCGGGGCGGCGGCCGGTGTGGCTACGGCTCGCTCGAGATGTCCAGCGTCGAGGGGTCGGTCGGCGTTTCGGTGGCGTCGCCCGGGCCGACGACGCTGAGTACGCCGGTGAGCTCCTCGAGACGGGCCCAGGAGATGATGTCCTCGGAATTGGTCAGCAGGATGACCTGGGGTGAGCCCGACTGCGCGACCAGCGCTTCGAGTAGTGCCGGACGGACCTGGGGTTCGAGGGCTCCGAAGGGTTCGTCGAGCAGGAGCGGGAAGGACTCACCGTCGTCACCGAGATGCCGGGCCTTGATCATTCTGGCGATGAGCGATTCGATCAGCTCCGGGGTCTCGTCGCTGATCCGGTGCGCGACCAACGCTTGGGAGTCGCTCGACGACAACTGATTACCGGACTGGAGGTTCGCCGATGCCTCGATCGCCGGCCGGTGTTCCAGCGCCCATTCGACCGAGACGTCGCCGGCCGTCTGCTGCCAACGGGCGAGTGCTTCGTTCACGTCGGACTGCGCCGCGGCGCGATGACGCCGCTGGTGCTCCGAGAAGACGTAGCCGTCGATCCGGTCGAGCTGGTACCCGAGGTAGGAGTCCGACCCCGATTGGCCGAGTGCGGATTCGAGCTGACGGGCGTAGTAGGTCACGCGCGCACGGAACACGAAAGCCGCGATCGTCGCCACGACGGCGATGCCGAGCAGCGCGACGGCGAGGGTCCGGCTGCTCGGCGCGGCGACTCCGGCCGCGGCCAGGCTTGCCGTCCCCAGAACGAGCGCCAACAGACGTGTCCGGTCCGCCTGGGCCAGGGCGGCATCGTGGGCGTGGTAGCTCCGGTCGATACGGGCGGTGAGATTCTGATCCTCCACCGGGGTCTCCGGTTCGTGTTCGTCGAGCGCCTGTTTCGCGACCTGCACCCGTTGCGCGTCCGACCAGAGACGGGCCTGATCGATCCGGGCCAACCTGGTGACGAGCTGGTGACTCTGGGTCGAAGCGACCAGGTCGTTCGGCCCGATGCGGGACCAGCGTCTGGCGGTGGCCGCGTCCAGGCCGAAGGACGACAGGACGTCGATCGTCCCGTCCTCGGCGGTGAACTCGTCGGAGACATCGGCGCCGGTTGCCGTTTCGATGACCCGGTGCGGAGCATCCGGCGGTCGGAAGATCGTGAGCGACCTGCCGTCGTCGGTCACGATCACCAGGTGCGTCCCGACCCGATGCGAGCTGAGTCCTCCGAGCAGTTCCTGGACCATCGAGTCGCGGGTGGTCGAGCCCACGCCGGTGACCAGCGTCAACTGCGGGTGGAAGGACACGGTGAGGGTACCGCCCCGTGTCTCGACCGCAAGGCGAACGAATCTCATTGGTGATCCGATCGGCACCTCCCCCTGATCACTTGAGTCAAAAGACCTAGACGCGGGTCGGCCGACGCGGGGCGTGGCGGCGCCGGTCGTCGGGGAGAACGGGGCGGCCGGTGACCCCGCGGTGAGTTGTCGTGTCCGACGTCGACCCCCTAGCATGAATCGCCCGACCGTCTGCACGGTCGGCGGCAGCATGCCCCCTTAGCTCAGTCGGCAGAGCGTTTCCATGGTAAGGAAAAGGTCGTCGGTTCGATTCCGACAGGGGGCTCGTACAACCGATCTGGCGACGTAGCTCAGTTGGTGAGAGCGCTCGGCTCATAATCGAGAGGTCGTGGGTTCGAGTCCCACCGTCGCTACGACCAGACCCCCATCCGACTCGTTTGGACATCGAGTCTCTTGCCGATTCAGGAGTTGAGCAGTCATGGCGAAGGAAAAGTTTGAGCGTTCGAAGCCTCATTTGAATATTGGGACGATGGGGCATGTGGATCATGGGAAGACGACGTTGACGGCGGCGATTACGAAGGTGTTGCATGATGCTGATGAGTCGTCGGTGTTTACGGATTTTGCGATGATTGATAAGGCGCCGGAGGAGCGTCAGCGGGGGATTACGATTAATATTTCGCATGTGGAGTATGAGACGGCGAATCGTCATTATGCGCATGTGGATATGCCGGGGCACGCGGATTACATCAAGAATATGATTACGGGTGCGGCGCAGATTGATGGGGCGATTTTGGTGGTGGCGGCGACGGATGGGCCGATGGCGCAGACGCGGGAGCATGTGGTGTTGGCCCGTCAGGTGGGGGTGCCGTCGATTGTGGTGGCGTTGAACAAGGTCGACATGGTTGATGATGAGGAGTTGTTGGAGTTGGTGGAGGTCGAGGTTCGGGATTTGCTCAGTGAGTATGAGTTCCCGGGTGATGACACGCCGGTGATTGCGGTGTCGGCGCTCAAGGCGTTGGAGGGGGATGCGGAGGCGGCTGGTCAGGTGCAGGCGTTGATGGATGCGGTGGATGCGTATGTGCCGGAGCCGGTGCGGGAGTTGGAGAAGCCGTTTTTGATGCCGATCGAGGATGTGTTTTCGATTACGGGTCGGGGGACGGTGGTGACGGGGAAGGTCGAGGCTGGTGTGGTGCATACCAATGATGAGGTGGAGATTGTTGGGATTCGGGATACGACGAAGACGATCGTGACGGGTGTGGAGATGTTCCGGAAGCTTCTGGATGAGGGGCAGGCGGGGGATAATATTGGGGTGTTGTTGCGGGGGACGAAGCGTGATGAGGTGGAGCGGGGTCAGGTGTTGGCGAAGCCTGGGTCGATTACGCCGCATACGAATTTTGAGGCGCAGGTGTATGTGTTGACGAAGGAGGAGGGTGGTCGTCATAAGCCGTTTTTTGCGAATTATCGGCCGCAGTTTTATTTCCGGACGACGGATGTGACGGGTTCGATCACGTTGCCGGAGGGTACGGAGATGTGTATGCCGGGTGACAACACGGCGATGACGGTGGAGTTGATTCATCCGATCGCGATGGATGAGGGGTTGCGGTTCGCGATTCGTGAGGGTGGTCGGACCGTGGGAGCGGGCCGCGTCACCAAGATCCTCAAATAGACAAGGAAGTCGACATGGCCAAGCCATCGGACAAGCGGATCGCCGTCACCCTGGAATGCCAGGAGTGCAAGCGCCGCAACTACATCACCACCAAGAACAAGACGAACAACCGCGAGCGGATCGAGATGCGCAAGTACTGCCGGTGGGACCGGCAGCACACGCTGCACAAGGAGACCCGCTGAAGGTCGGTGTCGCCACCCGTCGCCCGGGGGGTTGCTAGGTTGCCGTCCGTGTCGCCCCGCCTGCGCCGTCTGCGAGACCTCGGCCTCGACGAACTCGTCGAAGCCGCCCGCGGCGGCGACCGGCCCGCGTTCGACGAGCTGGTACGGCGTACCCACCAGGAGACGTTCACGCTGGCGCTGCGCCTGCTGAGCGATCCGGACGACGCGCGCGACGTGACCCAGGAGACGTACCTGCGCGCCTACCGGTCTCTGGACGGGTTCCGCGGGGACGCGAACTTCCGGACCTGGCTCTACCGGATCACCGCGAACTGCTCGTCCACCCATCTGCGACGTCGCTTCCGCCATCGGCACGAAATGCTGACCGAGGAGATGTGGGCCCCGGACGAGGACGTGCGCCACGACCCCGAGGCGCGGGGCGACGCGGGTGGTCTGCGGGACGAGCTGGCGCGGTCGATCGGAGGACTTCCTCCGCGATTGCGAGCGGCGGTCGTCCTGCACGACGTGTACGGCCTGAGTCATGCCGAGATCGCCACCGAGCTGTCGATCACCGAGTCGGCCGCCAAGGTGCGCCTGCACCGGGCCCGCCGGCGTCTGCGCGAGGAACTCACCCCGTTCGTGGGGACCCGCCCCCAGGCGGGGAACCAGGACCACCGGAGCGCTCGTGCAGTGTGACGCGCTCACGATGCGTCTCGCCGCCGAGCCGGACGAGCCGATCGACGGTGACTTCGACGCACACGTGCGGCACTGTCTGCACTGTCAGGCCGACCGTGCCCGTTACCGCCGGCTGCGACGGCTGCTGCGGAGCTTGCGGGATCAGCAGCTGACGGTCAGCGAAGGGCTGCTCGAAGAGGTGCTCCTGGCGCTCGACGAGCCGCCAGGGCACCCGTCGGCCCCTTCACGCCGTCGCACGGCGTGCACCATCGCGGCGGCCGCCGGCGCGGCCGGAGCTGCGGGCGCCCTGGTGCTCGCGAATCGGGCCCGGAGCCGTCGCCTGGTGAGCTGAGCGTGACCTCCCTCGAACGGACCGTTCGACTGAGGATCGTCGGCATGCGGGTGCTAACGTCTCTATTGCGTTGACCCCCGAGGGCAGTAGCTCAACTGGTAGAGCACCGGTCTCCAAAACCGGCGGTTGGGGGTTCAAGTCCCTCCTGCCCTGCATCCGTGCGGTGCGACCGGTTCGATGGCCGAGCCGTGCTGTACCACCCGTAGCCGACGACGAAAGACACGATCGCCCGTGGCGATGAACCGAGAGACGAGAAGGATGCTGCAGCGCCAGGGTTCCCTGGATGCTGAAGGCGCCCCCGTCAACTCCGCCAAGGCCAAGAAGCGGGCCACCCCGCAGCCCCAGAAGCCGACCGGCAACGAACCGCGTCTGGGCCCGATCAAGTGGTTCCGTCGTTACCTCCGTGAAGTCGCCGCGGAAATGCGCAAGGTCACGTTCCCCACCCGTGACGAAGTGCGCAGCTACTCGATCATCGTATTCGTGTTCCTCGTGATCATGATCACGCTTATCGGCCTGCTCGACTTTGGCCTCTCCCACCTCATCCTGAAAGTGTATTCCTGATGACCCCTGAGCTCTCCGAAACCACCGACACCGCCGGTGTGCCGGCGGCATTGGGGACGCCCACCCCGATCGAGGCCGACGCGTCGGCAACCGACGCCCCGACGGTCCCCGACGAGACGCACACCGACTCGGAAGAGCCAGGCGAGACGGACGAGGCGGTCGAAGTCTCCGACGCCATCAGCCCCTTCGACCGTCCGGGTCGTTGGTACGTGGTGCACACCCAGTCCGGCTACGAGAAGAAGGTCAAGCAGAACCTCGAGGCCCGCACGTCCTCGATGCACATGGAAGGCCACATCCACGAGGTGGTCATCCCCATGGAAGAGGTCGTCGAGTTCAAGGGCGGCCGCAAGGTCGTGTCGAACAAGAAGATGTTCCCCGGCTATCTGCTGGTGCGCTGCGACCTCGACGACGACGCCTGGTACGTGATCCGCAACACCCCCGGGGTGACCGGGTTCGTGGGGCAGGGCTCCAAGCCTTCTCCGTTGCCCCGGCGTGACGTCGAGTCGTTCCTCAGCGTCAAACCCGAAGGGGCCGAGGCGCAGGCCAAGCTGGGCAAGCCCCGGATCGACTTCGAGGTCGGGGAGTCGGTGCGGGTCAAAGAAGGGCCTTTCGCCGAGTTCTCCGGAGAGATCGTCGAGATCAACGCCGATCAGCTCAAGGTCAAGGTGCTGGTCAACATCTTCGGTCGGGAGACCCCGGTCGAGCTCGACTTCGCGCAGGTCGCCAAGCTCTAGCAGCGGGCTGGCCCCGGGTGTCGGAGACGGCAATCGAAGCCGCCAGCCGTCCCGCGGCGAACCGGGTCAGAGCCGCGCGAGGGTCCGGTGATCCTCGATCGCGGCGCACACCCGCTCGGTCATGACCGCGAACATCTCGTCGCCCCGCGGTGTCTGCTCCGCGGTGGCCCAGCCCAGCACGATGATGAGCACGCCCTGGAGCATTCCGTACGCGTAGTCGTCCCGGCAGTCCTCCAGCGAGTAGCCCGCGACGCCGTGGCCGGTCAGTGCCCGGTGGTAGGCGCCGAGCACGGCCTCTTCACCGGCCCGGCGCGCGGCGACGTCCAGGCCGGTGGAGCACAGGAACGCCAGGTCCCGGGCGGGCAGACCCACACTCACGGTCTGCCAGTCGACTGCGGCGACGTCGCCGCCGTCGGGGGCGAACAGCAGGTTGTCGAGCCGGTAGTCGCCGTGCACCAGGCCGTGCCGTTCGGGACGCCCCAGGAGCCATTCGCCGGCCGCATCGGCCACCTGATCGAACACCGCACGGTGCGCCGCGCCCAGGCGATCGGCGAAATGGGTGAAGTACAGGTCGTTCATCGGGTGCAGCACATCGCCGAGCGTCGTCGCCGTGGTGGGCTCGACGACGTCCAGGCCTTCGGTCGCCGCCAACGTCGGGTCCGCCCATCGTGGCCCGTGCAGGCCCGCCAGGTTCACCGCCGCGGCGATGGCCTCTTCGACGGTGCAACCGGCGATCTGGTCGCCTTGTCGCCGAGGGGCCAGATCCTCCAGGAGCAGGACGAATTCGGAGCCGTCCTCGTTCGACCACGAGGCCCAGCACGCCGGAACCCGGATCGAGACGGTCGACGCGAGATGGCGGTAGAAGTTCACTTCGGTGCGGTAGCTGCCGGCCGCGAGGGCGCGCTTGGACGGTGGTCCCGCAGCCGTCTTGGCCACGAGCGTGTCGGGCAGCGGTCCCCGGTCGCCGGTGACGCTCAGCCCGAGTCGGTAGCTCGCCCCCATCTGCCCGGTCCCGACCGGTTCGATGGTGATCGCGTCGACGGCCACGTCATGACCCGCGTTGGCGAGCAGCTCGGTGACCCGTGCCGCGGTGATCGGCGGGTCCGATGCAGCGGCCTCCGCAGTTCCGAGATCGCTCACCTGGTCGTCACTTCCGGTACTCGGCGACGATGGGGGAGAGCTCTTCGGGGGTCGCGCCGTGCATGATCACGCCGTCGCAACCCAGGTCGAACTGGTGGCGGACCGCGGCCACGCACTGGGCCGGTGATCCCGTCGCCGCCGGTGCCAACCATTCGGTGGGAATGAGCGTGGCCACATGTTCGAGCTGGTCCGGGGTGCCCACCACGTCGAGGCCGCGCACGCCCGCCACGACCGGGTCGGCCAGGATCCGTTCGAGCACCTTCGGGTCCCAGTCGTTGGTCCGCACCAGCAGGTCGCCGTAGGCCTGGAGGTAGGTCGCCAGCCGGCCCACGGTCTTCATCAACCGCAGCTCCTCGTCGATGTGGTCGCCGATGGTGGCCAGACACGACCACACCTTCACCTCGGCGGGGTCACGGCCGGCGCGCTCCGCAGCCTGTTTCACGCTCTGCACGCACCGGGCCGTGGTCGCGTCGGTGAAGAACGTGTGCAGCACCACCTGGTCGAAGCACCGGCCGCCCAGCTCCAGCGAGTTCGGACCGAAGGCGACCAGGCCCATGGGGAGGTACTCGTCCAGCGTCGCATCGAGGTGCAGCACCGGCCAGGATCCGGCCGGGCCGTCGTGGCCGCCGATGATCTCGCCCCGGAACAACCGGCGCATGACCCCGGCGAAGTCCTCCATCTGGGCGGTGGTGACCCGGCCCATCCCGAACGCGTCCTGCTGCAGGGGGATGCCCCGGCCCAACCCGAGGACGAACCGGCCGCCGGTCAGGCTCTGCATGGTGCGAGCGAAGCCGGCGGTGACCATGGGGTGACGGGTGTTGTGGTTGGTGGCCGCGGTTGCGATGGTGATGCGATCGCTCACCGCGCCGGCAGCACCGGCGAGGGTCGCGGCTTCCTTCTTGTTGTAGCGCTCGGAGATGAAGACCGTGCCCAGCCCCAGAGCCTCACCTTCGACGACCTCGCCGATGAGGTCCCGCGACGAGTCGGGTTGGCCGGCCAGGGTGTAGAAGCCCAGCTCGTCCAGGACTCGATCCGTCACGCCCGGACTCTAATCCGCGCTCTCGCAGGGGCGCCCCGGGCGCATCTCGCCGACGAACCGTCACCCCACCACGAAGGCCACCCGTCGGGGTGCGTCGGTTCACGGTGCAATGCGGTGTCGGCGGCGGTGGCCGGTTGCCGACATCCGCGCGACGCGTGGCCGAGCGGTCGCACCTGCAACCGGGGGTGTCGATCTCGGGGCAGCCTGGCCCACGTCGCGGCGTTGACAAGAGCCGCTCGAGCGACGACAGTGCATTCTGAGACCCAAAGTCGAGGGACGTTGTGACCTACCCACGCACTTGGGCTCGTCGCTGCATGCGCCGCGCCCTGAGGTTGCGGGCCCGTCACTTGAAGCGAAGAAGGGGAGACCAGCAAATGGAAAGCATCGAAAGCGTCCCACCCCCGGATCGATCGACTGCGAAGCGCCGTGGTGTCCGGCTTGCCGGCATCGTGACCCTGGTGGTCGCCGCGCTGGCGGTGACTGCGCTGGCGACCCGATCGGCAGGCCACGCGTCAGGCCCGACGAAGGCGGCTGCCCAAGCCGCGGCGACGACGACGACGCTTCCCGCGGACCTGGACATGGCCAAGCTCAGCCAGATGGCGACAGCCGTCGCGAAGTCGAGCGAGGGAGCGACGCCGGTGTCCGCGCAGGCGGTCGTGACGACCCGCGACAAGGTGCTCGCCCACGACGGCGACAGTGGCGAGCCGGGCGCCGCGTCGACGAAGGTGGTCGTGCTGCAGGTGCACGGGCGCTTCACGATGAACCTCGGGGCGAAGCCCGCGCCCGACTCCCGTCCGGGAGCAATTCACATGGTGCAGGACATCCGGACCTTCGACGTGAACACGTACACGATGACGCCGGATCTGAAGCACACTCTGGACATCGCGGAACAGCCTGACAACGGCCATGTGTTGGACCTGAACAGCCTGGGAAGCCAGGTCGTGGACGTGCCCGTCGGCTAGACGGGTCCGGGTGCCGGACGGCAAACTGGCGACGGTGCCGGTTGACACTCCCGTTGGAGGGTTTACGCTTGGGCGATGACGACAACGCTGCCACCGGCTGATCAGGTCACCGATTCCATCAAGTTGATCACCGACAACGCGCAGCGCATCTTCCAGTGGAACTACCAGCGCGAGCGGCCCCAGCTCGTCAAGCTCTACAACAAGGCGATGGCGTCGCAGTGGAGTTCGGTCACCGACCTGGACTGGGACACCGAGGTCGACCCGGAGCGGATGGTGGCGGACCGTCCCCAGGAAGACAACTTCGTGCTCATCGCCCGCGCCGCCGCCAAGGTGAAGGGTTCGCCCTTCGCGAAGTGGTCCGAGACCGAGTTCACCCAGCTCGGGCTCGAGAGCACCCGCATGATGCTCAGCCAGTTCATGCACGGCGAGCAGGGCGCGATGATGGTCGCCGCCAAGATCGTGGAGACCGTCCCCTGGATCGACGCCAAGTACTACGCCTCCACCCAGACCATGGACGAGGCACGCCACACCGAGGTCTTCGCCCGCTATCTGGACGAGAAGCTGGGCGGGGCCTATCCGATGAGCAAACCGCTCGAGGCCCAGATCGACGCCCTGATCACCGACAGTCGCTGGGACATCTCCTATCTGGGCATGCAGATCGTCATCGAGAGCCTGGCGCTCGCCGCGTTCGGCCGCATGTCCAAGTCCATCCGGGAACCGTTGTTGAACAAGCTGCTCCGCTACGTGATGTCCGACGAGGCCCGGCACGTGGCCTTCGGCATCATCTCGCTCAAGGAGTACTACGAGGAGCTGTCCGACGACGAGATCGGCGAACGTCAGGAGTTCCTCGCCGAGAACACCGTGCGCCAGCGGAACCGCTCCATCGGCGCCGAGCTGTTCGAACGGTGCGGCATCGACCTCGACGAGGCGCTCCCTTCGATGATGGAAGGTGCGGCCACGATCGACCGGAGCACCTTCGAATCCTTCGAGAACGGCTTCTTCGCGAAGCTCGTGCCCAACGTGCGCAAGCTCGGCCTGCTCGACCGCAACGACGGCTACCTGCGCAAGCTGTGGGACGAATCGGGACTGACCCGCTTCGAGAACGCCGACGACACCGCGAGCGACTACGAGAGCTACGACGAGGTCGCCAAGGACCGAGCCGCCGCCGCCTCGTGAGCGGAACCCCTGAACGCAGCCTGCGGGGGGCGGCGGCCCTGGTCGGCGTCGCCGACGCGGTGTCGCCGACGGGAGAGCTCGACCTCCACGGTCGCGCACTCGAAGCGCAAGTGGTGCGCGAAGCCCTGGACGACGCAGGACTCACCCTCGCCGACGTCGACGGCGTGTGTCACCACACCTCCTCGATGGCCTTCGCCGAATACCTCGGGGTCCATCCCACCTTCACCGAGTCCACCTCGACCGGTGGTTCCAGCTTTCAGATCCACGTCGAACACGCCGCCGCGGCGATCGCCGCGGGGCTCTGCGACGTGGTCGTCGGCGTGTACGCATCCACACCGCGCAGCGACCGCCGCCGGGACACCGACGTCGGCGCCCGTCGGGGGCGACCACCGGGCTTCGAGGCCATCGCCGAATGGGAGCTGCCCTACCAGATGCGCATGCCGATGGGTCCCTACGCCCTGGCGGCGGCCCGGCACATGCACCGCTACGGCACGACGTCCGAGCAACTCGCCCAGATCGCGGTGAGCACCAGAGCCTGGGCGTCCCACAACGAACGCGCCCGCTACCGTGACCCGATCACGATCGACGACGTCCTCGCGTCACCCATGGAGTCCACCCCGCTGCACCGACTGGACTGCTGTCTGGTCACCGACGGGGCCGGAGCGTTCGTGCTCACCAGCGCGGCTCGCGCCCAGAGCCTGGCCAAGCCGCCGATCTACGTGCTCGGCGCAGCGACCTGCCACGACCACACGATGATCTCCCAGATGCCCGACCTGACGACCACGCCCGGCGCGGTCTGTGGGCCCGCGGCGTTCGCGCAGGCCGGGGTGCGCCCCGGTGACGTCGACGTGCTCATGGGCTATGACAGCTTCACCATCACCGCACTGCTGCATCTCGAAGACCTCGGCTTCTGCGCCAAAGGCGAAGGCGGACCATTCGTGGAAGACGGCAAGCTCGGCCCCGGCGGCTCACTGCCGATGAACACCAACGGTGGTGGACTGTCCTATACCCATCCGGGGATGTACGGCATGTTCCTGATCGTCGAAGCCGTGCGCCAGCTGCGCGGCGAGTGCGGCCCCCGGCAGGTGCCCGGCGCCGAGATCGCCGTCGCCCACGGTTCGGGCATGGTCCTGTCCTGCATGTCGACGCTGGTGTTGGGCACCGGGGCGACACGGTGAGCGATTCGACGCCCCGGCCGACGCGCCTGGAGCCGCAGCCGGACGAGGTGTCCTTGCCGTTCTGGGAGGCCACCCGCGAACGGCGCCTGATCGTCCAGTGGTGTGAGGACTGCGACGCGGCGGTGTTCTTCCCCCGTGCGGTCTGCCCGTCGTGTCTGGGCACCAATCTGGAGTGGCGCCCGTCGAGCGGCACGGGCGTGCTGTACGCGGTGACCGTCGAGCACCGCCTTCCCAACCCGATCGCCGGACAGGACGGTCCGTACGCGATCGGTCTCGTCGACGTCGCAGAGGGGTGGCGCATGCTCACCAACGTCGTGGGGTGCGACCCGGCCGACCTCCGGATCGCCATGGGTGTCTCCGTGGCCTGGGAGCCACTGTCGGATGGACGCCATCTGCCGCTGTTCTCGCCCCGCGAGGCGCCCGATGCCTGATCTCGAGCACTGGGCGGCGACGACGCCTCACGCTCCGGCGTTCGTGACTGCCGAGGCGACCCGCACGTTCGCCGACCTGAACGGCGACGCCAACCGTCTGGTGCGGGCGCTCCGCCGTCGCGGCCTCGGCGCCGGCGATGCCGTGGCGTTGCTCGCCGACAACGACCCGGCCTTCGCGGTCACCGTGTATGCGTGTCGACGCGCCGGGTTCCGGCTGACGACGGTGAACTGGCATCTCACCGCCGACGAAGCGGCCTACATCGTCGATGACTGTGAGGCGAAGGCGCTCGTGACCACGCACCGACTCGGCGAGGTGGCCCTCGGGGCGCGGTCCGGGGCGCAGCGGTGTGCAGTGGCGCTGGTGGCCGGCGACGCAGCGGACGGCTTCGAAGCACTCGACGACGCCATGGCGCCGGAGTCCGGCGAGCCGATCCCCGACCCCGAGCCGGGCACGACCATGCTGTACACCTCGGGGACCACCGGTCGCCCCAAGGGCGTCCACCGGCCTCCCGCGGGAAACTGGGCCGTCAACTTGTTCGGCTACGACGAGTCCGGCGGTGACGTCCATCTGTGCACCGGCCCCCTCTATCACGCCGCACCGCTGGCGTTCTCGCTGATCATGCCCCTGGCGTGGGGGGCGACGGTGGTGGTGATGGACCGTTGGGACGCCCAGGAGGCGTTGCGGCTCATGGAGGAACACGGCGTCACCCACACCCACATGGTTCCCACCATGTTCCACCGGCTCCTCGCCGTTCCCCCCGAGGTCAGATCCGCCCACGACGTCTCCACCGTCCGCCACATCCTGCACGGCGCCGCGCCCTGTCCGGTGCCCGTCAAGCAGCAGATCATCGAATGGTTCGGCCCCGTGGTCACCGAGTACTACGGGGCCACCGAGGGGATGGGGAGCTACGTCGACTCGGCGACCTGGCTGGCGCATCCGGGCACCGTGGGCAGGCCGATCGTGGACGGCGGGGTGTACGTGGGTGACGAGAACGGCACCCCGTTGCCGACCGGCGAAGTCGGGCTCGTCTATCTCACCGCGCCACCCGAGGCGCGCTTCTCCTATTTCAAGGACGACGCCAAGACCCGGTCGTCCTACCGGGGTGAGTACTTCACGTTGGGCGATGTCGGCCGCTTCGACGACGAGGGCTACCTGTATCTGACCGATCGCAGCGCGAACCTCGTCATCTCGGGTGGCGTGAACATCTATCCGGCCGAAGTCGACGCCGTGCTGCTCGAGCATCCTGCGGTGGGCGATGCCGCGGCGATCGGCGTCCCCGACGAGGAGTGGGGCGAAATCGTGCTGGCAGTCGTGGAGCTGCAGCCCGGGATCGCCGGGTCCGACGAGCTGGCCGAGGAACTGCTCGTGTTCTGTCGCAACAAGTTGGCGCACTACAAGTGCCCGCGCCGCATCGTGTTCACCGACGAGCTGCCCCGCGCGGACAACGGCAAGATCTACAAGCGTCGGCTGCGGGACCGGTACCGGACCGAGGCGCCGACCCCTCCGAGCTGAACGCGCCCGGGCGCGGCGCAGGAGGCCGAATTCGTGTCGCCAGGTCGAACATCGGATCCGTCGGGTGGCGTCGGACGGCGGGCCCCTCCTACACTTGGCGATTCGCATCGCCCGTGCGGTGCCGGAAATGCCGAAACGAGGAAGTCCATGGCCAAGAAAAAGGTCGCAGCACTCATCAAGATCCAGATTCCGGCCGGCCAGGCGACCCCCGCGCCCCCGGTGGGCACGGCCCTCGGTCCGCACGGTATCGCGATCATGGACTTCTGCAAGGAGTACAACGCGGCGACCGAATCGCAGCGGGGCACGATCGTCCCGGTGGAGATCACCGTGTTCGAGGACCGCTCGTTCTCGTTCATCCTCAAGACGCCGCCCACCCCGGTGCTCCTCCGCCAGGCCGCCGGCATCGACAAGGCCGCCCAGGCGCCGGGCCGTGAAGAGGCCGGATCGGTCACCGAGGCACAGGTCGCCGAGATCGCCGAGACCAAGATGCCGGACCTGAACGCCATCGATCTGGACGGCGCGAAGCAGCAGGTGCGCGGTACCGCCCGTTCGATGGGCATCAAGGTCGTCTGATCAACCAACCACGGTGACCGGGACCACCTCGCCCGGCGCCTCGACCCACACCTGAGGGAGCCGTCATGGCGCAAGGCAAGAACTACACCAACGCAACGAAGCGCTACGACCGCGAGCGTCTGCACCCGGGCCCCGAAGCCGTCGCCCTGGTCAAGTCGCTGGCCAGTGCATCCTTCGACGAGACCGTCGAGCTGGCGGCCCGACTCGGGGTCGACCCCCGCAAAGCCGACCAGATGGTGCGCGGAACCGTGGCACTGCCGTCGGGTACGGGCAAAGACGTCCGCATCGCGGTCTTCGCCACCGGTGACGCCGCCGAAGCGTCCCGGGAAGCCGGCGCCGACCTGGTCGGCGCCGACGACCTGCTCGCCGAGGTCGAAGGCGGCATGCTCGACTTCGACATGGTGATCGCCACCCCGGAGCTGATGGCCAAGGTCGGGAAGCTCGGTCGGGTGCTCGGCCCCCGCGGGTTGATGCCGAACCCCAAGTCCGGGACCGTGACCGCCGAGCCGGCCAAGGCCGTCGCGGAGTTCAAGGGTGGCCGGGTCGAATACCGGACCGACCGCAACGGCAACGTGCACGTGCCCATCGGCAAGGTCAGCTTCACCGAGGACGCGCTCGCGGCGAACCTCGCGGCGGTCGTCGACGAGCTGCACCGCGTCAGGCCGGCCTCGGCGAAGGGGCGCTACATGCGTCGCCTGACGGTCAGCTCGACCATGGGTCCCGGCGTGAAGATCGACTCGGCCCACGTGAAGCCGGCGGAGGACGCGGCGGTCTGAGCCGTCGGCGGCCGCAGCCGTGGTCCCGGGCCCGGCGTTCGGGGTCGGCGATTCGTCGTCGAAGCCCCGGCAGCGGTAATCTGTCGGGTTCCACAACAGAAATCTGCTCGCCAGAGACCTCCGGTGCCCACAGCGGCTCAAACGGTTCGAGAACGGACCGGCCCGACGAGGCGGACGCTTCCTCCACGAGGTGTTCGATCGCTGTGCGACGCACCTTCGCTGTGAGTGGAACGTCCGTCATCGATCGATGCGCAGAGGTGTGCGATGGAAAATCCGAGACCGGAGAAGGTCGCCAAGGTCGCGGAACTGGAGAAGCTGTTCGAGGGCACCGACACGGTGGTGCTGACCGAATACCGTGGCCTGGATGTGCCCGCGCTCGCCGACCTGCGGCGGGAACTGCGTGAAGCCGGTGGCGAATACAAGATCTACAAGAACACCCTGGTGCGCTTCGCCGCGCGGACGGCGGGTCTGGATCTCGACGAACTGTTGACCGGGCCCACGGCCATCGCCTTCGTCGGCGAACGTCCAGACGGGTCACCCGGTGACCCGGCCGCCGCGGCCAAGGTGCTGCGGGACTTCGCCAAGAGGAACGACGCGCTCGTCGTCAAGGGCGGCATCGTCGATGGTGCCCCGATGACCGTCGCCCAACTCGTCGCCCTCGCCGATCTGCCGTCGCGCGACGTGTTGCTGGCCAAGCTGGCCGGCGGCCTCGCGGCACCGCTGCAGCAGTTCGCCTCGTTGTTGCAGGCGATGCCGCGCAACCTGGCCTTCGGCCTGCAGGCGCTGATCGACTCCAAACCGCCCGCCGCGGCGCCCGCTGCGGACACCCCCGAGACCGCGGCGCCCGAAACGGACGCCGAGACCCCCGAATCCACCGATGAAACCCCGGCTGCCGAGGCCGGATCCGAACAGGAAAGCTGAAAAGAGACATGGCAACCACCGAACAGATTCTCGACGACATCGCGAGCCTGAGCGTGCTCGAGCTGAGCGAACTGCTCAGCGCCTTCGAAGAGCGCTTCGGCGTGACCGCGGCCGCTCCGGTGGCAGCGGTCACGGCCGCCCCGGCCGCAGGTGGCGGCGACGCCGCCGCCGCCGAGGAGCAGGACGAGTTCGACGTGATCCTCACCGGGTTCGGTGAGAAGAAGATCGACGTCATCAAGGCCGTCCGTCCGATCACGGGTCTGGGTCTCAAAGAGGCCAAGGACCTGGTCGACAACGCCCCGAAGCCGATCCTCGAGAAGGTGTCGAAGGAAGACGCCAACAAGGCCAAAGAGGCCGTGGAGGCCGCGGGCGGCTCCGTCGAGCTCAAGTAGTCGCCCCGCCCCGACGTCTGCCCGATCCCATTCCCGAACCGGGTGTGGTTCCGGTCGCCCGAGCGATCAGGACCGCACCCGGTTCGGACGTTGTGGGACGGCACGGAGCTGGTGTCCCGGACGGGATGGTGTCCTGGACGGCTGGTAGGGTGCCGCCGTGTTGAGGGTCAGTTGTGCCTCGTCGCTGGACCCGCTGGCCGATGCGTGCGCCGAGGTGCTCGCGCACCCGCTCGAAGATGCGTTGGCGTCCGAGTGGATCGCCACCCCGACCGGAGGGGTACGGGGATGGTTGCAGCGTCGCTTCGCCGGGGTGCTCGGCGCGACGGGTGCTGCGTCCGACGGGGTTGCGGCGAACATCGAGTTCGTCCGGGCCGACGGGCTGCGCCGGCTCCTGACCGACGAAGCAGTCGAGGGGTCGACGATCCGCGTCGATCGTTGGTCGGCCGATGCGATGAGCTGGGCACTGATGGTGCTCGCCGGTGTCGGGACGGTCGATCGGCGTGGCGAGGAGCCGCTCGCCGCGTGGGCCCGACGCCAGGCCGACCGTTTCGCGCGCTACCGCGTGTACCGGCCCGATCTCGTCGAGGCGTGGCTGCATGGCGACGACGACGGCGATGCCGCACAGGCCAGGCTGTATCGGTCGATGCATGCCCACATCGGACACGACGACCCGCTCATACGGTTCGGCGCACGGGGAGCCGACGGCACCATCGACCCGGTGGCGCGGGCCGATCGGCTTCCCCAGCGCCTGGTGTTCTTCGGCTTCACGTTGCCCCCCGACGGCGCATGGTTCGAGCGCCTCGTCCTCCCGGTCGCAGCCGGATGTGACGTCTACGGGTACTTCCTGGATCCGTCCCCGACGGTCGGCCCCGCAGAGCGCCACGGGTTGGCGGCATCGTGGGGTCGGCCGGCAGTGGAGAGTCGCCGGCTCTTCGCCGGCGCCGGAATCGATGTCGACGTCCTCCCCCGATTCGCAGCCCCGGCCGATCGATCCACAGCCGCCGAGCCGCTCCTGGGTCGATGGCAACGCGCGATCGCCGGGGAGTCTGTTGCCGCCCGCAAGGTGGCCGACGGTGATCGATCGGTGGTGGTCCACGACTGCCAGGGTCTGGCGCGCCAGATGGAGGTGCTGCGTGACGAGATCCTGCACCGGGTCGCCGATGACGCGAGCCTGACCGAGGAGGACATCGTGGTCTTCTGCCCTGACCCCGATGCGGTCGCACCGGTGGTCGCCGCGGTGCTCGGCGAGTCGGCGCCGGCGGGTTTGGACAGGCCGCGCGAGCGGGGTACGCCGACCTTGCGCTACCACATCGACGGGTTGTCGTCGCGCCGCAACAACCCCGTCGCCGACGCCTTCGCCCGCCTGCTCGAGCTGTCGACGGGCCGCATCAGCTCGATCGACCTGCTGGCGTTCTGCCAGCTCGAGGCGGTGCGCAGGCGGTGGCACTTCGACGACGAGGACATCGCCACCTTCCGTCGGTGGGCCACGGACCTGAACGTGCGGTGGGGAATCGACCCGGACCACCGGGCCCATTTCGGGATTCCCGCGGCATTGGTGCTGGGCACCTGGCAACGGGCGTTGCGGCGCCTCGCCCTCGGCGTGGCCCATGCATCGGACGACCTCGTGATCGGCACCGAGGAACCACCGGTCTCCCCGGTGGGCATCGAGGGAGACGATGTCGCGCGGCTCGGACGGCTCCAGGATCTGGTCACCCGCCTGGCGGACATCGCCGAGGACGCGGTGGCCGCGCGGCCCGTCGGGGAGCGACTCGACCGCCTCGCCGCCGCCATGCACGACCTGTTCGACACCGCACCCGAACGGTCCGACGACCTCGACGCGGTGGCTCGGATCTGCACTGTGCCCGACGACGTCGTGGCGGGCGACTGGCTCGGCGAGACGTCGTTTCCGGTCACCCTTGCCGACCTGCGTCCCCACCTGCTGGCCCGTCTTCCCGGGCGTGGGAGTTCCTCGGGAGTCTTCCGGGGCGGGGTGACCGTCACGACACCGGACGCCGTCCGCGGGGTGCCCTACCGGGTGGTGGCGTTACTCGGGTTGGACGATTCCTGGGTGCCCGGTGGCCAGGTCGATGCCGCCGACCTGATCGGCCGCGGGTCCGCCGGGGACGACCGTCGCCCACGTTCCGCGCCCGATGCGCGCCTCGAGGCGCGCTTCTCCCTCCTGACGGCGATCGGCTGCGCGTCCGATGCCGTGGTCGTCACGCGTGACGCCCGCAGCGCCACCACGAACCGGCCGATCCCCGAGGGGATGGTCCTGGGTGGGCTCCTCGATGCGCTCGATGCGCTGGTCGACGAGCCGGACGGGGCCCGCGGGCGGATCGTGTTGCACCATCCCCGTCACGGCACCGACCCGGAGTGTTTCACGACGACCTCCGCCCTCGCGCAAACCCACCGTGGTTCGCCTGCTCCCTGGAGTTTCGACCGGGTCGCGGCGAACGCCGCGGCGACCCGTTCGCACACCTTGATCGCCGGCCACACGCTCGGCGACACGCCACTCGGCCGCCGGGTCTCCCATCGTGCCGCGGTGATCGAAATGGACGCGGTGTGCGCGTTCCTGCGGGAACCGGACCGCTACGTCGGCCGTCACACCCACCTGGCGCGGCTGCCCGCCGATGACGGCGAGCCGGCCGAGGCCCTTCCGGCGGCGCTGGACCCGCTCGAGTCGTATGACCTGCGGCGCCGGCTGCTGGAGCTCCAACTCGACGGGCTCACCCGTGATGAACGGCAGCAGCGCTGTCGCGCCTCGGATCTGCTTCCCCCGGGTGCCGCGGGGTCCGCAGCGTTCCGGCGCGTCGACGGTGAGGCCGCAGCGCTGGCGGACCAGGTCGCGGCATGCGCCGGCGACGCGGAGCCTCATGCGACGGTGATCGACTGGAGTCCGGGGGGCGGTCGGAGGATCGTCGGAGCCGTCGAGTGGTGGCCGGGCGACGACGCGACACGGCTCGTGGTGGATGTGCGTGCGTCCCGGACCAGGCCCGGTGACCGCTTGGCGGCGTGGTTCCGGTCGCTCGTGCTCGGGGCGGCACTGCCCGAGTCGACGTGGCAGGTGGTGCTCCTCCGTCACGGGGAAAAGCCGGAGACGTTCAGCGCACCGCGCGCCACGCTCGACGATGACGACGGGTTCACGGCGATCGAGCGGGTCATCGAACTGTTCGACGTCGCCACATTGGGCGTCGTGCCCCTGCTCGCACCGCTGAGCACCAAGACCGGTGCGTTCCGGAAGACATCCGCGCTCCGGAGCGAGTGGAACACACTGTTCCAGAGGAGCCGTGAACTCCGATTCCTGTACGGCTACGCCGACGTCGGTGACGTCCTGGGCCGGCCTGCGCACCCCGACGATCCCGGCTTCGCCGACTGGGAAGCCGACGGGTCCGGGTCGGAAGGCTGGGACCGGGGCCGGACGGCGTTGCTGGCTCGCGAAATCCTCCAACGCTGCAACGAGATGGGGAAGGCCGTCACGGCGTCCACGCCCCCGCCGGCGGGCAACCCGTGACGACGGCGCGCGACGAAGGGGGTGGGGCTGGCGGGCCGTGTGGCGCCGGGCCGGGCGACCACGCCTTCGATGTCACCGCCGATCTGGCCCCGCGGACCCTGGTCGAGGCCAGCGCGGGCACGGGCAAGACCTATGCGCTGTGCGGCCTCGCGACGCACCTGATCGGAACCGGCGCGGCCACCGTCGATCAGCTGCTGGTCGTGACCTTCACCAATCTGGCCACCGACGACCTCGGCGACCGCATCCGCGACCGTCTGGCCTCGGTGCGCGCCGGGCTCGCCGACGGGGCGCCCCGATCCGAGGACGTGGTCGTCGCGGCGTTGGCCGCCTCACCCGACCTGGATGCGGTGCGGCGCAGGGTGGACGACGCACTGGTCGACCTGGCCGAGTTGTCGGTCGCGACCATCCACGGGTTCGCGCAGCGCGCGCTCGTCGACTTCGGACCGTTGGTGGGCCTCGACCCGAACCTGCAGATCGTGGTCGACGACCGGGCGATCCTGGCCGACGCCGTCGCCGACGAACTCGCCGTACAAGCCCTGGCCTGCCCGGCCAATCCCGTCGACGACGAGGATCTGGTCTGGGTGCCACCGCAACGGCGGGTCCTCGAGGCCGCCAGGTTGCTCGACTCGGTGCCCGATCTCGAGATCCGCCCGCCGCAGATCCTGCAGCTCAGCTTTGCGGATCTCGTCGCGCAACAGCAGACCGAGTACCTGGCCGAGAAGGAACTGGTCGACCAGGCACTCGCGGCTGCCACGACCAAGGCGGCGGAACGTGCGGCCCGTGAACCGCTCGACGCCCGCTTCGACGGCCAGGAGGTGGTCCGCAGCGCCTGGGTCGCGGCCCAGGCCGTGCGACGGGCGCGCGATCGTCGGCGTGCCGCGGGGGTGCGCAGTTCCCGTGACCTGTTGACCGACCTGCGTGACGCGCTGCGCAACGACGACACCGGACGGCTCGCGGCGGCCGTCCGCCGCCGCTATCGGGTGGCGTTGATCGACGAGTTCCAGGACACCGACCGGGTCCAGTGGGACATCTTCGACGCCTGCTTCGGCCGTGACGAAGGCTCGAGGTTGGTCGTGGTCGGTGACCCCAAGCAGGCCATCTACCGGTTCCGCGGCGCCGATGTGTACACCTACGCGCGGGTCGCCGACCTTCCCGGGGTCGTACGTCGGTCCCTGGACACGAATCAGCGCTCCGACGGGGCGCTCCTCGGCGCGGTCGAAACGTTGTTCGACGGGGTCACCTTCGGTCCGTCCGCGCCCTTCGTCGACGTGCACCAGTCGCCCCGTCGTCCGTGGTCCGGCATCCGCTGGCGCGACGGGTTCGACGCAGCCGCGCCCCTTCCCCCGTTCCGCCTCGGCCTCTGTGCCCCCGGCGCCGACGAGAAGCTTCCCCAAGGTGCCCTCGCAGCTCAAGCGCGGGTCGACGTCGATGTGATCGATTGGATCCGCCGCCTCCGGGCGGGCGCCGAGATCGTCGACGAGGACTCGGAATCGGGATGGCGACGGGTCGGTTTCGACGACATTGCGATCCTGATCGACACCAACCAGCGTGCGATCGAGCTGCACCGGATGCTCCTGGGTCATGACGTCCCGGCGGCGGTCCACTCCGACGACGATGTCCGCTCCGATACCGCTCGCGCCGCGTGGGACGCAGGCGGTTCGGGCTGGCTCCACCCGCCGAGCGAAGCCGCGTGGCACTGGCAGCTGTTGGTCACCGCGCTGGCTCGTCCGTCGGACCCGGCGTTGGTCCGAGCCGCCGCGACCACCGTGTTCGGCCCACCGCTCGAATCCGACGCCACCTTGGCCTCCGAGGAGAACGAGGCGGCGATCGCGCACTTCCAGGAGCGCCTCGCCACTTGGGCCAAGGTGTTGTCGTCGCAGGGGCCGGGGAGCCTGCTCGCAAGTCTGCGGGCCGATTCGAGCTGGGTGGCCCGCACCGTGAACCGACCGGACGGCGGCCGGTTCGCCACCGATCTGTCCCACATCGGCGAGCTACTGGTCACCCTGGCCGGTGGGGGCCCGGTTTCGGCCGACGAGCTGCTGTCGGTGCTCGCCCCCGGTGGGGAGGACGCCACCGAAGCCACGGCACAGTTCCTGAACCGGCGCCTCGCCGCCGAGGCGCCGTCGGTGACGATCATGACGACCCACAAGGCCAAAGGTCTCGAGTTCCCGATCGTGGGCTGCCTCGGGCTGCACCAGTCACCCCAGCCGCAGCAGGAGTCGAAGGGCAAGCGGCGGGGCGCGCGCTTTCACGATGTAGCGGCCGATGCCGAAGTGCTGGACGTCGCCCGAGCCGGGTCGTCGCTCGCGGCCGAGGCCGAAGAAGCCGCGGCCGATGATCTGCGCAAGCTGTACGTGGCGTTGACCCGCGCCGCCCACCACGTGTTCACCTACTGGCTGCCGCCCAGGAAGACGGCCGGGCCCCTGACGCGGGTGTTGTTCGACCGCGACGAGCATGGCGCCATCGACCCCGAAGCGTTCGTGCTGCGAACGGGCGCCGCCGACGTCTCGACCAGCCGAGACGACGAGCCTGGCCGCCCCGACGCCCGTCATCTGCTGGATCTGATCGCCGAACGGTCCCGGCGGGCCGCCCCGGACGGCGCCGCAGCCGAGCCCACGTTCGCGTGGGACGAACTCGCGCCCACCGACGGCAGCGTGCTCGACGACGATCACGGTGTCGGTGACCTCGAGGAGCACGTCGCGACCGGGGCGGGCGACCTGCGCTGTGCCGAACTCTCCCGCCCGCTCGATCGACGCGCGCGGCGCTGGTCGTTCACCGCGGTGGGCAACGCCATGGAGTCCAGGCCCCACGACGACGACGCCCCGACCGCGGGCGGCACCGACGAGGTCACCAGCGAGCCGCCCGGCGCCGCTGCGACCCCGGCGCCGCCTGGCAATGGGAGTGGACCCCTCCAGCCGTTGCGGTCCGGCGCCGACTTCGGGGTGCTGGTGCACGAAGTGCTCGAGCAGATCGACTTCGCGGCCGGACGTGACGACATCCATCGGGCGGTGCAGCACGCGCTCGCTGCCCACCCGGTCCCCCTGGTCCCCCGGGGGCGACGCGAGGATCTCGGCGACGGGGTGGAAGCACTGGTCGACGGGTTGGGCACTGCGCTGACCGCGCCGCTCGGGAAGGCGGCCGGCGCGGGTTCGGCACTGCGGTTGGCCGACATCGCGAGAGGCGACCGACTGAGCGAGTGTCGGTTCGACCTGCGTCTCGACACTGTGGTCGGACCGGACCCGGTGGGAGCACGGATCGCCGCGTCGCTGTTGGACGACACGTTCGGTCTCGCCGCCGACGACCCGTACCGGCCGTGGGCCGAGGAACTCGCGGGCGGCCGTTTCGATCTGGACCTGGCCGGGTTTCTGACCGGCTCGATCGATCTGGTGTATCGGGTTCGTGACGCTCGAGGAAACGAGCGCTTCCACGTCGCCGACTACAAGACCAACAAGCTCGACGCGTACGACCCTGCGTCGCTCGTGCGGGCGATGGCCGAGGGCGACTATCCGCTCCAGGCGCTGTTGTATTCGGTGGGGCTGCACCGGTATCTCCGTTGGCGACTTGCCGACTACGACGCGGCGGTGCACCTGGGCGCGGTCACCTATCTGTTCGTGCGGGGCATGACCGGTGCCGACGTCCCGGTCGGTGTCGACCCGCCCGGGGTCGCCCGCTGGGCGATCCCGGTGACGGTGATCGAACGGCTCGACGCGCTGTTCGCCGGGCGGGAGGTGGCGCGGCGATGACCCTTCCCGAGCCCCGCATTGCTCCACGGTTGCGAGCGACCCTCGGTCCGCTGGTGGCCGCGGGGGTCTGCGAGGCGGCCGAGGTCGCGGTCACCGAGGCGCTCACCGACGACGACACCCCACCCCAGGTGACCCTCGCCATTGCGCTGGCCACCACGGGCCTTCGGTTCGGCCACAGTTGTCTGGACCTCGACCGGGCCGACGAGCTGTGCGCCGGCGCCGCCCTCGACCACGTCTCCTCGATCCCGTCGACGTCTGCGGACCCCGGTGCGCGGGAGCCGGTCGACCCGTTCGGTCTTCCCACAGCTGCGGACTGGATCGACGCGTTGGCGAGCAGCCCGATGGTCGAACTCGTCGGAGACGGCACGTCGCGGTCGGACCGGCCCCTGGTGCTCGACCGTGAGTGGGGCCGCCTCTGGCTGGCCCGCTACGCGTTCTTCGAGCGGGATCTCGCCGAGCGTCTGATCGGCCGCGCCGCGCGCGCGGCCCCAGCCCGATCGCTCGCCGAGGTCGAGCGTGCCGCCCGCGACGTCTTCGGCGCCGCCACGGCGACGTCGTCGGAACAGGTGGGCGCCGTCGTGCACGCCCTTTCGCAATCGCTGTGCTTCGTCGTCGGAGGACCGGGCACGGGCAAGACCACCGCCGTGGCGAGGTTGGTGCGCGCCGCGACCGAACTGGGAATCTCCGAAACCGAGATCGCGTTGGCCGCTCCCACCGGCAAGGCGGCCGACCGACTGAACGAGGTCGTCGGGGGCACGGTGCGCGCCACGACGGTCCATGGGCTGCTCGGCATCCGACCCGGGATCACGCCGACGCCCGGGGCCCGCACGATTCCCCACCGCCTGGTGATCGTGGACGAGACCTCGATGGTCGACCTGGCGATGATGGCGCGCCTGGTCGGCGCCGTGGGCGACGACGCCCATCTGGTCCTGGTCGGCGATCCCGACCAACTCGTCAGCGTCGAGGTCGGCTCGGTCCTGCGCGATGTCGTCGAAGCGGCCGCCCAGGAAGGGTCACCCCTGCAGGACTCGGTGGCCCGACTGGCCGTGGCGCACCGTCAGGACGCAGGCGGCCCCGTGCACCAGTTGGCCGCGGCGATCCGGGACGGGAACGCCGAAGAAGTGCTCGCGCTGCTCGGTGACCCCTCGGGCGGCGCGCCAGGTGACGATGACGAGGCGCTGCGGCTCGTCGCGCCGGACGACCCGGGCGCAGCCGATCCCGCGGTCGCGGCGGCCCGGCAGGTCGTGCGGGCCGCCGCCCAGGGTGACGTTGCGGGCGCGATGTCCGCGGCCCGTGGATGCCGGGTGCTCACCGCCGCTCGACACGGAGATGGGGGTCTGGACGAGTGGACCGGTCGGCTCCGGGCTGCGGTGGGTTTCCGGCCGGGGGAGTGGCGCATCGGACGTCCGGTGATCGTGACGCGCAACGACCCGGCCAATGGCCTGTCCAACGGGGACACCGGCATCGCGGTGGCCGATCCTGACATGGCCGGCCGGATCCGGGTGGCGTTCGCGCACGCCGGCGGTCACCGGTTGCTGTCGCCGACGGCGCTGGCGGATTTCGAGGACTGGTGGGCGATGACGATTCACAAGAGCCAGGGGTCCGAGTACGAACGGGTGATCGTGTCGCTGCCCGAAGTCGGCTCACCGCTGCTGGTCCGCGAGTTGCTCTACACGGCGGTGACCCGTGCGAGAACGCAGGTGCGAATCGTGGGTCGACCCGAAACGGTGATCGCGGCGGTGGAGAACCGGGCGACCAGGGCGTCGGGCCTCACGCCCCGCCTCGATGGCAGCGCGGGGTGAATCGAAGGTGCGGTGTCCGCGGTGGAGGCGGTGCGATCAGCTCGCGCCCACCGGGGACGAACCGCCCGAGGCACGCACCGCCGCCGCGCGCAACTCGTCACGGAAGTCGGGGTGGGCGATCTCGGCGAGGGCGAGGCCGCGCTGGTGGACGGTGCAGCCCTGCAGCTCCGCGATGCCGTGTTCGGTGACCACCAGGTCGACCTGGTGGCGGGGCGTGGTCACGAACGTGCCGGCAGGATGCCAGGGCACGATCCGGGATCGCCGCTCGCCGGCGACGGTGGCCGTCGAGGGCAGGCAGATGATCGAACGCGAATCGAGCGTGAGAGCGCTCGCGGAGATGAAGTCCTCGTGGCCTCCGATTCCCGAATACTGGCGTCCTTCGATCGAATCGGCGACGACCTGCCCGGAGATGTCGATCGACATCGCCCCGTTGATGGTCACGCTCGATCGGTTCTTGGCGATCGCCTCGGGTGAGTTGACCAGGTCGACGGGCAGGAACGCCACCTCACGGTTCTCGTCCAACCAGTCGTACAGTGCCGTGCTGCCCAGCGCGAACGTGGCGACCGACACGCCGTCGTAGATGCCTTTGCGGTTCGTCACCTTGCCGGATTCGTGGAGTCGCATCAGCCCGGTGGTGAACATCTCGGAGTGGACGCCGTAGTCGCCACCGTCGCCGTCCGCGAGCAACGAGGCGACCATCGAGGGCACCCCGCCGATGCCGGTCTGGATCGTCGCCCCGTCGACGATGAGAGAGCTGACGAACCCGGCGATGGCCCGGTCCACGTCGGTGGGCGGTGCGTCCTCGATGGCCATCGGGGTGGCGTCGGATTCGACCAGCACGTCGATGTGGTCGACGTGGATCGCATGCCGCTGGGCCGCCAGCCCGAAGGTTCGGGGAAAGCCGGGACTCACCTCCACCACCAGGGTGCGCGCGGGATCGTCGGCGGCACGGTGGAGTTCGTCGATGCTGGCACCCGCATGCAGCGACAGGCTGCACCATCCCTGGGCGTCGGGCGGGGTGGCGACGGTGGCCATCACCCGTGGGGCGACCGCCTGGTAGAGCTGGTTGTAGCGGCGGAAGTCGGCCGGCACGAACCCCAGGTTCGCCCCCTGCGCGCGCAGCATGCGCTCGATCGGGCCGAAAAAACCCGACAGGTAGTGCACGCCCGGGTGGGCGAACACGTCGCTGAACACGGTCAACAGGGCCGCGTAGATCTTGAGCTCGACCCAGTCGTCTCGGCCGCCGAGTGCTTCGATGAACCGAACGGGAAGGCCCGGTCCCAGGGGCAGGCCGAGCGAGTCGGTCGCCTCGAGCAGGTCCGCAGCCTCCTCGGGGCTCATGGTTCGTGGAGTCGCCATGAGGGTCAAGTCTGCCAGATCACGGGGACGGCCGATCATCGGTCCGCGGTTCGCCCGGGCCCGGGACGGAACTGCGCCATGCCCACCATTTCGCGCCATGCCGACCATTCCGCGCCATGCCGACCATTCCGCGCCATGCCGACCATTTTGGGTGCCGGTTCCGGTCACGAGGTGACCGGAACCGGCACCCAAAACACTCGAGAGGGGGCAACCAGTCGAACTCGGGACTGCTTGACTCGGCGGCCGGCACGGCCGGCTACGTCGAGCATCGCTCCGAGCGCCCGATGCAGATCACCTGGAAGCTCGACCACCCGCTGCCCGGCGATCTCTTCACTGCCCACCGCGCCGCCGTCGCCCAGGGTCCGGTCTACCGGCCTTCGACAGAGCCGTCGGACACGGGAAGAGGCGAGCTCGACAGGTCGCATCGCCGGGGACCGAGATCGGGGGATGGTCGACGTGAGATTTCACAAGGGCTCCAGATTCGTGGAGGCGTTCACCAGCCTCGTGTCCACGGTGAGACCCGCGTCCGTGCTACTTGCCACTCTGATGGTCTGTGCGGCCCTCGCCGGCTGCGGTGGAGCCTCGACGGTGACGCCGCGGTTCTCCAGGCCCCTCGAAGGTGGTGACGACCGGTGGCCAGGGGAAAGCGCGCGGCCGATGTGACGCGCACCCGACTTCGGCCGATCTCGTGATCGACTACAAGAGGCCCAATGTCGTGCACATGGAACGGCACATCGACAAGGGTGCGAACAGCCTGTACCACGAGATGTGTACCTTCCTGGCCTCAGCGTGGTACCCGGCCAAGAACCAATCGACAAGTTGTCCTGCAGCAATTGGCCAGGGTGGAGTCAAAATCTCGTTTCGCGAGGGCAACACGACCATCTACCCAATTTCACTCTCGTTTACCGGTTGTCCCGGCGTGTCAGACGATCAGGGTCGCTATGCTATCGGAGCCTTCAAGAACCTTGAGACCTACAATCAGGTCGTCTCGGATGTCGAAGAGCGTTTCTCGGTGAGCATCCGTCAGCTTTCCGGGGAAACGTGACCACCCGGATGCTTGACTCGGCGGCCGGCACGACTTAGCCTCTCGGCAACCGAAACGGGGAGTAGTGGATGATCCCCCGTCCCGGGTGCCCGAAATCTTCGTCGGGTTGCTCTCAGGTTGTAACGCGCTCTGCATTGTCAGTTGCCGTGGTCGCGCCTTACCCCTCTTGTCGCCTCCAGTCCTTCGGTTGAAGATCAGAATCGCGGGTAGCCGGTATGGAAATTCGACGACCGATCATCGCTGTAGTGGTATCCATGGTTCTCGCCTTCAGCAGTACGGCATGCAGCTCCGGAGGGAAGAGCGCAAGACGCGCAAAGTGCGACGCCCCAGTATCGGTAGCGACACTCAGGCTGTCGAAAGGTTCGGTGGTGCCAATCGAACTTACCAGAACTGTCGGTTCGTCTCCTGCACGACGACTATATACAAATCTCTGCGCGCTGATCGCGAACGCAAAAGAGTCTGGCGGCAAGGGTCCATTCAACTGTCCGTCGCGCCGTGGTCAGCCCGGAACGGCAAGTGTTCAGTTCGGCGAACACAATCAAGCTGTCGACGAAATTCGGATCCTTGTGACTGGCTGCACGGCAATAATCTCTGAGCGGGTCGGTAGATTGCCCGACCTAGGAAACTCGGAGGCGCTGAGAAAGGCCGTTGACCTTATCGAGGGGACTTTTGGCATCACCGACCGACAGTTGTATGGGCGAAGATGACGCTGCGATGAGAACATCTCCCGCAATGCAGGATCCCGGCGAGAATGCGGCGGTGAAGCACGCAGGCCTCACAGAGCTGCGGCACAGTCGCCGCACGCGGCTGCGGACGTTGGGCCCGGGCGACGTCGATCTGCTGTACCGGGTGGAGTTGCGCGAGTAGCTGGGAGTGCGGTGGAGGTTCCGTGGTGCCACGCCGGCGGTCATGGACGGCGCACTGCTGGCGATCAAGTACGCGTTCGCTGTCTGGCCGTTCCGCAAACTGTACGCGGACGTGCTCGAGTTCAACCTCGACCAGATGGCCAGCCTCTCACGCCACAGATTGGGCTGGCCGGTCGCGCCTGGTCGAGGACGCCGGCCTCGACTCGCTCGATCTCTACGAGTTGCTCTGCACGGTCGAGGACTGGGCCGACTGCGAATTCGAAGACGAGCTGCTGGTCACCTGGGAGACTCTCGAGGACGTGCACCGGTGCTATACGAACAACTTCCGCTTCGGTCCGGCATCGTGAGATTCGACCGGGCCAGGATGCCGAGGTGCCTCATGGGGAAGTGAGCGCGTAGGGGTTGGTGGTGCCTCACGCTTTGTGGGCACGTGAGGGCTTGCGGTTCTTCGTGGCCAATCGGTTGATTGACGGTTCCAATGATTCCAGATCGAGAGGTTTGCTCGCGGCGAGGGCGTCGGTCTTGGCCTGCGCGATTTCGGTGAGTCGGGTCTGGACGTGGTTGATCTGGCGGGTGAGGTCGGCTGGGTTGACCCCCGCGATGCGCTGCTCGACGTGGCGGATCTGGGTGTCGGTGAGGATGCCGGCTGCTTGGACGCGTTGCCAGGGTGTGGCCGGGTTGTCATAGACGCGTCGTCGGCGGCCATCGGCGGTGGTGGTGTAGTCGATGGGTTTGCGGGTCGGGGTGAAGAAGTTCATTCGCAGCGAAACCAGGGGCCACAGCTCGTTGAGCAGGTCGAGTTCGGCGGGGGTGTCGTAGCGCCAGTAGAAGGCGTGTTTGCGGACGACGTGGTTGTTCTTGGATTCAACGGTGGCCTGGTCGTTTTTGCGGTAGGGACGTGACCGGGTCTGGGCGATGTCGCGTTCTTGGAACCATGCGGCGACCCGCTCGTTGATGAACTCGGATCCGTTGTCCGAATCGAAACTGCGCAACGGGAACGGAAACTGATTCTCGAGGTCCCCGACGGCTTGGGTGATCCAGCGGGACGCGTTGTTGCGGATCGAGGCGTTCTCGGTCCAGCCCGAGGGCATGTCGGTCATCGTGAGGGTGCGGGCGAACTCGCCGATGAAGGTGGGTCCACAGTGGGCGACGGTGTCTGCTTCGATCGCGCCGGGTAGGTCGTCGCGTTCATCGGCGACGGTGCGGATCTTGATCGAGGTGCGTAGCGAGTTGGCCGGTTTCGTGGTTGAGATACCCCGCAGACGCATCGCGTCGCGGGCCGGTTTCAAGTACCGGTCGATCGTCGCGGCGCTCATCTTGGACAACTCCGCCCGGGCGACAGCGGTCGCATAGGGCTTGTCCAGGTCACCGGCCGCGTCGAGCAGCGGAAGCCACTGGGTTCGCATCACCGCCAGATACTTCCCACACGGCATGCCCATCAGCTTCCACACGTGCTCCAACAGCATCCGCGTGTCGTCGCCATAACCGCGAGGCTTCAGGGCCCGCCGGTCCACCCGGTCGGAGGGATCCGGCGGTTTTGGACCCGTCAGATAGCGGCGTGCCGACGATCTCGCCAGACCCGTCGTCGCGATCACCCGATCCAGGATCTGGCCCTTTTCGACCTTGGATGATTTGCGGTACGCGTCCCGCAGCTTGTTCGTCACCTGCCGGCGTGCAGCCATATCGATCTTGCCTTCCATGCCAGGCAAGCCTTCCCCCGACCGGGGGGACCACGCGCTCAAAGTATGTGAGGCACCACCAGACCCCAAGCGCTCAAAGAATGTGAGGCACGTCGGATGCTTGACTCGGCGGCCGGCACGACTTAGCCTCTCGGCAACCGAAACGGGGAGTAGTGGATGATCCCCCGTCCCGGGTGCCCGAAATCTTCGTCGGGTTGCCCTCAGGTTGTCGCGCGCTCTAGCATCGTCAGTTGCCGTGGTCGCGCTTTCCCCTCTTGTCGCCTCAGTCCCGTCGTGTCCAGATCGTGTCGGCGCGCCACCACGTCCGGCCACGCGTGCATCTGAAGCTGAGGAGCTCACCTTGACGTCTCGTCTGCCCATTCGGGACCGCTACTCGTTCGGCAACCTCCCCGAGGTTCTTGCCATTCCCGGACCTGATCGCGATCCAGCGCAAGTCGTTCGAGTGGTTCCTGCACCAGGGGTTGGCGGACACGTTCCGCGACATCTCCCCGATCCGGGACTTCACCGAGACGCTCGAGTTGCACCTCGAGTTCGACCCCGATGACGAGGACCTGCGTCCGCCGCCGAAGTTCTCGGTGGAGGAGTGCAAAGAGAAGGACATGACGTACGCGGCGCCGATCTTCGTGCGCGCCGAGTTCCAGAACAAGACCACCGGCGAGATCAAGTCGCAGACGGTGTTCATGGGCGACTTCCCGATGATGACGGATCGGGGCACGTTCATGATCAACGGCACCGAGCGGGTCGTGGTGTCCCAGCTGGTGCGGTCCCCGGGCGTGATCTTCCAGCCGGGTGAGCGGTACCGCCTGCGCAACCTGGCCAAGCACCAGTTGGTGACCGGCACGGTGCACCCCTACCGGGGCGAGTGGATCGAGTTCGACGTCGAGCACAAGCCCGGCAAGGACATCACCGCGGGCACCCGGGTGGCGCGCAAGCGTCGTCTGAGCCTGTTCATGCTGCTGCGGGCGCTGGGCTACGACGAGGCGAACAGCCCCGGGTTCCTCGAGGCCTTCGTGCGCCACTTCGACTTCCTCGAAGGCCAGTGGGAGAAGGACAAGGACGTCGCGCCGACCCAGGAGGAGGCGCTGATCGAGATCTACAAGCGTGCCCGCCCCGGCGAGCCGCCGTCGTTGGAGTCGGCCCGATCTACTTCAAGCAACGCGTTCTTCGAGCCGCGCCGCTACGACCTCTCCCGGGTCGGCCGCTACAAGCTGAACCGCAAGCTCGGTCCCGAGCTCGACCGTGTCGAGCAGCTCTTCCCGATGGTCGAGATGGACCGTCCCGAACCGGACCAGTCGGTGCTGTCGCGTTGCGAGGTGCTGGCCGCGTGCACGTACCTGCTGCACCTGGTGAACGCCGAGCAGGGCTACCGCCTGGACGACCAGGACCACTTCGCGAACCGCCGCATCCGTTCGGTGGGTGAGCTGATCCAGAACCAGGTCCGCATCGGGCTGTCGCCGCATGGAGCGGGTCGTGCGCGAGCGCATGACGACCCAGGACGTCGAGGCGATCACCCCCCAGACGCTGATCAACATCCGTCCCGCGTGGTCGCGGCCATCAAGGAGTTCTTCGGCACCAGCCAGCTCTCGCAGTTCATGGACCAGGTCAACCCGCTGTCGGGTCTGACGCACCGTCGTCGCCTCTCGGCGCTCGGCCCGGGCGGCCTGTCGCGTGAGCGTGCCGGCTTCGAGGTCCGCGACGTGCACTTCAGCCACTACGGCCGGATGTGCCCGATCGAGACGCCCGGAAGGTCCCGAACATCGGGTTGATCGGTGGTCTGGCCACCTATGCCCGGGTGAACGAGTTCGGCTTCATCGAGTCGCCGTACCGGATCGGGTCGAGAACGGTCGGGTCACCGACAAGATCGACTACTTCGCCGCCGACGAGGAGGAGGAACTACGTCGTCGCCCAGGCCAACGCCTCGGTGGACGACAAGGGCAACTTCACCTCCGACGCGGTGCTGGTGCGTCGTTCGCCCCAGGCGGCGACGCTGGGCGACCTGAAGCTGCAGCTCGAGCGCGAGTCGTTCTTCGGTGCGACCACCGACGTCTCCGAGGTGCCGCCCAACGAGGTCCAGCTCATGGACGTCTCGCCCAAGCAGATCATCTCGGTGGGCACGGCGCTGATCCCGTTCCTCGAGCACGACGACGCCAACCGGGCCCTGATGGGCGCCAACATGCAGAAGCAGGCCGTGCCGTTGGTGTACGCCGAGGCTCCCTACATCGGTACCGGCATCGAAGTCCCGCGCCGGCACGCGACGCCTCCGCAATGATCATCGCCGACGACGACGGCGTCGTCAGCCGGCCTCTCGGGCGACACGATGACCGTCGAGTACAAGAGGCCGGCCGCAAGTCGTCTACCCGTTGCAGCGCTTCGAGCGCTCCAACCAGGACACCTGCGTGACCCAGCGCCCGGTGGTCCGCGAAGGCGACAAGATCCGCAACGGCGACATCCTCGCCAACGGCCCCTCCACCGACAACGGCGAGCTCGCCCTGGGCAAGAACCTGCTCGTGGCGTTCATGCCGTGGGAGGGCTACAACTTCGAGGACGCGATCATCCTCTCGGAGCGACTCGTCAAGGACGACGTGCCTCAGCTCGATCCACATCCACGAGCACGAGATCGACGCCCGTGACACCAAGCTCGGCCCCGAGGAGATCACCCGGGACATCCCGAACCTGTCCGAGGAGATCCTCGCCGACCTCGACGAGCGCGGCATCATCCGCGTCGGCGCCGAGATCGACACCGGCGACGTGCTGGTGGGCAAGGTCACCCCCAAGGGCGAGACCGAGTTCGACCCCGGAGGAGCGCCTCCTCCGGGCCATCTTCGGAGAGAAGGCCCGCGAGGTGCGCGACACCTCGCTGAAGGTCCCCCACGGCGAGTCCGGCAAGGTCATCGACGTCAAGGTGTTCACCCGGGACGACGCCGCACGAGCTTCCCCCGGCGTGAACCAACTCGTGCGGGTGTACGTCGCCCAGAAGCGCAAGATCTAGCGTCGGCGACAAGCTCGCCGGTCGGCACGGCAACAAGGGCGTGATCTCCAGGATCCTGCCCGATCGAGGACATGCCCTTCATGGCGGACGGCACGCCCGGTCGACATGATCCTGAACCCGCTCGGTGTGCCCTCACGCATGAACGTCGGTCAGGTCATCGAAGCCCACCTGGGCTACGCGGCCCGCTGGGGTTGGAACGAGTGTCGACGCCAAGCACCCCGAGGTCGGCGACGTCGCCGCTGCGTGGCACCGAGACCAAGACCCGGACCAACACCCTGCCCTCCAAGCTGATCGCCACTCCGGTGTTCGACGGGGCGTACTGGGACGAGGAGACGATGGCGGGCAAGCACGCCACCATCCAGAAGATCTTCCAGAACCTGCACCCCGAATCGCCCTACCCCGAGTACGGCGACGGCGGCCGGATGATCCAGTCCGACGGCAAGACCACCCTGTTCAACGGTCGCACCGGTGAGACGTACGACAACCCGATCATCGTCGGGTACATGTACATCCTGAAGCTCCACCACCTGGTGGACGACAAGATCCACGCCCGCTCGACCGGCCCGTACTCGATGATCACCGCAGCAGCCCCTGGGCGGCAAGGCCCAGTTCGGTGGCCAGCGCTTCGGGGAGATGGAGGTGTGGGCGCTCGAGGCCTACGGCGCCGCGTACTGCCTCCAGGAGCTGCTCACGATCAAGTCCGACGACGTGCTCGGCCGGGTCAAGGTGTACGAGGCCATCGTCAAGGGCGAGAACATCCCCGAGCCGGGCATCCCCGAGAGCTTCAAGGTGCTCATCAAGGAGATGCAGGCGCTCTGCCTCAACGTCGAGGTGCTCGCCAAGTCCGGCGAGGAGATCGAGATGCGTGAGCTCGACGACGACGTCTACCGCGCCGGCCGAGGAGCTCGGCATCGACATCTCCCGCCCCGAACGGGGCAGCGACGAAGAGGACGAACGCCGCCGACAGGGCATCCGGGTGTGATCCGGATGTTCGACGACCTTGCTGAACGAACACGACGGCGGAGCCGTCACCATGCCGTCCCGTGCGGCCAAAGGGAGCACTGCTCATGCTTGACGTCAACAACTTCGACAAGCTCAAGATCGGACTCGCCACGGCCGACTCGATCCGCACCTGGTCCAACGGTGAGGTGAAGAAGCCCGAGACCATCAACTACCGCACGCTGCGCCCCGAGAAGGACGGGCTGTTCTGCGAGAAGATCTTCGGTCCGACCAAGGACTGGGAGTGCTACTGCGGCAAGTACAAGCGGGTGCGCTTCAAGGGCATCATCTGTGAGCGCTGCGGGGTCGAGGTCACCCGCTCCAAGGTCCGACGCGACCGGATGGGCCACATCGAGCTCGCCGCGCCTGCCGTGCACATCTGGTATCTGCGTGGCACGCGGAGCTGGCTCGCCTACCTGCTGATGGGCACCGAGCCCCGCGAGGAGCTCAAGGCCAAGCAACTCGAGAAGGTCATCTACTTCGCGGCCAACCTCGTCACTTCGGTGGACGAGGACAAGCGCCACGAGGACCTGCCCGAACCTCGAGGTCGAGATGCGTGAAGAGCAGCGAGGCCATCGAGTCGGACCGCGACCTCGCCGTCGACCGTCGCTTCAAGCAGCTCGAAGACGAGATCGCCGCGCTCGAAGCCGACGGTGCGAAAGAGGCCGACATCAAGGCCCGCGCAGCGCCAGGGCGAGAAGGACATGGCCTCGCTCGCGCGAGCGCTACGACGAGGAGATCGAGACCGTCGAGCGGGCGTTCGACGAGTTCAAGGCGCTCTTCGCCCGCAAGATCCTCGAGGACGAGGCCCTCTGGCACGAGCTCGCCGACCGGTACGGCGATTACTTCACCGGCGGCATGGGCGCCGCCGCGATCAAGGACCTGATCAACCGTCTCGACTTCGACGAGGAAGAGATCAAGCTGCGTGAGGCGATCGAGGCGAAGGACGGACGACGCCCGCTGTCCGACCCAGCGCAAGCAGAAGGCCATCAAGCGGCTGAAGATCGTCGACGGCGTTCAACACCCGCGACGACAACGGCCGACGGACCAACGACCCCTCGCGCGATGATCCTCGACGTCGTCCCGGTGATCCCGCCGGACCTGCGCCCCATGGTGCAGCTCGACGGTGGCCGGTTCGCCACCTCGGACCTGAACGACCTGTACCGCCGGGTCATCAACCGCAACAACCGCCTCAAGCGTCTGCTCGATCTCGGGGCTCCCGAGATCATCGTGAACAACGAAAAGCGCATGCTCCAGGAAGCGGTCGACGCCCTGTTCGACAACGGCCGCCGCGGCCGACCGGTCTCGGGTCCGGGCAACCGTCCGCTCAAGTCGCTCTCGGACATGCTCAAGGGCAAGCAGGGTCGGTTCCGCCAGAACCTGCTCGGCAAGCGCGTCGACTACTCGGGCCGCTCGGTCATCGTGTGTGGACCGACCCTGAAGCTCCACCAGTGCGGGCTGCCCAAGCAGATGGCGCTCGAGCTGTTCAAGCCGTTCGTGATGACGAAGCTGCAGGCGACCGAGATCGCGCCCAACATCAAGTCCGCCGAAGCGGATGGTCGAGCGGCGCCGCACCCAGGTGTGGGAGGTGCTCGAAGAGGTCATCAAGGAGCACCCGGTGCTGCTCAACCGTGCGCCGACCCTGCACCGCCTGGGCATCCAGGCGTTCGAGCCGGTACTCGTGGAGGGCAAGGCCATCCAGATCCACCCGCTGGTGTGCACCGCGTTCAACGCCGACTTCGACGGTGACCAGATGGCGGTGCACCTGCCGTTGTCCGCCGAGGCCCAGGCCGAGAGCCGGGTGCTGATGCTGTCGGCCAACAACGTGCTCTCCCCGGCGCACGGCCGTCCGCTGGTCACGCCGACCCAGGACATGATCATCGGTGCCTACTACCTCACCGAGGTGCTCGAGGGCGCCAAGGGAGAGGGCCGCGTCTTCCGCCACCTCTACGACGCCGAGCGCGCCTACGAGGAAGGCACGCTCGACCTGCACGCCCTGATCGAGTACCGCACGCCCCATGCTCGTCGCCGCCGAGGCCAACGGCTCGGCCGGCCACGTATCACCAGACCACGCTCGGGCGCCTGCTGTTCAACCAGGCGCTCGCCCCGGCCTGGTCGGTGGAGCCGACCGTGGCGACAAGTCGGATCGACTACATCAACGAACGGGTCGACAAGCGTCAAGCATGGGCGAGATCGTCGACGTGCTCGCGAACGGGTACCCGAAGGCGGTCGTCGCCGACAGCGCTCGACGGCATCAAGAACCTGTGCTTCTCCTATGCCGCCAAGTCCGGGCTGACCGTGTCGATCGACGACGTGAAGACCCCGGCGGCGAAGGCCGAGATCCTGGAGCGACGGGGCGCAGAGGCGGCCAAGGTCAACAAGAAGTTCCTGCCGGGGCATCATCACCGACGGTGAACGACGCCAGAAGGAGGTCGAGATCTGGACCGAGGCCACCGACGAGGTGCGCGACGCGATGGAGGCGCAGTTCGCCGGCCGAGACGTTCAACCCCATCGACATGATGGTCGGATCCGGGGCGCGGGGAAACATGATGCAGGTCCGCCAGATCGCCGGTATGCGTGGTCTGGTGGCGAACCCCCGTGGTGACATGATCCCGCACCCGATCAAGTCGAACTACCGGGACGGTCTGGAGATGCTCGAGTACTTCATCTCCACCCCGGGTGCCCGAAAAGGTCTGGTCGACACCGCGTTGCGGACCGCGGACTCCGGCTACCTGACCCGGCGTCTGGTGGACGTCGCCCAGGAGCTGATCGTCCGCGAAGCGCGATTGCCACCGTGACGAACCCCGAGTGCCGGGTGTGTGGATCTCCGACATCGCCCCCGATTCGCCCGATCGCCGCACCCACCTGGAGACCCGCCTGTTCGGGCGTCGGCTGGCCGATGCGGTGACGCTCGTCCGACGGCACCGAGATCGCGGTCGACACGGTCGTCGACGACCAGCTGCTGGCGACGTTGCGTGACGACGAGGCGGTGACGCGGGTGCGGGCCCGTTCGCCGTTGACCTGCAGCGCCGAGTTCGGCGTGTGCGGAGCGTGCTATGGACGTTCGCTCGCCACCGGCAAGCCGATCGAGCTCGGCGAGGCCGTCGGAGTGATCGCCGCCCAGTCGATCGGCGAGCCCGGCACACAGCTCACGATGCGGACCTTCCACACCGGAGGGGTCGCCGGCTCGGACATCGCCGGCGGTCTGCCCCGCGTGGTCGAACTGTTCGAGGCTCGGAGCCCCAAGGGCAAGGCGACGCTGTCTTCCACGTCGGGGACCGTGCGGATCTCCGAGGACGAAGGCAGGGGTCGGACCGTGGTCGTCGTCGCCGACGACGGCAGCGAGGACGCCTACGTGGTGCCTCTGCAGGCCCGGCTCGAGGTCGCCGAGGGTGACGAGATCGCCGCCGGTGACGCCATCGTCGAAGGTGCCCGGGACCCCAAGGAACTGCTGGCGCTCAAGGGCGTCCGGGAGACCCAGAACTACCTGGTCGACGAGGTGCAGAGCGTGTACCGCGGTCAGGGCGTGTCGATCCACGACAAGCACATCGAGTTGATCGTGCGTCAGATGACCCGTCGGGTCGCCGTGTCCGAACCGGGCGACACCGACTTCCTGCCCGGCGAACGGGTCGACCAGCGGCGCTACTCCGAGGTGAACCGTGCCACGGTCGCCGACGGTGGCGCCCCCGCCGAGGGTCGCCCCGAGCTGATGGGGATCACCAAGGCATCGCTGGCCACCGATTCGTGGCTGTCGGCGGCGTCGTTCCAGGAGACCACCCGGGTGCTCACCGAAGCCGCCATCGAATCGCGCAGCGATTCGCTGATCGGGCTCAAGGAGAACATCATCATCGGCAAGCTGATCCCGGCAGGCACCGGCGTGCTGGACTACCGCCAGATCGGCATCCGGGCGCCTGGGTACGAGCCGATGGCGTTCTACTCCTCGGATGCCGAGATCGGTGGCGACGCCGGCGACGGCGCCGCCGAGGTCGACCCGGCCGAGTGGCTCGCCCGCCTCTCGCCGGTGAACAACGAATAAGTCGTCCCTGGGAGGTCGGGCCGAACCCGCCCTGCACATCTTCGAACTGGTCCCGCTCTGGCGAGCACGGCCAAACCCCGTTCGGCACGTCGAGGTGATACCCCGCAGCACGGGCGGTCGAACCTGCTACGCTCCGGCTGCCGAGAGGGCCGATCGAGCTCGCTACGCAAGCAGCGACGTTCAACGGGAATCCGCTCCATCTGAAACCGCGCTTTTACGAGGGGACTGAAAGCCAATGGTGAAGAGCCTGCACGTTGCCGCACCGGGAAGGACCCGCAAGATGCTGGCTTTCGGCCTGTTGGTCGTTGCGGCCGCATGCTGTGCCATCGCCCGCCGACCGGTGGTGGCGACCGGGGCGACGCCCAGGGTGCTGCGCGTCGGCACCTGGAAGGGGATCCCCGGGACCTACACGACGATCGCCGACGCGGTGCGCGCCGCGCACCCGGGTGACTGGATACTCGTCGGCCCCGGTGACTACCACGAGCAGATGGACCACGCCGCGCCGCAGTTCGACCACGCGATGGGAGCCGTGGACATCACGACCCCGGACCTCCACCTGCGCGGGATGGACCGCAACAAGGTGGTGATCGACGGGACGAAGCCGGGGTCGCCCCAGTGCAGTTCGGCCCCCGCCGATCAGGACTTCGGTGTCACCAATCCGAACGGCAAGCCTGCGGGACGCAACGGCGTGCTGGTGTGGAAGGCCGACCGGGTCTGGGTCGAGAACCTCACCGCCTGCAACTTCCTGAACGGGCACAACGACACCGGCAACGAGATCTGGTGGGACGGTGGCGACGGCTCCGGTCAGATCGGGCTGACCGGCTACTGGGGCAACTACCTGACCGCGACGTCGACCTACTTCGGTGACGAGAGCACCGCGGCCGCGTACGGCATATTCTCGTCGGACTCGACCGGTCCGGCCACGTTCATCCAGACCTACGCCAGCAACTTCAACGACTCCGGCATGTACGTGGGTGCCTGCCAGCAGGTCTGCAACGTGCTGATCGACCACGCCTGGATGCAGTACAACGCGCTGGGCTACTCGGGCACGAACTCGGGCGGTGCGATCGTGGTCCAGAACTCCGAGTTCGACCACAACGAGGACGGCTTCGACACCAACTCACAGATCGGCGGTGACCCGCCTGCCCCGCAGGACGGCGCGTGCCCCGGCGGCGCAACCAGCCCGATCACGAAGACCAAGTCCTGCTGGGTGTTCCAGAACAACTACGTGCACGACAACAACAACAGCGACACCCCGAGTTCCGGCAGCGCCGCGCAGGGCCCCTACGGCACGGGGATGACCATCTCGGGAGGCCGCAACAACACGGTCCGCAACAACGTCTTCGCCAACAACGGCGCCTGGGGCGTGCTGTTCGTGCCCTATCCGGACGGCGGCTCCCCGTCACTGGGCCAGACCTGCTCGGGCAAGGGCGGCACGCAGATCTCCGGCTTGGGCTGTGTGTTCGATTCGTGGGGCAACGCGTTGCTCGACAACACGTTCGTCAACAACGGCTTCTACGGGAATCCGAGCAACGGTGATTTCGGGCAGATCACCCTGACTGCCGGTCACCCGCAGAACTGCTTCGCGGGCAACACCGCGCCGGACGGCAGCGCGCCGTCGGACCTGGAAGCCACTCAGCCGACGTGCGGTCCGATCACCACGGCAGCGAACACGGGTGGCGACCTGCTCCCCCAGGTGCTCTGTGACACCGGGTTCGGTTCGTGCCCACCGGGTGCCAACTATCCCACGGCCAGCAAGGTGGTCATGCGGCCGTTGCCGTCGAACCTGCCCACGATGCCCGATCCCTGCAAGGGTGTGCCGACGAACCCGTGGTGCCCGGCGACGCCCGGCCCGACCCCCACGACCGCACCGCCGTCGCCGGTGTCGGGTCCGACGGCACCGTCGGCCACGCCGATCGCGACCGAGCCCCGCTACACCGGGTGAGCGCAACTGCCGCCTGACGGCGGCTCACGAGCAAAGCAGTCCGCCACTTGGAGCAACTCGGCCCCCTCGTCGGTCGTGGTACGTTGCGGGCTCGGCATCTCGATGGTGCAGAACGTGTCCGTCCGGGCGCGGGCACGCCCGTGGTCGTCTTGCACCGGGGAACAGGACGTTTCTAAGATGGTCCGTCGGCCAGGTCGGCGAGGGTGACCGGCCCGGTTCGACCGCAGGACCGCGCACGACCCGTACGTCTCGAAAGGCACAAGGTGCCCACCATCCAGCAACTGGTCCGCAAGGGCCGTTCCGCCAAGCGGCGCGAAGGCAAGACTCCTGCGCTGCGCGGTGCACCACAGCGTCGCGGGGTGTGCACCCGCGTGTACACCCACACGCCCAAGAAGCCGAACTCGGCGTTGCGCAAGGTGGCCCGTGTCCGTCTTTCGACCGGTGTCGAGGTGACCGCCTACATCCCCGGCGAGGGGCACAACCTCCAGGAGCACTCGATCGTGCTGGTGCGCGGCGGACGGGTGCGCGACCTGCCGGGTGTGCGCTACAAGGTCATGCGTGGGACGCTCGACACCTCCGGGGTCAAGGATCGCAAGCAATCGCGCAGCCGTTACGGCGCCAAGAAGGAGAACTGAGATGCCTCGTAAAGGTCCCGCTCCCCGCCGGAAGCTGATGCCCGACCCGATCTACAAGTCGCTGCTGGTGACCCAGATCGTCAACAAGGTGCTTCTGCATGGGCAAGCGCTCGACCGCCGAGCAGATCGTGTACGCCGCACTCGACACCGTCGATCAGAAGTCCGAGGGCGAGCCGATTGGCCACCCTCAAGCGGGCGGTCGACAACGTTCGGCCGAGCCTCGAGGTGAAGAGCCGTCGCGTCGGTGGCGCCACCTACCAGGTGCCGGTCGAGGTCACGCCTCGTCGGGCCACCACACTCGCCATTCGCTGGCTGGTCGGCTACGCGCGGCAACGCCGCGAGAAGACCATGGCCGATCGGCTCGCGAACGAGATGCTCGACGCGGCCAACGGTGTCGGCGCGTCGGTCAAACGACGCGAGGACATGCACAAGATGGCCGAATCCAACCGGGCCTTCGCCCACTACCGCTGGTAGTCGCCCCCATCGGTTGCCGTGTCGACCCCGCAGCTTCCCGGTGGCGCCGCGCGAGGGCGTCTGCCGTCACCATCGTCTGATCCGAGAAGAACCAAGATGCCTGACTACGTCCCCCTGAACAAATACCGCAACATCGGGATCATGGCCCACATCGACGCGGGCAAGACCACGACGACCGAGCGGATCCTGTACTACACCGGCAAGACCTACAAGATCGGTGAGGTGCACGAGGGCGGCGCGGTCATGGACCACATGGTCCAGGAGCAGGAGCGCGGCATCACGATCACGTCCGCGGCGACGACCACGTTCTGGCGGGACCATCGCATCAACATCATCGACACGCCGGGGCACGTGGACTTCACCGTCGAGGTGGAGCGCTCGCTGCGGGTCCTCGACGGCGCGGTCGCGGTCTTCGACGGCGTCGCCGGCGTCGAGCCCCAGACCGAGACGGTCTGGCGCCAGGCCAACAAGTACGGCGTGCCGCGCATGTGCTTCGTCAACAAGATGGACCGCCTCGGCGCCGACTTCTTCAAGGCGCACGACTCGATCACGAATCGGCTCGGCGCGACCACCGCCGTGCTGCAGCTCCCGATCGGCTCGGAGGGCGATTTCGCCGGCGTCGTCGACCTCGTCGAGATGAAGGCGCTCGTCTGGCACGACGAGGACCTCGGGGCCAAGTTCGACATCATCGACATCCCCGACGACCTGCGTCGAGCAGGCGGACGAGTACCACGCGGCAGCTCATCGACGTGGTCTCCGAGTACGACGAGAACATCCTCGAGAAGTTCGTCGGCGAGGAGGAGATCACCGTCGACGACCTGCGCAGCGCGATGCCGCAGCGCCACGCATCAACGAGGCGGCTCGTTCCGGTGCTGCTCGGCTCGGCCTTCAAGAACAAGGGCGTGCAGCCACTGCTCGATGCGGTCGTCGACTATCTGCCTTCGCCGACCGACATTCCGCCCATCGAGGGGCATCAGCCCCAGGACCGGTGAGGTCATCGAGCGGCAAGCCCGATCCGACCGAGCCCTTCGCGGCGTTGGCGTTCAAGATCGTCGCCGACCCGCACGGCAAGCTCACCTACTTCCGGGTGTACTCGGGCCGGCTCGACAAGGGCGCCCAGGTGCTCAACACCCGCACCGACAACAAGGAGCGGGTCGGGCGGCTGCTGCTGATGCACGCCAACAACCGTGAGGACCTCGACTTCGTCGAGGCCGGCGACATCGTGGCCGGCATCGGCCTCAAGAACACCCGGACCGGCGACACGCTGTGCGACCCGGGCAGCCCGATGGTGCTCGAGGAGCTCGAGTTCCCCGAGCCGGTGATCCAGCTCGCGGTCGAGCCCAAGACCAAGAACGACCAGGACAAGCTCTCCAAGGCGCTGTACTCGCTCTCCGAAGAGGACCCGACCTTCCAGGTGCGCTCCGACGACGAGACCGGCCAGACCGTCATCTCGGGCATGGGCGAGCTCCACCTCGAGGTCATCGTCGACCGGATGCTGCGCGAGTTCAACGTGGACGCCACGGTCGGCAAGCCCCAGGTCGCCTACCGCGAGACCATCACCCAGCCGGTCGAGAAGTTCGTCTACCGCCACGTCAAGCAGACGGGTGGTTCGGGTCAGTTCGCCCACGTCGTCATCAACATCGAGCCGACCGGTCCCGGTGGGGGCTATTCCTTCGAGGACAAGATCACCGGTGGTCGCATCCCCAAGGAGTACATCCCCTCGGTCGACCAGGGCATCCAGGCGGCGCTGACGTCCGGGGTGCTGGCCGGTTACCCGATCGTGGACGTCAGGGCAACGCTGACCGACGGCTCCTTCCACGACGTCGACTCCTCGGAGATGGCGTTCAAGATCGCCGGCACGATGGCGTTCAAGGAAGCCGCCCGCAAGGCCAAGCCGGTCATCCTCGAACCGATCATGGCCGTCGAGGTCGTCACCCCCGAGGAGTACATGGGCGACGTGATGGGCGACCTCTCGTCCCGTCGCGGCAAGGTCGGCGGAATGGAACAGCGTGGCAACAACCAGGTCGTGCACGCCGAAGTCCCCTTGTCGGAGATGTTCGGGTACGCTACCGACCTGCGTTCCCGTACCCAGGGCCGTGCCGTCTACACGATGCAGTTCGGTTCCTACCAGCAGGCTCCCCAGTCCATCCAGGAAGAGATCATCGCCCGCGTGCGTGGCGAGTAGCGTCTCTCCAGCCCAGTATCTGTCGTAAATCAATCCGGAAAGGTCCAGGATCCAATGGCGAAGGAAAAGTTTGAGCGTTCGAAGCCTCATTTGAATATTGGGACGATGGGGCATGTGGATCATGGGAAGACGACGTTGACGGCGGCGATTACGAAGGTGTTGCATGATGCTGATGAGTCGTCGGCGTTTACGGAGTTTGAGATGATTGATAAGGCGCCGGAGGAGCGTCAGCGGGGGATTACGATTAATATTTCGCATGTGGAGTATGAGACGGCGAATCGTCATTATGCGCATGTGGATATGCCGGGGCACGCGGATTACATCAAGAATATGATTACGGGTGCGGCGCAGATCGATGGGGCGATTTTGGTGGTGGCGGCGACGGATGGGCCGATGGCGCAGACGCGGGAGCATGTGGTGTTGGCCCGTCAGGTGGGGGTGCCGTCGATCGTGGTGGCGTTGAACAAGGTCGACATGGTTGATGATGAGGAGTTGTTGGAGTTGGTGGAGGTCGAGGTTCGGGATTTGCTCAGTGAGTATGAGTTCCCGGGTGATGACACGCCGGTGATTGCGGTGTCGGCGCTCAAGGCGTTGGAGGGGGATGCGGAGGCGGCTGGTCAGGTGCAGGCGTTGATGGATGCGGTGGATGCGTATGTGCCGGAGCCGGTTCGGGAGTTGGAGAAGCCGTTTTTGATGCCGATCGAGGATGTGTTTTCGATTACGGGTCGGGGGACGGTGGTGACGGGGAAGGTCGAGGCTGGTGTGGTGCATACCAATGATGAGGTGGAGATTGTTGGGATTCGGGATACGACGAAGACGATCGTGACGGGTGTGGAGATGTTCCGGAAGCTTCTGGATGAGGGGCAGGCGGGGGACAACATCGGGGTGTTGTTGCGGGGGACGAAGCGTGATGAGGTGGAGCGGGGTCAGGTGTTGGCGAAGCCTGGGTCGATTACGCCGCATACGAATTTTGAGGCGCAGGTGTATGTGTTGACGAAGGAGGAGGGTGGTCGTCATAAGCCGTTTTTTGCGAATTATCGGCCGCAGTTTTATTTCCGGACGACGGATGTGACGGGTTCGATCACGTTGCCGGAGGGTACGGAGATGTGTATGCCGGGTGACAACACGGCGATGACGGTGGAGTTGATTCATCCGATCGCGATGGATGAGGGGTTGCGGTTCGCGATTCGTGAGGGTGGTCGGACCGTGGGAGCGGGCCGCGTCACCAAGATCCTCAAATAGGAAGAATTCGAGCAGATGGCTGACCCCAAGCAGAAGATCCGAATCCGCCTCAAGGCCTACGACCACGAGGTGATCGACCAGTCCACCCAGAAGATCGTCGAAACGGTCCTGCGGACCCAGGCGACGATCCGTGGGCCGGTGCCGCTTCCCACCGAGAAGCATCGCTACACGGTCATCCGCTCGCCCCACAAGGACAAGGACAGCCGCGAGCATTTCGAGATGCGGGTCCACAAGCGTCTGCTCGACATTCTCGGGCCTTCCCAGAAGACGGTCGATTCGTTGCAGCGACTGGATCTTCCCGCCGGGGTCGAGGTGGAGATCAAGCTCCAGTCGGCCTGACCACGCATACGGGGACTGAACCGCCGCGGTCGGAAGAGGTGCCGGCGGGGACACTGCCAGGCAGAGGAGCCGGGATGGCAGGATCATGATGCAGGAAGTCGGCAGCGGCAGGACCAACGAGCGACCCATCCGCCTGGGAGGTGCGCTGGTCACAGTCGTCGATCCTCACCGGGGACACGAGATCGCGTACAACCGCTGGTACGAGCGGGATCATTTCCATGCAGGCTGCACGATCGGCGCCTGGACCATCAGCGGTGCCAGGTTCGTGGCGACCCGTGACCTGAAGGCGTTGCGCTACCCGGTCGATTCGCCCGTGATCCCCGACCCGGCGAGCGGTTCGTATCTGGCGCTCTACTGGGTGCTCGCCGGAAAGTTCGGCGAATGGATGCAGTGGGCATCCGCGCAGGTCCAGTGGTTGCACGACAACGACCGCATGTTCGCCCACCGCGACCACATCCACACGCTGATGTACAAGTTCCGGACCGGGTTCGAACAGCCCGACGGCGTTCCCGTGGAGCTGGCGCTCGAGCACCATTCGCCCTTCGTGGTGCTCGTGATCGGTCAACCGTCCGAGGGTGTGGCACTCGACGAGGTCGATGCCTGGTTCGGTGGCCGCGACCTGCCCGGGGCGGTCGGCGCCGAGTTCACGCCGATTCCGCTTCCCAGCGACGCGGCCGAAGGTGTGCGGGCCGAGACGGCCACCGGTCGGTTCTGCCAGCTCTGGTTCGTCGACGACGAGATCACCGACGTGTGGGACGAGAAGTTCGCGCCGCTGGGCGAGGCCTTCGCGGCGGCCGGTCTCGGCGAACTCCTGGTGGTCGCGCCGTTCCGGGCGACGATCCCGGGCACCGACACCTACACCGACCAGCTCTGGTAGTCCGCGCGGCCTCCGACACCGCCGTCGAGTGCCGGTGTCGGACGCCAACGCCCGGTTCCCGACCGTCACCGTTCGACTTGGACACCCCGGCCGGCCGCCACTAGGGTGTTCCAGCCGTACCCTCCGGGGTGCGACGAAGCACTGTCGCAATCGAAGTCTGTGCAGGCCCTCGGGTTTTCCTGCGGGAACCGTACAGCGACAACTCAAGACGACGCTCCGCCGGGAACAGCCCTGCGGAGCGTTCGCGTGAACGCCCCAAAGTTCCTCCGCGAGTCCTGAAGGAATCCGCCCCCATGGCAACCAAAGCAATCGTCGGCGAAAAGGTCGGCATGACCCAGGTCTGGGACGACGACAGTCGAGTCGTTCCGGTCACGGTCGTGCAGGTTCCGCCGTTGCGCATCGTCAACATCAAGACTCCCGAGCGCGACGGCTACTCCGCCCTCCAGGTCACCTTCGGCACCAAGAAGGCCTCGAAACTGTCCAAGCCGGTCGCCGGCCAGTACGAGGCCGCCGGGGTCGAGCCGGGAGAACGACTGGTCGAGCTCCGACTCGACGACGTCTCCGAGTTCACGGTCGGCCAGCAACTCGCGGTGGACGTCCTCGGCGACGGCGAACTCGTGGACGTCACCGCGGTGTCGAAGGGCAAGGGCTTCGCCGGGGTCATGAAGCGCCACAACTTCGCCGGCCAGCGGGCCAGCCACGGTGCCCACCGGGTCCATCGGATGCCCGGCGCGATCGGTGCCTGTGCGACGCCGGCCCGGGTGTTCAAGGGGCAGCGGATGGCCGGGCGGATGGGCGGTGCGACCACGACCACGATGAATCTCGAGGTCGTCAAGGCCGACGTCGAACGCAATGTGCTGCTGGTGAAGGGGTCGGTGCCCGGACCCAAAGGCGGTCTGGTCTTCGTCCGCGGCGCGGTCAAAGGGGGTGCGCACTGATGCCCACTGTCGACGTCATCGACGCCGCGGGGTCCCCGTCGGGCTCTGCTGACCTGCCCGTGGAGATCTTCGGACGGGAACCCAACGTGCCGCTGATGCACCAGGTGGTCACCGCCCAGCTCGCCGCTCGGCGTGCGGGCACCCAGAACACCAAGACCCGTGCCGAGGTCGCCGGCGGTGGCGCGAAGCCGTGGCGTCAGAAAGGCACCGGACGCGCCCGGGCCGGAACGATCCGCGCCCCGCACTGGCGGGGTGGTGGGGTGGCGCTGGGACCCAAGCCACGCAGCTACGCCCAGCGCACCCCCAAGAAGATGATCCGAGCGGCGCTGCTCTCGGCGCTGTCCGACCGGGCCGCCGAGGACAAGGTCGTCGTCGTGGATGCCTGGGACTTCGAGGCCCCTTCCACGAAGTCGGCGGTGGCGTTCATCGAGGCGGCGGGACTGGAAGGCCGCATTCTCGTCGTCGTGGGAGACGACGACGAGGCCGTGGTCAAGAGCTTCCGCAACCTGACCCGGGTGCACCTGTGCCACGAGCGTGAGTTGAACGCCTACGACGTGCTCGTCTCGGACGTGGTCGTCTTCTCCAAGGCCACCCTCCCAGGTGCCTCTGGAACGGGGAACGCTGCGCAGGCGCCAGCCGGAGCAGCGGAAGGGGTGACACCCGGATCGGCGAAGCCGGCGGAGGCGGAGCCGGAGCAGAGCGAAACAGCTGCGCAGCCGCCAGGCGGAGCAGCTGGTGACGATGACAGCCGGATCGGCGAAGCCGGCCGAGCCGAAGGCGGTGACGCTGCGCAGCCGCCAGGCGGAGCAGCTGGTGACGATGACAGCCGGATCGGCGAAGCCGGCCGAGCCGAAGGCGGTGACGCTGCGCAGCCGCCAGGCGGAGCAGCTGGTGACGATGACAGCCGGATCGGCGAAGCCGGCCGAGCCGAAGGCGAGGCATAGCAAAATGGACTATCAGGACGTGCTGATCCGACCGATCGTCTCGGAGAAGTCGTATGCCCTGCAGGATTCCGGTGTGTACACCTTCCTGGTGCACCCGGATGCCTCCAAGCCCGAGATCCACGACGCGGTGCAGCGGCTCTTCGAGGTGAAGGTCGTCAAGGTGAACACGCTGAATCGGCCGGGCAAGACCCGACGGGACCGCCGGACCAACAAGCGCGGTCGCCGCCCTGACACCAAACGGGCGATCGTGACCCTCGCCGAGGGTGAGTCAATCGAGATCTTCCAGAGCTAGGACCATGGCACTTCGTAAGCGCAAACCCACCAGTTCCGGACGACGGTTCCAGACCGTCTCCGATTATGCAGAACTCACCCGGAACCGTCCGGAGAAGTCGCTCGTCGCTCCGATGCGGAGTTCGGGCGGCCGGAACGCGAACGGCCGCAAGACCGCCCGTCACCGTGGCGGTGGCCACAAGCAGCGGTACCGGATCATCGACTTCAAGCGCGACAAGGACAAGGTTCCCGCCAAGGTCGCCCAGATCGAGTACGACCCGAACCGCAACTGTCGGATCGCGCTTTTGCACTTCGTGGACGGCGAGAAGCGCTACATCCTCGCGCCGCGCAACGTCAAGGTCGGAGACCGGCTCCAGAACGGTCAGGGCAGTCCGATCCGCCCGGGCAACGCGCTGCCCATGCGCTACATCCCGGTGGGTACGGTCGTGCACAACGTCGAACTGCACCCGGGTGGCGGCGGCAAGTTGGCCCGCAGCGCCGGGTCCAGCGTGCAGCTCGTGGCCAAGGAGGGATCCTTCGCCACGTTGCGTCTGCCCAGCACCGAGATGCGTCGGGTGCTCATCGACTGCCGGGCCACCATCGGTGAGGTCGGCAACGCCGAGTCCGAGCTGATCAGCGTCGGCAAGGCGGGTCGCAACCGCTGGAAGGGCGTGCGACCCCAGACCCGTGGCGTCGCCATGAACCCGGTGGACCACCCCCATGGTGGTGGTGAGGGCAAGACCTCGGGTGGTCGTCACCCGGTGTCGCCGTGGGGGAAGCCCGAGGGGCGGACCCGTGACAAGAACAAAGCGTCCCAGAAACTCATCGTGCGCCGTCGCCGTACCCGCGGCTCTCGAAGGTAGGTTGCCATGCCCCGTTCCCTGAAAAAAGGTCCGTTCGTCGACGACCATCTGCTCGCCAAGGTCGACGACCTGAACGACAAGGGTGAGAAGCGCGTCATCAAGACCTGGTCGCGCCGCTCGACGATCATTCCCGACATGGTGGGCCACACCATCGCGGTGCACGACGGGCGCAAGCACGTGCCCGTGTACGTGACCGAGTCGATGGTGGGTCACAAGCTGGGTGAATTCGCCCCGTCCCGCACCTTCAAGTACCACGCGGGGCAGGAGAAGCAGGTGAGAGGTCGCCGCTGATGTCGTCCGGAGTCAAGACCAACGAGGTTCCCGGCACCCGCGCCTCGGCGCGCTACGTGCGGATCTCACCTTCCAAGGTCCGCGAGGTGTTGAACCTGATCCGTGGGCGGACCGTCGCCGAAGCGGACGAGATCCTGGATCTCGTCGAACGCGACGCCGCCGATCTGGTCCGCAAGGTGCTCGATTCGGCCGTCGCCAACGCAGAGGCGAACGACGACCAGGACCCCGAGCGGTTGTACGTGTCGGCCTGCTATGCGGACGAAGGTCCGACGATGAAGCGGTGGCGCCCCCGGGCCCGGGGTCGTGCGACCACGATCCGCAAGCGCACCTCGCACATCACGGTGATCGTTTCACGGCTCTCCGACGAGGAGTTCGCCCGCAACGAAGCGCGCAGCTCGTCGGCCTCGGCCGGCGGCAGTCGCCGGGCGCGGGTGTCCGCATCGCGTGCTGCCCGGGTGGCCAAGAGCCGTGCCCGTGACGCCGAGAAGGCCGGCCTCGACGAGGACGCGGCCGACGTTGAATCCGACCAGACTTCCGAGGGATCCGGCGACGCTGCGCAGGCGCCAGCCGGAGCAGCGGACGAGGTGGAAGCCGGATCGGCGAAGCCGGCGAAGGCGGAGCCGGAGCAGAACAACACAGCCGAGGAAGATGAGAGCCGGATCGACGAAGTCGGCTCCGCCGAAGGCGGGGCAGATGAACCGGAGCCGGAGCAGAGCAACACAGCCGAAGTAGCTGAAGACGATGAAAGCCGGATCGACGAAGCCGGCGAAGGCGAAGCCGAAGCAAGGGAAACAGACTGATGGGACAGAAAGTCAACCCCTACGGGTTCCGCCTGGGAACGACCACCGAGTGGAAGTCCCGCTGGTTCGCCGATCGGCAGACCTACGCCGACTACGTGATCGAGGATTCCCTGATCCGCAAGCGCATCATGGACGACCTGCCCCACGGGGCGATCAGCCGGATCGAGGTCGAACGTTTCCGGGACCGGGTTCGGGTCGACGTGCACACCGCCCGTCCGGGCATCGTGATCGGTCGACGTGGCTCGGAAGCCGACCGTCTGCGCGGTGAGCTCGCCAAGATCACCGGCAACAACCGGGTCCAGCTCAACATCCAGGAGATCAAGGACCCGGAACTCGACGCGGCCCTGATCGCCCAGGGCGTGGCCGATCAGCTCGCCAATCGGATCGCCTTCCGGCGGGCCATGAAGCGGGCCGTGCAGAACGCCCAGAAGGCCGGCGTCCTCGGGATCCGGGTGCAGTGTTCGGGTCGCCTCGGCGGCGCGGAGATGTCGCGCACCGAGTGGTACCGGGAAGGCCGGGTGCCGTTGCACACGCTGCGTGCCAACATCGACTACGGCTTCCGTGAAGCCCGTACGACCGCCGGTCGGATCGGTGTGAAGGTGTGGCTCTACAAGGGCGACATCGTTCCGTACCGCACCCAGATCAACGAGCGGATCGCTCAGGAAGCTGCCATGGCCGTCGGTGAGACGTCCGGCCAGGCCCGTGACCCGGGCGGTCGGGTGGTTTCCTCCGCGGCCCGCAAGCGCGCCGCGGCCGCCAAGGAGGCATCCGAGGAGACCGACGAGGTCGAGAACGCGCCGCTCGTCAAGGAAGCCGATCCGGAATTCGAACGACTCCTCGCCGAGGAGGAGGAGATCGAACGTCAGACCGAGACGCACTCCGAGGCGCCGCACTTCCGACCCGGGGACGGTGACTGACCGCCATGTTGATGCCGAAGAAGGTCAAGCACCGCAAGACCCACCGGGGTCGTCTCGGCGGCACCGCCAAAGGTGGCACCGAGGTGAACTTCGGGGAGTACGGGATCCAGGCACTGGAGCCGGGATGGATCACCGCACGCCAGATCGAAGCTGCCCGTATCGCCATGACCCGTCACATCAAGCGTGGCGGCAAGGTCTGGATCACGATCTTCCCCGACAAGCCCGTCACCGCGAAGCCCGCCGAGACCCGCATGGGTTCCGGGAAGGGAAACCCCGAGCACTGGGTCGCGCCGGTGAAGCCGGGTCGGATCATGTTCGAGCTGACCTACCACGATCCCGAGATCGCCCGTGCCGCACTCGAACGGGCGATTCAGAAGCTGCCGATCAAGGCCCGGTTCGTCACCCGGGCAGAGGGGGTGTGATGGCCACCGATCAGCTGATCTCCGAACTCTCCGACACCGAGCTCGTCGACCGACTCGGCGAAACCAAGAAGGAGCTGTTCAACCTTCGTTTCCAACACGCCACCGGGCAGTTGGAGAACACCTCGCGACTCGGCCAGACGCGCAAGGACATCGCGCGGCTCAACACCGAGTTGCGGGCCCGTGAGATCGCGGCCGCCGAGGCCCTGGCCGCAAGTGAGGAGCAGGCCCGATGACCGAAGAAACCCGTCAGAACCCGCGCAAGGTGCGCGAAGGCATCGTCGTGTCCGACGCCATGGACTGCACCGCGGTCGTGCGCGTCACCAACCGCAAGCGCCACCCGCGTTACGGCAAGACGGTGGCGCACAGCTCCAAGCTGTTCGTCCACGACGCCGACAACGATCTGCACACCGGTGACCGGGTTCGGATCGTCGAGACCCGACCGCTGTCCAAGCGCAAGCGCTGGCGGATCCTCGAGATCGTGGAGCGTGCACGGTGATCCAACAGGAAAGCCGCCTGCGGGTGGCCGACAACTCCGGCGCCCGCGAGGTGCTGTGCATCAAGGTGCTCGGCGGCTCGCGACGTCGTTACGCCACGATCGGCGACATCTTCGTCGCGACCGTCAAGGACGCGATTCCCGGCGCCGCCGTCAAGCGGGGCGAGGTCGTCAAGTGCGTCGTGGTTCGCACCAAGAAGGAGAAGCGGCGTCCGGACGGTTCCTACATCCGCTTCGACGAGAATGCCGCTGTGCTCATCAACGATCAGCAGCAGCCGCGCGGCACCCGCATCTTCGGTCCGGTCGGACGGGAGCTGCGGGAGCGCAGGTTCATGCGCATCGTCTCACTGGCCCCGGAGGTGTTGTGATGGCCGGTCTCAAGATTCACAAGGGTGACCGTGTGCAGGTGCTCACCGGCAAGGACCGGGGCAAGCAGGGCACGGTGTCGCGGGTGGTCCCCGCCGAGCGACGAGTCGTCGTCGACGGCGTGAACGTCGCGAAGAAGCACGCCAAGGCCCGCAGCGCCGAACAACCCGGCGGCATCATCAGCGTCGACATGCCGCTGCCCGTGGCCAACGTCGGGCTGCTCTGCGACAAGTGCGGCCCGACCCGGGTCGGCTACGAGTTCCGCGGCGACACCAAGGTGCGCATCTGCCGCAAGTGTGGAGGTGAACTGTGAGTGACACGGCGACCATGCCCCGACTCAAGGTCCGCTACAACGACTCCATCCGCGACCAGCTCCGCACGGAGTTGGGCCTCGCGAACATCATGGAAGTGCCCCGGTTCACCAAGATCGTGGTCAACATGGGGGTAGGTGACGCGGTGCAGCAGCGCTCGCTGTTGGACGGTGCCATCGCCGATCTCGGCGTGATCACCGGCCAGAAGCCGCTCGTGACCAAGGCCAAGAAGTCGATCGCCACGTTCAAGCTCCGTGAGGGCAACCCGATCGGCGCGAAGGTGACCCTGCGGGGGGACCGCATGTGGGAGTTCTTCGATCGCCTCGTAGCGGTCGCGATTCCCCGCATCCGTGACTTCCGTGGTCTGTCGCCCAAGTCGTTCGATGGCCGGGGCAACTACACCTTCGGGGTGACCGAGCAACTCATCTTCCCCGAGATCGACTACGACTCGATCGACACCACACGTGGCATGGACATCACCATCGTCACCACCGCCCGCACCGATGCCGAAGGACGAGCCCTGCTCGCGGCCTTCGGCTTCCCGTTCAAGCGTGAGGGACAGTAAGGAATATGGCAAAGAAGGCGCTCATCCAGAAGCAACAGCGCAAGCCCAAGTTCAAGGTGCGCGGGTACACGCGGTGCCGCCGTTGCGGCCGGCCCCGTGCGGTCTACCGCAAGTTCAACCTGTGCCGGGTCTGTCTGCGGGAACTCGCCCACAACGGCGAGTTGCCGGGCGTGACCAAGGCGAGCTGGTGAGGGGGATGAACTCATGACCATGACCGACCCCATCGCCGACATGCTGACCCGCATCCGCAACGCGAACGTGGCGAAGCACGACGACGTGTTCATGCCGTCGTCCAAGCAGAAGGAAGCGCTGGCGACCCTGTTGAAGTCCGAGGGTTACATCGAGGACTTCACCGGTTTCCCAGGAGGACGGCAAGCCGTACCGCACCCTGTTCATCTCGATGAAGTACTCACCCGAGCGTGCCCGGACCATCTCCGGGTTGAAGCGGGTGTCCAAGCCGGGTCTGCGCGTGTACTCCCGGCCAAGCGCATTCCCCGCGTGCTCGGTGGGCTCGGCGTCGCCATCGTCTCGACCAGCAACGGACTGATGACCGACCGCGAGGCGCGCAAGCGCAACGTGGGCGGCGAAGTCCTGTGCTTCGTCTGGTGAGGTAGGAACCATGTCACGAATCGGTACATCTCCAATTCCCGTCCCGCAGGGGTCGAGGTGAAGATCGCGCCGGACTCCGTGGAGGTCACCGGCCCCAAGGGGTCGCTCGACCCAGGCGATCCCGGGTGCGATCACCGTGCGGGCCGAGGGCGACGAGCTGCTCGTGCGAACGTCCGGACGACGAGCGTGAGAACCGCTCCCTGCACGGTCTCGTTCGCACGCTGGTCGACAACATGGTCGTCGGGGTGACCGAGGGATTCACCAAGGAGCTCGAGATCCAGGGCGTGGGCTACCGGGCCACCCTCTCGGGCACCGATCTCGACCTGGCGCTCGGCTTCAGCCATCCGGTGAAGGTCGCGGCGCCCGAGGGATCACCTTCGCCGTTCCCGGCTCCGAACCGCATCACCGTGTCGGGGATCGACAAGCAGGCGGTCGGACAGGCGGCTGCGGACATTCGCAGAATCCGCAAGCCCGAGCCCTACAAGGGCAAGGGCGTCCGGTACCTGGGCGAGCGCGTCCAACGCAAGGCCGGCAAGGCTGCGAAGTAGCGAGGCAGCGATGACGCATGAGCAGCGAATCAAACTCAGCCAACCCCCGGCAGCGCCGCCACCGCCGTGTGCGCAAGAAGGTCCGGGGCACCCCCGAGCGCCCTCGTCTCGCGGTGTTCCGCTCCTCGCGGCACCTCGTGGCCCAGGTGATCGACGACCGCAGCGGCCGCACGCTGGTCGCCGCCTCTTCGATGGAAACGTCCCTGGGCGGTCCCGGCAAGCGGGCCGACGTCGAGGCCGCCTCCGCGATCGGGACCGCCGTCGCCGAGCGGGCCAGGGCCGCCGGCGTGACCAAGGTCGTCTTCGACCGCGGGGGTTTCCAGTATCACGGGCGGATCGCCGCCCTCGCCGATGCCGCTCGCGCGGCCGGACTGGAGTTCTAGAGAAATGCCTGACAAGCCCGAAGCCCCACTGCACGACTCGAGGGTCATCGACATCAACCGAGTCGCCAAGGTCGTCAAGGGCGGCCGTCGGTTCTCGTTCACCGCGCTGGTCGTGGTCGGCGACGGCGCCGGCCGGGTCGGTCTCGGGTACGGCAAGGCCAAGGAGGTGCCCCTGGCCATCCAGAAGGGCACCGAGGAGGCCAAGAAGAACCTGTTCGCCGTGCCGCTCGCCGGAGGGACCATCACCCACGAGATCATCGGCAACCAGGGCGCCGGCCGGGTGATGCTCAAACCTGCGGCCCCCGGTACCGGGGTCATCGCCGGTGGCGCCGCGCGGGCCATCCTCGAGGAGGCAGGGATCCAGGACGTGCTGTGCAAGTCGCTGCGATCCTCCAACAACATCAACGTGGCCCGGGCCACCATCGCCGGACTCAAGCGCCTCAAGCGTCCCGACGCGATCGCCCGGCTCCGTGGGCTCTCGGCCCCGAGGAGTTCGTCCCCAAGGGCATGCTGGCGGCCTACCTCGAGTCCGAGCGCGGTCCGGTCACCTACGAAGAGGTCAGTGATCATGGCGGATCTCGTCGTCACCCAGGTCCGCTCGGCCATCGGCACCAAGCCCAAGCAGCGCGGGACCCTCCGCGCCCTGGGGTTGGGTCGGATCGGAAGCTCCAACACGCTGCCCGATCGTCCGGAAATCCGTGGCATGATCGCCCGCGTGCCCGCATCTCGTCACCGTCGAAGAGGCAACGTCGTCATGAAGGTTCACGATCTCAAACCCGCCACCGGTTCGAACCGCGAGCGCAAGCGGGTGGGACGCGGCATCGCCGGCAAGGGCGGCAAGACCGCCGGCCGGGGCACCAAGGGCCAGCAGGCCCGCAACAACGTGCCGACCGGGTTCGAGGGCGGCCAGATGCCCCTGCACATGCGAGTGCCCAAGTTGCGGGGTTTCGCGAATCCGTTCCGCGTCGCGTATCAGGGCGATCAACCTCGACGTGCTCGAGACGTCAGGACTCGACGAGGTCACGCCTGACGCGTTCCGCGCCAAGGGCATCGCCCGCAAGGGCGCACTGATCAAGATCCTGGGTCGCGGTGAGCTGACCCGACCGGTGACGGTCCACGCGCACGCGTTCTCGGCGTCGGCGGAATCAGCCATCACCGCGGCGGGGGGTAGGGTGGAACGCCTGCCCCTTCCCTTCGGCGACGGACGCCCGCCGGCGAAGGGCAACGCCCTGCGAAACCGCTGAAGACCAGCAGCGCTCAGGAGTCCGGTGTGTTTGCGAACCTGAAGAATCTCTACAAGGTCCCGGAGCTCCGGAACAAGCTGCTGTTCACCGTGATGGTGATCGTCATCTACCGGATCGGCAGTCAGATCCCCGTCCCGGGCATCGACATCACCCAACTGCAGACGCTGAAGAACAATTCCCAGACGGGCGGCGTCCTGCAGTTCATGCAGCTCTTCTCCGGTGGCACGATCACCCAGTTCTCGGTGTTCGCGCTCGGCATCATGCCCTACATCACGGCCTCGATCGTGATCCAGGTGCTCACGGTGGCTGTGCCCAAGCTCGAGGAATGGCAGAACCAGGGTGCGGTCGGCCAACGCAAGCTCACGCAGTGGACCCGCTACATCACCGTGGCGATCTGCGTGGTGCAGGCGCGTCTCGCTCACCTACATGCTCCACAGCGGCGGCGGTGGGTTCTTCGCCTCCGGTGTCCAGGGCGTCGACATGTTCGGAGCCGGAAACTTCAACCTCGGCCGGATCGCCCTGTGCTCGCTGTCGTTGACCGCCGGCGCGACCCTGTTGATGTGGATGGGTGAGGCGATCACCCAGCGAGGCGTGGGCAACGGCATGTCGCTGATCATCTTCGTGGCCGTCGCCAGCCGCGTCCCGGTCGAATTCGGAACCGTGAAGGCCGAGAAGGGCTGGGTCATCATGTTCATCGTGATCGCCATCTTCACGGCGATGCTGGTGGCGATCGTCTACTTCGAGCAGGGCCAGCGCCGCATACCGGTGCAGTTCGCGAAACGGGTCGTGGGACGCCGCATGTACGGCGGGCAGAACACGTACATCCCCTTGAAGGTCAACGCCTCGGGCATCATCGCGATCATCTTCGCCTCGGCGCTGTTGTACCTGCCGGGCGTGATCGTCACGATGCTGCCGACCAAGACCAATCCGGACGGCAGTGCCGTGCACAACTGGGCCTACAGCGTGCAGAGTTTCGTCAACAGCTATCTGCTCTCCCCGACGAGCGTCGTGTACCTGGTCATCTACGGCATTCTGATCGTGTTGTTCAGCTACTTCTACAACTCGATCCAGTTCAACGCGCCGATGCAGGCCGACAACATCCGCAAGCAGGGCGGGTTCATCCCCGGTATCCGGCCCGGTCCGCAGACCGAGAAGTACCTGGCCAAGGTGTTGAACCGCATCACCCTTCCCGGCGCGGTCTTCACCATGTTCATCGCGCTGATCCCCGCCTACTTCCTGTCCAAATACCTGCCCGGCGGTGGCGGACTGTCGCTGGCGTTCTTCGGGATCTCGGTGTTGATCCTGGTCCAGGTCGCGCTCGACACCGTCAAGCAGGTCGACTCACAGCTCATGCTGCGGAACTACGAGGGATTCCTGAACTCGTGACCGGTGCCGTCGAGCTCGTCCGTCGTCGATGACGGCGGGGACGCGCCTGGTGATGCTCGGTCGCCAGGGAGCGGGCAAAGGGACCCAGTGTGTGCATCTGTCCCGCCACTACGTGGTGCCCCACATCTCCACGGGTGAGATGTTGCGCGCGGCGGTCAAGGCGGGCTCCGATGTGGGCGTGCGGGCCAAGGGATACATGGACCGGGGCGAGCTGCTGCCCGACGACATCATGGTCGAGGTCGTCGACGAGCAGCTCTCGGGAGCCGACACGAGCCGCCGCGGGTTCATTCTCGACGGCTTTCCCCGCACCGTCGCCCAGGCCAAGGCGCTCGCCGAGATCGTGGAGGATCTGGGTGGGTTGGATGTGGTGATCGACCTCGACGTCCCCACCGAGGTGGTGCTGGAGCGACTCGCGAGCCGGCGGGTGTGCGTGGACTGCGGTGCGAACTATTCGACCGTCGATCCTCCGAAGGAGAACTGGACCTGCGACGAGTGCGGTGGCGACGTGGTGCAGCGGGCGGATGACACCCCCGAAGCGATCCAACGCCGCCTGGATCTCTACGAACGCGAAACGGCCCCTCTGACCACGTGGTACGCCGAGGCGGGTCTGTTGGAAGTGGTCGATGGCCTCGGCGGGGCGGACGAGGTGACCGAACGATTGGTGAGGGTGATCGATGCCCGGGCGGCGCGGCATTGAGTGCGCTGCTGGGAGGCATCGACCGGAAGAAGCCGGAACAGATCGAGACGATGCGACGGGCGGGTCGGGTCGTGGCGGAAATGCACGAGAAGATCCGCGCCGCGATTGCTCCCGGAGTGACCACCGCCGCCCTGGACACCATCGGTCGCGCGGTGCTCGAGGCGCGTGGGGCCGGGTCGAACTTCCTCGGCTATCACGGGTATCCGGCGGTGACCTGCATCTCGGTCAACGAGGTGGTGGTCCACGGGATTCCCGGTGACCGGGTTCTGGAGGAGGGCGACATCGTGTCGGTCGATTGTGGGGCGATCATCGACGGATGGCATGGCGACGCGGCATTCACGGTCGGCGTCGGTGAGATCGCGGAGGACGACCGGCGGTTGATCCAGGTGGCCGAGCGGGCGCTGGCCGAGGGGATCGCGACTCTGGTGGCCGGTGGCCGCCTCGGCGACTACGGCGCGCGTCGGTGTCGCGGATTGCCGACGATGCCGGCTATGCGGTCACGGCCGGGTTCACCGGCCACGGCATCGGCCGGGCTATGCACGAGGCGCCGGCGGTGCCCAACGTGGGTCGACCAGGGACCGGGCCACGCCTCCGGGTGGGCAACGTGCTGGCGCTGGAGCCGATGCTGGCCGCGGGTACCGACGCGACGGTCACGCTGGACGACGGCTGGACGACGGTGACCGCGGACGGCTCGCGGGCGGTGCACGTCGAACACACGGTCGCCATCACCGACGACGGGCCGGAGGTCCTCACCGGGTCGTAGCGGGTCGAGCCGGTGAGCCGACAACATCGGTCGAGATCGCTCCCGGTTCCGCCCGGGGTCCCGCGGCGTCGGCTAGGGTTGCCCGAGGTGCCGCGCGGCGCAGCCGTTCCGGCCGAATCCGAACGTCCCGTGCGACGGGTGCGCGCCGCGACAGAGAGCGCTCCGGGCACGCTGCCGCGCTGAATTGGACGTGTGGTGGCCGCGCGCTAGCGTAGTGAGTCGGCCCGAGGTGTGCTGTGCTCGCGTGGTGCGTGCACGCCGGGGCCGATGAGTCCGACGCTGACCTGGAGTAGCACGCTGCCCAAGCCCAACGAGAACGCCATTCTCCTCGAGGGAACCGTGATCGAATCGCTGCCCAACGCCATGTTCCGGGTGGAGTTCGAGAACGGTCACGAGGTTCTCGCGCACATTTCCGGAAAGATGCGGATGAACTACATCCGGATTTTGCCCGGCGACCGGGTCCAGGTCGAACTCACCCCTTATGACCTCGCCCGGGGTCGTATCACCTACCGGTACAAGTAACCGTCGACGAGGCTGTTGATGAAGGTTCGCCCCAGCGTCACCAAGATGTGTGACAAATGCAAGTTGATCCGTCGGCACGGGCGGGTGCAGGTCATCTGCGAGAACCCGCGCCACAAGCAGCGTCAAGGCTGAACAGATGATCGTCCCGAACACAGAGGTCCACTAGTCCATGGCACGTATCGCAGGAGTCGACATCCCCCGTGAAAAGCGGTTGGTCGTCTCGCTCACCTACATCTACGGCGTCGGCCGCACCCAGTCCGCCCAGATCTGTGCGGCCGCGGGGATCGACGAGTCGACCCGGGTGCGCGACCTCACCGAGGACGAGATCATCCGCATCCGGTCGTACGTGGACGAGAACCTCAAGGTCGAAGGTGACCTGAAGCGTGACGTGCAACAGGACATCAAGCGCAAGATGGAGATCGGCTGCTACCAGGGACTCCGTCACCGCAAGGGCCTGCCGGTCCGCGGTCAACGCACCCACACCAACGCCCGGACCCGCAAAGGTCCCAAGAAGACCATTGCCGGCAAGAAGAAGGCGGTCAAGTAATGGCGAAGCCCGGAACCGCCGGACGCCGCCCTCGTCGGCGCGAGCGCAAGAACGTCTCCCACGGCGTCGCGCACATCAAGAGTTCGTTCAACAACACCATCGTGTGCATCACCGACCCGGCCGGCAACGTGCTGGCCTGGGCGTCGGCCGGCAACGCCGGGTTCAAAGGATCGCGCAAGTCGACCCCGTTCGCCGCGCAGACCGCTGCCGAACAGTGCGCCAAGCGCGCCATGGAACACGGGGTACGCAAGGTGGACGTGATGGTCAAGGGTCCGGGATCCGGGCGTGAGACCGCGATCCGCTCGTTGCAGAGTTCCGGAATCGAAGTGACCGGCATCAAGGACGTGACCCCCATCCCGCACAACGGTTGCCGCCCGCCCAAGCGGCGCCGGGTCTGAGAGGCGACAGCGATGGCTCGATACACCGGCCCCAAGGTCAAGATCTCACGGCGACTCAACATCAACGTGTACGAGAACGCCAAAGGCGACCGTGCCCTGGATCGTCGCCCCTACCCGCCGGGAGAACACGGTCGGGCGCGACGTCGTCAGCCGAGCGAATACCTGTTGCAGCTCCAGGAGAAGCAGAAGGCCAAGTACATCTACGGAGTGCTCGAGAAGCAGTTCCGGAATCTGTACAAAGAGGCCAACCGTTCCAAGGGCGTGACCGGTGAGAACCTGCTCCAGATGTTGGAGCTCCGCCTCGACAACATCGTGTTCCGCAGCGGTTGGGCCGCCACCCGCCCCCAGGCCCGACAGTTCGTCAACCACGGCTTCGTGAACGTGAACGGCCACCGCCTCGACATCGCCTCGTACCGTGCCCGCAAGGGTGACCGGATCAGCCTCCGGGACAAGCAACGCGAGATGATCGTCATCCGCCACAACATGGACACCTCCGACCGCATCACCCCGGCCTGGCTCGAGACCTCCGACGGAGGCTTCGAGGTCGTCGTCGCCGAGCTCCCCACGCGTGCCCAGATCGACGTGCCGGTACGCGAACAGCTCATCATCGAGCTCTACTCCAAGTAACCCCCATCGGCCCGCGGGTCACCGGCGGGCACCGTTTTCAACTTCCATCCGAATCGACGCTTCCCCTGGAGCAACGCATGCTGGTCATCCAACGCCCGACGATCGAGCCGCTCGAAGAAGAAGAGAACAACCGTCAACGGTTCACGGTCAGCCCGCTGGAGCCGGGCTTCGGTCACACGATCGGAAACTCCCTCCGCCGGACCCTGCTCTCCTCGATTCCCGGCGCGGCCATCACCGAAGTCCGGTTCGACGACGCACTCCACGAGTTCACGACCGTTCCCGGCGTGGTCGAGGACGTCACCGACATCATCTTGAACCTCAAGGACGTCGTGCTGACCAGCGAGTCGGAGGCCCCGGTGTCCCTGCGCCTCGACGTCCACGGACCTGCCGACGTCACCGCCGGTGACATCGCCGTGACCGCAGACGTCGAGATCCTGAATCCGGGTCTGCACGTGGCCACCGTCAACGAGAAGGGCCGACTGGCCGTCGACCTGACCGTCGAGCGGGGGCGCGGCTACGTCTCGGCCGACGTCAACAAGTCGAACGAGTCGATCGGCGTGATCCCGATCGACTCGGTGTTCTCGCCGGTCCGGCGCGTCTCGTTCCTGGTCGAGCCCACCCGGGTCGAGCAGTCCACCGAGTACGACCGGCTGGTCCTGGACATCGAGACCGACGGTTCGATCAGCCCCCGGGATGCGCTCGCCTCCGCGGGTGCGACCCTGCGCAGCCTCGTGGACCTGGTCGCCAACATGACCGAGGAGCCCGAAGGCCTGGAGCTCGCCGAATCCGCCAGCCCGGCGATGACCTCGCCCGACCTGGAGTTGTTCATCGAGGACCTGGACCTGTCCGAGCGCCCGCGGAACTGCCTCAAGCGTGGACAGATCCACACGATCGGTGAACTGCTCAGCCGCTCCGAGGACGACCTGTTGGCGTTGACCAACTTCGGTCAGAAGTCGCTCGACGAGGTCAAGGCCAAGCTGGACGAGCGTGGGTTGACCCTGCGCCCGAGCGGGAGAGAATGAGACGATGCCGGCAACACCGAAGAAGGGCCGTCGATTCGGCGGAAGTTCCCAACACCAGCGTCTGATGATGGCGAACCTCGTCGCCTCGCTCGTCGCGGCGGAGGGGATCGTCACGACCGAGGCCAAGGCCAAGGCCATGCGCCCGGTCGCCGAGAAGATGATCACGAAGGCCCGCAAGGGTGGGCTCCACAACCACCGCCAGGTCCTCGCCTATCTCGGTGATGCGGAGGTCACGGCGAAGCTCTTCGAGGACCTCGGCCCACGCTATGTCGACCGGGCGGGCGGCTACACCCGCATCCTCAAGCTCGGTCCGCGCCACGGTGACAATGCTCCCATGGCGCGCATCGAACTCGTCTGATCGGCTCCCCGCCGCGGATCGTGATGCGCGCCCGGGCCACGGTCGCCTATGACGGCAGTGCCTTTCACGGGTTCGCCGACAACGCGGGAGTCCGCACGGTTGCCGGTGAGCTCAACGACGCCCTGACCCGGATCCTGCATTCGGACGAACCGATCGCCGTGCAGTGCGCCGGCCGGACCGACAAGGGAGTCCACGCACTGGGCCAGGTGGTGTCCTTCGACGTGGCCGCGGACACCGACCTCGACGTGCTCGTCTCACGGTTGAACCGATTCGTCGGCCCGCAGATCGCCGTGTTCGACCCGGCACCGGTACCGCCCACGTTCGACGCCCGCTTCTCTGCGCTGTCGCGCACCTACCGCTACGTCGTGTGGAACCGTCCGGAACCCGACCCGTTCCATGTCGGCCGGGCCTGGCACGTTGGCGAACCACTCGACCTCGCGTTGTTGCAGCTCTCGTGCGACCCGTTCATCGGGAGCCATGATTTTGCCGCGTTCTGTCGGGCCGCGACGCGTCGTGACGGTACCGCGGTGACGACCCGCCGGCGCGTCCTGGACGCGGCGTGGACGCGACCGACACCGGATGAGTTCCACTTCTCGATCACCGCCACATCGTTCTGTCATCAGATGGTGCGCTCGGTGGTGGGCACGATGGTCGAGGTCGGACTGGGCCGGCGGAGTGCCGGTGATCTCACCCGGGTCATCGCGTCGGCAGATCGGTCCCAGGCCGGGCGACTTGCTCCCGCCGAAGGCCTCTACCTGACCGAGGTCGCCTACCCCTGACGTCGGACCGGGTCGACCTTCGCGGGCCCCGACCCTCCGAGCTCCACCCGGTTCGGGCGGGGTGCGTCCAGCGGAGCCGCCCGACCACTTGACGGCGATCCGACTTCCCTTTAGGTTGCCTTTCGGTCGAGCGGGAAAGGGCGGTAGGTGACCATGGACGAACCAGATTGCGGCGGGCGGCAGCGGCAGCGGCGACCGCGAAGGCGACTCGTCGGGGTCGTGGGAGCCATGGCGACGATCGTGTTCGTGCTGAGTTCCTGCGTGTCGCCGCTCCAGCAGCAGAAGGACACGGTCGACCAATTGCTGCACGAGAGCGCGTGGACCTTCGCGGCCCAGGCGTCCTCGCCGTCGTTCCGGGCGCAGCACTCCGACCTCGACTTCGCCACCGACGGGTGCTCGAACTGGTTCCTGCCCGACCACATGGACGACACGGGCGCGACCTTCGACTTCACTGCGGCGTGTTGGCACCACGACTTCGGCTACCGGAACTACAAGCGGTTCAAGGCCGGGGGACTGCTCCCCGACCCCGAAGCGTCGCGCCAGCGGATCGACGACATGTTCCGGACGGACATGGACGCCGATTGCAATCGGCGTCCCAGTTGGGAACAATCGACGTGCCATTTCCGCGCCTGGATCTATTGGACGCTCGTCCGCCGCTACGGCTCGATCTGAGCATTTGCCGCCCGTCGGCCCCCGCCCGTAGGCTTGTCCGTCGCCCCGGTAGGGAGTGCCTTCCACCCGGCGAGTCTCCGATCGTTCGCAAAGGATCACCAGATCGTGCCCACCTACAGCCCCAAGGCCTCAGAGATCAGCCGATCCTGGTATGTCGTCGACGCCGAGGGCGTGGTCCTCGGGCGACTGGCGACCGAAGTGGCGCGGGTCCTGCGCGGCAAGCACAAGCCCACCTTCGCCCCCCACATCGACACAGGTGATCACGTGGTGATCGTCAATGCCGACAAGGTGGTGCTCACCGCCGACAAGGCAGCCGCGAAGAAGGTGCACCGGCACTCCGGGTATCCCGGTGGGATCCGGACCGAGACCTACGCCGACCTGCTGGAACGCAAGCCGGCCGAAGCCGTGCGATCGACGATCCGGGGCATGCTGCCCAAGAACCGTCTGGGACGCGCCCAGCTCACCAAGCTCAAGGTGTACGCCGGCCCGACGCACCCACATACCGCTCAGAAGCCACAGCCGCTCGAACTCGATCCGCGAGCCCGTGCCGTGTCGGCATCCCGATAGGAGTCAGTGCGTGCCTCAGCCTCTCGTTCAGACAACCGGTCGTCGCAAGCGCGCCGTCGCGCGGGTCCGCTTCCGCCCGGGAAGCGGACAGATCACGGTCAACAAGCGCACGGTCGACGAGTTCTTCCCCTCCGAGACCCACCGCATGATCCTCACCGAACCGTTGCGTCTGTGCGAACGGGACGACTCCTACGACATCGACGCGACCATCACCGGCGGCGGCCCGACCGGCCAGGCCGGCGCGCTGCGCCTCGGTATCGCGCGGGGATTGGTCGAACTCGACGGCGAGCTGCGTCCCGCACTGAAGAGCGCCGGGTTCCTCACCCGGGACGCCCGCAAGAAGGAATCCAAGAAGTACGGGCTCAAGAAGGCCCGCAAGGCACCCCAGTACTCCAAGCGCTGAGCCGGACGAGGCGGGCAGCTCAGCACGCGGGTGCGGTGTGACCCTCCGATTCGGTACCGACGGAGTCCGTGGGCTCGCGAACGCGGCGCTCAGCGTGGAGTTCGTCACCGCATTGGGCCGGGCGGCTGCCCGGGGGCTCGGGGCGCCGGCGTGTGCCGTCGGACGGGACTCGCGTCGCTCCGGTCCGCTGATCCAGGCGGCCCTGTCCGCGGGGATGGCCGCAGAGGGCGTCCGGATCGTGGACCTGGGCGTGGTGCCGACACCGGCGATCGCGTACTGGGCGCAGCGCAACGACCGTCCGGGCGCGGTGATCTCCGCCTCGCACAATCCCTATCCGGACAACGGCGTGAAGTTCTTCGCGGCCGGTGGGCACAAGTTGACCGACGAGGTCCAGGCCGACATCGAGGGTCGGCTGGAGACATTGCTCGGACGTCCTGCGTCGCACGTGGAAACCGATCCGCCGACCGCGCAGAACGTCGGGACCATCGAGATGGACCCACGGGGTCGTCACGACTATGTGGAACACCTCGTCGACGATGTGCTGGGCGGCCGAAAGTTGGCCGGGAGCCGAGTCGTGGTCGACGCGGCCAATGGCGCCGCGTCAGGCGTGGTGGCCGACGTGCTGGGAGGGCTCGGTGCCACGGTCACGGTGATCAACGCCACACCGGACGGCCGCAACATCAACGACGGATGCGGCTCCACCAGCCCTGAGGGGCTGCAACGGGCGGTAGTGGCCCGTCGGGCGCATCTCGGTCTCGCGTTGGATGGCGACGCAGATCGGCTCGTCGCGGTCGACGAGACCGGGGGACTGGTCGACGGCGACGCGCTGCTGGCGATGTTCGCGCTCGATCTCCACGAACGAGGCCGACTCGGTGGTCACCGGATCGTGGCCACGGTGATGAGCAACCTCGGTCTGCGCAGGGCGCTCGAACCTGCGGGCATCGAAGTCCTCCAGTGCCCGGTCGGCGACCGTGCGGTGCTCGCCGCCCTGCGGGACCACGACCTGCGACTGGGGGGCGAGCAGTCGGGACATCTGATCTTCCCCGATTTCTCCACGACCGGCGACGGCCTCCTGGCCGGCGTGCTGCTCGTCGACCTGGTGCTCCGGGAAGGGCGTTCGCTGTCCCAGCTCGCCGCGGTGATGCAGCCATTGCCCCAGGTCCTGAGGAACGTCGTCCTCGACCGACCGGTGCCGGATCTGCTCGATCGGGTTGCCGGGGCGGTCAGTGCAGCCGAGACCCACCTGGGTGGCGACGGGAGGGTGCTGGTCAGGCTGTCGGGGACCGAGCCGCTGGCTCGGGTGATGGTCGAGGCGACCACGCGGGAGGTGGCCGAGCGGGTCACCGACGAGCTCGTGCGGGCCGTCGAGCGGGCCGCCGGCTGACGGTCCGGGTCCGGTAGTCTCGCACGGAGTTTCACCCCCGATGGAGGCTTCTCGCCCATGTGCGGCATCATTGCGGTCGTCCGGCGCCATGTGGGCGACGAGGCCCCGAACAGCACCGACCTGCTGGCGTGGATCGAAGACGCGCGGGGCCACACAGAGCACGTCACCGGCGCCGATGAACTCGGTCGACTGATCCCGGCCCTCGCCGGGGTTGCCGAGGCGCTCGAAGGACTGGACCGACACCTGCGTGGCGCCGCCGGGGTGCGGGCGTTGCTGGCCGACCCGGAACTCGCTCCGGTCATCTCCGACCGACTGGCCGGTCTGGTCGACTGGTTGGCCGCGATCGACGCCGAACTCGATGCCGGCGACACCGCGGTCGAGGCCATCGACATCGAAGCGCTCAACGCCGAGCTGGTCCGGGTGCGCGACGCGCTCTGGGCGGTGCGCAGCGACCGTCTGGGAGCCGCCGCCGGCGTGCTGGATCTGGGTGGGCCCGGAGGCGACCCCGCGGCGATCGAGGGCTACCTGGCCTTGCATCAGGCGCTCCGGGGACTCGACCGGCTCGAGGTGCGCGGGCGGGATTCGGCAGGGCTCCACGTCTTCGTGCGCAACCACCCCCTCGACGTCGGACAGATCGACGCGGCGCTGTCGGATCGACTGGCCGATCCGCTGTTCACGAATCGGGCGGTCCGGCGCTGCGGAGCTGCGGGGCAGGTGCTGTCCTTCGTCTACAAGGCGGCAGCCGAGATCGGCGAACTGGGCGACAACACGGCCGCGCTGCGCGCCGCCATCCGTGGTGACGACCTGCTGCGCGCCGCGTTGCGCGACGATGCCGAGGTGACCGTCCTGGGCCACACCCGGTGGGCGAGCGTGGGCGTCATCTCCGAAGCGAATGCCCACCCGCTCAATTCCGACGAGCTGGAACGGACCGACGGGGACTACACGGTCGCCGTGCTCAACGGCGACATCGACAACTTCGCCGACCTCAAGGCGCAGAGCTCCCTGACCATCGCGGCCGAGATCACCACCGACGCGAAGGTGATCCCCACGTTGTGGTCCCGGGCGCTCGAGCACTCGGCCGACCCGATCGGAGCGTTCCGCTCGACGGTTGCCCACTTCGACGGATCGGTGGCGATCGGCGCGGCCCGTGGCGATGCCCCCGATCGCCTGCTCCTGGCCCTGCGGGGGAGCGGCCAGGCGCTCTATGTGGGGCTCGCCACCGATTCGTTCATCGTCGCCAGCGAACCGTACGGCCTGGTCGAGGAGGCCGACCGCTATGTCCGCCTCGACGGCGAGACACCCGCCGACCCGGCGAACGTCGCCGCCAGCCGGGGCCAGATCGTGGAGTTGGACTCGGCCGATGCGGGCACGCTGGCCGGTCTGCGCCGGTGGTCCTACGACGGCACCGAGCTGCCCTTCGACGAATCCGACGTGCGCACGGCCGAGATCACCACCCGTGACATCAACCGGGGCGCCGCGCGGCACTTCCTGTTGAAGGAGATCACCGAAGCCCCCGAGTCGTTCCGCAAGACCCTGCGGGGCAAGTTGGTGCTCGGCGAGAACGGCTGGGACGTCGCGCTGGGCGATGCGACCCTTCCCGACGAGTTGCGGACCCGTCTCGGCAACGGCGACATCAGGCGGATCATCACGATCGGGCAGGGCACCGCGGCGGTGGCCTCACGGAGCTTCGCCGGGGGCGCTCGCCGAGGCCGTGGACGGTTCGGACGTCGACGTTGACGCCATGTTGGCCACCGAGCTCTCGGGGTTCGCGTTGCGCAGCGACATGACCGACACCCTGGTGGTGGCGATCTCCCAGTCGGGCACGACCACCGACACGAACCGGACCGTGGACCTGGTCCGCTCGCGGGGCGCGTCGGTGGTGTCGATCGTGAACCGACGGGGCAGCGATCTGTGCGACCGCTCAGACGGGGTGCTCTACACCTCTGATGGGCGGGACGTCGAGATGAGCGTCGCCTCGACCAAGGCCTTCTATTCCCAGATCGCGGCCGGCTTCCTGTTGGCCTACGGCATCGCCGAAGAGCTCGACCACCGGGCCGACCAGGCGACGCGGGACGACCGGCATGCGGTGCTCGAGGCGCTCCGTGAGCTGCCCACGGCGATGCACGAGGTCATCGCCGGACGCGCGGCGATCGCCGCGGCGGCCCAGCAGTTCGCCCCGCCGAAGCGGTACTGGGCGATCGTGGGCTCCGGCGCCGACCGGATCGCCGCGGAAGAGCTCCGGGTCAAGCTCTCCGAGCTCTGCTACAAGGCCATCGCCTGCGATTCCATCGAGGACAAGAAGCACATCGACCTGTCGAGCGAACCGTTGATCCTGGTGTGCGCGGCCGGGTTGTTCGGGTCGAACGCGGATGACGTCGCCAAGGAGGTGGCGATCTTCCGGGCGCACAAGGCCACGCCGATCGTCATCGCCACCGACGGGGAAGAGCGCTTCTCGGCCGCGCTCCGGGTGCTGAGTGTGCCCGAGACCCATCCGAAGCTGGCGTTCATCCTCGGCACGGTCGCCGGGCACCTGTTCGGCTACGAGGCTGCGCTCGCGATCGACGCGGAGGCGGCGCCGCTGCGTCGGGCCCGATCGACCCTGGACGAGCTGGTGACCCGGTGTGCCGACGACGACGCGCTCTTCGAAGCCGTGCGGGACTCGTTCGAGCCGATCGCCCGTGCCTGGGGTGAGGGATTGCGGAGCGGCGACTACGACGGTCACCTCGAAGCCAGCACCGGGTCGCGGCTCACCACGCTGTTGCGCTACGCGAGCGGTGTGCTCCCCCTCGAGGTCTTCCAGCTGGACTTCGGGCGCCAGGGCACACCTGCGGTGCTGGTCGAAGCGTTGACCGCGGCGCTCGGAGAAGCCATCGAAGAGCTCACCCGTCCGATCGACGCGATCAAGCATCAGGCCAAGACCGTGACCGTGGGCATCTCCCGCTCCGACGAAGGAGTGGTGGGCGTGCCCCTGGTGGCCGCGGTGCTCGGCGCCGGGGCGCCACGCGACCGCCTCACCTACCGGGCACTGCGCACCCTCGCCGGTCTGGATCCCGCGGTCGAGGAGGTCACGGGTTTCACGCGTTACGAGATCACCGGGCGGGTCGATTCCGGCGATGCGACGATCGCCGTCGTGGACCGGGGCGGCCTTGCGTTGGATCTGCCCCTGCGGACCGAATCGAACCCGACGCTGCGGGGCACCAAGCACCGCGTGGCGTTCGAGCGCGAGGTCACCGTGGCGGTGGGCCGGTCCGACGGTCGGACCGTGGTGCTGGTCCCCGAGGTGCGCGGCAACCGCTGCACGGGCATCACGCTCCTGCATGTCCGCTTTGCCGATCGTCTCGCACCGCCGGTCATGCGTCAGGTCCTCGAGAGCTACCGCCACCGGTATGAGGCGCTGCGGGACGCGGTCTGCGAGACCGAGCCGAGCATGCGCGACGACCTGCTCGGTACCATCCCGGTCGTGGAGCTGTTGACCGACCCGGTCCTGGTCATGGCGGCGAAGTGGAAGCCGACGGGCTGATCGGCGGCGCGACGCCGCCGGGCGTGGTCGGGCTCGGGATCGACGTGGTCGACGTGCCACGCCTGGACCGGGCGCTGGCGAGGACGCCGGGCCTGGTCGACCGGCTGTTCACTCCGGCGGAATGTCGCGTACTGCTGGCGGCTCGCGATCCCGATCGGGTGAACACTTCGCGGTCCGGTTCGCGGCCAAGGAGGCCGCGATGAAGGCACTCGGGGTGGGTCTGGGCGCGATCGACTGGCACGACGTCGAAGTCGAGCGTGACGACTCCGGGGCGCCCCGTCTGGGGGTGCGGGGCCGGGCCGCGGCCCTTGCCGCCGAACGAGGCGGCCGCCGCTGGTTGGTCTCGGTGAGCCACATCGCCTCGACGGCCGAGGCGATCGTCCTGTTGACCGGCTGAGCGTCCGGCTCGGAGCGCCGAGCCCGTGCCGGGTCAGTGCACCAGCACCGGGGTCGGCGGCTCCGTCGGCTCGGGGTCGTCCACTTTGCGACCCGGCAGCAGGAACGCCGGGATCAGCGCGACGACGATCAACACGAGCGAGACGGTGAAGGTCGTGCCGAACCCCTGCGCGACCGCCTCGGGTGTCGTTGCATGCTTGGTCTGGTTGGTGAGCACGACCGTCATGATCGCGGCCCCCGCGGCCGTGGCGACCCGCTGCATGATGTTCAACAGGGTCGAACCTCGGGCGATGGTCGGCCCGGTCAGCGTCTTGAGACCCGCGGTGAACAGGGGCATCATGACCGCGCCCATCCCCAGGCCCGAAACGAACAACGCGGGCAACAACACCTGGTAGGGCATGTCGGCGCTGATCCGGGTGAGCACGAACAGGCCGGCCCCGTTCAGCAACAGTCCGGGCACCACCACCTTGGAGATGGCGACGCGGTCGGCGAAGTAGCCCGCGATCGGCATGGAGATCATCGCGCCGATGCCCTGCGGGGCTACCAGGAGCCCGGCGTGCAGGGTGTTCTCCATCCGGACCTGCTGGAAGTAGCTGGGGAGCAGCAGGTTGGCGCCGAAGAAGGCCATCGCGAACAGGAACGTGGCGATCACGGACACGGTGAGCTGGCGGTTCGCGAACAGCCGCAGGTCGAGCAGGGGATGTTCGGGTCGGAACGCGTGCCGCACGAACAGCGCGATGAGCAGCACCCCGACGAACATGGGGATCCACACCTGGGGGTCGACGACGGTGCCTTTGTCGGGGATCACCGAGATGCCGTACAGCAACAGCGCCAGCCCGGGCGACAACAGGGCCATGCCGAGAAAGTCGAACGTCTCCGACGGGGTCGGTTCGTCGGGCGGAAGGACCCGCCACGCGTACAGGATCGCCGCCACCCCGATCGGCACGTTGATCAGGAACACCCAGTGCCAACTCGCGATCTCGATCAGCCAGCCGCCCAGAATGGGTCCGGCGATCGGCCCGATGAGCATGGGCACGCCGAGCACCGACATCAACCGGCCGATCCGTTCGGGGCCCGCGGCGCGGGTCATGATCGTCATGCCGACGGGCATGAGCATGCCGCCGCCCAGCCCCTGCAGTGTGCGGAACACGATCAGCACGCCGATGCTGTTCGCCGTGGCGCAGAGTGCCGAGCCCAGGGCGAACAGGGCCAGGGCGAGCATGTACAGGCGTTTGGTGCCGAATCGGTCCGACGCCCACCCGGACATGGGAATCACCGCGGCCAGCGCCAGGGTGTACGCGGTCATGGTCCAGCCGACCGTTGCGTAGCTGGTGTGGAAGACCCCCATGAAGGTGCGCAACGCCACGCTCACCACGGTGATGTCCAGGATCGACATGAGCGCACCGAGGACGACCACGCCGGCGACTGCCAGGGCCTCGGCGTCCAGGCCGGGTTCGGCCAATCCGGCGGGCTGGTTGGGAGTGCTTGCCATGGACGGAGACCTCGACGGACGGTTTGGCCCGGGTCGCCGGTGCCGACCCGACCCTGAGCTGTGGCGACCGACCCCGACCCCGCCGAAGGGGCCCGTGCGACGGCACATCGACCCCGTGATGGTGGCGCGGCCACCGGCGTGGCGCGGTCGGATCGTACTGCGCGCCGGGGCAATGGTCCGCACTCGAACCGCGGCCCGGGCGGGAGGCGCCGGGGCGGTCCGGCGGTGTCGATCGGAGCTGAAACACGTTCTATCTGGGGCTAGCGTGCAGGCCATGACTCAAACAGCGATCCCCCGCGCCCTGCACCTCGGCGAGGACGAACTGCCCTTCGTGGACGTCGGCGACGGCAACCTGCTGCGGGTGTCGATGGTCGACGAAGCGTCCGAGTTGTGGATCGTGGAGAACATCTTCCAGCGGAGCTACACCGTGCCCACCCACCGCCACACCGGCCCGGTGTACGCCTACACCCTGTCGGGCGCCTGGAAGTACGAGGAGTATCCCGAGGTCAACCGTGCCGGATCGTTCCTCTTCGAGCCGGTGGGTTCGGTGCACACGCTCACGGTGCTCGAGGACCACACGCGGGTGTGGTTCCAGATGTACGGGGTCAACGAGAACCTCGACGTGGACGGAAACGTCGAATCGATCTTCAACGGGCCCGAGACCCTCGAGTTCTACCTGGCCATGTGCGACGCGGCAGGCCACGGTCGGCCGAACGTGCTGGTCAACCCGTGAGCACGGCGGCACGTCCGCGCCGACGTCGATGCCTGGGGGACCCCGACACCTTCGTCGACGCCGTTCCCCACGAGGCGATCGCCGAGCTGCGTCGCCGTTCGCCGGTGGCCTGGCAGGAGCTGCCCGGGCGACACGGGTTTCTGGGCGGTGCTCCGTCACGCCGACGTGGTGAAGGTGGCCCGCGACGACGAGCATTTCTCGGCCTCGCGGGTGGGGTCGTGCTCGAGACGCTGCCACCCGGATCGTTGGAGATGATGCGGGGGATGCTCCTGGCGATGGACCCGCCCCGCCACAACACCTACCGCAAGCCCCTCGCCGGGTACTTCCGACCGCGGGTGATCGGCGGACTCGAACCCCAGATCCGTCCGCATCTGCCGCGAGCTGATGGCCGATGCGGCCGCGGCAGGCGGAGCAGTGGACTTCGTCCAGGTGGCCGCCGGACTGCCGACCCGGGTCATCGGAACGCTCATGGGGTTGCCCGAGGCCGACTGGGCGCACCTCCACGAACTCGCCGAGGCACAGACCACCCGACAGGACGCGGCCGCCAACGGAGTGAGAGCGATTCCACGGGGTCGATCGAGATGGCCATGTATGCCATCGGGTTCGCCGCACACCGTCGCGGAGTAGAGCCGAAAGAGGATCTCACGAGCCTGATCCTGAGTTCGGATTTCGCGGGGGAGATGATGAGCGACGTCGAGTTCGGCAGTTTCTTCGTGCAACTCGTCACCGCCGGGAACGACACCACGCGGACGATGCTCTCGTCCGGCCTGTGGGCGCTCTGCCTGCATCCCGACCAGCTCACCGAGCTCCGCGGGGACCCCGGGCTGTTGCCCGGCGCGGTGGAGGAGATCCTGCGCTGGGCCAACCCCCTGCACTCGTTCCGCCGCACTGCGATCCGCGACGTCGAGCTGTCGGGGGCGACGATCGCCGAGGGGGACAAGGTCGCGATGTACTACACCGCTGCGAACCGGGATCCCGAGGTGTTCGACGACCCCGACACCTTCGACATCCACCGGTCCCCGAATCCCCACCTCTCCTTCGGGATCGGTGAGCACTTCTGTCTCGGCGTGCACCTGGCGAGGTTGGAGGGTCGGATCTTCTTCGAGGAACTCCTCGCCGCGTTCGGAGAACTCGAACTGGACGGTGAACCCGTGCGCTGGCGGTCGAACCTGAACAACGGGTTCAAGCATCTGCCCGTGCGCCTCGGCGACTACCGAGCCGCAGCCGACTGAGAGGTCGGGCGCTTCGTCAGGCGAACAACGCGGCGGCGCCGACCACGCCGGCATCGTCACCGAGGGCCGAGGGCACCACTTCGATGTCGGCGTGACCGAACACCTGGTCACGCGCCACGTGTTGGATCCGCTCTGCCCACGGTGCGCCCAGACGGGACCCGAGTCCGCCTCCCAGGATCACCAACTCCACGTCGACGAGGGTGACGGCCGAGGCGATCGCCACGCCGAGCGCGTGGGCCGCCTGGTCCAACAACGAGGTGGCCGTCACGTCGCCCGCCTCCAGGGCCTCCGCCCAGTACTTGGACTTCATCCGTTCCTCGCCGGCCAGCTCCACCAGGGCCGTGGATTCACCGGCCGCGTGGCGACGGCGGGCCTCGGCTTCCATTGCGGCCCGCCCGGCGTAGGCCTCCACATGGCCGGCGCTGCCGCATCCGCAGATCCGACCGTCGGCGGTGTAGGTGGTGTGGCCGAGCTCGCCGGCCGAGCCGGACGCCGCCGGTGCGCACCTCGCCGTCGAGGACCAGTCCGCCCCCGATTCCCGTGCCCCACCACACCGCGAGCAGGTTGTCGTGACCGGCCCCGGCGCCGTGGCGCCACTCGCCTCTGGCCGCGACGTTCACGTCGTTGTCGACCCGGATCTCCACACCGGAGTACCCGGCATCGTCCAGCCCGGCCCCGATCAACGCCGCCAGGGCCACGTCGGCATCTCCGGTGGCGAGGTTCGGGGCGTTCCGCAGGACCCCGTGTGCCGGATCGACCGTGCCGGGTGCTCCGATCCCGACCCCGTCGAGCTCGAGGTCGTGTTCGCCGGCCACCCCGACGACCAGTTCGACGATCGCCGTCACCAGTTCGCCGGCCTCCCCGTCGGGTGTGGGCACTTTCGCCCGGTGGTGCACCGTGGCGTCGCTCACCTCGGCTGCCTCGATCTTGGTGCCTCCGAGATCCACCCCGATGATCGCCATGTCGTCTCCTCGCACGTTGCGGCCGTTCCGATCTTCGCGCAATCGGTTCGATCAGGTGTCGCACCACGCCTTTGCCAGCAGCTCGACGCTGTGCAGTCGGGTGTCGACGTCGTAGGCGACGGTGGAGACCATGACCTCGTCGGCGTCGGTGGCGGCGACCAACTCGTCGAGGTGGGTCACCACTTCATCGGCGGTGCCGGCGATCCGCCCGGCGCGCTCCCGGGGCGGGCGGACACCCAGCAGGTTGGTCGGCTCCGGCGCGGACTCGAGCTCGGCCAGGGCGTCGTCGGGCGGGCGCAGCGGGGAGAACACCCCTCGGGCGATGTTGCGGCTCATCAGCCGGCCGGGCGCGGCGAGCCGGCGTGCCGCCGCTTCGGTGTCGGCGACCAGCACGTTCGCCGTGATCAGCAACTTCGGTTCGTCCAGCACCGGCGAGGGCTCGAAATGGGTGCGGTACAACTCGACCGCCTGCTCGGTGCCCCCGGTACCGAAGTGGTGGGCGAACGAGTAGGGGAGCCCGAGCATGCCGGCGAGTTGGGCCGAGTAGCCGCTCGAACCCAGCAGCCAGATCTCCGGAGACGCTGGTCGGGGCGGGAGTCGCCCGGAAATGCGCGCCCAGGGTCCGTTCGTCGCGCACGTCGCCCAGCAGCGACATGAGATCGAGCAGGTCCCGGGGGTACTCCTCGGCTCCGAGTTGGTCGGCCTGGCGGCGCAGTGCGGCCGCGGTGCGCGGATCGGTGCCCGGTGCCCGTCCCAGCCCGAGGTCCACCCGTCCCGGGTGCAGCGCTTCGAGCGCGGCGATGTGCTCGGCCACGACGAGTGGAGGATGGTTGGGCAGCATGATGCCGCCCGAGCCGACGTGGATCCGGGAGGTGAGGGCCGCCAGGTGGGCCATCAGGACCGGAGGTGTCGTCGAGGCGACCGAGGCCATGTTGTGGTGCTCCGCGACCCAGAAGCGCTTGTAGTCGAGCGCGTCGGCGAGCTGCGCGACCGAGGTGGTCGCGGCCAGGGCATCGGCGCTGGTGCGACCTTCGGAGACGATGGCCAGGTCCAACATCGACAAGGGCGGTCGTGCGGTCATCCTTCCGCCCCGCGCCCAGCCCTGCCTTCCCCGAAATTTGCACGGCCAGGCCGTGTGGAGCGGCTTGACGGGAAATGTTTCATGGCATCAGAGCGGTTGACGACGAGACGATCCGTTCCAGGATCGCAGCCCAATGGGTCAGCAACAACCCGTGGGAACCGCCGGCGACGACGTCGACTCGGGCATCGGGGATGTGGGCCGCATACCAACGGGCGAACGCCGGTGGACAGGTCGTGTCTTCCGCGCCGGTGACGAACCGGGTCGGCACGGCGATGTCGCCGAACGGGAGGCCCGAGTCGCCCAATTGCACGGTCACGTCTCGGATGAGCCCGGCCGGTCCGCGGCGCACCGCGTCGCAACACGCGGCGGCCATCTGCACGTCGGCGCCCGAGACGGTCGAGAGCGCGTGGTCTCCGCCAATGGCGCGGTGCTCCAGCGCGGCCTCCGGCGTGGCCGGGTCGGGGACCAGCATCGGGGCGATCAACTCGGCGGCCACGTCGGGGCCCAATTCCTCGGCGGTCTCGACCATGCCCAGGCGCGCCGGTCCGGCTGCAGCTCGTACCTCCGGGTCCGCGAATGCTTCGAAGGGGACCAGGCCGCCGACGATGGTGACCGTCCTGAACCGATCGGGAGCGGCGTGAGCGGCCCCCAGCGCCCAGATCGCGCCGGCCGACCAGGCCAGCAGATGGGCGGAGTCGATACCGAGCTCGTCCAGCACCACGGTCACGTCGGCGGCGAAGCCGGTCGGAGTGGTGCCGGCGTCGAAGGAAGCGTGGCCGAAACCGGGCCGGTCGACGGCGATCAGCCTCGCCCCCAGTCCGGTGGCGATCGTCGGATCGGGGTGCCGGGCCAGACGGGAATCCGGGGTTCCGTGGACCAGCACGACGGGGTTGCCCTCGGGGTCGCCGTCCAGGTCGGCGGCCAGCACCCGATCGGTACCGGGGAGGTCGACCACGATGTCGGGCCGGGCATCGACGAGGTTCCGCACCCGTGCGACGTCGTCGATGGTCACCTGCAGACGGTAGCGGTTGGTGCCCGACCGGCTCAGAACGGCCGCGGTCACCCGGTCGACTGAGGCAGAATCGAAGGGTGATCCCGATCGTCACCCCCGCCGAGATGGGCGCCATCGACGCGGCCGCTGCCGAACCGGTCGAGGTGTTGATCCGCCGCGCCGGTTCCGCGGTGGCCCGAGCGGCCCGGCGTCACCTCGGTGGCACCTATGGGCGGCGGGTCGTGGTCATCGCGGGGACGGGCAACAACGGCCAGGACGGTCGGGTGGCCGGCCGGTTGCTGGCCCGTCGAGGGGCCCGGGTCACCGTGGTCGATCCGTCGGGTCGACCGGAACGGGACGCCGGATCGGAACGCGGTGTGCTCCCGGCCTGCGATCTCATCATCGATGCCGCGTTCGGCACCGGGTTGAGTCGGTCCTATGTCCCGCCCCGACCGGCCGATCCGGCAACGCCGGTGTTGGCCGTGGACATCCCCTCGGGTCTGTTGGGGCTGACCGGAGAGGTGCTCGGCGAGCCGATGGCAGCCGCTGCCACGGTGACGTTCGCCGCGCTCAAGCCGGGCCTGCTGGTCGGCGCCGGGCCGGATCTGACCGGCGAGGTGGAGGTCGTGGACATCGGGCTCGATGCGAGCGCGGCCCGGGCGTGGCTGGTCACCGAACACGACGTGCGCGCCTGGCTGCCTGAGCGGCCGAGAGCAACCCACAAGTGGCGGTCCGCGGTGCGGCTCGTGGCAGGATCGCCGGGGATGATGGGCGCGTCCGCGCTGGCCGGCGCCGCGGCGTTGCGCGCCGGGGCCGGCTATGTCCGGCGATCCAGTCCGGGGGTCGACCCGGCCGTGCCCGGCGCGGCCGACAGCGGACCGATCGAGATGGTGACCACCGCCCTGGCCGCGCGGGACTGGGGCGCGGCGGTGCTCGAGGACATCGAACGGTTCGGCTGCCTCGCGGTCGGCCCGGGTCTCGGTTCGGACGCCTCGGCTCCGGGTCCGGTCGCCGAATTGTGTCGGGCACCGGTGCCCCTCGTGATCGACGGTGACGGTCTGCGGGCGCTGGGAGCGGACCCTGCCACGGTGTTGCACGGGCGCGCCCGGGATCTTCCGCCGGCCGTGCTCACCCCCCACGACGGCGAGTTCGTCCGGCTCGGGGGTCGCCGGGGAGCTGACGTCGACCGGTTCGCCGCGGTGCGCGAGCTCGCGGCGCGTACCGGCGCGATCGTCCTGCACAAGGGCTCGACGACGCTCGTCGCCCATCCCGGCGGGCGGGTGGCGGTGGTCACCACGGGGGATGCGCGCCTGGCGACCGCGGGCACCGGCGACGTGCTCACCGGCGTGCTCGCGGCGTTCCTCGCCCGGGGGGTGGAACCGTGGCGTGCCGCCGCGGCGGCCGCGTGGATCCACGGCCGGGCCGCCCGCCGCAGCCCCTCAGCTGGGTTGGTCGCCTCGGACCTTCCGGCGCTCGTGCAGGAAGTGCTCGCCATGTGAGCGATGATGAATGACCGAGCAGAGCTTTCGAGAAGGGAACCGCGATGGCGACAACCGAACCCACGGTGGATTCGATCACCGGCTGCATGACCACGGACGTGCTGTGTGTGCGCGCCGACGATGCGGTGCCCGACGCCGTCCGGCGGTTGGTCGAAATGGGCGTCGACGGAGCACCCGTGCTCGACGACGACGGCAATCTGGTGGGCATGCTCAGCGCGTCCGACGTGATGGTCCAAGGTGCCCGCCTGCACCTTCCCACGGTGTTCACCCTGTTCGGCATGTCCGCGGAGTTGCCCGGGGAGGCCGCCCGCTACGACCGGGATCTGGAGCGGGCCCTGGCTTCCAAGGTCGCCGATCTCATGACGCGTGACCCGCGCACGATCGACGTGGGCGCCTCGGTGGCCGACGCGGCCACGATCATGCACGACGAGGAGGTGTCACGTCTCCCAGTGCTCGACGAATCCGGGCGGGTCGTGGGGATCGTCGCCCGGGGTGACGTGCTGCGTTACCTGATCGGCGATTCGGGTTCCGACAAGTCGAACTCGTCCCGCTGAACCCGTGCGCGACGCCCCGATCGTTGCCAGCCCGGCCGAGGTCACCTACAACCGTGACGCCTGGATCGATGTCGACCTCGCGGCCGTTGCCCACAACGTCGAGTCGTTGCGCAAGTGGGTCGCGCCGGCGAAGTTGTGTGCGGTGGTCAAAGCCGACGGGTACGGCCACGGGGCGATTCCGGTGGCCATGGCCGCGCTGGACGCGGGGGCGGACCTGTTGGCGGTGGCGCTGGTGGACGAAGGGCTCGCGTTGCGCGACGCCGGGATCGACGCGCCGATCCTGCTGCTCTCCGAGCCGCCCCTGGCGTCGCTGGACGATGTCGTCGCCAATCGGCTGACCCTCACGGTGTACCGGGCCGAGGCCGTCGAGGCGGCGGAGCGGGCCGCGGCCCGGCGGGGCGGGCGGGTCGACGTGCACTGCAAGGTCGACACCGGGATGCACCGGGTCGGTGCCGATCCCGGCGACATCGTCGAGCTGGTCGAGAAGGTCGTTGCTTCGCCGCATCTGCATCTGGCAGGGCTGTTGACCCATTTCGCCGTCGCCGACGAACCCGGCGATCCGTTCACCGACGAGCAGTGTGCCCGGTTCGACGAGGTGCGGGCGACGCTCGCGGAAAAGGGCCTGCCCACGGGGATGGTGCATGCGGCGAACTCGGCAGGTGCGCTCCGCTTCCGGGGACGACACGACCTGGTCCGCGTCGGCATCGCGCTCTATGGTCTGGCGCCCTCACCCGAAATGGACGATCCGATCGGGCTCCGGCCGGCGCTTTCGCTCCGGGCCCGAGTGTCCTTCGCCAAGCGGGTGGCCGCGGGGGAGGCGCTCTCCTACGGCCTGCGGTACCGGTTGGACCGGGAGTCCCAGGTGGTGACCGTGCCGCTGGGCTATGCCGACGGGGTGCGGCGTGTCCTGGGTGAACGCAACGGACAGGTGCTCATCGGGGGCCGTCGTCACCCGATCGCGGGGACCGTCACGATGGATCAGCTCCTCGTCGATTGCGGACCGGACGGTCAGGTCGCCATCGGTGACGAGGTCGTGCTGCTGGGCAGCCAGGGCGATGAGGAGATCACCGCCCAGGAGTGGGCCGACCGTCTGGACACGATCACCTACGAGGTGGTGTGCGGGTTCAGTCCCCGGCTTCCCCGGTTCCATCGGGCCATGGGCCGCTGACCCGCGCCGCGCAGGGCCCCGGCGGAGGCCAGAGCAGATCCGCGGGGTAGCGTGCCACTGCTGCGGCCGGTACGCGAACGAGATTGGAGCGACACCCCATGAAGCCTGTGACCAAACGGTTGATCGGTGTGGGAGTGCTCGGTGTCGGCGTCGCACTCGCCGCGGGCCCGGGCCGTCGGGCACTCGTGGGTCGCATCGGGGACCGGGTGGTGCCCGGGATCGACGACACGTGGTTCGATCTGCCCGAAGATGTCGAGCACCGTGACGTGCCCACGCACGATGGCGGCTCGGTCCACGTGGTCGAGCACGGTTCGGGCCGTCCGCTGGTCCTCCTGCACGGTGTCACCCTCGCGGCCGAGGTCTGGGCGCCGATCATGCACCTGGTCGGTGACCGTTTCCGGGTCATCGCCCTGGACGTGCGCGGCCACGGCCGGTCGGTGGTCGGCGACGACGGGATCGGTCGGGTGCCCGCGGCGCACGATCTGGCGACGGTGCTGGACGCACTCGACGTGCGCGATGCGGTCGTCATGGGCCATTCGATGGGCGGCATGATCCTGGGCCGGTTCTGTGGGGACTTCCCCGAGGTGCTGCGCCACCGGGTCGCCGGTCTGGTGTTCATGGACACGGTGGTCAGCCATGTCATGCCACCGGGCGTCGATTCCCTGGTGAACCGGGCGGGGCAGGCGATGCTGGCGCGGGAAGCCGCGGGCGCCGTCCCCCCGCGTTGCCCCACGACGCCGAGCTGCTGCTGACCCGGTTGGCGTTCGGCCGCCGCCCATCCGGCCGGGCCGTGCAGGTGACCACCAGGTTGGGCCATGACCTGTCCGACGACTACCGCTCGAAGCTGTGGATCGACCTGTTCGACACGGACAATCGGGACGGCCTGGCGAAGGTGACCCAACCGGCCACGGTGATCGTGGGTTCCCGCGATCTGCTCACGCCGGTCTCGGCGGCGAAGCGGATCGTCGAGAACCTGCACGACGGTGAGTTGTTGGTGCTCGACGGGGCGGGCCACCAGTGCATGCAGGAGCGTCCCCTGCAGGTCGCCAAGGCACTCGATGCGTTGGTCGAACGCATCGAGGCCGGCCAGCCGGAGTCTGCTGCGGGCTGACTACGATGCGCGACGTGTCCTCACCGGCCGTGCTCGAAACCAGGACCACGTCGGTTTCCGAGACCCGGGAGCTGGCCGCCGCGGTCGCCGAGCTGCTCCGACCCGGGGACGTGCTCGTGCTGGGTGGGGATCTGGGCGCGGGCAAGACCGCGTTCACCCAGGGGCTGGGCGCGGCGCTCGGCGTGCGCGAGCCGATGGTCTCGCCGACGTTCACGATCGAACGCATCTACGACGCCGACCTCCGGTTGCATCACCTCGACGTTTACCGTCTCGAACATCTCCACGAAGCCCTGGATCTGGGCCTGGACGAGGCGCTCGATGACGGTGACGTGGTGATCGTGGAATGGGGCGAGGCGATCTCGGGAGTCCTGGGAGGCGACCATCTGCTCGTGCGCCTCGCGCTCGCCGACGGCGACACCGAACGTGAGGTGACCTTCGCCGTTCACGGTGCCCGGTGGGAGGGCCGAGCCGGCGAATTGGCCGAGGCGGTGGAGCCGTGGCGGCTCGGCGGACAGCCGATTTCGGGCGCCGGTCGTGCATCCGAGCGGGGAGCGCGGGAGCTGATGCTGGTGCTGGGCATCACCACCTCGACCGCTCGCATCGGCGTTGCCCTGGGCGATGCCGACGGCATCCGTGCCTGCTGGGAGGCGGTCCGACCGCGTCACCACGCCGAACTGGTCGCCCCGGCCATCACCCAGGTGTGTGCCGCCGCAGGGGTGCAGCTCGCCGACGTCGCCGTCGCCGCGGTGGACAACGGTCCGGGATTGTTCACCGGCCTGCGGGTCGGCGTGGCCGGCGCCAAGGGCATCGCGTTCGCGCTCGGTGTCCCGCTGATCGCCGTGTCGAGTCTGGATCTGTTGGCATTCGGGGTCCGGTGGTCCGACCGGCGGGTCACCACGGTGATCGACGCCCGCCGTTCGGAGTTGTTCGTGGCGTCGTACGTGGCCGGTTCCCGGGGGGATGCAACAGGTGAGCCAACCTCACACTGCCACCCCCGACGATCTGGCCGCCGACCTGATCGCGGATCCCGGGCCCCACCTGCTGGTCGGCAACGGCGCCCACCGGTATGCGGACGTCTTCGAACCGCTCGAAGGGGTCGAGGTCGCCGACGTGGGCATGCTCTACCCCCCGGTGCGTGCCCTGGTGCAACTCGCGCACGCCCGGGCCATGCGCGAGGAGTGGCAGCGCCCCGAGGCGGTCCGCTGTGTCTATCTGCGCCAACCCGACGCCGAGATCAACTGGCAGACCCGGGACGGTGGGGTGCGCGCGTGAGCCTCCGCCCGTTGTCCACTGCGGATCCGCTGACGATCACGCTCGCGCCGATGCGCCGCCGGCATCTGCGCGCGGTCCTGGCCAACGAGCGCCGGGTGTATCCGCATCCCTGGAAGATGAACCTGTTCTTGTCCGAGATCGCCCGCCCCGAGTCCCGGAGCTATGTCGTGGCCCGGGCCGGTGCGCTGATCGTGGGGCACTGTGGGGTGCTCTACGTGGCGGACGAAGGTCACCTCACCACGGTGGTCGTCGCCCCCGAGTTCCAACGGCGCCAGATCGCCTCGCGGATGCTGTGCTACCAGATGCGCCATGCCGTCGAGCGGGGTGTGCGGGCGCTCACCTTGGAGGTGCGGGTCTCCAACGAGGCCGCCCGGGCCTGCTACGCGAGTTTCGGTTTCGTCCCGGCGGGAATCCGGAAGGGCTACTACGCCGAATCGGGTGAGGATGCGCTGATCATGTGGGCACACGACATCGACGAGGACGAGATGGTCGGGCGACGGGAGGCCATCGAGGCGTCCTTTCAGGGGGCAACCCGTCTCGACAATCTGCCGGGACCGCACCTCGAGGCGCCCGGCGGTGGGGACCGTTCCGACGACGGTGGACGATGACCGCCGAATCGTCCGACTCCGCACAGGTCGGGCCCCGGACGCGGATCCTGGCGATCGAGACGTCCTGTGACGAGACGGCCGCGGCGGTCGTCGTCGGGGGGACGACCGTGGAGTCGTCGGTGGTGTCCAGCCAGGTGGACCTGCACGCTCGCTTCGGTGGGGTGGTCCCCGAGGTCGCGAGCCGGGCACACGTCGAGTTGTGCATTCCGGTGGTGGCCGAGGCGCTCGACAGGGCGGGTTGCCGTGCGACCGACGTCGATGCGGTGGCCGCGACGTATGGTCCCGGGTTGATCGGCGCACTACTCGTGGGGGTGAGCACGGCGAAGTCGTTGGCGCTGGGCTGGGGGGTGCCGTTCGTCGGGGTCAACCACCTCGAGGGGCATCTGGTGGCGGGCTTCCTGGAGGACCCCGACCTGGAGCCACCCCTGGTCGTGTTGTTGGTTTCCGGCGGTCACACGATGCTCGTGGCGCTCGACTCACCGACGGACTACCGGGTGCTCGGGGCGACGCTCGACGACGCGGCCGGCGAGGCGTTCGACAAGGTGGCCCGGTTTCTGGGATTGGGCTATCCGGGTGGTCCGCTGATCGATCGCCTCGCCGCCGCTGGGGACCCGACCGTGCTGGACCTGCCTCGGGCGATGCGCGGCGACAGTCTCGATTTCTCGTTCTCGGGGCTCAAGACCGCGGTGGTGAACGCCGTGCGCAACGACCCCGAGGTGGCCAACGAGGACGTGGCCGCCAGCTTCCAGGTCGCCGTCGTCGACGTGCTGGTCGACAAGGCCCGGCGTGCCGCCCGACAGATCGGCGCCAGGGGCATCTGTCTGGGCGGTGGGGTGGCGGCGAATTCGGCGTTGCGTGCACGCGTCGCCGAAGTGTGCGCCGAGGACGGACTGCGGGCGTTTCTGCCGGCCCGGGCGATGTGCACCGACAACGCGGCGATGATCGGCGCGGCCGCGTGGTATCGCCTTGCCGCCGACGGGCCGAGCGGACTCGATCTGGGGGCGGTTCCGGGCCTGGGCCTGTGAGCAGGGCCGCGTCGGCTGTCTGTGACGCGCGGAATTTTGCAAAGCTGGGGGCATGGGGCTGTTCTCGAAACGACGGAACAAGGGATTCGACCCGGATCTGTGGTCGGATGCCACCGACCGCGCCAAGGGGCGGGGTGATGCTTCGTGGTTCGCCGACATGGGCGAGGACGATCCGGCGCTGGACGAGCTGGAGACCAATGCCGGGGCGCAGTTCGGCGACGAGGACGCCGACTGGTTGCGCGACGACCCGGGCGAGGCCGTCCGACGTTCCCGACGCTGAGCCACCACCGGCGGCAGGATCCAGCGCGTGGCTAGGTGGCTCCCTCGGTGACGGGCGTGGGGTCCAGCATCTGGGCACGCAGGGTGGCGCCGACGTCGTCGCGCCACTGCTGGGGTGACCAGCCGCAGTCGTCCACGAGCATCCGGTGGACTTCGGGGCTGAACAACGCGTACCCGATCGCGGCCGCCCGCTCGGCCGTCAGGTCTTCGTTGAAGCCGGTCTTCTCGGCGAGCGGGCTCATCACGTCGCGTGCGGACTGGAGTCGGTCCGCGATGATCTTCGCCTCCAACGCCGCGACCTCGGGATCGGCGGCCGCGGCCTGGATGACCCCGTAGAGGGGACTGGACCGTTCGATCGCGGCGGCCACGTGCACCACGGCGATGTCGAGCGCACCAGGTGCATCCGGGCAGTCTCTGAGCTGGTCCATCCAGGGGCGCGCCACCATGGCGACCTCCTCGGCGTCGCCGGCGGCGGCGACTTCCACGGCGGTCTCGAGGATCGCGACCTTGGACCCGAAGGCCAGGTACACGGCCTGTGCGGACACGCCGGCTGCCTTGGCGATGGCGGTCACCGTGGTGGCGACGTAGCCGTCGCGCAGGAACAGTTCGGTCGCGGCCTCCACGATGCGGGCCTGCGTCGCCAGTCCTCTGGAAGTCTTTCCTGATCGACCCATGAAACCCCTTGACAGGCGTTCAAAGATGATGTTGAGTGACACTCAACATCATCACTCTAGTCCTCCGCACCATCCCGTGCAACGAACAAAGGGAAAACGCCACCATGAGCACCCAGGAAAACATCGACCAGGTCCAGCGGGCGGTCACCGCCTTTGGCACCGGGGACCTCGCAGCCCTCGACGAGCTGCTCGCCCCGGACGCCGTTTGGTATGCCGCGGGTGCCGGCGTGCTCTCCGGCCCCAAGCGCGGGCGGGACGCCGTCTTCGCCTACCTGGGTGGCCTGATGGAACGTTCGGGTGGAAACTTCACGATGGATGCCGTCGACCTCGCCGGGTCCGCCGATCGCGTCTTTCTCCTCCAGCACAGCCACGCCGAACGGGAAGGCAAGGTCATCGACCACGACGTCGTCGTCGTCTTCCGCCTCGCCGACGGGGCGATCACCGAAGTCCGGGAGTACTTTGTCGACACCGCCGCCGTCGATGCGTTCTGGGCCTGAAGCGAACCAGTCCAGCACCACACTTTCGATCAGATCATTCTTCGAGCAGATCATCAGGAGCCACCAAAATGTCCAGCAAATTGAAGAGGAGCGGCCAGGTCGACGTGGAAGTCGCAGCCACGCCCGAACAGGTGTGGGCGGTGCTCACCGACGTCACCCGGGTCGGTGACTGGTCCGGGGAATGCCACACCGCACAGTGGCTGGACGGCGCCGAGGGGGCCGCTGCGGGCGTCCGATTCCGCGGCTCGAACAAGAATGGATTCGCCCGTTGGTCCAAGAAGTGCACCATCACCGACGTGGAGCCGACCAGACGGTTCGTCTACGAGACCCACAGCAGTGCGCTGGACCCTGGCGCCACCCGGTGGTCCTTCACGCTCGAACCCGCCGCAGGAGGCTGCCGCCTCAGTCAATCCTTCGAGATCATCAACATGCCCAAAGCCGCCGAGTGGGTGATCACAAAGGTCCTGCCCGCCCACATCGACCGCACCCAGGAGTTGCGTGCCGACCTCGAGCGACTCGGCGCGCTCGCCGCCCAGGTGCCGACCTGAGATCCGCACGGGGTTCGTCGTAGAGACCGGCCGGCCCGGTCACACCGGCAACGGTGGCTGTCCCGGACCTTCGGAGCCGGTCTCCGCGGCGACCTTGACGCGTTCCAGGGTGCGCAACATGTCGTTGCGGTTCCGTTTCTCGCGCAGGAACCCACCCAGGGGGCGCCAGATCTTGACGAGCACGCTGTCGGCGAGGCGGAACGACTCGGTGGCATCGGTGCCACCGTCCGCGCCCGGCGCGAACTCGTAGCGCCACGTGTTGAGCCGCCGGTCGCCCATCATGACCGCGAACTCGAAGACCTCTCCGGGCGCGCACTCGGTGACCTCACAGGTCGTCCAGTAGGTCGGGCCCCGCTCGTTCCGCTTCACGTGGCCGCGGTACCTGGCGCCCACCTCGGGGCCGGTCGCGTCGTCGAGCCATTCGGCCTCGAACACCTCCGGGCTGTAGTCGCCCATCCGGGTGATGTCGCTCACCAGGTCCCAGACGTGTTTCGGGGTGGCGTCGATGTGGAGGCTGACCGAGGCGTGCATGGTCCGGACGCTACCGGTCCGCCGGTGGGCTGTCTGCGAAATTTGCACCATGGTGCCGCCCAGGTCGGCCTGGTCGTGCAAATTTCGGGGGCGGGGATCGCGCCGCGGCCGGGACCGGTCAGTTGATGTCGTCGGGGTGTGCGCCGATGCGCCCGCCGGTGTCCAAGGCCGAGATCGCCGCCATGTCGTCGTCGGTGAGCGCGAAGTCGAACACGGCGAAGTTCTCGGCGATCCGGTCGTGGTGGGTGGACTTGGGGAACACCACGTCGCCACGCTGGATGCTCCAGCGCAGGGCGATCTGAGCCGGGGTGCGTCCCAGGCGGTCGGCGATCCGGGTGATGGTCGCATCGTCGAGGATCCGCCCCTGTCCGAGCGGTGCCCAGGCTTCGGTGACGATACCGAGCCCGGCGCCGAAGGCCCGCAGGTCGTCCTGGTCGAATCCAGGATGGACCTCGATCTGGTTCACCGACGGCACGGTCAGCCCGGCGTCGACTATCGCCTCGAGGTGCTCGCGCTGGAAGTTGGACACCCCGATCGAGCGGGCACGCCCCGCCGCCTGGAACTCCTCCAGGACCCGCCACGCGTCGAGAAACCCACCGGCTTTCGGCATCGGCCAGTGGATGAGGAACAGATCCACATGATCGGTGTCCAGCGCCGCCAGGGTCTCGGCGAAGCTGGTGCGCGCCCGGGCCGGGTCGTGGTTCGGGTTGTCGAGTTTCGAGGTGATGAACACCTCGTCGCGTGCCAGTCCCGACGCACGCACGGCCGCGCCGACGCCGGCCTCGTTCGCGTACATCTCCGCGGTGTCGATGTGGCGGTAGCCGAGGGCGAGCGCGTCGGCGCACACCTGGGCGGCCGCACCCGGGTCGACCTGGTAGGTCCCGAAACCGAGTTGGGGGATCTCGACGCCGTCGTTCAGCGTGATCGTGGGGACATCGGCCATGGTCGTTCACCGGTGTGGTCGCGGTCTGGGACGTGTCGAGCCCCCGAGGCACCGGGGGATCCGACCTGTTCAATGATCGCGCAGCGCGGCGCGGCGTTTCCAACTCGGCCAGCGGTGACGAAGCGAGCCCGACGGCAGGCCGGAAAAGAAAACTGGCACTCTCGGTTTGCAAGTGCCAGCCGCGGCCCCTATCATTGGCACTCGACCGCCGGGAGTGCTAACCCTCGTCGGGATCCATCAATCAGCGTGGCATATCCCCGCATTCCGTTGCAGGAGATGAAGGAGTCGTCCATGAGCTTGCAGCCTCTCGAAGATCGCATCGTGGTGAAGCCCAGCGATGCCGAGCAGACCACGACCAGTGGCCTGGTCATCCCCGACACCGCACAGGAGAAGCCCCAGCAGGGCACCGTGCTCGCCGTCGGTCCCGGCCGTCGCTCCGAGAACACCGGCGAGATCATCCCGGTCGACGTCGCCGAAGGTGACGTCGTCGTCTACTCCAAGTACGGCGGCACCGAGATCGCCGTCGACGGTGACGATGTCCTCATCCTCAACGCCCGCGACGTCCTCGCGAAGCTCAGCAAGTAGGAGAACCTGACATGCCAAAGATTCTGAAATTCGACGAACAGGCACGCCGCGGTCTCGAAGCCGGTGTGAACAAGCTGGCCGACGCGGTCAAGGTCACGATCGGCCCGAAGGGTCGCAACGTCGTGCTCGACAAGAAGTTCGGCGCGCCGACCATCACGAACGACGGCGTTTCGATCGCCCGTGAGATCGAGCTCGAGGACCCCTTCGAGAACATGGGCGCCCAGCTCGTGAAGGAAGTCGCCACCAAGACCAACGACGTCGCCGGAGACGGCACCACCACCGCGACCGTGCTTGCCCAGGCGCTCGTCCACGAAGGCCTGCGCAACGTCGCCGCCGGTGCCAACCCGATGTCGCTGAAGAAGGGCATCGAGGCTGCGGTCGAGGCTGCGGTCGACGCGCTCAAGAGCGTCGCCAAGGAGATCGACGACCGCTCGGAGATCGCCCAGGTCGCCACGATCTCGGCGAACAACGACCCGGCCATCGGTGACACGCTCGCCCAGGCGATCGACAAGGTCGGAAAAGACGGCGTCGTGACCGTCGAGGAGTCCAACACCTTCGGACTCGACCTCGAGTTCACCGAGGGGATGCAGTTCGACAAGGGCTACCTCTCGCCGTACTTCGTGACCGACGCCGATCGTTCCGAAGCGGTGCTCGAGAACCCGTACATCCTGCTGAACGAGGGCAAGATCACCTCGGTGCAGGACCTCGTGCCGGTGCTCGAGAAGGTCATGCAGGCCTCGCGCCCGCTGCTGATCATCGCCGAGGACATCGAGGGAGAGGCCCTGGCCACCCTCGTGGTCAACAAGATCCGGGGCACGTTCGCCTCGGTCGCGGTCAAGGCTCCCGGCTTCGGTGAGCGCCGCAAGGCCACCCTCCAGGACATCGCCACCCTCACCGGTGGTCAGGTCATCTCCGAGACCGTCGGGCTGAAGCTCGACAACGTCACGCTCGACCTGCTCGGTTCGGCCCGCAAGATCGTGGTCACCAAGGACGACACCACCATCGTCGAAGGTGCCGGCAACCAGGCCGACGTCGACGGACGGGTCGCCCAGATCCGTCGCGAGATCGACGAGACCGATTCGGACTGGGACCGTGAGAAGCTCCAGGAGCGGCTCGCCAAGCTGGCCGGCGGCGTCGCCGTCGTCAAGGTCGGCGCGGCCACCGAGGTCGAGCTCAAGGAGAAGAAGCACCGCATCGAAGATGCGCTCTCCGCGACCCGTGCGGCGATCGAGGAAGGCGTGGTCGCCGGTGGCGGCACCGCCCTGCTGCGTGCCCGTCCCGCGGTGACCAAGGTCGTCGAATCACTCACTGGTGACGAGGCGACCGGTGCCAAGTCGGTCCAGGCGGCGCTTGCGGCTCCGACCCGGCTCATCGCCGACAACGCCGGGCTGGAAGGCGCCGTCGTCGTCCAGCAGGTCGAGTCCCGCAAGGGCAACGAGGGCTTCAACGCCGCCTCCGGCGAGTTCGAGGACCTCATCAAGGCCGGGGTGATCGACCCCGCCAAGGTGACCCGTGCGGCCCTGCAGAACGCGTCGTCGATCGCCGCTCTGTTGCTGACCACCGAGGCCGTCGTCGCCGACAAGCCCGAAGAGGTCGATCCTGCAGCCGCCGCAGCCGCGGCCGCGGGTGGCATGGGCGGCATGGGTGGAGGCATGGGCTTCTGAGCCCCTCGTCCCCGTAGCACCCGGACATCCGGTGGCCGGTCCCGATCAGGGGCCGGCCACCGGCGCGTCCACCCGCGACGACGTCGATGCTTCGGGTCGGCTCCGACGCCGGGCCTATGCTGCGATGGTGTCTGCGACCCCCGGGCGGGGAGACGGCGCGCTGATCAGATCTCCGTCCAAGAACCAGTCGATTCCCGAACCGCCGGGTGCTCGCATCGGGCCGGGAGCTCCTTGGGCCGACCGGCGATCGCCCGGCACCCTGGACGTGGATCTGGTGCGCCGGACCTTTGCTGCGGTCGGGCCACCGGTTCGTTCACCCAACGAGAAGCGCCTGTCGATGCCGCCCTCGGCGGTGCTGGCCCCGATGTACGAGAGCGGCGGCGAAACGTGGCTGGTCCTCACCCGCAGGACCATGAACCTGCGAGTTCACCGTGGTGAGATCGCCTTTCCCGGAGGTCGTTCCGAGCCGCGGGAGACGCCCGAGGAGACGGCACGCCGGGAGGCGTTCGAGGAAATCGCACTGGGTGGCGATGTCGACATCGTCGGCCAACTCGATCACCTGTCGACGATCACCTCGGGGTCCTTCATCGTCCCCTTCGTCGGCGTGCTGGACTCAACTCCGAAGGGGCTGGTCGCGAATCCCGACGAGGTCGACGCGATTCTGCACGTGAAGCTCACGACGCTGCTCGACCCGAGCCGCTACCGCTCGGAGATCTGGCCGATGCCCAACGGAACCGAGCATCCGATCTTCTTCTTCGACCTCGACGAGGACACCCTGTGGGGAGCCACCGCGGCGATGGTCCGTCAGCTCCTCGGGTTCCTGACCGGCACGGTCACCCGAGGGGACCTGCAGCATGCATGAGCGTCAGCGCCCTCGGTAGTTCGGTGACTCCTTGGTGATCGTCACATCGTGGGGATGGCTCTCCCTGAGCGAGGCGCCGGTGATCCGCACGAAACGTGCCCGTTGTTGCATGTCGACGATTCTCTCGGCGCCGCAGTAGCCCATCGCGATCCGCAGCCCGCCGGTGAGCTGGAAGATCACGTTCGAAAGCGGACCCTTGTAGGCGACGCGGCCTTCGATGCCCTCCGGGACGAGTTTGTCCGCGTCGATCACATCACCCTGGAAATAGCGGTCCTTGGAAAAGGACCGGCCCTTCATCGCGCCCATCGACCCCATGCCCCGGTACTCCTTGTAGCGCTCGCCCTGGTGGAGCACCACGTCGCCCGGGGACTCGTCGACGCCGGCCAGCATGCCGCCGATCATGACCGTGTCCGCGCCCGCCGCGATGGCTTTGGCGACATCGCCGGAGAACTGCAGGCCACCGTCGGCGATCACCGTCGCGCCGTGGCGATGGGCCACCTCCGCCACATCGTGAATCGCCGTGAGTTGGGGCACGCCGACGCCGGCGACGATCCGGGTGGTGCAGATCGACCCGGGACCGATCCCCACCTTGACCGCGTCGGCGCCGACTCCGATGAGCGCTTCGGCGGCTTCGGCAGTGGCGATGTTGCCGGCGACCACTTCCACGCTCGCCCGGCTCTTGACCTCCTTGACCGTGTCGAGCACACCCCGGTTGTGGCCGTGTGAGGTGTCGACGACGAGCACGTCCACGCCCGCGGCGGTCAATGCGTCGATCCGGTCGAAGGTGTCGGGCCCGGTGCCGATCGCGGCGGCACAGCGCAGGCGCCCGCCGTCGTCGTGGGTGGAGTCGGGGAACTGACGGCGCTTCTCGAGGTCCTTGACGGTGATCAGACCGCACAACACTCCCGCGTCGTCGACGACCGGCAGCTTCTCGATCCGGTGCTTCCAGAACAGGTTCTTGGCTTCTTCCAAGGTCGTCCCCGGCGATGCGGTGACCAGCGGCGGCTTGCGCATGACTGCTTCGATCGGTTGCTCGACGTCCTCGACGAAGCGGAGATCCCGGTTCGTGAGAATGCCCACCAGGCGCTGGTCGGCATCGGTGATGGGAACGCCGGAGATGTGATAGTGCTCCATCAAATCGAGCGCCCGGGACACCGGCACCTCGGCACCGAGGGTGACCGGGTCGACGATCATGCCCGACTGGGATCGCTTGACCTTGTCGACCTCCGCCGCCTGGTCGGCGACACTCAGGTTGCGATGGATGACACCCAGTCCTCCCGAGCGGGCCATGGCGATCGCCAGTCGAGCCTCGGTGACGGTGTCCATGGCTGCGGAGACGATCGGCAGACGGAGCTCGATCGACGGCGTGAAACGGCTTCCGGTGTCCACCTCGGAAGGCAGGACCGACGACTCGGACGGGAGCAGGAGAACGTCGTCGAAGGTGAGGCCCTCCTTGGCGAACTTCGCGGGGAATCCGGCGCTCAGGCCTTCCTCGGCAAAGGGGTCCGTCACGGTGAGCTCCTCGGGCAATGTTGTCGGGGTGGATCGCAGTCTATCGACCCGGTCGCGATCTATCATGACCCTCGTTCGCATGGGTACACATCCGCCATCGTCGACAGATCCGACCCATGGTGCGGGCGCACCGGAGTGATGCGTCGACGATGTCCGAGAGTGGGGTGGGCCCAGGTAGTTTGTCCGACGAGGGGTAGCTGATGTCCGAGACCGAAGAGGAACGCCAGGCGCGCATCGAGCGCATTGCCGCGCGCAAGCGCTACAACATGAAGTCCCTCGGTCGTCTGGTCGACTCGAATCGGCTCACCGGAGTGGCCCGGCCCGCGGAGCTCGACGCCGAGCCGGACCTGCCGCGGCGATCCCGGGACCGGGACGACGAGGGCGACGCCGACGAAACCGGGACCGGGGAACCCGCGTCCGCGGACGTGGCCGAGTCGGCCGTCGACGAGTCCCGCGAATCCGCCGACGCCGCGGAGCTCTCCGACGATGACTCCGCTGGCGCGGCCGATGGCGCATCGGAGGACATCGGGTCCGGGGACGACCGAACCGAGGTCGTCGCCGATCAGACGCTCTTTTCGACCGATGCCGATGCCGATACCGCGGTCGTCGAAGCGGTCGACGAGCCCGATACCGCGGTCGTCGAAGCGGTCGACGGTGCCGATGCCGCCGAAGCGGTCGACGAGCCCGATGACGCGGACGATGCGACCACGACCGACGAAGGGGAGCCGCAGCTGGGCGAGGACGGAGTGGACCGTTCGGGAATCGGGACACAGGTGACCCGGACGGGCCTGTCGTCACGGGTCGACGAATCCGACGTCTCGCTCGCGCGACGGATGTTGGACGAGGAGACGCGGGAGGGCGCCCGGATCTCGGACCCCCGGGAAGTGCCGGGAATCGTCCTGGACCTCGCCAGCGACATTCCGGCATCGGTGGCCGTCAGCGTCGTCCGCATCGACGAGCAGGTCGAGATCGTCGGCGACACGGTCGATCCCGAAATCGACCGAGAGGTCTTCTCGTCGGTGTTCAGCAATGTGTTCCACGCCGTCCAACCCGCAGCCAAGGTGCTCGCCGACGGTCCCCTCGGCAAGGTGCTCGACGTGGTCATCGAGGGCGAACGCCTGGACATGATCCTGCGTCCCCTCGGTTCGCGCTACTACCTCATGGTCCTGGAGGAACGGTCGCGCCCCGAGGCCGACCTGGCGACCACCCGCCGGCGCATGGCGACGATCGCCCCGGGACTGACGGCAATCCTCACTCAACGTGACGGCGACGCATAGCCTTGACGGTCATGGCGACGCTCTCGTTCGAAGGTGAAACCCACGGTGAACTGGTGACCAAGGTCCGGCGGTGGCTCGCCTCGGTCGACGGCGAGGACGCCGGGGTGCTCAGTCCCCACGAAGCCGTCGAACAGGGAGCGGAGATCACCAAGGACGCGTTGCGCGTCATCGCCGGAGCGGCGCCGCAGCCGATCGCCCAGAACGAGGTGGTGAAGGCACTCACCGGCATGGGCTACAAGGCCACCGACGCGACAAAGGATGCGGTCAACTCCGGACTGGACTCGTTCGAGGAGCTCACCGGAGGCGGGATGGTCAAGATGGCGCGCAAGACGTCCCGTTCGGCGATGTACCAGATGAACGCGGCCGTGGCGCGCCAGGTTCTCCGTGCTCTGAAGGGGTGAGCCCCGCGGAGGTCACCCGACCGGCCGCCGGCCGACTGCTGGTCGCCACGCCGGACCTCGTCGACCCGAACTTCTCCCACACCGTCCTGCTGCTGTTGGCGGTTCGTTCCGAGGGAGCGCTCGGCGTGGTGTTGAACCGGCCGAGCGACACCCCGGTGTCCGAGGTGCTGGAACCGTGGGGTGACCGGGTGGTGTCGCCGGCGGTGATGTTCTTCGGTGGACCGGTCGGCCTGGACGCCGTGGTGGGTCTCACCGCCGCCGGGACCTTCGACCTGAACGATCCACTCGTCGGCGACACGGTTCCCCCGCTGCGGTTGTTCGCAGGTTCGGCGGGTTGGGGTCCCGGCCAGCTCGACACGGAGATCAGCCAGGGCTCCTGGTGGGTGTTCGACGCGGCACCCGACGACGTGACCACCGCGGACCCGGGGACGCTCTGGTCCCGGGTGTTGCGCCGGCAGCGGGGTCGTGTGGCCTGGTTCGCGCTGGCGACGGCCGATCCGTCGTTCAACTGAACGAGGGCGTCGATTCGCCAGGTGTCGTGGTGCGGGCCCTTCCGGGGAGTACCCTGAAACGTTCCCACCGACCAGGAGTGCCCCCGTGGCAGACGTTGACATCGGGCTCGGCAAGACCGCACGTGCCGCCTACGAGCTGGATGACATCTCGATCGTCCCGACCCGCCGTACCCGGGGACCCGACCTGGTGGACCTGCGCTGGGAGGTCGAGGCGTTCACGTTGGAGCTGCCGTTTCTCGCCGGACCCCTCGATTCGGTGGTCAGCCCCACCTCCGCGATCGAGATCGAACGGCTCGGAGGGGTCGCCGTGCTCGACCTCGAAGGGTTGTGGACCCGACACGGCGATGCCCAGTCGATCATCGACGACATCGCCGAGGCGGACGATGCCGCGGCGTTGCGGCTTCTGCAACAGGCGATGGCGGCGCCGATCGACCCGGATCTGGTGTCCCAACGGATCAAAGAGCTCCGCGCGGCCGGTGTGGTCTCGGCCGGGGCGGTCACGCCGCAGCGCACGATCGATCTCGCCGAGGTCATCGTGGCCGCCGAACTCGACCTGTTGCTGCTGGCGGGGACCGTCGTGTCCGCCGAGCACATCACCGACGACGAGCGCGAGCCACTCGACCTCAAGACGTTCGTGCGCCGTTTCGACGTACCGGTGATCGTGGGCGGCTGCACGAGCTACCAGTCGGCGCTGCACCTGATGCGGACCGGCGCCACCGGGGTGCTGGTCGGCGGTGCCGCGACCTCCGATGCGGTCAATGCCCGGGTACTCGGGATCGGGTTGCCGCAGGCGACCGCGATCGCCGATGTCCGTGCCGCGCGGATGCGCCACCTCGAGGAGACCGGCGTGGAGGTGCAGATCATCGCTTCCGGGCCGTTGACCACCGGTGGGGACATCGCCAAAGCCATCGCCTGTGGGGCTGATGCGGTGATGCTCGGGCCGCCGCTCGCGGCGGCGTCCGATGCGGCGGCGCGGGGAACGCTCTGGGGGCAGGGAGCCTTCCACGCGACCCTCGGCCGGGGCGGCGTCGAGCACCTGGAGACAACAGGCACGCTGGCCGAGATCCTCACCGGACCGGCCACCGACACCGACGGACGGACGAACCTGTTCGGGGCGCTCCGTGCCACGATGGCCATGACCGGGTTGCGGTCGCTGGGCGAACTGCGCAAGGCCGACCTGGTGGTGCGCGCCCGGAGCTCCCGATGACCGAGGACGCACCGGTCACCCAGACGGTCCTGGTGGTCGACTTCGGAGCCCAGTACGCGCAGCTCATCGCCCGACGGGTCCGTGAGGCGCAGGTGTACTCCGAGATCGTCCCGCACACGATCACCGCAGCCGAAGTCGCCCGGCGCGGATGCGCAGGGATCATCCTCTCGGGCGGCCCCGCGTCGGTGCACGTCGAGGGGGCCCCCGGGATCGATCAGGCCATCTTCGATCTGGACGTCCCCGTGCTGGGGATCTGTTACGGAGCACAGCTCATCGCCCAGAGTCTCGGCGGCCGCGTGGCACACACCGGCCGTGGCGAATACGGGCGGACGGATCTGGAGGTCCGCGCACCGGATGCGCAGATCTTCGCGGGGCAGCTGCCGGCCGCGCCGGTGGTGTGGATGAGCCATTTCGACTCGATCGCCGAAGCGCCACCCGGATTCACGGTGACCGCGTCGACACCGGACGCCCCGGTCGCCGCGATGCAGGACGAGCGCCGCGGCATCCACGCCGTGCAGTTCCACCCCGAGGTCGTCCACACCCAGGCCGGCCAGCACATCATCGAGGCCTTTCTGTACGAGGTGTGTGCCTGCACGCCGAACTGGACGATGGAGTCGTTCATCGACGTCCAGCTCGACGCGATCCGCGCGCAGATCGGCGATGCGAAGGTCATCTGCGGACTGTCGGGCGGGGTGGATTCGTCGGTCGCCGCGGCGCTCGTCCATGCCGCGGTCGGCGACCAGCTCACCTGCGTGTTCGTCGACCACGGACTGCTGCGAGAGGGCGAGGCCGAACAGGTCGTCGAGACGTTCCGGACGCACCAGAACATCGAGTTGGTCCACGTCCATGCCGCGGACGTCTTCTTCGAACGGTTGGCCGGGGTCACCGAACCGGAGGAGAAGCGGAAGATCATCGGTGAACTGTTCATCCGCACGTTCGAGGACGCAGCGGCCGAGATCGCCGATGCCCGATTTCTGGTGCAGGGCACGTTGTACCCGGACGTGATCGAATCGGGGACTCCCCAGGCCGCGAAGATCAAGAGCCATCACAATGTGGGAGGCCTGCCCGAGGACATGGACTTCGAGTTGGTCGAACCCCTGCGGAGCCTGTTCAAGGACGAGGTGCGCGAGCTCGGCCACCAGCTCGGGCTTCCCGACGAGATCGTCTGGCGGCAACCGTTCCCCGGCCCCGGATTGGCGGTGCGGATCATCGGCGAGGTGACTGCCGCACAGGTCGCGGTGCTCCAGCACGCGGACGCCATCGTCCGCCAGGAGATCGCAGGGGCCGGCCTGGATCGCGAGATCTGGCAGGCGTTCGCCGTGTTGGCCGACATCCGATCGGTCGGGGTGATGGGTGACGAGCGGACCTACGCCCGCCCGATCATCGTGCGCGCGGTGACCAGCGAGGACGCGATGACCGCGGACTGGGCCCGCCTGCCCCACGATCTGCTGGGTCGCCTGTCGAACCGGATCATCAACGAGGTGCCCGGGGTGAACCGGGTCGTGTACGACATCACATCGAAACCACCGGGAACCATCGAATGGGAATGAGCATTCCCGACTGAGGAGCTTCCCCACCTGGTCGTCGGGGACCACAGTGCGGGGCCGGTGGGCGGGTCACGAGGCACCGGGTCCGCGGAGATGTTGAAATTTCACATGGAACGGCCGATGGGTACCGTCACACAGTGAACGGTGCGCCGCCGAACCGGCCGTCAGGTCGGCGAAGCGACGCCGTAGCAGAGGTTTTGGGTATGCCGGAACCGCAAGCGGAACACCACCACCGACGCCCGGTCGGAAACCACAGCGTGACGAAGCTCGTCGCGTTGACACTCGCGGTCTGCACGCTCCTCGCCGTGGTGGCCGTGCCACGAGCCGGTGCTGACGACGTCGGTGACCTGAAGGCCCGCGCCGACCAGATCGCCCAACGCCTCGTCTCCCTGCAACAGCAGCTCGACTCGCTCGGTGAACAGTTCAATCAGGCCCAGGTCCGCCGCCGCGAGTTGGCCGCCCGGAAGACCGACATCGAGCGCCGTGCCCGGGCCGCCCGTGCGACGGTGGCGGCGCGCCGCGCGGACGCGGCCCGCTACGCCCTGTCCGCGTACACCGGTCTCGACGAGGGGAACACGCTGTCGCTCGCGTTGGACGGACGCCAGTGGGACCTGTCCCGTCGCAGTGGGTACGCGGCGATCCGCATCGGCGAACGGGAACAGGTGGTCGACGACCTCCAGGCCGCGCAGAAGCTCGACGCCGAGCTGATGGCGTCGCTGACCGCAGCGACCCGCGCCGAGAAGAACGTCGAGGCGAACCTGCAACGACAACAGGCCCGAGCCGGCTCGCTGATGGCCAGCCAACAGCAGCTCCAGGCGAGCGTCAACGGCAAGCTCGCCGACGCGGTCGCCAGCGCGCCAGGCTGCGCTCGTCGAGCAGCAGGCCTCCGCAGCGGCCGGTCCGGACGGTGCATCCTCGCCCCACCCGGCCGTGACCAGCGGCACCGGTTCACCGACGAGCGAGAACGCCGCAGCCGGCGGATCGCCGGAGACCACATCGGCCACGCCGGGCCGGTCGACCCCGAATCCCACGACGTCTCCGCACCCGTCCACGCCGCCGCCCACCACCCGCCCGCCGGTGACGGCGCCGCCCACCACACCGCCACCACTGGTGTCCCCGCCGCCGGCGGGCACGCGGGGCCAGACCGCGGCGCGTGCGGCGATTGCCCAACTCGGGGTGCACTACGCCTGGGGCGGGGGGAACGCCTCCGGTCCCAGTTACGGCTTCGGACCCGGGGCCGGGATCAAGGGCTTCGACTGTTCCGGGCTCACGCTCTACGCCTGGGCCCAGGCCGGCGTCTCGCTGTACCACTCGGCGCAGATGCAGTACGACGGCTCGGCCCACATCTCCCTCTCGCAACTCCAACCCGGCGACCTGGTGTTCTACGGATCGTCGGCGAGAACCATCGACCACGTTTCGATCTACGTCGGAAACGGGCAGGTCGTCCACGCCCCCAACCACACCACCGTGGTGCAGTACGGTCCGGTCCGGCTCTGGCCGGGCTACTACGCCTGGATCGGCGCCGGGCGGCCCGGCTGACGTCCGCACCGGCCCCCGTTGGTCCCGGATCGTCGCCCGACGGCAGGATGGTGCGGTGAGATCGCTCCGGAACCCGATCCGTGCGACCGTGCTCGTTGCGCTCAGCGTGCTGGTGGCGGCGGCGTGTTCGGGATCGTCTTCGGCGCAGCCGGACAAGCCGACGACGAGTTTCCACTACCTGGTGAACCCGCTCGAGCCGGGCACCGGCTTCCTGCAACTCGGATCCAACCGCTATCCCTTCGACGGGGTGATCTGCGCCACCGGTCGGCTCAAGAGCGACCCGACGTGGAGCAGGCGGATCTTCGGCGTGTACGCGAACTTCCACGTGGGCGGCAAGCTCGCCGCGATCAGCCTCACCCGGTACTACAGCGACCCCAAGTCCAAGGCCCCCTCGATACCGACCATCACCGACACCGCGTTGGTGCGCATGCAAGGAGCCGATCAGGTGCTCGGCCTGAAGGCCCAGCGTGCCAGGATCGTCGGTCACACGACCTGGACGGACGTCAACGATCCACAGGCCCACGGTCCGCTGATCACGAAGAAGGGTGATCGCTACGAAGCGAACGGGCACTTCGGCGACCCCGCGGGGACCCAATCCGCAGCCAACGGCAAGGCGACCGGAACGATCGGGGAGATCGCGGCTCGGTGCCCGTCTGGGGATGCCGCGACGACGACCACCTCGCCGACGACGTCCACACCGCCGTCGACGTCACCAACGACGAGCGCCGCGGGCTGAGCGGAGTGGTCAGCTGTCGGACTCGGCCGGGCTGCGGCTGAACACCTCGGTGACGAGGTCCCGGAGTCGCTGTCGCCGTGACGTGCCCTTCTCCCCACCGGGCCAGACCTTCAGCGAGAGGTACGACGCCGCGCCGAGCGGGATGGGAAGCCAGAACTGCACGATCCGGTAGGTGACGACGCTGACCGTGGCCGGCCCGCTGGGTACTCCGAAGCCGATCAGCGTCGAGGTCAACACCGCCTCGACCACACCGAGCCCTCCCGGGGTGATGGGAATGACCGCCAGGACGTTGGCGAGTCCGAAGGCCACCAGCAGTGAGTCGATCTGGACCTGTTGTCCGAAGGCGGCCAGGAAGACCCACAGGGATCCGGCATCGAACAGCCAGTTCGCCGCGGCCCAGACCACGCCCCGTCGGATCACGTCGGGTCGGGCCGCGAGCTCCCGTAGGTGGGTGATCACCTGCGCCAGGACGGCCGACGCCGAATCGGGGGTGAGGCGGGGAATGCGGCGGGCGATGGCACGCACGATGCGGTCGAGCGGACCCTCTCCCTTCATCAACAAGAAGAACAGTGCAGCCACCAGGGCGAGCGCGACCGCCCCGATGAGGGCCGCGGTCGCATACGCCGGCTGGAGCCCCGACGCGGGATCGAGACCAGCAGGGCGATCCAGAACAGCAGGTTCAGGACCACCGCCGACCCGAGTCCGACCGTCGCCAACGCGAAGCCCGTCTGGGTACCGGTGAGTCCGGAGGTGGTCATCAACCGGTACGACAGCGCCGACCCCGTCGCGCTCCCGCCCGGCACCAGGTTGGTGACCGATTTCGACGACAACTGGATGCGCAACAGGGTGAAGAACCCGATGGGGCGGTTGTGTCGGTCCTTCGTGAGGGTGGCCATCGTGAGCTGCGTGTAGGACGCGAGCGCGGCGAACTCGAGCGCGACCCCGACCACGAGCAGCCACCAGGTGACGTGCGACAGGGTGTCGAGCGCTTCGCGGGCGCCGGCGAGCTGGGGCAGCACGAGGTAGTTGAACACCAGCAGGGTGATCAGCAGCAGCGTGGCCCGTCTGAAGCTGCGCCGCGCGAGAGACTTGCCCGGTGCGGCCGACTCGATCGACGACTGGTCGAGCCCGTCGTCGACTCCGGTTGCCGGCGGAGACGAGTCCGGGTCGGGGAGCTCCGCGGACGTCACGCCCCAAGTCTGCCCGGTCCGGTCCCCCGGAGGGTGACGCAGCCCGGGGCGATCCGACCGGTGGACCCTCGCCCGGTAGCCTGAGCGGTGTGGCAGATGCTGAATTGGCCGACTTCGGCAACCGGTCCCGACGTCCCGAGCGGACGGTCAGGAGCGCCGCGGGTCCGACAACCACCGGCGATGCGCTTGCGGGGGAGCACGGCCTCAACCCGGTGCAGGCGGCGGCGGTCACCCACGAAGGTGGACCGGTGCTGGTCATCGCCGGGGCGGGCTCGGGCAAGACGCGGGTCCTGACCCGTCGTATCGCCCACCTCATCCAGGTCCGGGGGGTCTCGCCTTTCGAGATCCTGGCGATCACCTTCACCAACAAGGCCGCGCAGGAGATGAAGGACCGGGTCGGCGCGCTCGTCGGTCCGGTCGCGGAGAAGATGTGGGTGTCGACGTTCCATTCGGCGTGTGTGCGAATCCTACGGCGGGATGCGGCCCGAATCGGTTTCCCGACCGGCTTCACGATCTACGACCAGGCCGACGCGGTGCGCCTGGTCACCTACATCTTCCGCGAACAGAACATCGACACCAAACGGGTGGCTCCCCGCGCCGTGCACGCCCAGATCAGCGCGGCCAAGAACGACGATGTGGGAGTCGACGAATTCGCCACCGCCGCGGTGGAACCCGTCACGGCCAAGGTCGCCGAGGTGTACCGGGAGTACCAGCAGCGCCTCGCCGCGGCCGGGGCGATGGACTTCGACGACCTGCTCACCAACACCGTCCGACTGTTCCGTGAGGCCCCGGAGGTGCTGGAGCAGTACCAGCGTCGGTTCACCCACGTGCTGGTCGACGAGTATCAGGACACCAACCGTGTCCAGAACGAGCTCGTCTGTCTGCTGGGAGAAGGGCACCGGAACGTGTTCGTGGTGGGCGACTCGGATCAGTCGATCTACCGGTTCCGGGGTGCCGACGTGCGCAACATCCTGGAGTTCGACCGGGCCTTCGCGGACCGCGACCTGATCGTGCTGGACCAGAACTACCGCTCGACCCAGACGATCCTCGACGCGGCGAACGCGGTGATCGCCAACAATGTGGGACGTGCCCCCAAGGACCTGTGGAGCGACGGGGACCCGGGCGCGAGCATCCTGCGCTATCACGCCGACACCGAGGATGACGAGGCCCGTTGGGTCGCCGAGCAGATCGCCCACCTGCACGCGGATCGGGACTATCGCTGGGGTGACATCGCGGTGTTCTACCGGACCAACGCGCAGAGCCGGGTCCTGGAGGAGGCGATGTTCCGTGCCGGAGTGCCCTACCGGGTCATCGGTGGCACGCGCTTCTACGATCGCCGGGAGGTCAAGGATGCGCTGGCGTACGTGCGCGCCGCGGTCAATCCGCTCGACGAGGTCTCCTACAAGCGGATCCTGAACGTTCCCAAACGGGGGATCGGCGACACGAGTGTCGGTCGGGTCGAGAGTTGGTGCCGACTCCACGGTGTGGGTTTTGCCGACGGGCTCAGACGGGTGGACGAGATCGGCTTGAGCGGAAGGGCGCCCAAGGCGATCGCATCGTTCGTGGAGTTGATCGACGAACTGGCCGCAGTCCAGGAGCGGGGCCCCGCCGCGCTGCTCGAGGCGGCGCTCGAGCTCGAGTGGGTACACCGACGAGCTCGTGGCAGAGCACTCGGTGGAAGCCGACGGAAGACTGGAGAACCTCGCCGAGCTGGTGGGGATCGCCCGCTCGTTCGACACCGTGGACGAGTTCCTCGAGCAGGTGAGCCTGGTCGCCGACACCGACCAGCTCCCCGGAACCGTCGTGGACGCCGATGCGAGCCAGAGCCTGCTCATGACCCTGCATGCGGCCAAGGGTCTGGAGTTTCCGGTGGTGTTCCTGGTGGGCATGGAGGACGGGGTCTTCCCCCATCTGCGCACGTTGGGTGAGCCTCGGGAGCTGGAAGAGGAACGTCGCCTCGCCTACGTGGGCATCACCCGGGCCCGGGAACGGCTCATCGTCACCAACGCCTGGGCGCGCACCCTGTGGGGCACGACCCAGTACAACCCGCCCAGCCGGTTCCTCGAGGAGATCCCCGAAGCGCTCGTGCAGATGGTGGACAGCGGGTCGCGCCCGACCCATTCGGCCTGGGGTGACTATCGACGGATCGGCGCCGACCGTCGTGATGCCCCTTCATCGAGAGAGCGATCGACCCGCCCCCGGTCCTCGCCCCCGGCACCGGCCGGTCCCGACCGCAGCGGATCGGAACTCCTCGGTCTCGCGGTCGGCGACGACGTGACCCACCCCAGCTTCGGCGAAGGCGTGGTGATCGCCCTTCAGGGGGCGGGCGAAAAGGCCGAGGCCCGGGTCAACTTCGCCGGTCGGGGGGAGAAACAGCTCCTGTTGGCCTGGGCGCCGTTGGAAAAGCGGTGAACCGCTCGAAGGTTCGATGGTCGGGGCCGGTCGGTGTGCTCGTTGCGGTGGCATTGTGCGCCGGTTGCGGGTTCAGCTCCCATCGGGGGGTCGAACTCGGATCGCTGCGCGAAAGTGCCCGCCGCATCGAAGGCGGCGGCGTCGAGTGCCCCCTCGCGATCGACGCCACGCTGCTGCGACCGGCGACGGTGCCTGCGGACGCACCCGTGCTGCCCTACCGCACGAACGGGGATTCCTCGCACGCGTCCATCGGTTCCGGACTCCCCACCCCCGACAGCGTCAAGATCGCCTGTGCGTACGCCATCGGTGGCCTCCGGGTCGAGCTGGCCGTGATCGGCGTGACCAAGGGACACGCGGCGGCTGCGTTCGTGGGCATGTTCACGCACCTGGCCGGCAAGCCCGATGCGCTCGCCTTCATCGACGCGAACGCCCAGGCGCCGATCGATGACCCCAGGACGGTCCCGGGAAAGAATCCCGGTGCGTTCGTGCGGGTCGAGGCTGCGAACGGGGATGTGGGGCTCGTCATCGTGGTCAGTCGCGTCGACACCGGGACGAAGCTCCCCTCGACGCGCCAGGTCGCGGACCAGGCCCGCCGGATCGCCCACGCCCTGGCGGACTGACCTCGGCTCTCAGCGCGGGCCGACCCATTCGACGCGCGCTCCACCCCATGGTCGCAGCGCACAGATCGTCGCCCCCGGTTCGTTGGCGGCGATCGAGTCGGTGAATCGCCCGGCCCCGTGCGGCGAGGCGAAGACGACGGTGATCGAACCCCCGCGGCCGCCGGCGCCGTTCACCTTCCAGCCGAGCGCGCCGTGGTCTCGGGCGGTGGCGATCAGTCGGTGGTGGGCGGGCCCGACGAGCTCCGAGTGCAGTCTCGCCTGGATGTCGGTGGCCCCGGTGAGGGTCCGCGACCAGCCGGTGACGTCGTCGCGGCGCAAGGCCGCGGCGGCGCGGGTGGCCAGCGTCGCCAGGTCGCCCAGGTGCGCTCGCGCCGAAGCTGCGGCGGCGTCCGAGTCGGTGAGGTGGCCGATCACCTGGGCGTGCACCGCCGATGAGTCGTGGGCGCCGAGACCGACCGTGACGGTGCGCGACTCCAGGGCCCCCAGCACCCGCGGGCCGATCTCGATCGGGGAGCGGACCACCTCGGGGTACGAGTGGATCTGCAACAATTCTGCGCCCCCGAAAGCCGCCGCCCAGTGGTCCTGGACGCCGGACTGGCGACCTGCCCGCTCGGTCTCCACGGCGTGGGCCCGCGCGGCGAGACGGGCACGTGCCGCGTCGGTGGAGAGCACTGCCATCTCGCCGGGCGCGGCCACGAGCGCGTCCAGCGCGCCGATCAGCGCGACGAGCACCGACGCGGACGTACCCAGCGAAGCCCCGGGAGGAACCGCCGAGTGGACGTGCACCGCCACGTCCGGCACAGATGGACGACCGGCCAGGACCGCGGCGACGGCATGTTCCAGCAGGGGTTGGCGTCCGGGGGCGGGCTCGGCCCAGCCGTGGTGTGGATCCGGCCCACAGCGGTAGTCCTCGCCCAGATCGGGCGCGATGATCCGCACCGGGCGGTTCCCGATCGGACCGTCCGATGCGGTGGCCTCGACCGTCACCCCCGGCCCGACTCCGAGGTGGCAGACCGCGCCGCGCGGGGCGAACCAGGTGTCGGTCCATCCGCCGACGTCGGCGATGCGCACCGGCGCTGAAACCCGGACGGTGCGCGTTCCGGACCGGTTCCGGGTCCTCACCCCTCTGCCCGCCGGGTCAGCTGCCCGTGGTGGCCGGGCTCGTGGTCGTGGTTGCCGGTCTGCGGAGATCGAGACGCACCTTGCCGTCGACGACGCTCACCGCGTAGTGCACGGCACCGGTGCCCGAGGCGTCCAGATGGCGTTTCGGATCACACGAGGCGTCGAAGCGGTCGGTGTTCTGGTTCCACTGCCACTGACACGACGACGCCTCACCGGGCACCTGGGCCAGGAACGCGGACCATCCACCCGTCGACGGTCCCCCGTCGTGGGTGACGTACACCGCTCGCCGGTGATTGCCGGACACGTCGGGAAAGTAGATCGGGGCATTGCCGTGTCCCTCGATCTCGGCCACCAGCTTCGACGCGCTTCCCAGGCTCACCACTCCCCCCTGGTCCCGGGAGGCGACCCGGTCATTGTGACGTTTGGTCAACCAGACACTCGCTCCCCACAGGGCGGCGACGATCAGGACGATCACCGCGGTCGCCACGACGAACGTGCGTCCACTGAACACGGTGCGACGAACCGGGGACATTCAGCGCTCCCCTCCGGTGCGCACGGCGTGGACGGACACGGGATCAGTTCGATGGCAGGACGATGGGGACACCTGCGTAGTATCGCCGCGGTGCAGCGGAGGTACCGAGTCGTCGTCGCAAAAGCCGGTCTGGACGGCCACGACCGCGGCGTCAAGGTCATCACCCGTGCGCTGCGTGACGCCGGATTCGAGGTGATCTACACCGGGCTGTTCTCCACCCCGGCCGAGATCGCCGAGGTCGCCCTGCAGGAGGACGCCGACGCGGTGGGCCTCTCGGTGCTCTCCGGCGCCCACGAACCGCTGTTCGCCCATCTCGTCGCCGCCCTGGCCGAGCGTGGCATGGACGATGTCGTCGTGTTCGGCGGGGGCATCATCCCCGACGACGACATTCCCGTGCTGGCCGAGCTGGGGGTGCGGCGGGTCTTCACCCCGGGGGCGTCGATGACCTCCATCACCGAATGGCTCGCCGACGAGCTGGATGCCCGTCGACCGGGCCCCGACCAAGGCTGAAACGAGGAAGGATTCTCCGATGGATCTGTTCGAATACCAGGGAAAGCAGTTCTTCGCCGATCACGGGATCGCCATTTCGGCCGGTGACATCGCCGACACCGTGGACGATGCGGTGGCCGTCGCCGACCGGCTCGGCTACCCGGTGGTGGTCAAGGCCCAGGTGCAGGTCGGGGGCCGGGGCAAAGCCGGCGGGGTGAAGCTCGCCTCGGACACCGCCGAGGCCCGTCGACACGCCACCGACATCCTGGGGCTCGACATCAAAGGGCACGTGGTCAAGCGCCTGTGGATCGAGAAGGCGTCCGACATCGCCGAGGAGTACTACGCCAGCTTCACGCTCGACCGCTCGGCGAAGAAGCACCTGGGCATGCTGAGCGCCGAAGGTGGGGTCGAGATCGAGACGGTCGCCGAGAACGACCCGGATGCGATCGCCAAGGTCTGGATCGACCCGGTGGTCGGCCTCGACGAGGCGACGATCCGGGACTGGGTCGCGGCCGCCAAGTTGAACCCGGCGGCCACCGAGGGCGCCGTCGAATTGCTCGGCAAGCTGTATACGGCCTTCGTCGACGGGGACGCGGACCTGTGCGAGGTGAACCCGCTGATCCTCACCCCCGAGGGCAAGGTGCACGCGCTGGACTCCAAGGTCACCCTGGACGACAACGCCGCGTTCCGTCACGACTGGGACGCGTACATCGCGACCCAGGAACGTGACGAGCGTGAAGAAGCCGCGCACGCCAAGGGTCTGCAGTACGTGGGGCTCGACGGGGAGGTCGGGGTGATCGCCAACGGCGCCGGTCTGGCCATGTCGACCGTCGACATCGTCAACCAGGTCGGTGGGCACCCGGCGAACTTCCTCGACATCGGCGGCGGTGCGAACGCCGAGGTCATGGCCGGGGCGCTCGAGGTCATCAACAACGACCCCAAGGTGCGGGCCATCTTCATCAACATCTTCGGCGGGATCACCAAGGGTGAAGAAGTCGCCAACGGGATCGTCACCGCCCTCGGCCGGGTCCAGATCGATGCGCCGATCGTGATCCGCCTCGATGGGACGAACGCCGAGCAGGGACGCGAGATCCTCGCCGACCACGAATCCGAGAGCCTGATCAGCAGACCCACCATGCTCGAAGCCGCCCGTACCGTCGTCGAGCTGGCCAACCGCTGAGTCGCCCGAGATCGAGAGAGGATCACAACCATGAGCATTTTCGTCGACGAGCACACCAAGGTCGTCTACCAGGGGCTCACCGGCTCCCAGGGTCGCTTCTACGGCTTGCGCAACCGGGACTACGGCACCCAGGTCGTGGCCGGCACCAACCCGAAGAAGGCGGGTACCGATGTGGAGGGCATCCCCGTGTTCGCGAACGTGGCCGACGCGGTCGCCGCCACCGGCGCGACGGCGTCGTGCATCTTCATTCCGGCACCCGGTGTGAAGGACGCCGTGATCGACGCCGCCGAAGGGGGGGTGAACTTCATCGTGGTGATCACCGAGGGAGTTCCCGCCCAGGACGAAGCCTGGTTCTACAACAAGGTCTCCTCCGACTTTCCCGACGTGCGGATTCTCGGACCGAACTGTCCGGGGATCATCTCGCCGGGGAAGTGCAACATCGGCATCACCTCGGGCGACATCGCCCAGGCTCCCGAGGCGGGCAGGCCATCGGTGGGGATCGTGTCCCGCTCGGGCACGCTCACCTATCAGGCGCTTTACGAACTCAAACTGCAGGGCATCGGCGTGACCACCTGCGTGGGGATCGGCGGCGACCCGGTGCCGGGGACGAGCTTCATCGACTGCCTCGAGGCCTTCGAGGCCGACAACGAGACCCGGGCGGTGATGATGATCGGTGAGATCGGTGGCTCGGCCGAAGAGCAGGCTGCCGAGTTCATCGCGTCGAAGATGACCAAGCCGGTCGCGTCCTACGTGGCCGGGGTGACCGCCCCGCCGGGCAAGAAGATGGGCCACGCCGGAGCGATCGTCTCGGGCGGGCACGGCACCGCGGCGGCCAAGATGGCTGCACTGCGCGATGCCGGCGTGAAGGTCGGCCAGAATCCGACCGAGGCGGGCGAACTGATGGTCGAGATCGTCGCGTCGCTGTGAACCTCCTGGACGACGAGCACATCGAGGTCGGTCCGTGAGCGAGAACCTCCATCGCAGCATTGCCAACCGGGCCGTCACTGCGCTGCTGGCGTTGCCCACGCCGATCCTGCACCGGATCACCGGCGTTCAAGGCCCGGTGATCCGCGACGGGCGCGTGCTGCATCCCGCGCTCGCGGCGCTGCTGGTTCTGGCCGAGAAGCAGGGGATCGACCGGTCGCTCGATGCCGTCTCCCGTCGGGCCGAGTTGTCCCGGTTCGCGGGGGTCGGCATGCCCGACCGGACCGACGTGCGGGTCGTCGACCGGGTCGTCGACCTCGACGGGGTCGAACGACGGGTACGGATCTACCGACCTTTCGGGATCACCGAGACGTTGCCGGGCGTCGTCTACTACCACGGCGGGGGCTGGGTCACCGGCGACCTGGACACCCATGACAGCACCTGCCGACTGCAGGCCGCGGTGGCCCGGTGCGTGGTCGTGGCCGTGGATTACCGCCTGGCGCCCGAAGATCCCTTCCCGGCTGCGGTCGACGACGCCATCGCCGGATTTCGCTGGGTCTCCCGGCATGCGACCGAACTGGGCGTCGATGCGGCCCGGATCGGGGTGATGGGGGACAGCGCCGGGGGCACGTTGGCCGCGGTGGTCGCGCAACAGTGTCGGGATGACGAGGTGTCTCCCGTGGCGCAGTGTCTGGTGTATCCGGCCACCGACGCCCACCTGGACAGTCCGTCGATCGAGCTCTTCGCCGACGGGTTCTTCCTGTCCCGCGTCGACATGGAGTGGTTCCGGGACCAGTACCTGCCCAGCTCCGCGGCCTACGACGACGTGCGCGCCTCACCGTTGCTGGCCGAGGACGTGAGTGAACTGGCCCCGGCGGTGGTGGTGACCGCCGGTTTCGATCCGCTGCGGGACGAGGGCGACGCCTACGCGGCCCGGTTGGCCGAAGCCGGCGTCCCGGTCGTGCACCGCTGCTACGACGACATGATCCACGGCTTCTTCGGCATGGGCGTGCTGCCCGGCGGTCTCGACACCATCACCGAGATCAGCGCGGCGATGGGCACGCTGCTGCACCGGGACTGACCGCTCTCCTTCGGTGGGACGGTCGGCAGCCGGAGCCGACCGTTCAGGACGGGCCGGGCTGCTGAGGCGGGGGAGACTCTCCAGGTGCGTCCTCACCAGGTGGGGGAGCCGGTCGGTCCGATCTCTGCTGCGGGTTCACCCCGACGCCCGTCTTGTCCATGAAGTAGCCCGAAAGGAGCGCGATCGTCCCGAGGAAGCAGAGCCAGAGCCCCGGTCCGATGCCCGCGGGCGACTTGTCGACGATGATGTAGCTGATCGTGATGAGGCACGCCACCGCCGAGCACACCAGCACCACCTGATCGAGGGTGAACGACGCGATCTTCTCGGGCAGGTTGACGAATTCGAAGGCTTCGGCGGCGACCAGGAATCCCGCGACCAGCGCCAGCACCGGCGCCCAGCTGGCCATGGGGAACAGGCCGGAACCCCAGGCGTTCTGCGACGACGTGAAGTGGTCGTTGAAGGAGAACCAGGGCAGGAAGCTGAACACGAACGTCACCCCGGCGCCGATGATCAGGACCAACTTCCCCGGGCTCACGTCGTTCATGTCGTCGGCATCCTCGAGCAGGCGGTGATGGTTCCGAACCCTAGTACGGCCCTGTGCGACCGCCCGGAGATGCGACTGGGGGGAGGCGCTTTCGAGGCGCTAGCGTCGGGCTCCGTGCGAGTGGGCGTGCTGGTCTCGGGATCCGGAACGATCCTGCAGGCCATCGTCGCCCACGGCATCGACGTGGCGTTGGTCGTCGCCGATCGTCCGTGTGGGGGCCTGCAACGGGCCGAAGACGCCGGGATCACGACCGCGCTCGTCGAGCGATCCGACTTCGGGGATTCGTTCGACCGCGATGCCTACAGCGCACGTGTCGCCGCCGTGCTCGGAGCCCACGACATCGATCTGGTCGTCATGGCGGGTTGGGGCACGATCTTCAGCCGTCCCATGCACGACCGTTACGGCGGGATGATCCTGAACACGCACCCCGCCCTGTTGCCGGCGTTTCCGGGATGGCACGCGGTGCGCGACGCACTGGACCACGGCGTCAAGGTCACCGGCTGCACCGTGCACGTCGCCGGGCTCGAGGTCGACACCGGCGAGATCCTCGCCCAGGGCGTGGTCGAGGTGTTCGAGGACGACGACGAGGCGAGCCTGCACGAACGCATCAAGACCGTCGAGCGGGAGCTGTACCCGGCGACGATCCAAGCGGTCACCGAGGGCCGCATCGTCCTGTCCGACCGAACCGAAAACCCCTGAGAGGCCATCGTGCGAGCATTCTTTTCCGCCTATGACAAGACCGGCGTCGTCGAGCTGGCGACCGGACTGGTCGACGCCGGTTGGGAGCTGCTCTCCAGTGGCGGTACCGCGGCCGCGCTGCGTGACGCGGGACTCGAGGTCGTGGACACCGAGACCTACACGGGGTATCCCGCGATCCTCGGCCACCGGGTGATGACCCTGCACCCGAAGATCCATGGCGGCATCCTGGCCGACCCGGACGATCCGGACCACCGCGCCGACATGGAGGCCCACGGCATCGGCATGATCGATCTGGTCGTGGCCAACCTGTACCCCTTCGGCGCCGACCCGTCGACGTTCACCCACGGCGGCAACGCCGGCGCCGTGGACCTCATCGACATCGGCGGACCGGCAATGATCCGCGCCGCGGCCAAGAACCACGCCCATGTCGGCGTCGTGGTCGACCCGTCGGACTACCCGCGGGTCCTCGACGCCGTGCAGGCCGGGGTCCTCGACGCCTCGCTGCGACGTGACCTGGCGCGCAAGGCGTTCGCCACGACCGCCGGCTACGACGCCGCGATCGTGGACTGGTTCGACGCGAACTCGGATCGCTCCGACGACCTGCCCGACACCTACCACCTGGCCCTGGAGAAGGTCGCCACCAACCGGTACGGCGAGAATCCCCACCAGCGGGGTGCCCGCTACCGCCGGATCGGCACCACCACGTGGATGGACGGGATCGAACAGCATTCGGGGCTGGCGCTGAGCTATCTGAACCTGTTCGACGCGGATGCCGCCTGGCGATGCGTGCACGATCTGGGCGACGAACCGGCCGTGGTCGTGGTCAAGCACGCCAACCCGTGCGGGGTTGCGGTGGGCGGCGACCTCGCGGACGTCTACCAGCGCGCGTACGAGTGCGACAGCCGGTCGGCGTTCGGCGGGATCGTGGCGTTCAACCGGACCGTCGACACCGCCACGGTCGAGCGCATGGTCGCCGCCGCGCAGGCCGATGTGGTGATCGCCCCCGACTACGACGACGGAGTGGTCGACGCATTGATCGGTCGACGCAAGAACACCCGCATCCTCACCGCTCCCGCGCCGACCTCGGAGCCGTTCGAGCTCCGTCAGATCGGCGGGGGCTATCTGTTGCAGGACGCGCACCACTTCGCGGCCACCCGGGCCGACTGGCGGGTGGTGACCGAGCGCCGGCCGACCGAGGACGAATGGGCCGACGTCGAGCTCGCCTGGCGCCTGGTGGGCTGGGTGAAGTCGAATGCGATCGTGCTCGTCAAGGACCGCACCGCGTGGGGCATCGGGGCCGGTCAACAGAACCGGGTCGAATCCGGGTTGCTCGCGGCCACCAAGGCCGACGGCCGTGCCAGGGGCGGCGCGTGCGCCTCGGACGCGTTCTACCCCTTCGCCGACGGGATCGAAGCCGCCGCCGCGGCGGGCGCCGCGGTCGTGATCCAACCGGGCGGGGCGATGCGAGACGAGGACAACATCGCCAAGGCCGACGAACTGGGGCTGGCCATGGTGTTCACCGGGGAACGGCACTTCCTGCACTGAGTTGCTTTGAGGCTCGGGCGGCGGCGGTGCCGCCTGCTCGCCTCGCCTTCGGCATCCGGGTGTCAGGGTGGGGGCTGCTCCGGCTGGCGCCTGCACTGAGTTGCTTTGAGGCTCGGGCGGCGGCGGTGCCGCCTGCTCGCCTCGCCTTCGGCATCCGGGTGTCAGGGTGGGGGCTGCTCCGGCTGGCGCCTGCGCAGCGTTGCTTTGAGGCTCGGGCGGCCTTCGGCCTGCTCGCCTCGCCTTCGGCATCCGGGTGTCAGGGTGGGGGCTGCTCCGGCTGGCGCCTGCGCAGCGTTGCTTTGAGGCTCGGGCGGCGCGGTGCTCGGCCTGCTCGCCTCGCCTTCGGCATCCGGGTGTCAGGGTGGGGGCTGCTCCGGCTGGCGCCTGCGCAGCGTTGCCCACGGGGCCTTAGTCTTCCCGGTGATCGAAAGGGGACATCGTCATGCCGGAGTTCGACCCGATTGCCAGCCCGACCACGCCCATGGGCGAACGGCGCGAACCCGCGTTCGTCCACGCCGAGCAGGTCTCCACGGCGGCCGCCCGACTCGACGGATTCACAAACCGTCACGGGACCAAGGCGCCCAACGTGCTCGTGATCCTCATGGACGACGTCGGCTGGGGCGACTTCGGTTGTTACGGCGGCGGCGTCGCGGTCGGCGCCCCGACCCCGCACATCGACGCGCTCGCCCGGAAGGGACTGCTGCTCACCTCCGCCTACTCCGAGCCGTCGTGCACCCCGTCCCGTGCCACGCTGCTGACCGGGCGGCTCCCGATGCGCCACGGACTCCAACGCCCGCCCATGTACGGCGAACCCGGAGGTCTCGAGGGCGAGATCACCCTCGCCCGATTGCTGTCCGAACAGGGTTACGTCACCCAGTGCGTCGGCAAGTGGCACCTGGGCGAGAACCGTGACTCGCAGCCTCAGCACGTCGGCTTCGACGACTTCTACGGGTTCCTCTCGGTGTCGGACATGTACACCGAATGGCGCGACCCGTACTTCTTCCCCGAGATCGTCTACTCGCGGGCCCGCACCGACTGGATCGAGAACCAGCCCTTCAACAAGTCGTTCGTGCACGCCACCCGTGGCGGCGACGTCGAGTCGGTCGAGGAGGTCACCATCCCGGTGCTGTCCGAACTCGACCAGCGCTGGTGCGCGTACTCCGAGGACTTCCTCCGGCGGATGGCCGCCGACGAAGCGCCGTGGTTCCTCTACCACAACACCCGCGGCGCCCACTTCGACAACTACCCGCACGAGGACTACCTGGGCCGCTCACCGGCGAAGCATCCCTACAAGGACACGATCGTCGAGCTCGACGACATCGTGGGTCGGCTCGTCGCGGTGTTGGAGGAGACCGGACAACTCGACGACACGATCATTCTGGTCACGTCGGACAACGGGCCCGAGATGGAGACCTGGCCCGACGCGGCCTACACGCCGTTCCGCTGTGCGAAGGGCTCCACCTGGGAAGGCGGGGTGCGGGTGCCCTTCGTGGTCGCCTGGCCCGGTCTGATCGATGCGGGACGGGTGAGTGACGGACTCTTCGACTTCAACGACATCCTGCCCACCGTGCTGTCGCTCGCGGGGGCCGCCGATGAAGTCCCCACTGATCGGTTCATCGACGGCATCGACCAGTCGTCGTTTCTCCTCGCGCCCGAGGGTCATTCGAACCGCAAGTACCACTACTACTGGCTGGGCCAGTCGTTCTCGGCGCTGCGCTGCGGCGAGTACAAGTTCATGCTGAACGCCGTCGGTGACGACGTGGTGTCCCAGGGCGACGTGCACGGCACCGGTGGCTTCAGTGGCGTGTTGCACAAGTTCCCGTACGGCAAGTTGTTCAACCTGTACCTGGACCCCAAGGAAACCCATTCGTACATGATCCGCAAGCTCGCGTATCAACAGGCACTCGTCGGTGGGGTCAGCGCGCATCTGCGCACCTTCGCCCCACCGAATCAGGGAAAGCTCGTCGTCGGCCTCAACGTGTGAGGGGCCACGTGGCGGGGTCGTGCCGACGCCTGTCACGGAGCGCTTGGCGCGATCGGCCCCGGTTGGTCATAAGATGACCCGCCATGAAGAAGCTTCTCATCCTCATCGTCCTGATCGCCATCGGAGCTGCTGCGGCAAAGAAGCTGCGAACCGCCTGACGTTCGAGGGTTCAGGGGCGACGGCGCGCCGTCTGAGCAGCGCCCCGCCGGCCACGGCCGCCCCGACCAGGGCGACGGCGCCGGCCGCGATTCCGACCTTCGCCGGCGTGGGAGTGGTCGCCGAAGGGGGGAGTCGGACCGGACGGTCGAAGGTCCGGATCTCCCAGTCCTCGTCCCGGGCGGTGCGAGCAAGGTCACGGTCCGGGTTCACCGCGACGGGATGGCCGACGGCGCGGAGCATCGGCTCGTCGGTCGCCGAGTCCGAGTAGGCCCAGGAGGCCGACAGGTCGATGCCGTCCCGCCGGGCGACGTGCTCCATGGCCTCGGCCTTGCCGGGCCCGTACGCATAGAACTCCACCTCACCCGTGTAGCGGCCCGTGTCGTCCAGTGCTGCACGGGTGGCGATCGCTTCGTCGACCCCGAGAAAGCGCGCCAGGGGTGCGACGATCTCCTCGGGCGACGCGGAAACGATGAACACCTTGCGCCCCTGTGCCCGGTGGGAGTGGATCAACTCGAGGGCCTCGGAGTAGACGATCGGTTCGATCACCCGCTCCAGGGTCTCCTCGACGATCTCGGTGACCCGGGCCTGTTCCCAACCGGTGGTCACCCGGAGGGCGGCAGTGCGCAGGCGCGCCATCCGCTTCTCGTCGGCGCCGAAGTACAGGTACACGAGTTGCGCATACAGCGCGCGTGCGACGAGCCAGCGCGAGAGCAGTCCGGCCCGTTGGAACGACGGGCCGAACGCCACCATCGAGGCCCGGGCGATCACGGTCTTGTCCAGATCGAAGAACGCCGCTTCCACCCGGGCCAGCGTAGTGAGACGCCGGCCGATCGGGACACCGGCGAAAGCCGGTCGGAGCCGTTCGGCAACGCAGGTTGCCAAGTCGTTCATATCATGTTAGTATCTTTCATTGTTGTTCGGAATGTTTCGACATTCCCGCCACACTTCCCCTCATCGTCGGAGAGCTCCGAGAGGAAGGGTCGCGATGTTGGTGACGTGCTGGTCGGTCAAAGGTGGTTCCGGAACGACGGTGGTGGCCGCCTGCCTTGCCCTGGCCGCGGCGCGGCGGCCGACCGATGACACCCTGTTGGTCGATCTGGCGGGTGACCTCCCGGCGGCTCTGGGGGTCGACGGGTCCACTGGCCCGGGGGTGCACGAGTGGCTGGCAGCCACCGGTGAGCCCGAAGCCTCCGAGGCGACGTGCACGCTGGGTGCTCCGGGAACGCTCGCCGAGCTGGCCGTGCCGATCGATGACGGCCTTGCCCTGCTGTGCCGGGGCGAGCCAGATGGTCGTCCGGTGTCCCCGCGTGCGACCGAGGCCCTGATCGCTCGATTGCACGCCGACGGTCGCACCGTGATCGTCGACGCCGGCACCGTTGCGTCGGGCGATCCCAACCCATGGGGCACGGCGTTCGTGCAGGCCGCCGACCGGTCGTTGCTCGTGACTCGAGCGTGCTATCTGGGGCTGCGCCACCTCGCCCGGTCCGACCTCCGTCCCGACGGCGCCGTGCTCGTGGCCGAACCGGGCCGATCGCTCGGCGCGGCCGATGTCGCCGCGGTCGCGGGCGCACCGGTCGTCGCCGAGATCCGTTGCGAGCCACAACTGGCGCGGCTCGTCGACGCGGGTCTGCTGCAGCAGAGGATTCCGAAGGGCATCGAACGGGCTCTGGTCGACCTGGTGGGGGCGTGAGCGGTGTCGACGGTGAACGAAGCGATCGTGTCCACCGAGCATCTGCTGGACCTGATGGCGGACCCGGGGGTGACCGACATCCTCGTGAACGGGCCCGGCGAGGTGTGGCGCGAACGCGACGGAGCGCTGGAGCGGACCGGGCTGTGGCTGCGGCGGCGTGACATCGACGCGGCCATCGAGCACCTCCTCGTCGACTCCGGCCGACGGGTCGACCGTGCGAACCCGATCGTCGACGCTCGACTGTCCGACGGCGCCCGTCTCAACGTGGTGCTGCCACCGATCGCCGTGGACGGCCCGTGCCTTGCGATCCGAAGGTTCACGGTCGCCGGACGCGACATCGGCGACTTCACCGACCCGTCGACGGAGGCACAGCTGATCGAAGCGGTGACACGTCGGATGAACATCGTCGTGTCCGGTCCGACCGGCGCCGGGAAGACTTCGCTGCTGAACGCCATGGCCCAGGCGATCGACCCCGCCGAGCGGATCGTGACGATCGAGGACGCCGCCGAATTGGACCTGCCCGGTGACCACGTCGTCTCGCTGCAGACGAGGAACGTCTCGACCGAGGGAACCGGCCGGATCGACGTGGTCGATCTGGTTCGGACCGCGTTGCGCCTGCGGCCTGATCGGATCGTCGTGGGCGAGTGCCGCGGTCCGGAGGCGCACGACATGATCCAGGCCATGCACACCGGGCATCGCGGATCGCTGACCACTGTGCATGCCAATTCGACGACCGACGCGCTCGAACGACTTGCCGTCCTGGCGGCTTCCGCAGGCCACGGCCTGGGCATCGAGGTGGCCAGGGCACAGCTCGCCTCGGCGGTCGACCTCGTGGTCCACGTCGAGCGCGGACCGTGCGGCGCGCGGCAGATCGTGCAGTTCGACGAACTCGGCACCGGAATCCCCGAGCCGTGAATCGTCGTGCCGCCGGCGTGACCTGCGCCGGGGTGATCGGGTGGCTGGTGGGCGGGCCAGTGGTTGCGGTGGCGCTCGCCGCACCGGTCGTCGCCGCGCCCCGGATCCGACGACGGCGTCGGGCGACACGGGACCGGCGGCAACTGGGAACCGACTTCGCCACCTTGCTGGAAGTCGCCGCACGAGCCGTGCGCACGGGGTCCTCGGTGCTCGACGCGCTCGAGGATGCGTCGCGTCGGCATCCGGGGATGGCCGCGCACCGCCTCGATGCGCTCACCCGGCGTCGGCGCGACGCGCGTGGTCGGGTTGCCGTCGCCGACTGGGAGGTGGATTCCGATGATCCGGTGGTCGGAATCGTCGCTGCGGTCGTCGCCATGTCCACTGGTGCGGTAGGGGGATCGGCCCGAGCCCTCGAAGCGGGGGCCTCGTTGTTGCGTGAACGCGAACGAACCAGGCACGAGGTGGTCACCGGCGCCAGTCATGCCCGGGCTTCGACGCTCCTGATGCTCGCGATGCCACTCCTGGTCGGCGCGGGGTCCTTCGTCGTGCTGCCGGGTGCCGTGGCAGGGATCGCCAATCGACCGATCGTGATCGCCGCCTTGCTGGTCGGCGTGGCGTTGAACGGGTTCGGCGCATGGTGGAGCACCCGGATGGTCGATGCGGTCTGTGCGGGGGCCCGGTGACACTCCGTGGTAGGGCCCGTGCCCGTATTCGGGTTCTGACCGGGCCCGGTGTCGAGGCGTCCTCGAGCGGGGACGGTCCCCGCACACCCGGCCTCGCGGTGTTCCACCGACTCGGACAGTTCGCCGAAGGGTGCGCGGCACGCCTCGGACTGAGCCACTCGACCGGCGACGCGGCGACGACACGTCTGCGGGGCATCGTCGTCGCCCTGGGCGCTCTCTGCGCGCTGGCCTCGCCGGTGACCGGACTCGCCGTCGTCCTCGTCGGCTGGCACCTCCGGAGCATGGTCGGGCGGTGGGGAGCAGGACGTGTCGGACGACAACTCGCAGAGGACATCCTGTTGGCCACGGAGCTGAGCGCGGTGAGCGTCTGGACCGGTACCTCGGTTCCCGAGACGATCGACACGGTCACTCCGCACCTTCCGGCATCGCTCCGGCCGGCGTTTGCCCACGCCATGGTGGCGTATCGGAACGGAGCGATGATCGATGACGAATTGGTCGGGGTCGTCGAGCGCGTCGGCGACCAGATCGCCCCGTTGATCGCCATTCTGCGAGCGGCGCACATCGACGGCGATCCCGTGCTTCCGGCGCTGACCCGTCTTGCCGATCAGTTGCGGGCCGAGCACCGTCGGACGCTCGAAGCCGATGTCCGTCGCCTGTCGGTGCGGCTGCTCGTCCCGCTGGTGTGCTGCTCGTTGCCCGGCTTCGTGCTGATCGCGGTCGTGCCCCTGGTGGTCGGCGCGTTCGGCGGGGTCGCCCACTGAGACTTCGCGGCGCCCGCCGCCCGCATCGCACATCACCCCACAAGGAGGCTTCCCATGTGGTTGCTGCTGAAGTTGTCCGAACGGCTGCACCTGGCAACACGCACCGATTCGGGCCAGACCACGGCCGAATACGCCCTGGTCCTGCTCGCCGCCGCGTCGATCGCGCTGCTGCTCATCGGATGGGCGGCCCATTCGGGCCGGATCGGCGCGCTGTTCGACGCCGTGTTCAATCATGTCATCGACCAGGTCGGATGAGCGGCCGTCGTCCCCGGCCGACTCGGCCAGGATCGAGCGGTGAACGCGGGCAGGCAACCGTCGAGTTCGCGCTCGTACTACCACTGGTCGTGCTCTGCGTCATCGGCATCGTCCAGGTGGCCCGCATCACGGCCTTGCAGGTCGCCACGGTGAACGCAGCTCGGGCGGGGCGCGGACTGCGGCCGTCGACCTGCGTCCGGGCGTGGCGCGGGCCGCGGTCCGCAGGGCCGGTGCCCCCTCGAACGTCGAGGTGACGATGCGGGTACAGCCCGGCGATCCGCGCCTCGTGACGATTCGGGTGCGGCGATCGGTCGTCGCCGTTCCCCTGATCGGCTGGTCGACGGTCCATCTGCGGGCAGCCGAGACGATGGCCGTGGAGGACCCGAATTCGGACCGGCGCGGTTGAGCTAGGAGTTCAGCGCACCGAGATCGAGAAGGACCCCGAAGAACCACGTCGACTGATCGATGATGGTCTGCCCGGCGTTGTGCATCAGCGATTCGACGTGTCCCAGGCCCGAAAAGGCCCTGAATCCCACGAGACGATGGATGTCCAGGAGCTGGTCTCGGGTGCCTTCGGCCCAGGAATAGGGCACGGTCGTGTCGTTGGTCCCGTGGAAGAAGTAGCCCGGCGACGGCAACTCGGTGAAGTTGTCGGCGAGAAGCTGTCCGAGACCACCGGACAGACCGGTGATCTGTGGCGGGAGTCCTCCCGAGATCGCCGCCCAGGCCGTGACCGCCGACGATGGTCCGGGGTTCGACGTGTTGCGCGGTGTCCCGGCCATCAGCAGCGTCGACAAGGAGTTCGTCGGTTCGTCGGCCAGTGCCGGGATCGACCCGGCGAGGATCGACACCACCCCTCCTGCCGATGCGCCCATCAGGGCGATGCGATCAGGGTCGATGTGGTACGTCTCCGTGTGGTTCCGGAGCCAGCGGACCGCGGACTGCGCGTCGGAGGTGCCCGCGGTGCCGGCCTGAGCGCAGATGGTCGTGAAGCTGCCCCCGCCACACCCGGTCGGCGAGAGCAGGCGGTAGTTGATCGACACGGCGACGTACCCGATCCGGGCGAAGTGGTTCGCCAGCGTGACCATGGTGGAGTTGGTCTTGGTGCCGCCGGTGAAGCCGCCACCGTGGACCAGGACCACTGCGGGGCGGATGAGCGCGGTGTCCCCGGCGGGTTGATACATGTCCAGGTCGAGGCTGACGGCGTTGCCGTTCAAGTCGTCGGCGGTGCTGTAGTGGATGTTCGATGTCACGTCGACATTGGGGAAGACCTCATCCACATAACGCGTGCCCGAGGGCACTGAAGGCTGGGGTACGTTGGTGAAGTAGTTGCTCGGCCCCTGCTGGTCACAGCCGGCCAGCGTCGCGACGAGCAACACGACCACGACGGCGAAGCGCACGCCGGGTCGATCGAAGCGGCGTTGCTGGTGGTGGTCGGTCATGCTTGCTACCCCCGTTCGACGGCTCATGAGGGCTCCCCCTCGGTCCCGGGTGAGCGTACCGCAGCGGGCGGCCGCCCCGGTGCGTCAATCCTCGTGGGAGGTCGAGCGCAGCAGGAGTCCGGTCGCCAATTCGATCGCACCGGCCTTGTCGAGAGGTTCGTTCCCGTTGCCGCACTTGGGTGATTGCACGCAGCTCGGGCACCCTGCCGCGCACGGGCAGGAGGCGAGCATCTCGAGGGTCGTCGCGAGGTGTTCCTCGGCGGCGATGAAACCCAGTTCCGCGATGCCCGCACCACCGGCGTAGCCGTCGTAGATGACGATCGTGGGCGCTCCCGTGTCGGGATGCAACGCCATCGACAGGCCGCCGACGTCCCACCGGTCGCAGATCGCAAACAGTGGCAGCATCGCGATCGTGGCGTGTTCGAGCGCGTGCAGGGCACCCGCGAGCCGTTCGGGCCCGAGCCGGCCGACCGCGGCGAGTCGGGCCGGTACGACGTAGGTGATCGCCCGGGTGACCAGCGACTCGGGCGGCAGCGAGAGGGCCACCCGGTCGACGACGGCGCCGGTGGACACATCGATGCGGGTGTAGCCGGTGACGGTGGTGCGGACGGCGACCGCGCCCACCGAGACGACGGTGCGACCGACCAGCTTCTGGTCGTCGGTACCGAGGAACTCGACCTCGGTGGTCGAGTCGGCGCGGGTGGTCGTCGAACCGTCGTCGTGCTCGACGGTCGCGGTACCGCCCGCCAGGTCCAGCTCGACCACCCGGTACGGTTCGGTCCGGTGCAGGTAGCTCGCACCCGGGTACAGGGTGCTGGTCGCCCGCGCCGCGTCGACGGTCCCGATCAGCACGCCTGCGGAGTCGACGATGCGTACCTCGCGACCGGATCCTGAACGGAGCGGGATCCGTCCCGCCGGGTGCCCGTGACCGGCGTACACCGCGCGGCGATCCTCGGGTGGTCCGGGTCCGTCCAGCCGTTGAACGCGGAGCTGGTCCGCGAGTACGCCGCGGCGGATCCCGTCGGCCAGGTCATCGCCCCAGAAGCGTTCGTCGGCGGCGACCAGCGGCGACTCGGACGCCGCGCAGCACAGCTGCGGATCCAGCACATTGGGGTTCGACGGATTCACCACCACCGGTTCGGGCGGTCGGACGATGAGCTCGTCGGGATGGTTGGCAAGGTACTGGTCGAGTTGATCGGCGCCCGCGACGAGCACGGCCAACGATGGGTCGGTTCCCCGGCCCACCCGTCCGATCTGTTGGCGGAACGACGACACGGTGCCCGGAAAGCCGTGGACCACGCACACGTCGAGACCGCCGATGTCGATCCCGAGTTCCAGCGCGTTGGTCGCGACCACCCCGCGCAGGGAACCGGACGCGAGGTCGGCTTCGATCTGGCGTCGCTCTGCCGCGAGGAAGCCGGCCCGGTAGGCCTGGACCTTCGCCGCCGTCGGGGCATCGAGGCGGTGTCGGATCGCGTCGGTGAGCGTCTCGGTCACCCGTCGGCTGCGGGTGAACACGATCGTGCGGTGACCCGCGGCGATGAGGGTGGCGGCGGTGGTCGCGGTGACGCGGTGACCCGAGAGGCGCCGTCCCCTTTCGGGGTCGAGCATCGGTGGGTTGACCTGGACCACCAGGCGTTCTCCGCGGGGCGAGCCGTCCTGGTCGACGACCTCGATGGATTCCAGGCCGGTCAGTGAACGGGCCAGGACGGCGGGGTCACCGACGGTCGCCGAGGCGAGGATGAACGTGGGTTCGCCGCCGTAGGCCGCGCACATCCGGCGCAGCCGCCGGAGCACGTGGGCGACGTGGCCACCGAAGATCCCTCGCAGGGTGTGCGCTTCGTCGACCACGACGTAGCGCAGGCGGCGGAGGAACGTCGACCACTGTCCGTGCCGGGGAAGGATGCCCACGTGCAACATGTCGGGGTTGGAGAACACGACGTTCGCATGGGCGCGCACCCAGGAGCGCTCGGTGTCCGAGGCGTCCCCGTCGTACGCCCCGACGGTCACCCCGGGCAGTCCCAGCGCGTCGAGATGTCGCAGTTGGTCGTGGCCGAGCGCCTTGGTGGGATGGAGCAGCAGCGCAGTTGCCGGCCTGGGTCCGGTGAGCGCCTGACCGATCGCCGCCTGGGCGACCAGCGACTTGCCCGATGCGGTGCCGGTGGACAGGATCACCGAGTTGCCCGCCAGGACCTGTTCGAGCGCGCGTTGCTGGTGCGACCAGAGCCGGTCGGTCCCGAGGCGGTCCCACACCTCGTCGTCCAGGCCGACTCGGCCCGCGTGGTGGGCGGGACGGGCCGCGATCAGGTGTCGGTGCACCAGGGCCCCGCCCGGCGCGTCGGCGTGAACCTCGGAACCGATGAGGTCCACCAGTCCCGCTTCGAGCCGGTCGAGGAGGTCGCCGAAGCGGCCGGTGGCAGATTCGTGGGGCACGCGCGTTCTCCGGGGGTCCGTCGGCACGGATTCCCAGCACAGTAAACTGCCCGCGGGTTTCCAGCGCTTTCGGAGCACCACGATGGATCTGACGCTCACCAACACCGAGGTCGATGGCCGCACGGTCCTTGCCGTGGGAGGCGAGGTCGACCTCGCAACCGCGCCACAGCTCCGGCGCCGGCTCATCGAGTTGGTCAACGGCGGCTGTCGAGATCTGGTCGTGGATCTGTCCAAGGTCGGGTTCATCGACTCGACCGGTCTGGGCGTGCTCGTCGGGGCGAGGCGACGGATCAAGGAGGCCGAGGGTGATCTGGTGCTGGTGGTCCCGCAGGACACGATCCGTGCCCTTTTCAGGGTCACCGGATTGACCGAGATCTTCACGATCGTCGATTCCGCACCGCGACCCGGGGGGCGCTGAGCGACCGTGCACGACGATCCTGGCGCGATCATCGAACTCGACCTGCCATCCGATTCGAAGTACCTCGGTCTCGTGCGCAACGTCGTCGCCGCGGCGGCGGCGGTCGCGCCGACACTGTCCGACCGCGCGGATCGGCGATCTGAAGCTCGTCGTCACCGAGCTGATCACCAACGCGATGGAGGCGAATTGGCGGATGGTCGGCGACTCCGAGGAGACCGTGACCGATTCGCGCGACCGCTCGGCCCTGGCCGCAGCCGCGGCTCGGGTGCGATTGCACTGTCTCGTCCGCGATACCGAGATCGAGGTGACGGTCTCCGACTCCGGAGCGGGTTTCGACGCCGCGAACGAGCCGCATCCGCCGGTCGAGGACCCCGAGCGGCTCGAATTCGAACGGGGTCTGGGGCTGCCGCTGATCCAGTATCTGGCAGACGAGGTCGACTATGCCAGCAGCGGCGAGGGTACCCGCGCCACGGTGTTGCTGCGGGACCCGCTCGGCCGGTCCGCCTTGGGCTGAGTTCCCCCCGAGCGCGCCGCACCCCGGGGAAGTTCGAACGCCTCGCCGGGCCCGATCTCGGATCGGCTCGGCATCTAAGGTGAGGTGCGGTGTGCCGGGAAGCCTGGTCGGCGTGACCCTGCCGCGATCAGAGAGCCCGCGATGAGCGACCCGAACTCCGACAACGATCTCTCTCGCTCCCGTGTCGCGGTCAGGCGGATGCTGGTCAACCCGTTCGTGCGTTTCCTGGAGATCGAGGCGTCGTCGGGCATCGTGCTCGCCATGGCGACCGTCGCGGCACTCCTCTGGGTCAACCTCGGTTCGTTGCACTCCTATGAGGCGGTCTGGGAGTGGGGTCCCGACCTGACCGGCTTCGGTCGGTTGGGACACCTCGATCTGCGGCACTTCGTGGACGACGGGCTGATGGCGGTCTTCTTCTTCGTCGTCGGGCTCGAGATCAAACGGGAATGGACGGAGGGGGCGCTGCGTGACCGTCAGTTCGCGCGGCTGCCCATCGTCGCCGCGGTCGGGGGCATGGTGGTGCCCGCGTTGCTCTACACGGCCTTCGCCATGGGGACCCCGGCCGGTCACGGCTGGGGGATTCCCATGGCCACCGACATCGCGTTCGTCGTGGGCGTGATGGCCCTGCTCGGCGACCGGGTGTCCCAGCAGGTCAAGGTGTTCCTGTTGACCCTGGCAATAGTCGACGACCTCGGCGCGATCATCGTGATCGCCTTGTTCTACTCCGACGGGCTCGAGTGGGGCTGGGTGGGACTCGCGGCGCTGGGCGTTGTCATCGTGCTCGTCGTCCGCCGCATCGGGGTGAACTTCGTGTGGGTGTACGCCGTCATCGGGCTGGCGGTCTGGTACGCCACGTGGCAGTCGGGGATCCACGCCACGATCGCCGGGGTGACGCTCGCCTTGGTGACCCCGATGCAGGCCGGTCCCGACGACGAGCGGTGGGCGCCGGTGGACTACCTGCTCGATCGGCTGCACCCCTGGACCAGCTACCTGGTCGTGCCCGTGTTCGCGCTGGCCAACGCTGGGGTGGTGCTCGGTGGCGGCATGAACGGGGATGGGCTTCGGGTCGCGCTCGGAATCGTGGTGGGGCTCGTGGTCGGCAAGACCCTGGGCGTGGTCGGCGTGTCGTGGCTGGCGGTCCGGGCGCGTCTTGCCCGGTTGCCCCGCGGGCTGTCGTGGGCCACGCTCACCGGTGCCGGCATGCTCGCCGGCATCGGGTTCACGATGTCGCTGTTCATGACCGAGCTGGCCTTCACGAAAGGACCGGTCGTCGAACTCGCCACCGATGCCAAGCGCGGGATTCTCGGCGGTTCGCTGATCGCCGCGTGTGGTGGCGCGCTGGTCTTCACGTTGCTGGGGAGAGGGCGCCGGGCCGAAGAACCGATCCCGGTGTCTCAGGCGGACTGATCCGTCATCCGGTACGGGCTCAGCGGTAGCCGGCCAACTCCCGGCGGGCGATCGACCGCTTGTGGACCTCGTCGGGCCCGTCGGCGAGCCGGAGGCTGCGCAGCCCGGCGTACATCTGCGCGAGGGGCACATCGTCGGACACGCCCATCGCCCCGAACGCCTGGATCGCCCGATCGACCACCGCGATGGCGACGTTCGGGGCGACCACCTTGATGGCCGCGATCTCGGTCGCGGCCCCCTGGTTGCCCACCGTGTCCATCAACCAGGCGGCTTTCAGGGTCAGCAGCCGGGCCTGTTCGATCTCGAGCCGACTGGCGGCGATCCACTCGCGGATCACCCCCTGGTCGGCCAGGGGTTTGCCGAACGCGACGCGGCTCGTCACCCGTTCACACATGAGCGCGAGGGCACGTTCGGCGGCGCCGATGCACCGCATGCAGTGGTGGATCCGGCCCGGACCGAGGCGAGCCTGGGCGATCGCGAACCCGCCGCCCTCTTCGCCCAGCACGTTGGTCGCCGGCACCCGCACGTCGGTGAAGGTCATCTCACAGTGGCCTTCGCGGTCCTGGTAGCCGAACACCGGAATGGCGCGGAGCACCTCGACGCCCGGGGTGTCCATCGGCACCAGCACCATGGACTGTTGGAGGTGCCGGGACGCCTCCGGGTCGGTCTTGCCCATCACGATGAGGATCTCGCAGCGGTGGCTCGCGGCGCCGGAGATGAACCACTTGCGGCCGTTGATCACGTAGTCGTCGCCGTCGCGGCGGATGGAACATTCGATGTTCGTGGCGTCCGATGAGGCGACGGCGGGTTCGGTCATCGCGAACGCCGAACGGATCTCACCGGCGAGCAGCGGTTGCAACCAGCGCTCCTGTTGCTCGGTGGTGCCGAACATGGTGAGGATCTCCATGTTGCCGGTGTCCGGGGCCGAGCAGTTGCAGGCCTCCGATCCGAGGGGGGACGATCCCATGATCTCGGCCAGCGGCGCGTAGTCGAGGTTCGAGAGTCCTTCGTTCCATTCGGTGGTGTGGGGCAGGAAGAGGTTCCACAGTCCCCGGCTGTGCGCCTCGGCCTTGAGGTCCTCGATGACCGGGGGATGGAAGTGCGGATCGCCCGAGGCGCGCATCTGTTCGAGGTAGACGTCTTCGGCGGGTCGAACCCGCTCGTCCATGAAGGTGGTGAGCGTCTCGGCAAGTGCGGCACTGCGAGGTGACGGGGCGAAATCCATGGGGCGAACCGTAGCGGTCGGGTGTGCCCGGTGCGGCCGGGTAGTTGACAACACCGGTGTTCGTTGCCTTACCTATGCAACCGTGTCCAAGCCACTCGTCATCGTCGAATCGCCCGCGAAGGCGCGCACCATCGCGGGTTTCCTCGGTGACGACTTCGAGGTGCTGTCCTCGGTCGGACACGTGCGTGACCTGGCTGCCAAGGGTCTGAACGTCGACATCGACAACGGGTTCAAGCCCACCTACGAGGTCTATGCCGGCAAGCGGGACGTGATCCGCGAGCTCAAGGCCGCACTGGCCGAGGCGGACGAGTTGTATCTCGCGACCGATGAAGACCGCGAAGGCGAGGCGATCTCGTGGCATCTGCTGGAGGTCCTCAAACCGAAGGTCCCGGTCAAGCGCATGGTCTTCCACGAGATCACCCGCGGCGCCATCGAGGAGGCGGTGGAGAACTGGCGGGACATCGACTACGGGCTCGTGGACGCCCAGGAGGCCCGCCGCATCGTCGACCGGCTCTTCGGCTATCCGGTCTCCGAGGTGATGTGGCGCAAGGTCGCCACGGGCCTGTCCGCGGGACGGGTCCAGAGTCCGGCGGTCCGGCTCGTGGTCGAGCGGGAGCGGGCCCGGATGGCGTTCGTCGCGGCCGACTACTGGGACCTGGACGCGCACTTCGCCACCGACGAACCGTTCACCGCGTCGCTCCAGTCGGTCGACGAGCGACGCGTCGCCACGGGCAAGGACTTCGACGCGACCGGCGCGGTGACCGCCGACGGGGTGCAGGTGCTGGACGAGGCCGGGGCCGATCGGTTGGCCGCGGCGTTGGGCGCGGCGACCACGACCTGGACGGTCGACTCGGTCACCTCCAAGCCGTTCACCTCGAAGCCCAAGGCCCCGTTCATGACCTCGACCCTGCAACAGGAGGGTGGCCGCAAGTTGCGCCTGAGCGCCGCACAGGTCATGCGGGTGGCCCAGGGACTCTACGAGCGCGGGTTCATCACCTACATGCGGACCGACTCGACGAATCTGTCCGCCACGGCCCTGCAGGCCGCGCGGGCCCAGGTTCGTGAGCTGTACGGCGCCGACTACCTGCCCGACTCGCCCCGGGTGTACGCGCGCAAGGTCAAGAACGCCCAGGAGGCCCATGAGGCGATCCGCCCGGCGGGGGACCGGTTCCGCACGCCCCGGGACGTGGCCGGTGAGCTCCACGGCCAGGACCTGGCGCTCTACGAGCTGATCTGGAAGCGCACGGTGGCGTCGCAGATGGCCGATGCGAGAGGGCAGAGCGTGTCGGTGCGCATCGGCGCGACGACCGCGGACGGCGGGCCGCGGGCGACCTTCGGGGCGTCGGGCCGCACGATCACCTTTCCCGGCTACATGCGGGCCTACGTCGAGGGGTCCGACGACCCGGATGCCGCCCTGGACGACCGGGAGACGATCCTGCCGCCCCTCACCGAAGGCCAGACGCTCGTGCAGCCCGAGCTGGAGGCCAAGGGCCACACCACCTCACCGCCTGCCCGATTCACCGAGGCGTCGTTGGTGAAGCGGCTCGAGGAGCTCGGCATCGGGCGACCCTCGACGTACGCGTCGATCATGCAGACGATCCAGGACCGCGGGTACGTGTGGAAGAAGGGTTCGGCGCTGGTCCCCACCTGGACCGCGTTCGCCGTGGTCAACGTGCTCGAGAGCCATTTCGGTGATCTGGCCGACTACACGTTCACCGCCCGGATGGAAAGTGACCTGGACGAGATCGCTGCCGGGCATCGCGAGCGCGAACAGTGGCTGCGCGCCTTCTGGTTCGGCAACGGCACGACCGGGTTGGCCGAGCTCGTCGCCACCGCACCCGAGGGGATCGACGCCGCCGCGGTGAACACGATCCCCATCGGGGTCGACGAGAGCGGGGTCCCGGTCGTGGTCAAACCGGGCAAGTTCGGCCCGTACGTCAAACGGGGCGAGGACACCGCGTCGGTGCCCGACGATCTGCCCCCCGACGAGATGACCCTCGAACGGGCCCTCGAGCTGCTCGCCGCACCGAGCGGCGACCGGGAGGTCGGCGTCGACCCGGAGACCGGCCTGGTCATCTTCGCCAAGGCGGGCCGCTACGGGCCGTACGTGCAGCTCGGGGAGATGCCCGACCGCGACGACAAGAAGGCCCCGAAGCCCCGGACCGCGTCGTTGTTCTCCTCGATGGACCCGGCGACGGTGACCCTCGAGGAGGCGTTGCGCCTGCTGAGTCTGCCGCGGGTGGTGGGCGTGGATCCCGCCGACGAGGAGCAGACACCGATCACCGCGCAGAACGGCCGGTACGGCCCGTATCTGAAGAAGGGCACCGACAGCCGCAGCCTGGAGACCGAGGAGCAGCTTTTCACCGTCACCCTCGACGAGGCGCTGGCACTGTTCGCCCAACCGAAACGACGCCGGGGCCAGGCCGCGGCGAGCGCGCCGCTGCGCGAGGTCGGCACCGACCCGGTGAGCGGTCAGCCGGTCGTGCTCAAGGACGGTCGATTCGGCCCGTACGTGACCGACGGCGACACGAACGCGTCGTTGCGGAAGGGCGATCGCCCCGAGGAGATCACCATCGAGCGGGCCGCGGAGCTCTTGGCGATCCGCCGGGAGAAGGGGCCGGCGAAGAAGAAGCGGGGTGCCAAGAAGACCGCGGCGAAGAAGAAACCGGCCAAGAAGAAGGCCGCGGCGAAGAAGACCTCGGCGAAGAAGAAGCCTGCCAAGAAGAAACCGCCGAGCTGACCAGCCCGACCGGCGCGTGGGGGCCGACTGTGCGCGCGGGGCAGGGGTCGCGCCGTTAGCTTGGTCGATCGTGCCCACCGACCCAGGCGTCGAACATCCCGCGCGCGGTCGACTGATCGTGTTCGAGGGGGGCGAGGCGTCGGGCAAGTCCACCCAGGCGGCCCGGCTGGCCGAGGCCTTCGGGGCCGTTCTCACCAGGGAACCGGGTGGCACCGCGCTCGGCGAACGGCTCCGCGACCTGCTGCTCGACGCCGCCACGGGCGAGCTCGACCCCCGCACCGAATTGCTGCTGATGGCCGCGGCGCGCGCCGAGCACGTCGCCCGGGTGATCCGGCCGGCTCTCGATGCGGGTCGGGACGTGGTCTGCGACCGCTACTCGGCGTCGTCGGTGGCGTACCAGGCCTACGGCCGTGGGCTGGCGCCAGGAGAGGTCGCCCGGGTGTCCCGGTGGGCGACCGGCGGTCTGGAACCGGACCTGGTCGTGCTGTTGGACCTGGATGCGACCACCCGGGCGGCACGACTCGGCGGCGACCATGACCGTCTGGAGGCCGCGGGGGAGACGTTCCACGAACGCGTCTCCCAGGCGTTCCGGGATCTCGCGGCCGCCGAACCTGATCGCTGGGTCGTCCTCGACGGATCGCGGGGCATCGACGAGCTCGCCGACGAGATCGCCGCGACGGTCACCGAGCGTCTGGGGCGCTGAGCGCGCTGGACAACGGGTGGACGGGCCCGTATCGGGTCGCACTAGCCTGCAGGCACGTGCCCGGGTAGCTCAGTCGGTAGAGCAATTCACTCGTAATGAATAGGTCAGGAGTTCGATTCTCCTCCCGGGCTCTTCGCTTCGCACCCCGAAGGTGCGAAGGCCGCGCTCAAGATTCGCCATGATGGAGGGCATGGACGAGTCCGCCGGCGCAAGCGATGTCGCCCTCGACGATCCGTGGTCGGCGGTGCCGGGGCAGCCGGCGGCGGTCGCACGACTGCAGGCCGCAGTGGCCAATCCGGTGCACGCGTACCTGTTCGTGGGTCCGGAAGGGACGGGCAAGCGGGCGGCGTTGCGCACCTTCGCGGGGGAGCTGTTCGCCGCGGAGGATCCGGCACACGCCGAACGGCACCGCCGGCTGACGGCGGCCGCGGGCCACCCTGATCTCGTCGTCGTCGAGCCCGAAGGAGCCATCTTCCGTGGCGGGCGCGCCGGGCCCGAAGGGGAGACCGAAGCGGCGATCATCCGACGCGAAGCCCACCGGTCGCCCACCGAGGCACCCCGCCGGGTGGTCGCCGCGGACCACTTCGACGCCGCGAACGAAGCCGCGATCGGCTCGTTGCTCAAGACCATCGAGGAGCCCCCCGAGCGGACGATCGTGGTCCTGCTCGCCGAGCGCGTCCCCCCGGAACAGTCGGCGATCGCGTCGCGTTGCGTGCGGATCGATTTCGCCTCGGTCGATTCCGCGGCCCTTCGGGCGCTGCTCGTGGCCGAGGGCGTCGCACCGGATCGCGCGGAGCTGGCCGCGACGGTGGCTGCGGGCAGCGTGACCCGCGCCCGACTCCTGGCAACCGACGAACGCCTGTCGCTCCGCATCGCGGCGTGGGCCGCCGTTCCCGGTCGCCTGGACGGCACCGGTGCGACCGCGACGCAGCTCGTCGCAGATCTGCGGGCGATGTTGGACGACGCACAGGCCCCGGTCGCGGCCCGTCACGAGGCGGAGCTGACCGCCTTCGACGCCGAGGTCTCCGATTACGGACTGACCTCGGTCACCGGTCGACGCAACGCGCTCAAGGCGCGTCACAAGCGGACCGAACGGCAGAGCCGGATGACCGAGATCCGCCTCGGTCTCACGGTGATGGCCCGGGAGTACCGCGATGCCGCGGTGACCCACCGGACACCGGGCCCGCTCCTTGCCGCGGTGGACCGGATCGGCGCGACGTCCCGGGCGTTCGCATTCAGTCCCAACGAGGAACTGGCCCTGACCGCGCTGTTCTGGAAGCTGCCGTCACTCGGGCACGACGGTTGACCACCCGGGTGTCGCACCCGTCGAGCGGATCCGAAATGTCGGTGACCACCGCACCTTCGGGTGGACGCGGGTAGGGTCGCCGGCAATGGCCGATCAGTCGACCTTCGCCGAACAAGCGATGCCCCTGATGTCGTCGTTGTACTCGGCGGCGCTGCGGATGACCCGGAACCCGACCGACGCGGAGGACCTCGTCCAGGAGGCGTACCTGCGGGCCTACCGCGGCTTCGGCGGGTTCACCGAGGGGACCAACCTGAAGGCGTGGATGTATCGCATCCTCACGAACACGTACATCAACATCTACCGGGCGAAGCAGCGGCGTCCGGATGAGACCGAGCTCGACGACGTCGAAGAACGGTACCTGTACCGCCGCCTGCAGGCATCGGCCGGCGGGGGAAGCGCCGAGGACCGGCTGATCTCGCATCTCGGCGACGCCGAAGTCATCGAGGCGCTCGAATCGCTGCCCGAGAACTTCCGCATCCCCGTGCTGCTGGCGGATGTCGAGGGTTTCTCGTACGCGGAGATCGCCGAAATCATGGAAACCCCGGTCGGCACGGTGATGAGTCGGCTCCACCGTGGAAGAAAAGCGCTCGAGAAGGCGTTGTACGATTACGCCGTCGATCGGGGCCTGGCCGGGAATCGGTTCGCCCCCGCAGAGGAAGCAGCACCGTCATGACCGAGACCAGCCCATCCAACGACCCAGGCGCCGAGGCGACGGCGCAGTGCGACGGTGGTCTGGACTGCGAAGAAGCGCTGCGGGACCTGTACCAGTACCTCGACGGTGAGATCACCGACGAACGGCGTGCGGACATCCGGGTGCACATCGAGGAATGCGGTCATTGTCTGGAAGCGTTCGACTTCGAAGCCGAACTCCGCGAGCTCGTCGCCCGCACCTGCCGGCGCGAAGCCCCCGAGTCGTTGCGGGACCGGGTCGCCGAAGCGATCCGGGAATGTGACCCCGACGCCGAGGAACCCACCGATCGGTGATGCTCGCACCGGAATCCGGCCCGATGGAATGGGTGGGATCCGACCGTGCGCGGGTAAGGTCCAGGTCATGGTTGTCCTCGGTGCCGTGCTCTGGACCTTCTGGATCGCCCCGATCATCGTCGTCGCCACCGTGGTCCTGCTGTTGGCGTTCGGCGTCGGGTATCTCGTCAAGGTGGTGCGCCCCAAGTATCCGCCCGGACAGTTTCCGTTCCCCGGCCGCGCCCACGACGACTGACCACCCGGTCGGCCGCCATCTGGGGAGGCACCTGTGGCTGAGGTGATCGACTGGGCGCTCGCCGAGCGGGTCGCCATCCGATCGGTCGGCTTCGAGCCGTTCTCCCGGTCCTACCACTCGGCGTCTCTGCAGCCGGATTTCGCGCGTTTCGCCGCCGAGGCCGAAGCGGCGGTCGCCACCGAAACCGGTCTGGTCTCCTCGGTCGGGCCGGCCCGTGCCCGGGTGACCGACCGCGCCGGTTGGGTGCGGGCGAACGTGGCGTCGTTCCGACGCCTGCTGCGGCCCCTGTCCGAACGGCTCGGGGAGCGGCTCAGCGGCCCGGCGGCCCCCTTGGCCCGCCGGATGGCAGGCGCGGAGCTCGGCATGTTCCTGGGGTGGATGTCCCGACGGGTGCTCGGTCAGTACGACCTGCTGGTGATCGAGGACGAAAACCCCGAAGATCAGGACATCGTCTACTTCGTCGGTCCGAACGTGTTGAGCCTGGAGCGACGGTTCTCCTTTCCGCCGTCCGAGTTCCGGTTGTGGCTGGCCTTGCACGAGCTCACCCACCGCGCCCAGTTCACCGGCGTGCCCTGGATGCGGGAACATTTCCTGTCGCTCGTCGACGTGACCCTTTCGAGTCTGGACCCGGACCCGTCCCGGGTGCTGCGCGGTCTGAACGACGCGGTGAACGAGTTCCGCGCGGGACGTAACCCGTTGGACGACGGCGGACTCGCGGTGGTGTTCGCCTCGCCCGAGCAACGCGAATCCCTCGAGCATCTCAGCGGCATGATGAGCCTGCTCGAAGGCCACGGCGACGTCACGATGAATCGGGCCGGGGCCTCGGAGATCCCCAGTGCCGAGCGTTTCGACCGGGTCCTCCACGCCCGCCGGAACCAGGTGAATCCGTTGTTGAAGCTCATCCAGAAGCTGATCGGACTGGACGCCAAGATGAAGCAGTACGAAGCGGGTGAGCGCTTCATCGAGGCAGTCGAGGACGTCGGCGGCCCGACCGTGTTGCAGGTCGCGTTCGAGCGTCCCGAGAACCTGCCGACCCTCTCGGAGATCCGTTCCCCGTGGGACTGGCTGGCCCGACTGGGCATCGCCGATCGGGCCGCGGCCCTGGCCTGAGCGTCCACGCTCCCGGCCCGTCCGATGTCGGAACCAGAAGACCTGCTCGGACGGTGTGACTTCCCGGCCGCGGGGACTGCGGTCACCCTCGGGGTGTCGGGCGGGCCCGACTCGATGGCATTGCTCGCGCTGGCGTCGTGCGCGCGCCTGGTGGTCCACGTCATCCACGTCGATCACGGCCTGCGCCCGGGCTCCCACACCGAAGCCGATGTCGTGGCCGCCGCGGCGGCCCGCTTCGGCGCCTCGTTCGAGTCGGTTCGTGTGGTCGTCGCCGATGGGGGCAACCTCGAGGCCCGTGCCCGGGCGGCGCGTCATGCGGCCCTGGGCGCCGACTCGCTCGTGGGGCACACCATGGACGACCGGGCCGAGACGGTGCTGTTGCACCTGCTGCGCGGGGCCGGCGCGTCGGGCCTGGCGGCGCTACGACCGCCCGATCCGCGTCGCCCCCTGCTCGGGCTCCGGCGCAGTGAAACCCGGGCGTTGTGCGCCGAGTTGGACATCGAGACCGTGGCCGACCCGTCGAACGCCGACCCGCGCTTCACCCGCAACCGTGTCCGCGCCGAACTGCTGCCCCTCATGGCGGACATCGCCGGCCGGGACATCGTGCCGCTGCTCGTGCGCACCTCCGAGCTGCTCGGCGCCGACGAGGACGCCCTCGCCGCCCAGGCAGCCGCGTTGGACCCGACGGTTGCCGCCGCGCTCGCCGGGGCGCCCGTCGCCGTCGCCGCCCGCGCGGTGCGGGACTGGCTGCGCGAGCAGCACGCCGGATACGTCCCGGATTCGTCCGAGGTGGCCCGCGTGCTCGAGGTCGCCCGGGGCGAGGCCGTGGCGACCGAACTGGTCGGTGGAGCCCGGCTTGCGAGGCACCGGGGACGACTCCGGGTCACGCCGCCGTCGTGACCGAACCGCGGCCGGCGTCGCCGAGAATCCCTCCGCTGGGCGACCGGCATGACATCATGGCGCCAGTGGAGCCCGCGAGTACCCCCACCCCGACGGGCGCGATGCCGGCCCACGGGGCCAGCCACGACGTCGAGGTCGACTCGGTGGTCGGCCCGACCCTGGTTTCGGCCGACCAGTTGGCGACCCGGGTGGCCGAGCTCGGTGCGCAGATCACCGCCGACTACGCCGGGGTGCTCGGCGACGAGCCGTTGGTGCTCATCGGGGTGCTCAAAGGAGCGTTCGTGTTCCTGGCCGACCTCGTGCGCAGCATCGCCGTCGACACCGAGATCGAGTTCATGGCGGTGTCCTCCTATGGGAGCGCGACCCGGACCTCGGGCGTCGTACGCATCGTCAAGGACCTCGACACCGATCTGTGCGACCGGCACGTGATCCTCGTCGAGGACATCGTGGACACCGGGCTCACGTTGCGCTATCTGCGCAAGAACCTCGCGGTGCGTCAACCGGCGAGCCTGGAGGTGTGCGCCCTGCTGGTGCGCGAGGGGCTGCAACGGGTCGACACGGCCCTGCGCTACGAGGGGTTCCGGATTCCCCCGGACTTCGTGATCGGCTACGGGCTCGATCTCGACGAGAACTACCGGAACCTGCCCGACGTGCGCACGATGGGACCGGGCCGGTGACCGAGGGCGAACGCGACCCGAACGGTGGCCTGGACCCGGCAGGGCATGTGCCGGTCCGGTTCAACGGGCACCCGCCGGTCGATCAGGACCGGGTGCGCGACGCGGTGCGTGAGATCCTCGTCGCGGTGGGCGAGGACCCCGAACGCGAGGGCCTCCGGGAGACTCCGGCGCGGGTCGCGCGCATGTACGCGGAGATCTTCTCGGGGTTGCGCGAGGACCCGACCCACCACCTCGAGGTCACCTTCGAAGCCGATCACGACGAGATGGTCATGGTGCGTGACATCCCCATGTACTCGATGTGCGAGCACCACCTGCTGCCCTGGGTCGGCACCGCGCATGTCGCCTACATCCCCAACAGCGACGGACGGGTGACCGGGCTGTCCAAGCTGGCCCGGCTGGTCGAGGCCTATGCTCGGCGGCCACAGGTCCAGGAACGGCTCACCTCCCAGATCGCCGACACCCTGGATGAGACGCTGCGTCCCAAAGGAGTGATGGTCGTGATCGAAGCCGAACATCTGTGCATGTCGATGCGCGGGGTGCGCAAGCCCGGGTCGACGACGGTGACCTCGGCGGTGCGCGGCCTGTTCCGCACCAACGAATCGACCCGGCAGGAGGCGATGCGCTTCCTGCGTGGCTCGTGACCGCGCCTCAGCGGCCCCGGTTCCGCGGGGGCATCGCAAGCCTGATCGCAATGACCTTCGCCGTCGTGGCGGCGAGTTGCTCTTCGGGGGGAACCTCGACCGCTCCGACCACGGCGCCCTCGACGTCGGTCGCCAACAGCTCCACCGCGGCCAGTGCGGCGGCCTACACCCCGCCGAAGTGCGACCGGCCGGTCGCCTCGGCGCCCAAGGTGCGCGCGGTCAAGGGTTCGACCAGCGATTACGACCTGACCTCGTTCGACGGCACGACGATCCGGATCCACTGGTTTCCCCGGCAGGCGCAGGGCACCACCACGTCACCGACGGTGTTGATGGGTCCGGGTTGGAGTCTGCCGGGGGACACCGACACCAAGCCGTCGTCCAAACCCGGCATCCAGAGCGTCGAGACGATCGCCGGGCTGCATGACGCCGGCTACAACGTGCTGACCTGGGACCCACGAGGTTTCGGCAAGTCGACCGGGACGGTCACGGTGGACAGCGCGGACCACGAGGCCAAGGACGTCTCGCGGATCATCGACTGGATCGCACGCCAGAAGGGCGTGTTGCTCGACGCTCCGGGCAACCCGCGGGTCGGCATGGTGGGTGAGTCCTACGGCGGTGGCATCCAGTTCGTCACCGCCGCGACCGACTGCCGGGTGGATGTGATCACCCCGACGATCGCGTGGAACTCACTGGCCACGAGCCTGTACCCGGTCGACACCTACAAGCAGGGTTGGGCCAAGGTCCTGGTGTCGATCGCCACGATCGCCGATCTCGACCCGCACATCACGAGCGCGAACGCGGCGGCGTCGTCCACCGGGGTGCTCGACCAGGCCGACCGGCAGTGGTTCGTCGATCGTGGTCCGGACTATCTGTTGTCCAAGATCCACATCCCGACGCTCATCGTGCAGGGCACCGCTGACAACCTGTTTCCGCTCGCCCAGGGGGCGCGCAACTACGTGGCGCTGCAGGCGAACGGGGTGCCCCTGGCGATGACGTGGTTCTGTGGAGGGCACGGGGTGTGCCTGAACCCCAAGGACCCCACGGACTACGTCACCGGCGCGGTGAAGAACTGGCTCGCCCGTTACCTGAAGCGCGACCCCCAGGCGGCGGCGGTGCCTGGCTTCCAGACGACCGACCAGAACGGTCACGTGCACACCTTCGCGGCGTTCCCGCCGCCCGAGTCGGCCGCGCCGGTGTTCGCGTTCGCCGATTCGGGAACCCTCGACCTGCAGCCCGAAGGTGGTTCCGGGCCGGTGACCAAGGTGCCCGCCGGTGATGCCATCGGGTCGGTCGCCGGGGCGATCACCCCGGCCAAGGCGTCCAAGGCCCTGAACGTCCCGGTGCAGGTGAAAGGCAAGGCACGGTTGCTGGTCGGGGCGCCCGATCTGGCACTCGGCTACACCTGCACGCTCGATGCGCCGGCCACCAAGCCGACCCGGATCTTCGCCCAGCTGGTCGACGATTCGACCGGGCGGGTGTTGGGCAACCAGGTCACCCCGGTCGTCACGAACTGCGACGGCCTGTTGCACGAGGCGAGCACGTCGCTGGAGATGGTCGCCCAGCAGGTGCGCCCGGGCGACAAGCTGACCTTGCAGCTGGTGGCATCCACGGTGGCGTACGCGCAACCCCAGATGGGCGGCAAGGTCGACTTCGCCCGCATCGAGTTGACCATTCCCGGAGCAGCGGACTGATCACGCCGGGATCGGGACGGTGGTCGCCCGGTTCTCGGGCCGTTCTTGGTCGGGAATCCCCGTAGCATGAGAAGCGTGGATCCGTTGATCATGGGGGTGGTGAACGTCACGCCCGATTCGTTCTCCGACGGGGGGTGCTGGCCCGATCCGGATTCGGCGATCGCTCATGCGCGGGATCTGGTGGCCGAGGGTGCCGACATCATCGACGTGGGTGGGGAGTCGACCCGGCCGGGTGCGGCGCCGGTGGATGCGGCGACCGAGGCGGCCCGGGTGGTCCCGGTGGTCGAGGCGTTGGCCCCGTCGGTGCGGGTGTCGGTGGACACGATGACCCCGGTGGTCGCCGAGGCGGCCGTGGCGGCGGGGGCGACGATCGTGAACGACGTGTCGGGTTCGTTGGAGTTGGCCCGGGTGGCGGCACGGAGCGGAGCGGTGTGGGTGTGCATGCACATGCAGGGCACCCCGCGCACGATGCAGCAACGCCCGCACTACGACGATGTGGTGGCCGAGGTGAAGGGCTTTCTCATCGAGCGGGCCGAGGCGGGGCGGGCGTTGGGTGTGGCCGAGGTGTGGATCGACCCGGGGATCGGGTTCGGCAAGACCACCGCGCACAACCTCACGTTGCTGGCCCATACCGACGAGCTGGTGGCGACGGGGTTTCCGGTGGTGATCGGGACGAGTCGCAAGTCGTCGTTGGGGCGTCTCACCGCGCAGGCGGACGGAGCGACCGTGGCCGACACCGAGCCCGGTTCGGAGGCGTCGCGTACGTTGGCCGCGCCGATCGGTGAACGCCTGGAAGCGTCGATCGCGACGGCGGTCTATGCGTGGCGTCACGGGGCCGCGGTGGTGCGGGTGCATGACGTGGCCGAGACCGTGGCCGCCCGGCAATTCACGACGCCGGTGGTTGCGACGGGCTGAGTTCCACGGGCCGAGTGCTGGCCCGCCTGGGAGTGTGGCGACGTACGGCCATGGCGGAAACGGTGATCACCCCGGTCCGGGGTTAAGGGCAGATGTCTATGATGCGGACGAGATGATGATGTCCGCATTGCAGGGTTCGTCGAGCTGGAAGTGCGCACCGGATCGGTTGCGCACGCCGAAGACCGCTGGCACGATCGTCGCGACCCGGACCTCTGACGCGTGGGGCAACGTGACTGGCCACACGGGCACCGCCACGCCGGTGTCGTTGGGTTGGTATTCCCAGTACCAGGACTCTGAGACGGGGTTCTCCTATCTGCGTGCCCGCTACTACGACCCTGCGACCGGCCAATTCACCACCCCCGACCCCCTCAACGCGCTCACCGGAGAAAGATACGGCTACGCCGGCAACGACCCCGTCAACGGGTAAGATCCGAGTGGGCTCGGATTTGGTTGGCACACCATTTCTCACATCGGTCACGACGTCGTGGCCGCTCCGAGCCATGTAGCCCATTATGCAGGTAGCTGGGTTCCGGACTGTGTCACGATCGGAAACAGCAACTGCACCAGTCTGGGTGACAGCCATCCGGTCGCTCGGGATGCGTTGTATGTGACTGCGGGCGCGGCGGCGACGGTTGCCAGTTTGGGTCTGGCGCTGGACGCGGCGGCGGCAGTTGCTGAGGGTGGTTCCGCTCTTACGCTCACGAGTGGCTTGGAGGGTGCCGCTGCGACTGGGGCAGGCGTTGTTTCGGCCTCTGGCGATTACGGGAGATGTTTTCATGGCCATGATGATTTGGCGTGTGCGGGTTTCTGGTCCGGTGTTGCGGCTGCGGGCCTGGGGCTTGGGGGTACGTTCGCGCCGGGTGTTGGGGGGTTGATGCTCGCGTGGTTGGGGTTCGCGCCGGCTGGTGTGGGTTTCGGGGTCGATGCCTACGGCTTGGCCCGTGATGCGTTTGATCGGGCGGGTTGTCATTGACGGGTTCGGAGACGCGACGGGTTTTGGGTCGAAAGGTTCGGTCGTCGGGGATGTCGCTTCGGGGAGAAGTTTCGGGGATGACGGGGCGGGTCGTGGGTGGTTGAGTCGCCGCGGCCGGTGTCACCCGAGCCCGATCCGGTTCCGGAGTTCGCTCCGATTGCTCGGCGGTATTGGTTGTTGCCGTACGAGCGGTTCGTTGCTCGGCAGTACTTTGACCGTTGCTACGTGCCGGAACGGCGGGATTCGGCGTTGACCAGGAACAACGGTCCGGTCGGCATTGTGATGCTTGGAGCGTCTGTCTATGCGTGGGCGTTCCCCGGCTGGATGCTGATGATGGCCGGCATAGTGCTCCTTCTCGTATCTGGTGGGGCGGCCTGTCGCCTATCTGGTCGGAGCAATTGGGATCGGCCTCGTGGTGCTTGCGATACTGCGTTGCCTTCCGGCGTTGCCTGCGACGAGGCGGTATCAGGCGGAACGTGCAGGGGGGGTTGGGGGTTCTGGTCGCCCGGGGGCGCCGCCACCTCCTTCGCCTGGGGGTGGCGGCGGGTTCTGATCGTGTGCTGGCTGGGTTCAGCTTGAGGGCCCCTGTTGACCGGTCACCTCGAATAGGAGGTAGCCATGTCAGTGATGGGGCAGGAGAACCCGCCTCGGCGGACCCGGCGCAAGTTCACCGACGAGCTCAGTCGGCAACCGACCCGGCTGGTGACAAAACTACGTACGGATATGACGTGGTGGGACATCGGGTGTTCACGGTGTCCCCGGCGGGGAACGTGTCGGGGGCGAATCCGGTGGATCATCGCAGCGTCAGCGTGGTGAACCCGGCGGGTGAGGTTTTGGCGTCGTTGGATCCGAACGCTCATGGGGTGGCCGATGGGTTCACCCGGTATTCGACGTCGTCGTTGGGGACGGCGGCGTCGGGTGAGGTCGTGGCAGAGCGTGGCGGGTGGCTGGTCGACGTCGACGACTTCGGGGGTGGCGACTGCGACGTCGGATTCGTCGTTGGCGACCTTGCCGGCGAGTTTGTCGGCGTCGTCGGGGTATCGGGCGTCGATGGTGGTGGCGGATGCGTCGCAGAATTTTGTGGGGCTGGCGTTCCGGGTGCAGGACGCGAGCGATTTCTGGACGGTGGTGCAGGTGCCCGAGTTGGGGGGCTGGGTGTTGTACAAGACGGTGGACGGGACCACGACAAATGTGGGTTCTGCGGTTGTGCCGGTGCAGGTGGGGGACCATTTGTCGGTGACGAGTGTGGGTGCCGCGGTGTCGGTGTTCGTGAACGGCAAGAAGATCATCTCGGTGTCGGACTCGGCGTTGGATGACCAGACCGGGGTGGGGTTGTGGGCGGCGCAGTCGGGCCCGGTTGCTTCCGGGTTCGTCGCGGGTGGGGTGTCCGGCGGGGAGTCGGATCAGTCCTTCGACGCCGATGGGCGGGTGACCGCCACGGTGGGACCGCAGACCTCAGGTGCGAACATGAACGCGACTGAGACTGCTTATGACGCGGATGGGAACGAGATCTCGCACACCGACGGGAACGGTCACGTCACTCACGAGGCGTACGATGCGGTCGGCAACCTGGTGTCCCAGACCGATGGCAACGGCAACGCGACAACGTACGGGTATGACCTGCTGGGCCGGGTGATCTCGACGAAAGCGCCGGGCAAGAACACGGAACAGATCGCGTATGCGAATGGGGACATGTCTGGTGCGACGCCGGTTTGGCCGACGAAGACGGTGACCGAGCCGTCTGGGGTGATCGCGACGACGACGTACGATTCCGACGGTCGTGTGAAGGGTGTGGCGTATTCGGATTCGACGCCGGCGGTGAGTAACACCTGGGACAGCCTTGGCCGGTTGACCGAGTCGGATGCGGGGTCGGTGCACACGTCGTGGACGTATGATTCGTTGGGTGAGGTGACCCAGGTGACCAGGGCCGGCCGGAAGGTGTCGTACGCGTTATGCGGATCCGGGTCGTGTTTCGTCGGTGACGTATCCGAATGGGCAGTCGGTGTCGCGTGGGTATGACAGTGCGGGCCGGTGGACGAGTTCGACGGATTGGCAGGGCAACACGACCACGTTCGGTTGGGATGTCGGATGGGAACATCACGAGTGTGGCGATGCCGAATGGGACGTCCACGACGCGCACGTTCGACGCGGACGATGCGATCAGTTCGGTGACGATTGGGGGGTCGGGTTGGGGGTGGCCGATGCTCTACGCGCGGGGCCAGGGTGACGAGCTGACCGGGGAAACCGATTTCGCGGGGTCTGCGACGTGGGGGTATGACCCGGCTGCGCAGGTGACGTCGGCGACGAACCCGAGTGGGTCGTACGGGTTCGACGCGGCGGGTGATCCGACGAGTGTGAATGGCGCGAACGCAAGCTTTTGATGCGTCTGGGGAGTTGTGCTGGTCGGGTTCGGGTACTGGCACGTGTGCCAGTCCACCGGCGGGTGCGACGACGTACAGTTACGATCAGAGTGGGGATCGGACCTCGGCAGGGTCGAATGGCTACTCCTATGATGGGACGCGGATGATGACTTCTTCGACGACGGCTGCGGGTACGACGAGTTATTTGTATTCGCCGGACGGGTTGCGCGTCTCGAAGTCGACTGGGTCGGCGTCGACGCAGTTCGCGTGGGATGACACGACCGGTGTGCCCGAGTTGCTTCAAGATGGTGGTGACTACTACTTGTACGGGCCTGATGGTCTGCCCTACGAGCGGATCGGATCGGATGCGACAAGGTATTTGTTCACCGACGGGCAAGGCTCGGTCACCGCGTCGACCGACTCGACTGGCACGATCGTCGCGACCCGGACGTATGACGCGTGGGGCAACGTGACCGGCCACACGGGCACCGCCACGCCGGTGTCGTTGGGTTGGCATTCCCAGTACCAGGACTCTGAGACGGGGTTCTACTATCTGCGGGCCCGCTACTACGACCCTGCCACCGGCCAATTCACCACCCCCGACCCCCTCTACGCGCTCACCGGGGCGAGATACGGCTACGCATACAACGACCCGATCAACGGGTCAGATCCCAGCGGGCTGTGGTGCTTGGTGCACAACGACAACGGCGGTTGCAAAGGAGCCGGAGTGGCGAAGAGCGTTGCGCATGGGGCAAAGGAATCGTTTACGCATGTTGTGAACGGCGCTTCGGGTGTCGATTCGGTCGCGTTGGCATACGGTGAGATCACATCGGGCGGTCATTGTTATGCCCGTGGTGACCGTATCGAATGTGACGGGGCGTGGGGCGCCGGTGGCCGGCAGTGGACGTTTGGGGACGTGGTGATGAACACCTCGTCCAGCCGAATGTCCGATGAGAGGTTTGGGCATGAGTCGAAGCATTCGACGCAGTGGGCCGCGTTCGGAGGGTGGGGTTTCATTCCGGCGTACCTCCTTGATTTGGCGATCGAGGGGCGTTGCAACTCGTTTGAGCATGAGGCCGGATACACCTCCGGTGGTTACAACGACCCGCCGAACCCCTGTCAACCGGGTCATCAAAGTTCGTCATCATGTCCGACGGGAGCTCATTACTCAACGGACCCGCACTGATGTCGGTGCGCGTGGTGAAGCGTGTGGCGATTGCCGCTGGTGTCGTTGCGCTCGGGGTAGCTGCTGTGTTGGTCGTTGGTGCCGGAGTCAGCTTCGTTGTGGGCGAGCGTGGTGGGGCGCCTGTGGCACAGGCGGGCGTGACCGTTTCGGGGGGAGTGGTGGTCATTGAGGCTTGCTCTGGCCGGGGTATCGGAAAGGTCGTGATCCAGCGCGGCGCAGACGATGTTGACGGGCCGGTGGTGTGGTCGGCAACTAGCGCGAAGGGATCCGCCGATACTGTCCGGTTTCACGTGCCGTGGCGGGTTACACGGTCACGTCAGACGCCAGCGCTCTTGATCCGGGGGGGACGTACTCGGTTCGTGCTCTCACCGACTCCGCTGATCGCCCGATGATCGATTCCTATCTGGAATTCAAACCCGAAAATCTTCAGTCAGGCCTGGTTACCTCGACCGGCGGACGGCGGGTACCTGTCTCGGCATTCCGCCACGGCACATCGCCCTGCAAGTGACAGGGGGCAACCCCGGGTACACACACCCTGCAATACTCCCCAGCTCGGTCAGTTCGGTGCCGTCGCCCGTATCTGGCTGGCAAAGGCGTCGACGCTCTTGCCATCGACTGACCTTAGATATTCGGGGCTGCAGTCCGAGGTGGCCACCCTGTCGTCCTCGACCCTGGCGACGCCGCCCTCAAGATGACTCCAGTGACTGGGCACGGCACGATATTCCTCCCCGTACTGCCCCCCGAGAGGAGGTTGGAAGACGAAGGCTCCGACGAAGCGATCACCCACGTCAAGACGTTCACCTCGTGACGGCAAAATTGCCGTGTGAATCGCCCTGGGTCTGACGGAGACTCAAGACTTTGGGCTTCCCACCCCGGCGGGGTGGGCTTGCTGGGCAGCGTAGAAGGCTGCTCCGAACTGGGCTGGTTGGGCGTGGCCGCAGTAGCGGGGCAGCCTCAGTGGTTGAACCGGTACATCAATGCTGGGGTCGAGGCCGGCCAGGATCGGATGGCTAATGCGGCCAGGTCCAGTTGCGGATCTCGGGTGGGTCTTCGCCGAACTCACGGGTGTGGGCACGGGCCCGCAGTCGCTGTTCGGACATCTCCTGGCGAATCTCGGCGGCGTGTGAGCCGAGTCCGGGCACGTTGTCGATGGTGTCCATGACCAGGTGGAAGCGGTCGAGCTCGTTGAGCATGACCATGTCGAACGGGGTGGTCGTGGTGCCTTCCTCCTGATAGCCGCGCACGTGGAAGTTGGCGTGGTTGGTGCGCCGGTAGGTGAGGCGGTGGATGAGCGACGGGTAGCCGTGGAAGGCGAAGATCACCGGCTTGTCGGTGGTGAAGACGGTGTCGAACTCCTGGTCGGGCATGCCGTGGGGATGCACCGTGTCCGGCTCCAGGCGCATCAGGTCGACGACGTTGACGAAGCGGACCCGCAGGTCCGGCAACACCGAGCGGAGCAGATCGACCGCAGCGAGCGCTTCCAGGGTGGGAATGTCCCCACAGCAGGCGATGACCACATCCGGATCACCGCCGTCGTTGGACGCCCACTCCCAGATCCCGAGCCCCCGGGTGCAGTGCGCGATCGCTTCGTCCATCGCCAGGTAGCTGAGGGCGGGTTGCTTGCCCGCGACGATCAGGTTCACGTAGTTGCGACTCCTCAGACAATGGTCCATGACCGACAGCAGGCAGTTGGTGTCCGGGGGGAGATAGACGCGGGTGATCTCGGCCTTCTTGTTGACCACGTGGTCGATGAACCCGGGGTCCTGGTGGGAGAAGCCGTTGTGGTCCTGGCGCCACACATGGGACGAGAGCAGGTAGTTGAGCGACGAGATGGGCCGGCGCCAGGGGATCTGGCGGGTGGTCTTCAGCCACTTGGCGTGCTGGTTGAACATCGAGTCGACGATGTGAATGAACGCCTCGTAGGAGTTGAACAGCCCGTGACGGCCGGTGAGCAGATACCCCTCGAGCCAGCCCTGGCACTGGTGCTCGGAGAGCACCTCCAGCACCCGACCCTCGGGGGCGAGGTGGTCGTCGGTGTCGAGCCGTTCGGCGTTCCACTGGCGGTCGGTGACCTCGAAGACCGCCTGGAGACGGTTCGAGGCCGTCTCGTCCGGACCGAAGATGCGGAACTGGTGGGGATTCAGGCGGATGACGTCGCGCAGGAACCCGCCGGTGACCCGGGTCGCCTCGGAATGGCTCGCCGCCGGCTCGGCGACCTCGACGGCGTAGCTGCGGAAGTCGGGCAGGTCGAGGTCCTGGAGGAACTGGCCGCCGTTGGCGTGGGGGTTCGCGCTCATCCGCTTCGCGGCCCGGGGAGGCAGGTCCGCGAGTTCGGCTGCCAGGGCGCCGGTTTCGTCGAAGAGGTCCTCGGGCCGGTAGCTGCGCATCCACGCCTCGAGCTGGGCCAGGTGCCCGGGATCGGTCCGCACCTCGGCAAGTGGCACCTGGTGGGAGCGCCAGGTGCCCTCGACGGGCAGGCCGTCGACCGTTTCGGGGCCGGTCCAACCTTTCGGGCTCTTGAGCACGATCATCGGCCACGCCGGACGGTCGGTCGAACCGCCCTCCCGGGCGTGTTGTCGGATCGCGGCGATCTCGCCGATGACCGTGTCGAGGGTGGCTGCCATCAACTGGTGCATCTCGGTGGGCTCGTCGCCCACGACCCAGTGCACCTTGTGGCCGTAGCCCGTCAGGAGCGACTCGAGTTCGTCGTCGCCGATGCGGGCCAGCACGGTCGGATTGGCGATCTTGTAGCCGTTGAGGTGCAGGATCGGCAGCACCACCCCGTCGGTCGCAGGGTCGATGAACTTGTTCGAATGCCAACCCGTGGCCGCAGGTCCGGTCTCGGCTTCGCCGTCCCCGACCACGCAGCACACGAGCAGGTCGGGATTGTCGAAGACGGCGCCGTAGGCGTGGGAGAGCGAATAGCCGAGCTCGCCGCCCTCATGGATCGACCCGGGCGTCTCCGGTGCGACATGGGAGGGAATGCCACCGGGAAAGGAGAACTGCCGGAACAACCTGCGGAGCCCGTCTTCGTCCTCGGAGATGTGCGGGTAGACCTCGCTGTAGGTTCCCTCCAGGTACGCGTTGGCCACTGCGGCCGGGCCACCGTGACCCGGGCCGATCACGGCGATCGCGTCGAGGTCGAACTTGCGGATCACCCGGTTCATGTGGGCGTAGACGAAGTTCAGCCCCGGCGTCGTCCCCCAGTGTCCGAGCAGACGAGGCTTGAGGTGCTCGGGCTGCAGCGGTTCGCGCAGCAGCGGGTTGTCCATCAGGTAGATCTGGCCGACCGAGAGGTAGTTGGCGGCCCGCCAGTAGCGGTCGAGAAGTTCGGCTTCGTCGTCGGGGAGTCGGGTCTGGTCGGTCGTCATGTTTGGCGCTCCATTCGATCGGTGTGCACGGTCGGAACCGTGCCCGGACGCATCGGGTCGGATGTGGGATCACCGGAGGTGTGGCCCGGTGTCACAGGGGTTGGGCCGAGCGGTGCAGCCGCTCGAGGAATTGGCGATGATGAGAACCCGCGAGGTCGAGGTAGCGATAGGTGGCGACCTTGACCGCGTCCTCCACGAACATCCACACGATGCAGTACGCCCAGACCAGCCCGATCGCGTCCCAGCCGATCGGGGTGATGAGCCCGAACCCGAAAGCGACGAGGAGAGTGGCGAGAATCTTGGTTCCCACCGCCGACCACAGCACGGACGCAGACGGGTAGGGACGGCGGTAGAAGCGACCGCGGGCGCGCGCCACGAACAGCGTCAGATGTCCGGCCACGGCCAACTTCAAGAAGATCAGCGTCTCGATCTGGGCGTTGTCGAGGTTCAGCCACAGCTTGGCGATCAGCAGCATGCCGAAGGTCTCGATGACCCCGATCAACCCGAGCACCGTCGAGATGGTCAGGACCCGTCGCATGTCCCAGCGCACCGGATCCGGGTCGACCGCCGTGTTGTCGAAGGCGATCGTCATGATCGGCACGTCGTTCAACAGGGCGAGCAGGATGATGAGGATCGCGGTGATCGGGTAGAAGTCGAAGACGATCATGGCGGCCACGACGAAGACCACCACCCGGATCGTCTCGGTGATCCGGTAGATGGCGTAGCTGTTCATCCGTTGGAAGATCCGGCGGGCCTGTTCGACGGCTCCCACGATCACCGACAGGCCCGGGGCGGTGAGCACCAGGTCGGCGGCAGCCCGAGCGGCGTCGGTGGCGGCCGATACGGCGATGCCGGTGTCGGCCTGTTTGAGCGCGGGGGCGTCGTTGACCCCGTCACCGGTCATGCCGACGATGTGGCCCCGGGACTGCAGGGCCTTGACGATGGAGAACTTGTGCTCGGGGAAGACCCGGGCGAAGCCGTCGGCGACTTCGATCTGCTCGCCCACCTCCGCCCATGCCGCGGTCTCCTGGTCGGTGGGCAACTTCTCGGCGGAGTAGATGTCGGTGCCGAGGCCGAGCTGCTCGGCCGTTTCGACGGCGATCGCGGTGTCATCGCCGGTCACCATCTTGACCGTGATGCCATGGTCACGGGCTCGCTGCAGGGTTTCGGCCGAGTCTTCCCAGGGCGGGTCGAACAGCGGCAGGAGCCCGAGGAACCGCATCGGCGCGCCACGGCCGCCACTGGTCGGACCGCCGGTGACCGCCCCGGTGTGCTGCTCGTCGTCACCGTCGACGTCGCCGCGTGCAACCCCCAGTGCCCGGAAGCCGCGACGGGCCAGCTCGGTGACCTGGTCGTTCACCTGGCCCGCGAAGTCCGGGTCGGGACCGCACAGATCGAGAACCACCTGGGGGGCGCCTTTGACGGCCACGAATCGGTCCCCGTCGGGGCCGGTCACGGTGACCTCGGTTCGCTTGCGAACCGGGTCGAAGGGCACGACCGCGCCGCGCACGAAGCCCTCGGTGGCCGGGGCGACCGGAGAGGCCGTCGTGGCGGGGTCCGGTGCCTCACCGTCCTGGGTCGGATCGACAGGTCGGCAACCGGCCAGCACGGCCGCGTCGATCGGGTCGGGATCGTCCGGTTCCGAAGCCAGCGCGGCAACGGTGACGACTTCGACCTGGTCTTCGGCCCCGAGCAGGATCGGTGTGCCCAGGGTGAGTTCGTTCCTGGTCAACGTCCCGGTCTTGTCCGAGCACAACACGTCCATCCCGGCCATCTCCTCGATGGCTTCGAGTCGTGCCACGATGGCCTTCATCGACGCCAACGCCCGGGCGCCGACGGCCATGGTGACGGTGAGCACCGCCGGCATGGCGACGGGGATGGCGGCCACGGTGAGGATCAGGGCGAACTGCACCAGGGAAAGTGCCGGGGCGCCTCTGCCGAGCTGCACGGCGATCAGGACGGCGATGAGCAGCAGGCTCAGGTAGATCAGATAGTCGCCGATCCTGAGCACGGCGCGCTGGAAGTGGGAGGCGCTGTGGGCCTCGGCGACGAGTCCGGCGGTTTGGCCGAAATACGTGTCGGCCCCGGTGGCGACGACCACCGCGGTCATGTCGCCCTGTTTGGCCGTCGACCCCGAGTACGCCAACTCCCCGGGTGCCTTGTCGACCGGGAGGGATTCGCCGGTGAGGGCGGATTGGTCGACGCTCAGGAACTCGCCGTCGACGAGCTTCGCGTCGGCGGGCACGACGTTGCCGATCCGGATCCGGATGATGTCGCCGACCACGAGCTCCGTGGCGTCCAACTCCACCCAGGCGCCGTCACGCCGGGCCAGCGCTCGCAGCGCGAGTTGTTGGCGGAGGGCTTCGATGGCATCGGCGGCCTGGTGTTCCTGCCAGAACCGGACCACGCCGTTGAAGACCAGGAGCACCAGGATGACGATGAGGTCGTCCCAGTGGCGGACCGCGGCCGAGAGCACCGCGGCAATCTCGATCATCCACGGGATCGGCCCCCAGAAGTACGAAAGGATGACCCTGAGGGTGCTCTTGTGCTCCTCGGGGAGCGCATTCGGGCCGTGTTCGGCCAGGCGACGGGCGGCCTCTTCGGAATCGAGTCCGTCCGGGCTCGTGTGGAGGTCGGCGAAAACTTCGGACACCGACGCGGTGGTTTGGTCGGGCAACGAAGCGCCTTGTGTGCTCGGGGGCGTCAAAGAACCATCCAAGCAGCGCAGATCGGCAACTGTCTAGGGCCGAAGGTCCAACCCTTCGTTCGACCTCGGCCTTCGTTCTGCCCACCTGTCCGCGCGCTCGTTGCCACCGCGCTCGATCGCCACGCGCGACACAGGATGGGTCCTTGGACTCTGTCGACGGCGTCCCCGTGCCCGGATGATGAAGGAGAACCTCACAGAATCGAGATTGGTCATGAAGGCACTGGTGTTCCACGGTCCGGGAAACAAAGCATGGGAGGAGGTTCCGCGTCCGAATCTGCAAGCCGATACCGACGCCATCGTGCAGGTCGATGCCACGACCATCTGTGGTACGGACCTGCACATACTGAAAGGTGACGTGCCGGCCATGACTGACGGTCGGATCATCGGCCACGAAGCGGTGGGGACGGTCGTGGAGGTTGGCAGCGGGGTGAAGAACGTCCGTGTGGACGATCGGGTGCTCGTGTCGTGCATCACGGCGTGTGGCTCCTGCCGGTTCTGCCGCGAAGGCCGCTATGGACAGTGCACCGGCGGCGGGGGTTGGATCCTCGGCAATTTGATCGACGGCACCCAGGCCGAATATGTCCGGGTGCCCTTTGCCGACACCTCGACATACCCGGTGCCTGCCGGGGTGAGCGACGAGGATCTCCTGATGCTGGCGGACATCCTCCCGACCGGTTACGAGGTGGGCGTGCTGAACGGGCAGGTGCACCCCGGTGACGTGGTCGCAGTCGTCGGTGCAGGACCAGTCGGGCTTTCGGCCATGATCGGTGCGCGCTTCTTCAGCCCGAGCCACGTCGTGGCAATAGACATGGCGGACTCGAGGCTGGAAGCGGCCAAGCGCTTCGGAGCCGATGTCGTCGTCAACAACACCCGTGACGACCCGGCGGCAATCATTCGCGAATTGACCGACGGGCTTGGGGCCGACGTGGCCATCGAAGCAGTCGGCATCCCGGCGACCTTCGAGCTCGCCACCGCCCTGATTCGCCCCGTCGGCCGGGTCGCCAACATCGGAGTCCATGGGGAACCTGCCACGCTGCACCTCGAGGAGCTTTGGACCCGTGACGTGACGATCACGACCGGCTTGGTCGACACCTACTCGACCCCGACCCTGCTCCGCCTCGTTTCCAGTGGGCAACTCGATGTCAGCGAGTTCATCACGCACCATTTCAGCCTCGACGATGTCATGGACGCGTACGACACGTTCGGTCGTGCAAACGAAACCGGTGCTCTCAAGGTCGTGCTCGAGCGGCCCAAAGGGTGACGCCCAGCGGTCTGCACCACGTCCCACCAGGTTCGCCACAACGTTGGTCATCGGCGTCGATTTGACGTGGTCCGTACACTGGACTGTCGCATCCACACCGATGCCGCCTTCTTCGACGGAGTCGGCGGTCGTCACGTGTCGATCGCCCCGACCGCCGCAAGGAGTCCTCTCATCATGGCAGCCAAGGGCAAATGGGCCCAGGGCATCCCGCCCCGCAACTTCGCCTGGATCATGAAGGACCGGCTCGCCGTGTCCGAACGCCCCGGCGGGTACGGCGCCAACCACCGTCGGGTGCGCCGTCAGGAAGAGATCATCTGGGTCCGTGAACAGGGCTTCACCTGCGTGATCTCGATCATCCCCGCCCCGCACAACCTGCACAACTACGACGAGCTCGGGGTCACCTGGCGGCACCGCGGGTTCGACAATGCCGATGAGCCCGAGGGGTATCTGAGTCGGCTGTACCCCGAGCTCCAGAAGCTGCTCGCCGACGGGGAGAAGGTCCTGTTGCACGCCGACAGCCTCGGCGATGCGGTGTGTGGCATCCTCACCGGCTATCTGGTCTGGACCGGGCTCGTACCCCAAGGGCCCGAGGCGGTCACCCTCATGGAGCGCATGGTCAAGCGCCAGCTCGGCCCCTACGGCCGCGACCTCGTCCAGACCGCGGCCGAGCTCCCCGGAGCCGCGCCGGCCGCGCGGGCATCGTTCGCCGCCGCGAAGCAGCCCCGACGCCGCACCCAGGGCGGTAATGGGGCCACCGGGAAGGGCGATGCGGGCGCCAAGCGCACCGGCACGAAAGCGGCCGCGAAGAAGACCGCCGCAAAGGACACGAAGTCGGTCACGTCGTCGGCGAAGAAGACCGCCGCGAAGAAGACCTCGACGTCGGCGAAGAAAGCTGCCGCGAAGAAGACCTCGACGTCGGCGAAGAAGAAGTCGGTGGCGACGAAGAAGAAGTCGACGTCGCCCGCCAAGCGGGCCACCAAGGCGGCAAAGCCCCGGAAGTCTCCGGCGAAATCCTGAGAAGACCGACCGGTGAGCGACGATCGCATCGAGCTGCGTGGGCTGCGTCTCAGCGTCCGTTGCGGCGTGCTGCCCGAAGAGCGGGTCCGCCACCAACCCATCGAAATCGATCTCGATCTGGCCGTCGATCTCGGCCGTGCCGGCGCCAGTGACGACCTCGAAGAGACCGTCGACTACGGCGCGGTCTGCGACCTGGTGGAGCGGATCTGCGCCCGAGAAGCCCCCCTGCTGCTCGAACGGCTCGCCACGGTGATCGCCGACGAGCTGCTCGCGGCCACCGAGCTCGATGCGGTGACCGTCGTGGTCCGCAAACTGCGACCACCCGTGTCCCAGCAACTTGCCACCTCCGGCGTGCGGATCACCCGTCGGCGCAACCCGTGACCCGGGCTTTTCTGGGGCTCGGGTCGAACCTGGGCGAACGGGACCGGTACCTCGCCGAGGCGGTGCACACCCTGGGCTCGTCGGTGGTCGCGGTCTCCGACGTGTACGAGACCGACCCGGTCGGAGGGCCCGGTGACCAGGGCCCGTTCCTCAACCTCGTGGTCGAGCTGGACACCGACCTCGACCCGTACGAGTTGCTCGCGGTGTGTCGGCGGCTCGAATCTGCTGCGGAGCGGGTCCGCAGCGAACGATGGGGGCCGCGCACCCTCGACGTCGACGTGCTCTGGATCGACGGCGTCCAGATCGACGAGCCCGACCTGACCGTGCCCCACCCGCGGATGCGTCAACGGCGCTTCGTGCTGGCCCCCCTGCAGGAGTTGGCGCCCGACCTCGTGAACGACGACGACCTCGTCCAATCCGCCGGAACCGTGCAACGTATCGGGGCCCTCGATGCCTGACCGCCCCGGCCCCGGCGGCAGGGGTCCGGGAGTGGTTCAGATGCGACCGCGTAGGCGCAGGAACTTGTTGCGGAAATGCTCGGCGGTCTCCGGGTCGGTCGGGTGCATCACCACCGGTGAACCGTCGTGCAGCCCGATCGCCACGACGGCCAGTTTGCGGTTCCAGGTCACCTCGACGTTGTCGAGCCGATTCTGGGGCACCGTGCCCAGAGGCTTGCCGACCTTGCTGCCCCAGCCGGTGCGGTACACGATGACCCGGTGCGGAGTCAGCGCCAGCATCATCTTGGTGGACAGCGGGAAGCCCGACGTCTTGGCCATCCTGGCCGGATCGAGCACGGCGTCGCCCTTGGGCAGCGTCGCACCCATCGCCGCGAGCAGAGGATCGTCGTCGCTGAAATCCGCGGCGCGAGTTCCCAGAACCCGGATCATGTCGGCGGTCGTGTCCATCGGTGCCTCCCCGGTTCTACGGGTCGATCGGACCTGCGGCGGCTCCCACACCGCAGAGATTACCGACCCGGCAGCCCTACCGGGGCCACCATCGCCGAGTTCGTGCCGAGCCCGGCCACGATGACCGGCCGGGAGGCGGACCGACGGGGACGGCTCCGGGTCGTGGGGCCCGGTCGGGCCGGTGGGTCCCTTGCGACCGCGCTCGGTCGCGTCGGCTGGCAGGTGTTGGACCCGGTGCGTCACGGAGACGACCCGACGGGCGCCGCACACGACGTCGACCTCGTCGTCATCGCGACCCCCGATCGCGCCGTCGTCGACGTCGCCGCGGCGATCGACCCGGACCCGGATGCGCTGGTCGTCCACCTCGCCGGATCCCTGGGAACCGACGTGCTCGGCGCCCATTCCCGACGGGGCGCACTGCACCCCCTGGTCTCCCTGCCCGACCCCGAGATCGGGTCGACCCGACTCGCGGGCGGTGCCTGGTTCGCGCTCGCCGCCAACGAACCGGCCGACCGGTCCCGCCTCGAAGCGCTGGTCGCCGCACTCGGCGGACGATCCGTTGTCGTCGCCGATGACGGACCGGGCCGCGTACCATGCCGCGGCGGTGGTCGCTGCGAATCATCTCACCGCTCTGGTCGGCCAGGTCGAGCGGATCGCCGCGCCCACCGGCGTGCCGCTCGCCGCGTTCATGGCGCTCGCCACCCAGACCCTGGACGGCATCTCCGACCGCGGCCCCGCCGCGTCGCTCACCGGCCCGGTCGCCCGGGGAGACTGGGCGACGGTGGCCGCGCATCTCCGCGCCCTGGATCCCGTCGAACGTCCCGGGTACGCCGCGATGGCCGAATCCGCGGCACGCCTGTGCGGCGACGCCCCGGTGCCCGCATGGCTCGCCGGGCCCGACAGGACGGCACCGCGCCCGACGAATCGGACCCGCGGTGAGCGAACTGGTCGCCACGATCGCCGCGCTGCGACGTCGTCTCGACACCGCTCGGGCCTCGGGCCACTCCGTCGGATTCGTGCCCACCATGGGCTATCTGCACGACGGGCACGCCGCACTGATCCGGGCCGCCCGGGCCGAATGCGACCTCGTGGTGGTCAGCATCTTCGTCAACCCGCTGCAGTTCGCCCCCGACGAGGATCTCGCCGCCTACCCCCGGGACCTCGACCACGATCGGGCCGTGATCGACGCAGCCGGTGGGGACCTGGTGTTCCACCCGAGCGTGGAGGAGATGTACCCGCGACCCGTGGCCACGACCGTGACCGTTGCCGGCGTCACCGAGCGCTTCGAAGGAATCGCCCGCCCGACCCACTTCGCCGGTGTGGCCACCGTGGTGACCAAACTGTTCGGCATCGTCGGAGCGTGCCGCGCCTACTTCGGGGAAAAGGACTACCAACAACTCGCGCTGGTCCGCCGGCTGGCCGCGGACCTCTCGCTCCCCGTCGACGTGGTCGGCGTCGCAACGGCCCGCGAGCCGGACGGATTGGCCCGTTCCAGCCGCAACGTCTACCTCAGCGACGACGAGCGGTCCGCTGCGGGGGTGCTGTACGCGGCGCTCTGCGCCGGACGCGACGCGATCCTCGCAGGTGAACGCGACCCCGGCGTGGTCGAAGCGGTGATCCGCGAGGTGCTCGGGCGAGAACCACGCTTTGACCCCGACTACGTGGGCGTCGTCGACGCGGCGACCCTGGAGCGCCCCGACGAGCTGGCAGGGGACGTGCGGCTGCTCACCGCGGGGCGCCTGGGCCGACCCCGGCTGCTCGACAACATCGGGGTGACCGTGCCCGACGTCACCTCCCGGCCCGGGTGAGGAGTGGTGAAAAGTTGCACGCCGGGCGCCCCGGCGGGCCAGACTGGAGCGAACGAATCCATGGGGGTGACCGTGCGAGCGGCATCCACGGGCGCCGGAACCGGCGTCATGGACAGGAAGGTACGTCGATGCGACGTCGCATGATGAAATCGAAGATCCACCGGGCCACGGTGACCGACGCGGACCTGCATTACGTGGGTTCGGTGACCGTGGACGCGGCCCTGATGGACGCGGCGGATCTCACCGAGTACGAGCAGGTCGCCGTCGTGGACATCGACAACGGCCAACGCCTGGAGACCTACGTGATCGCCGGGGCGCCCGGATCCGGTGACATCTGCCTGAACGGCGCGGCGGCGCGACTGGTCAACCCCGGTGACAAGGTGATCATCATCTCCTACGCCGACTACGACGAAGCCGAGCTCGCCGACTACACACCGTGCATCGTGCACGTCGACACCGCGAACCGGGTCGTGCCCGAGGAACTCGCCAGACGGCTCGCCGCCGCCGACGCTCCCGCGCCCCGCCGTTACGTCGAGGTCGCAGCCGGCTGAGCGCCGGGATGACGCATCGATGCCGCCGAATCCGATGCCGCCGGAGGACTCCGCCCAAGGTGACCATCGGTGAGCCCCGCGCCACCTGACGTTCCGGTCACCGTCGCCGAAGACCTGGACCTGCTGGTCGTCGGCTCCGGGGTGGCCGGGTTGTCGGCCGCGCTCTCCGCCGCGCTGCACCACGGGCTGAGAGTCGGCGTGCTCACCAAGGCCAACCTGGACGACGGTTCGACCCGCTGGGCCCAGGGCGGGGTTGCCGCTGCGCTCAGCGACGTGGACGACTCCGTCGAGCTGCATTCGGCGGACACCGTCGCGGCCGGCGGTGGGTTGTGCGACCCGGAAGCCGTGGAGGTGCTGGTGAGCGAAGGGCCCCGACGGGTCCGCGAGCTGATCGACCGGGGCGCCGTGTTCGACCGGGACGACGACGGGCGTCTCGAGTTCGCCCGGGAGGGCGGGCACTCCACGGCCCGGGTGGTGCACGCCGGTGGGTCGGCCACGGGCAGGGAGATCGAACGCGCGCTCGACGTCGCCACCCGCCGCGCCGACATCGCCGTGTTCGAGCGGCACTTCGCCTATGACCTGCTGCGCGACGACGGCCGTTGTGTGGGCGTGGCGGCGTTGGACGACACCGGTCGCCGGGTCGCGGTGCGGGCGACCAACGTGGTGCTGGCCACGGGTGGGGCCGGACAGTTGTTCGCCGTGACCACCAACCCCCTCGAGGCCACCGGTGATGGCACGGCGATGGCCCTGCGCGCCGGGGTCGCCGTCGCCGACGTCGAGTTCCTCCAGTTCCATCCCACGGCGTTGCACGTGGCGACGATGCCCCGGCCGTTGCTCACCGAGGCACTCCGCGGGCACGGTGCGGTGCTGCGCGGCCCGGACGGGGAGCGGTTCACCGACGAGTTGCAACCCCGCGACGTGGTCTCGCGCGCGGAGACCGCGGTGATGATCGACACCCACGCCGCCCACGTCTGGCTGGACGCCACCGGGTTGGCCGACTTTCCGCGGCGATTCCCCAACATCGCCAGCGAGCTCGGTGGCGTCGGCCTCGATCCCGCCACCGACTGGTTGCCGGTCGCCCCGGCCGCGCACTACTGCTCGGGAGGCGTGATGACCGATCTGTCCGGGGCGTCGAGCCTGCCCGGATTGTGGGCCGCCGGCGAGGCCGCCTGTACCGGCGTGCACGGCGCGAACCGGCTGGCGTCGAACTCGTTGCTGGAGGGCCTGGTCTTCGGACCGCGGGTCGTCGAAGCGATCGTCGCAGGTCAGACCGGGCCTCGACCCACCGGCGTGATGCGTGCCCTGCTGGACGGGCGAGACCACGGCTCGGATGGCCGGGAGGCGATCGGGGTGCGCCCGGTGGCCGTCGGCGACGATCCGGCAGCGGCCGCGGAGACCCCGGGGAGCGCGATACGGCGCGGGGTCGGTGGCGCCGGCGGAGGTGGCGAAGCTCCGTGCCGAGCTGCAACGGGAGATGACCTTCGATGCGGGGGTGTTGCGCAACGCCGAGAGCCTCGCCCGTGCCGACGCGGTGCTCGCCGCCACGGCGCGCCGGGTGGCCGTGCCCGCCGACCCCGCCGCCTGGGAGTTGGCGAACCTGTGCCTGGTGGGTCGGGCGCTGGTCCGGTCTGCCACGGTCCGAGCCGAATCCCGCGGCGCCCACACCCGCACCGACCATCCCGGGACCGACCCGTCCTTCCGGGTGCATCTCATCCACGGTGGAAGCGTGCCCGGCGCCGACGGTGCCGACGCTGCCGTTCCACCGCGCCTGAGCGCCGGCGCCACCACGACCGTCGTTGTCGCCCGGCCGCTGCCCGCTCAGGCGTCCCAGACCGGGGCGCGCTTGTCGAGGAACGCCCCGATGCCCTCGGCCGCCTGGACCTTCCCGAGGCCGTCGACCATCGCGTCGGTCGCGATCGCGTACGCATCGGCCACCGAACGGTCGAGCTGGCGGCGGAACGCGCGCTTGCCGGCGGTGATCACGGCCGGGGATTTCGCGGCGATGCGGGCGGCGAGATCGGCGGCGGTGGCCGTGACGCGGTCATCGGGCACGACCCGGTTGACCAGGCCCATCCGATAGGCGTCCCCGGCATCGACGAGGTCGCCGGTCAACAGCAGTTCCATCGTGTGTTTCGGTGCGAGCATCCGGGACACGGCGACCGCCGGTGTCGAACAGAACAACCCGATGTTCACCCCGGGCGTTGCGAAGCGTGCCGATTCGCCGGCGACGGCAAGGTCGCAGGTGGCGACCAGTTGGCACCCCGCCGCGGTGGCGACGCCGTGGACCCGGGCGATGGTCGGCTGGGGGAGCGCGCCGACGCGTTGCATCACCGTCGAACACGTCGTGAACACCTGGCGGTGGAACTCCGGGTCATTCGACTCGTGCAGTTCCCGCAGGTCGTGGCCGGCGCTGAACGCCGGACCCGCACCGGTGAGGATCACGACCCGGACGCGCGGATCCTCGGCGATGGCACGCAGGTGGTCGTCGAGGGCCTCGAGCATCGCGAGCGAGAGCGGATTGCGCGCCCGGGGGCGGTTCAGGGTGAGGGTGCAGATCGCGTCGTCGTCCTCCCGCAGCACGAACGGCTCGTCGGTGTTCGCCGGTGAGGTGTCGACCATGGGGGACCTCGCTTCCGTCCTGGTGACCCGATCGCGGGCGGGTGTCGTGCGGTCGGCTCCATCATCGCGCCGGGGAACTGCCCCCGCGTCCACCGGCCCGGGCGGGTCCGCGACTGCACACCGTGGCCGAGGCGCGTAGCATCGGGTCACATGAGTTCGACGGCGGAACACCCCCCTGGCTGGTATCCCGACCCGATGGGTCGTCACGAATACCGCTGGTACGACGGCACGACGTGGACCGATCACGTCGCGTCCAACGGCAAACAGTCCCACGACCCGGTTGCCGGCGCGCCGGCGACCACGGTGCAGGGCGATACGCCCGCGGAGAAGATCCAACAACAGGTGACGCGCCAGGCCGGCATCAGCCCGGGTGCCACCCAGGGCGGGGGCACCCTGTTCACCGAGCCGATCCTGGTGGTGAACCAGAAGGCCAAGATCATCGAGCTCGACAACGAGTTCGCGATCCACGACCAGAACGGCAACCAGATCGGCGCGGTCCGCCAGGTCGGGCAGTCGACCGCCAAGAAGTTGGCCCGGGCCTTCACCAGCTTCGACCAGTACATGACCCACAAACTCCAGGTCGTCGACCGTGACGGATCGATCGCCCTGCAGCTCACCCGACCGGCGAAGTTCGTCAAGTCCAAGATCCAGGTCCAGGACGGCAACGGGGCACCGATCGGTGAGATCGTCCAGCAGAACGCCCTGGGCAAGATCCGCTTCGGTCTGATGGGACCGGGGGGCCAGTTGGGCCAGATCCGGGGCGAGAACTGGCGGGCGTGGAACTTCGCCATCACCGATGCCGCCGACACCGAGGTCGCCCGCATCACCAAGACCTGGGAGGGCCTGGCCAAGACGATGTTCACCACGGCCGACAACTACGTCGTGCAGATCCACCGCCAACTCGACGAGCCGCTGCGCTCGTTGGTGGTTGCCGCGGCGGTCAGCGTCGACCTCGCCCTCAAACAGGACGACCGCGGGTTCAACTGACCCTGCCCGCTCGCCGCCTCGAGGAACTGACGGCGCCCGATACGGTTGGGCGGAGGCCGGGCCGAGCGGGCAGGCTGTTGCCACGATGTCCGCTGCCTCGTCGACCGCTCCCGGCTCAGCATTCGTGCACCCGCCCGTGGCCGCGGTGCGCGCCGCCGTTGCGGCCGCGTTGGCCGAGGATCTGACCCCGATCGGCGACGTCACCTCGGCGCTGCTCCCCGACGGAGTGACGGCCGAGGCCCGGCTGGTGAGCCGGGCCGACGGGGTGCTCGCCGGCTGTCGTTGTGTCACCGAGACCTATGCGCAGCTCGACACGCAGGTGCACGTCGCCTGGACCGCCGACGACGGATCGGCGGTCACCGCAGGGTCCGAGATCGCCACGATCACCGGCCCGCTCGCGTCGATCCTGACCGGGGAACGCACGGCGTTGAACTTCCTGGGACACCTCTCCGGGGTGGCAACGGCGACCCGGCGCCTGGTCGACGTGCTCGCCGACGCCGGGGACGACCGGCTGCGGCTCTGGGACACCCGCAAGACCACACCGGGTCTGCGCAGCCTGGAGAAGGCCGCGGTCCGTGCAGGAGGCGCCCAGAACCACCGCGGGAACCTCTCGGAATGGGTGATGTTCAAGGACAACCACCTTGCGGTCACCCCGATCGGCGAGGCCGTCGGACTCGCGCACCGTTCGTGGCCGGGACGGCTGGTGCAGGTCGAATGCGACCGGTTCGACCAGCTGGTCGCCGCGCTCGACGCCGGGGCGGATGCCGTCCTGCTCGACAACATGGACCCCGACGCGGTGCGCCGCTGTGTGGACGAGGTCGACCGACGCTTCCCGACGGGCACACCCGGTCGGTGTCTGGTCGAGATCTCCGGGTCGATCACCGCCGATTCGCTCGTCGGGTACGCCAACTGTGGCGCCGACCGGGTCTCGGTCGGCGCGATCACCAATTCGGCTCCCGTGCTGGACATCGGTCTCGACATCGAGCCCGTCGCCTCCGGCGTGGGCAGAGGAGGTGCAGGCTGATGTTGCTGGCCATCGACGTGGGCAACACCCAGACGATCATCGGGCTGTTCGACGATTCGGCCGACTCGGGCGGAGACCGGTGTGAAGCCGGGCTGGTCGACACCTGGCGGATCTCCACCGTCGCCACGCGCACCGCGGACGAGCAGGCCCTCGCGGTGCAGGAGTTCCTCGGCTTCCACGGGTTCAGCTTCGACACCGAGGTGGACGGCATCGTGATCTCCTCGGTCGTGCCCCGCTGCACCGCCGCGTTCCGCGAGATGACCGAGCGGTACTTCGGATTCGACCCGGTCGTGGTCGAACCGGGAGTGAAGACCGGGCTGCCGGTGCTCACCGAGAACCCCCGAGAGGTCGGCGCCGACCGCATCGCCAATGCGGTTGCCGCGATCGACGTCTACGGCGGGCCGGTGCTGGTGATCGACTTCGGCACGGCCACGACCTACGACGCGGTGTCCGAAGACTGCGAGCTGCTGGGCTGTGCGATCGCCCCGGGCATCGACGTCAGCCTCGACGCGCTCTACGAACGGGCCGACGCGCTGCGCCGGGTCGAGGTGCTCGAGCCGCGCAACGTGATCGGTCGCACCACCGTCGAGGCCCTGCAGTCGGGCGCGGTGTACGGGTTCGCGGGCCAGGTCGACGGTATCGCCGCTCGGATCCTGGACGATCTCGGCGGAGGAGCGGTGGTGGCCACCGGTGGTCTGGCCCGGGTCATCGCCCCCCATCCGCGCAGCATCGAACACGTCGAACCATGGCTGACCCTGCACGGTCTGCGACTGATCCACGAAAAGAACCGATGAGCAACGACACCCCCTCGTCCGAGCCGGTCGATCCGGCCGACTCGGCACGCCTCGACCCGCCCTACCGCTACGAGGTGGACGCGACCGCCGCGCAGCTGATCGCCGAGTACCCGGACCTGGAGCCGGGCACCGAAACCGGCCGGACGGTCACGGTCGCCGGACGCCTCCTGTTGCGCCGGGTGCAGGGCAAGCTCGCCTTCGGCACCGTGGCCGATGCCACCGGGCGCATCCAGCTGTTCGCGCCGGGCAAGGTCACCCCCGACTACGAGGCGTTCTGTGGGCTGAGCCTGGGCGATTGGATCGGGGTGACCGGTGAGGTCATGACGACCAAGCGCGGGGAGCTGAGCGTCCGAGTGGACGACTGGGTGCGCCTCGCCGAGGCCCAGCGCCGATTTCCCGACAAATGGCACGGCATCACCGACACCGACACCCGCTACCGCCAACGCTACGTGGACCTGTGGGTCACCGAGCGCGGCCCGACACACCTTCGGGACCCGTAGCCGGGTCCTCGCCGGGATCCGCGGATTTCTGGCCGAACGCGACTTCGTCGAGGTCGAGACGCCGATGCTGCACGCCATCCCGGGTGGGGCCACCGCCAAGCCGTTCGTCACCCACCACAACGCGCTCGATACCGACTTCTACCTGCGCATCGCCCCGGAGCTGTACCTGAAGCGGCTGGTCGTCGGCGGCTTCGAGCGGGTCTTCGAGATCAACCGGAACTTCCGCAACGAAGGCATCGACACCTCGCATCTGCCCGAGTTCACGATGCTCGAGCTGTACGAGGCGTACGCGGACTACACCGACTCGATGGCGCTCACCGAGACGCTCGTGGCGCACCTGGCCGACGAGATCTGCGGCACCACCGAGCTGACCTATGCCGATCGGGCGCTCGATCTGACCCTGCCGTGGCGGCGGGCCACGATGACCGAGCTGATCGCCGAGCACGCCGGGGTGGATGTCGATCTGGACACCGACCTCGCCGAGTTGCGGCGGTGCGCGGCCGGGTTCGGCATCGACGTCGAGGCGGGCTGGGGCCCGGGGAAGCTGCTGCTCGAGATCTACGAGAAGACCACGGAATCCGAGCTCTGGGCCCCGGTGTTCGTGTGCGACTATCCCGCCGAGGTGTCCCCGCTGGCCCGGCCGCACCGCGACAAGCCGGGCTACGTGGAGCGCTTCGAGTGCATCGTGGCGGGGCGCGAGCTGTGCAACGCGTTCAGCGAGCTCGGCGACCCGGCGGTGCAGCGGGCCAACTTCGAGACCCAGGCCGCGGCGAAAGCCGCCGGTGACGACGAGGCGATGTCGGTCGACGCCGACTACCTGCGGGCCCTGGAGTACGGGCTGCCGCCGACCGCCGGGCTGGGGATCGGCATCGACCGGCTGGTGATGCTGCTCGCGGACGTGCAGTCCATCCGTGACGTGGTGCTGTTCCCCACCTTGCGCCCCGAAGCCTGACGGGCCCCCACGCGCCTCCGCCCGCCCGCCGTCTGCCCATCCCAAATTCGAATGTCGGGGCACCAAGGATGCATGAGCAACTTCAGTGCGCTGCATTCGGCAAGCGCCGGGCCGACCGTGCATGGGACTCGGGACGTCGTCGGCGGAGCTCGCATCTGACGACCCCTTGACGGGGGGGGGAATCGGCGCGACAATGGTTCGCATGAGGGGGATCCGTGTTCCGGCGCTGTTGGTGGCTCTGGTGGTGGCGGTCGCCGGGTGTGGGAGCGCCGCTGGGAGGACCGAGACCGGCGCGGGCAGTTCCGGCGTGCCCGCGCGCAGACCGTCCCGGACTTCTACGGGATCACCAGCGGCGGTGACATCGCTCACTTCTCCGATGGCACCTGGACGACGCAGAAGCCTGATCTGCCAGCCGGCGAGAAGCTCGATCGGATCTCCTGGTCGCACAGCCCCGACGCCCGACCGTTGGTGACCACGGAGCCGGCCACCGGCCTCGGCGGGTCGGACTGCAACCCCGGTATCCGCTGGGTCGGCCCCGACGGGAAGCTCTCGGCCGCGATCGCGCACGGCGTCTCACCCTCGTTGAGCCCTGATGGTCGTCATCTCGCCTACCTGGCTCTTGGGCCAATGCCCCCAATGGAGAAGACCCCGCCGGCCATAGCGCACTGCGGCATGCAACGCCTGGTTGTCGAAGATCTGGACACTGGGGTAGCGCACGAATGGGCCGCATCGTACACTCGCTCTTCGACATGGTACGTTTACGGCTATATCGAAACGTATCTTTCCTGGTCACCGGATTCGACACATCTCGTATTCGGCACTCAGGAGGGGCGGCTGTACAATCTTGCCATATCCGCATGGAAATCGGGGGCTACCGTTCAAGGTGCGAGCGAACTGCAGCCGCGAACCAGAAGCTTGTCTACCCGATATGGAATGATCAGTCAGGGCATCTCTTTGCCATGGTCCCCAATGGGAAGGGGCCGGGGCCTGCGTTCGAACAGCTCGATCCAAAGACCGGCGCAAGTGTCCGGATCATTGCTGGGGGTATGAAGGCGGGAGTGTTCTACGTATACGGATCTGGCGACTTTGCACTACTTGAGGGCCCAGGCTTGGACGGTAACAGCGCGCCGGGGATCAGAGTTCTTGATTTGAACACCGGCAAGCAGACCGAGGTAACACCGAAGGCCCCTGGCATGCAGGCCGCAGCATGAGTAGGACGGCAGGCGGGCCAGGCACATCGCGTCGCAGGCCGAGTCGAGTGACGTTCAAGGCGCCGTTAGCCGGAGCACTGGCCACACTCCTCACGTCGGCCGGCCCAGTGAATTCGTCGGCCGCGCGTGGCGACGAATCGCGGTCCGCAAGCGCTGTACACCGGTCGCAGGAACGACCTTCCCTACGTTCCGCCAGCAGCGGTTTGTCTTCAGGAGCTCCGTGTTCGGGAAACAACGCCGGGCGCTGGAGCGGGCCAGACCGGCCGTTTCCTGCACCTGATCCAGGAACCGACCCCTATCGGCCTTGGACGCCTTGCGATAGGCGTCCCGCAACTTGTTGGTCACCTGCCGTCGAGCAGCCATATCGATCTTGCCTTCCATGAACAGGCAAGCCTTCCCCCGACACCGAGGATTTCGCGCTCAAGATATGTGAGGCACCGCCGAAGCCCAAGCGCTCAAAGTGTGTGAGGCGCAGCGTCGACCCCTTGACCGGGGGGGGGGAATCGGCGCGACAATGGTTCGCATGAGGGGGATCCGTGTTCCGGCGCTGTTGGTGGCTCTGGTGTTGGCGGTCGCCGGGTGCGGGAGCGCCGCAGGGAAGACCGAGACCGGCGCGGGCAGTTCCGGTGCGCCGGCCCAGACCGTCCCGGACATCTACGGGATCACCAGCGGCGGTGACATCGCCCACTTCTCCGACGGCACCTGGACGACGCAGAAGCCTGAGCTGAGCGCCGGTGAGACGATTGCGCAGATCTCCTGGTCGGGTCTGCGAGGCACTCGGCCGCTGGCAACAATGCGCGCCGACGTCAAGAATTCGTGCAATCCGTACATCCGGCGCATCGACGATGATGGAACGCTCTCCGATCCGATCGGAGCCGGTTACTCACCCTCGCAGAGCCCGGACGGCAAATTCCTTGCCTATCTTTCCCTGGGACCGGCATCGGTAGCAGGAGACGCACCCTCAAAGGTGGCCCAATGCGGTGAACAGCGCCTCATTGTGAAAGACATGTCCACCGGCACAGTACGGTCATGGCAGGTCACCTATCCTGCTAAGGCGCCGAATTACAGGTTTGGATATATCGAGACAGCGCTCGCATGGTCCCCCGACTCGACACACATTGTCGTCGGAACGCAAGATGCACAGCTCTACAGTGTTGATATTGCGAATTGGGCCAAGGGATCGACGCTGCGCGTGGCCAAGGATCTACGATCGGGCAAGCGGATACTGGATCAGATCTGGAACTATGCGACGGGCCATCTGTTCATCAACGGGACGGGATCAGGGGGTGACAGTGTTGTTCTCGATCGGATCGACCCGACCAGTGGCAAGACATTGGGTACGATCGACACCGGACAGCAATCCTTTCCAATTGGCATGTTCGGTTCTGGAGATCACTCGGTGTTTCTGGACCACCATTACCAGCTTGGTCCAGAACAGAATCAGCTGAGCATTGTGGAAGTAGCCGAGAACGGTGACAAGTCTGTCATCTCGTCAGATGTACCCGACCTGGTGTCGGCAGGATAGGACGCTGAGGAGGGCCTAGCAGAGTCATGAATCGACTTCAGCAAGTCATGACCCATTTGAAGAAGCCTACTGTGGGGTTTCTCGCGCTCACAGCAACTGCTGTGAATGTTGCTCCTTTGGGGTCCTATGGAGCCAAGGCTCCTCCCCTGGGAAAGCGGTTCCTTCACTCATCAGAATCTAGACAACTTTACGGCGGTTGTTCCTCGACTGATAAGTGGAGCGCCTCGGTGAGTAGTACGGCTGTCAATGCAGGCCCGGGCACAGGTGGCGGAAGCACGCTGTACAATTACTACTGTGCAGCTCCCTATCAGACTGAGATCGAAGCTATCACCTGCCCCGATAACTATGGGAACTGGTATTCACTTTCACCCAGCTCCGTCGGCGTCGGAGCCAACTATTTCGGCAATGTGCCGCTACGGACTACGTATTGTACCGGATACTGGAAGGTTCGATTGCGTACTCCAGGTGTCCCAGCCGCACACACCTTCTCGGGCGTTAATTGGGCTGCGACCTGAGTTGCCTTCGCCCCCGATGGTTCTCGCTGAAATTCGAATCCGAACGCAGGTACGTGGGTTGGCTGGGCCCAAGGATAGGTCGACCCATCTGACAAAATGCCTGGCGCGGTCTGGGCGTTATCGACCATTGATGGTAGCTGGATTCTCGGCTTTCCGTAGTCAGACCGGCTCTCCGCGGTGGAGTGTGGGGCGGTGTGAGCTGATCCGATTTCTATAGGGATCCACAAGCGCGGCCAAGGGCCTCGCCATTCTGCAGGTATCTGACATCTGCTGAAGGAGAGACCCTTGTCCGTGATCAACGGTAGTGGTGGTGCAACCGCGCTGGTCGGCTTGTCCGGGTTCGTGGTCGGCGTCCTGGAGCTCATCGAGGGCGAATGGTGGCTGTTCGTGGAGACCGAAGCCGACCTGGTGGGCTGCCCGGTGTGTGGGGTTCGGGCGGTCGGTCATGGGCGCAGGCCAACAGCGGTGCGGGACCTTCCCGTGGCCGGCCGCCCGGTGGTGCTGGTGTGGGCGAAACGCCGTTGGCGGTGCCCCGACCCGGATTGTGCGAAACGGACGTGGCTGGAAACCTCGGCTGGGACCGTCCCGCGTGCATCGTTGACCCGCCGGGCACGACCGCGGATTGCGGACATGGTGAACATCGAGGGTTCCTCGATCGCGCACGCCGCAGCCTGTTTCGGGGTGGGATGGGCAACCGCGAACAAAGCCGTCGCTGAGTTCACCGACCCTCGGATCGATGATGAGCACCGCCTGGATGAGGTGACGGCGATCGGAGTGGACGAGAAACGGTTCACGAACGCGACCCCGACGCATCGCACGACGTTCACCACCCAGATCTTCGATCTGGACCATGGCGTGCTCATCGAGGTGCTCAAGGGCCGCTCTGCGGACACCCTCGGCGACTGGCTGGAAGCCCAAGGGGACGACTGGTGTGCCCGGATCAGCCTGGCCACCTTGGACCCTGCTGCGGGCTATCGCAAAGCACTCGATGAGCACCTGGGAAACGCGCAACGCGTCGTCGATCATTTCCACGCGGTCAAACTCGCGAACACCGCGATCGACGATGTGCGCCGCCGAGTCCAACAAGACACCCTCGGCCACCGAGGTCGCAAAGGCGACCCGCTGTTCCGGATCCGTCGAGCGATCCTGATGGGCTACGAACGGCTCAGCGAGGACCGCTTCGCCGGCATCCTGGCCACGCTGAGCGCCGGTGATCCCGACGGCGAAGTCGCCGCCGCGTGGCTCGCCAAAGAGCTCCTCGGCGAGGTCTACGCCGCCACAAGCGAGGCCCACGCACGCCGGCGGCTGATCATCTTCTTCCAGTACTGCGCTGAGGTCGAGATCCCCGAATTGACCCGGCTCGCCAGAACGATCGACCGCTGGGCTGATGAGGTCCTCGCCTACCACCGCACCGGCGGCGCGTCGAACGGACGCGTGGAGAACATGCACATGCTCGCCGAGAAAGTCCGACGCAACAGCCACGGGTTCACCAACCACGACAACTACCGGCGCAGACTCATCGGCCGACTCGGCATCAAATGGGCTACCGTGCCAACCCGCAGAATCCGAGGCCGCAAACCACACTCAGCCGCGGTAGAGCCCGACAAGCCAGCCGTGAGTTCCCACTTTTCATCGGTCGTGTCCTCGTGCGCGTTCCGCCGTGTCGCCGCACGACTCACCAAATGCGATACCATGCATTTGACTCTATTCGATCAGCAACCCAAAAGTCCGCAATCAGGCCCCTGACCCGCACATACTCTCCAAACTGCTTCTAAGACACTGGTACGTGACGATCGCTTGCAATAGCGGATTTCACGAACACCGGCATGCCCGTGTTCGCAACCCGCACGTAGCCTGGGGGCGGCCCGGTGCTCACGCGATCCCACGGATATACGATCACATCGGGTCCCGATTCGGCCATCGCATCATGAGCGGAGACGTGCGAAATGTGCGGGGGCCTGCCAGATTCGTGTGCGCAGATCGCGCCACCATATGTATTCAAGCCTGTATGAAAAAGCGCCGGCGAGGCCGACTGAACGCGGTTGAATACTATTTATTGCCGTAAGTGCGTCGCTGAACTGCGCCGCTTTGGATCTCGATACTGATGCCGTCAGGTCGCCGATGTCACCACGCGTTATCGTGGAATCCGACCCAACAATGGGACGCCATTTCTGCACGAATAGCCATGGCCCTGCCTGGACGATACAGATGCCTACCACGATCAGACCCGCAATCCGCTGGCGACGAGCATTGAGCACACTCAACGCGATCGCCACGAAGACCGCACACTGCGCGATGAGAGGCACGATAAGGCGCCCGCCCCACGTCTGATACCGAATCAGACCGCTGTAAAGCAAGTATCCAGTTAGAGCTGTAACTACCAGTGGCCATGATCTCCGTCGCAGGTCGCGAAATGCCAGGCAAACGCCTGCCGCGAGAATGCCGAACACGAATTGGACAACATTTGCAGCGCGATCCTCGTCGCGCTCAGATGCAAGAATATAGGTCCTGTTGAAAGCATATCGCGGGTCATCTACCGCCGCACCTGAAACGGCTGTCGATACGCGGCCCAAAAATCTTGCCTCAACGCTATCAATTGCCCGCGGCGAAGGCACAGCAAGGTTGAAGCCCAAGTTCCTAAAAAAATTCGCCCTTGCAGCTGTCGAAGTGATTGCCGGTCACGGTCAATCCCAAATTTGGTCCGGTGGGTGAGCCATATTCCTGCATATTCCGACTAATCCACCCATAGTTCACAAGTATGGCAAGACAAGTTGCTGCGAAGGCCAATAGCAATGATCTGACGGATGGTCGAGGCCACAAGAGCGGTACGATGTACCAAATCACCAAAGGAATCGCGAAGACTGCTGTCACCGGTTTGACCGTGGCCGCCGAACCGATCAGTACCGGTACGGCAACAATGGCGAAGTCTCGAAACTCATGGCGACCCACAAGAACCGCAAGGGCAGCCATGACGAACGATGTAGCAATCAAATCGTTCTGGGTCGTCGCGGCCTCGCCAATGAATAGAGGCGCAAGTAGGGCAATGAGAGCCGCCACCCCACCGAGGTGGCGCGACATGCTGACGCGGCGACGCTACATAGTAGACGGATCCACCAACCGAGAGCCAGGCAATCCACTGCGCGAGAAACATCGCATGGTCTGTGCGAAGTGCCACAAATAAGATAGAACCTAGTTGTTCGGCGCCGGGCGCTAAATAGACCTGAGCGGGATATGGAGTCGCAAATGAAGCAATATGACTTGCTTGGAGCCACTGCATGAGCCGTGGCAAGTGATAATTGAGAGAATCAATGTTATTTGGCGCAGTCCATAGTCCCGTAATAAGGAGTAGGGAACCGACGCCGAGAAGAATCGCGGCGAACGCGAGCGCCGACGGTGACCACTTACGGCAGACCGCGACGCGGAGATTTACAAAAAAGAGAGATGCGTCAGAGGTCCGTACGGCACCTAAGATGATTCCGATAGCCAACACCCACCAGAGGAGCACGAGGCTCAGCGGAGTGTACGAGTGAACCGCAGATAACGCTTCCGAACTGAGAAAGACAAGAGCTTCGAGGAAACATACTGCGAGCACCATCGAGAGAACGATGCGTCGGGTTCGCACATATATTAGCGAAGATCCAGCGCCGACAGCAGCGACGCCGATCAAGAACGAACAAAGCCCCAGGGTGACTTCACTCCAGGCTGGTAGGACCCCGGGGTATAACAATTCACGAACCTCGTTTGTAATTTGCTGGAACCCGGAAGATGCTGTCGCAAAGTTGGAAGGCCTGGTAGGTCCGGAGTTTGAGACCCCGTAGTTGGCAGGGGCCCTGGGAGTGGCATTGTGATCTCGGGATACGCATCAAGGAACTCGGTATGCTTGCCGTCACGTACGATTCACGATCAGCACGAGGCCGACCGGGCATTCCCCTTGCTTGCACGGGATGAGGGTATCACGTGGCCGTCGACCCATTGTGGGTCGTCGGGGTTCAGCGGGGCGAAGCGTCCCGGGTTTGGTGCATGCCTCTGTTCTTGAGAGGTTTGAGCAATGCCAACGAAGTTCGACAGTGAGACCCGGGCTAAGGCGGTCCGGCTGGTGCTGGACCACCGTGACGAGTACGATTCGGAGTGGGCGGCAATGAAGACGGTGTCGTCCCGGTTGGTGATGACCGCTGAGACGCTGCGCAAGTGGGTTCGTCAGGTCGAGGTCGATCAGGGAACCCGCCCCGGGGTGACCACCGAGGAAAATCGTGAAATCCGCGAGTTGAAGAGACGCAACCACGAGCTCGAGGAAACGATCGAGAGCCTCAAAGCAGCGACGTCTTTCTTCGTGCGGGAGAGCGACCCGCGGACATCACGCTGCTGAAAACACCCGAGTTGTGCGAGTTCATCGCCGCGCACCGGGACGCCTTCGGGGTCGCTCCGATCTGCCGGGTGCTCACCGAGCACGACGCCACGATCGTCCCGAGAACGTTCTTCGCGTGGGCGGCACGACCGCCAACGAAGCGGGCCCTGTGGGACGCGACGATCACCGAAGTGCTCGCCCGCTACTACGAACCCGACGAGGCTGGCCGCCGCAAGCCCGAGGCACTCTATGGGTCGCTCAAGCTGTGGACTCATCTGCGCCGCGAGGGCATCGAGGTTGCCCGCTGCACTGTGGAACGGCTCATGGCCGCCAATGGCTGGCAGGGTGTGCGCCGCTAGAAGAAGGTGCGCACAACCGTGTCTGACCCGGCCGCGGATCGGGCACCGGACCTGGTGGATCGCCAGTTCCGCGTTCCCGCGCCGAATCGGTTGTTCGTCGCTGATTTCACCTACGTCAAGTTGATCACCGGCGTCTTCGTGTACGTCGCGTTCGTGATCGACGCGTACGCCGGGCGGATCATCGGCTGGGAAGCCTCGACCTCGAAGATCACCCAGTTCGTGGAATCCGCTCGTCGCCAGGCCGTTGCCTTGCGTGCCCGCCAGGGTCACCGGGTCGACCAGGCAATTCATTATTCCGATGCGGGGTCGCAATACACCGCGGTGCACTTCGCGGAGACGCTCGTGCTCGAAGGTCTCGCCGCCTCGATCGGCACCGTCGGAGACGCGTACGACAACGCCCTGGCAGAAACCACGATCGGGCTCTACAAGACCGAATGTGTCCGAGCCGACTCACCATTCCGGCGAGGCCCGCTGCGCAACCTCGCCGACGTCGAGCTCATCACCGCCGAATGGGCCGCCTGGTTCAACGAGCACCGGCTCATGCACCGCCTCGACCGCATTCCACCCGCCGAAGCCGAGACGGCCTACCATGCCAACAACCCGACCGCGGAGCCGGTCGAATCCCAACCACCCGAGGGTGCATGAAACCCGGGACGATTCAGGATGGCGTAGTCGTTGAAGCTCGCGGCGTCCACGTTTTTGGCCGCCACCTCCAGCACCGGGGTGCCCGTCGTCTGGGCGATCATCCGGGGACCGAGGAACAGGTGGTAGGGGTCCGCGGCCCGCAACGCACCGGCGATCGTGGAGAAGTACTGCTGCGCGACCTCGCCCGCCCAGGCGTTGCGCGTCGCCTGGGCGGTGAACGAGACGTTGCCGGTGGTCAGATCGACCTGGCGCGGTGCGGGCGCTCCACCGTCGAGCGCATCCCAGGTGACGGTGAGTTGCGTCGCGCCCGGCTGGTGCGGGTGTCGGCGGTGAGCGTCGTCCGGTAGTGCACCGTGCCGCCCGGGTTGATCTGCCCGGTCGCCTCCACACTTGCCGGGAGCGACAGCGGCAGCGACGAGCCGGTGATGGCCGGCACCATCGCCTGGCTGATGATCGCGCTGCCGGTCGGGGTCGCGCCCCCGCTCACGGTGCACTTGGCGCCGATCGTGGACTCGGTCGGCGTCTGCGCCGCGGCCGGTCGAGGTGCTGACGGCCAGGTGAACGGGCGGGCGGAGAAAGCGGCCGCCAGGACGCAACAGGCGACGATTGCGGTGAGGGCGCGTGGCCTCATGTCCCGGCGCCGCGCCGCGGCCCACGCTCCAGCCACGCAGCCACACGTGGCGACGGCGCCGATCGCCTCACGTTCGCTCACCGATCGAGGTCCCCTGGCATCACCGACGAGGCGGATGGGTCACAGATTCGAGGCTTTCACTCCTGGTTCGCCCCGCGAACACGGGCGGACACGCGACGGTGGTGCTGCGCCGGATGCGCCGATCGGCACATCGTCGTCTCGGCCAGAGTACCGATCATTGCGTGTCGGCGCGTCGAAGTCGTGCCGATTCATGCGCAGGCTTCGGCAGGCAACCGCCAGATCGCACCGCACGACCCTGCAAGACCCGTGCGGTCCGAGCCGGGCAGTGGAAACGTCGGCTCGGATCGGCCCGGCACTGTGGGAACATCCTCGCTATGGCCGTCGCTTCCGACGAGATCCCCGTCTCCGAGGACGTCGTCCGTCGGTTGGTGAAGAGCCAGTTCCCGGAGTGGAGCGACGAGCCGGTCCGAAAGGTCGACGCGAGTGGCACGGTCAACGCGATCTTCCGGGTCGGTCACCGCTTGGCAGCGCGTTTCCCACTGCGGCGCCGGTATCCGGGAGCCGAACGGGACGCGCTGGAGGCCGAAGCACGGGCGAGCGCCGAGTTCGTGCGATCGTCGCCGTTCCCCGGACCCCGGCCCGTCGCGATCGGCAATCCCGGCGCCGGATATCCCCTGCCCTGGTCGGTGCAGACCTGGCTCCCCGGCGCCGTCGCCGAGGACGGCGCCGCTGCCGGCAGCACGCCTTTCGCTCTCGACCTGGCGGCGCTGATCACGGCACTTCGGGAAACCGACACGGCCGGTCGCACCTTCGAACGGGGTTGGAGGGGCGGCGACCTGCGCGCCCACGACAGCTGGGTGCGCACGTGTCTCGAGCGGAGCCGAAGTCTGCTCGACGTCCCGAGGCTGTCGACACTCTGGGAGCATTTCGTCGAACTGCCCCGGGCGGCGGCGGACGTGATGTCCCATGGCGATCTGACGCCGAGCAACGTACTCGTCGCCGACGCCAGACTGGTCGGGGTCCTCGACTGCGGTGGCTTCGGACCGGCCGACCCGGCGCTCGACCTCATCGCCGCCTGGCATCTGTTGGACGACGAGCGTCGCGCCACGTTCCGGTCCGCGTTGGCCCCGGACGACCTGGAGTGGGAACGCAGCAAGGCGTGGGCGTTCGAACAGTCGATGGGAGCGGTGTGGTACTACGCGGAGACCAACCTGCCGATGCACACGATGGGGCGTCGCACGCTGGAACGCGTCGTGGCCGACACGTCGTTGTGAAGTCCCAGCTCATGCCCCAAGGGGTGACATCGGCGGAGGATCGTCGGGGTGCCGCTTGCCGAAGATCCGAAACATTTCCCGTCAGACCGCCCAGCGCAGCACCGTCGTGCAAATTTCGGAAGGGGAGGGAGGTGGGGAGGGGATGCGGGGGAAATGTTGGGGTGGCACCCGGCGCATCAGCTAGGAACTCTGGTGATGCGAGTTCTCATCTCGGGCATGGGGGGGCAACTGGGGACCCTGGTCGCCCAGCGCTTCGAGGCGCTCGACGACGTGGAGCTGGTCGCCGGCTACGACCTCGATCCGCCCCGGCGCCGGTTGCGGCATGCCACCTTCCGCTGGATCAGCCCGGCCGACACCGATGGCCTGGCCGCATTCGTCCGGGACGTCGACCCCACCGTCGTGTGCCACCTGGGGATCTACGAACCCCACGCCCGCCTCGCACCCCTGGCCGCGGGGAAGGCCACGATCGCGGGCACCACCAGCCTGATCGGCGCACTCGGCCGGTCCGCGTCGACCACGACCGTCGTGGTCCGTTCCGGGATCGAGCTGTACGGGCGCCGGCGGGGCGGGCCGATGCTGCCGGACGAGGACACCCTCCCCGAGCCGACCAGCGCCTTCGGCCGCTCGCTGCTGGAGGTGGAGCAGCTCTGCGGGGCGCTCACCGAACAGCGGGACGTCGCGGTCACACCGCTCCGCTTCGCATCGGTCGTGGGGGCGCGCACGCCCAGCCCGCTGAGCCGGGTGTTGCGTCTTGGCGTCGTGCCCGTTCCCGCGCTCGCCGAGCCGACCTTTGCCATGGTGCACGCCGAGGACGCCGCCGACGCGATCGTGGCCGCCGCCCTGGGCCGTACGGACTCGCCCGTGAACGTGGTGGCGCCGGGCGTGGTCAGCGCCTATCAGGCGGCCCGACTGGGCGGGCGGATCCCCATGCCGCTCGCAGGTGCGGGCTGGCGGGCCGCGGGTTGGGCGGCCGAGATGGCCGGCGCCCCATTGCCCGAGCACCTGCGCGAGTCACTCACCCGCGGACGGTGTGCCGACGGTGGACGATGCCGTGCCCTGCTGGGAGTCGCCCCCACCCGGTCGGCTCGCGACATCCTCGCCGAAGTCCACGACTTCGCCCCGGTCGAATACCTTCCCGTCGCCGACGACCCCGCCGCATGACCGCGTCGGTGACCACCCTCGACGTCGGTCGGGTCGAGTCGAGTCCGACCGGGCCGCTGGCCCTGGTGCAACGGCGGCTCGGTGGCACCTACGAGCTCGACCCGTGGGGGCTCGACCCGGACGCCACCCGCCTCGTCGGACGCCTCGGAGCGCTGCGCTGGCGGATCCGAGTGACCGGACTCGACAACCTCCCCGGGGAGGGGCCGGCGTTGCTGGTAGCGAACCGTCGCCTGGGGTTTTCCGAACCGGCGGTCGCCGCGGTCGGCATTCTGCGTGCGACGGGGCGTTTCGTGCGCCCCGCCGGGGGGTTCGACGTCGAGCCGATCGGAGGCTGGACCCGGCGCTTCGGAGCGTTGCCACCCCGCGTCGACGAGGTCGACGCCGCGCTGCGTGTCGGGGAGTTCGTCCTGGTCCCGACCCGCCGGGAGCTCGTGCGCAACCGTGCCGGCAACCTGCCCATCGAACTGCTCGAACCCGCGGTGCGGGCCGGGGTTCCGGTGATCCCCGTGGCCGTGTGCGGACGCGAGATCGGCTGGACGTGGACGGTCGCGATCGGCCCGGCCGTCCATGCCCGGGGGGCGCCCGGTCCACGCGCCGTGGGCGAGGTCGCCGTCGGGGTCGCCGACCACCTCGCCGGACTCCTCCACGAGCTCCGGGGACGTTCGTCGAGGCGGTGGGTGGGTTCGCTCCTCCCGGGCGTGTCCGCGGGGGCGTCGGAAGCCGACCGAACCGAAAGTGGGTCCTGAGATGCCCGAGGTGACCGTCGCGGATGGAACCCGCATCCGCTATCAGCGTTTCGGCCGTACCGATGCAGAGCCGTTGTTGTTGATCCAGGGTCTCGGGGCCGACAGCGGAGGCTGGTTGCTGCAACGCTTCCCCTTCGGGGGCCGCTTCCGCTGCATCGCCCCGGACAACCGTGGTGCCGGGCGGAGCGACGTGCCCGACGGGCCCTACGACCTGGAGGTCATGGCAGACGATCTCGTCGCCGTGTTGGATGCCGAGGAGATCGACGCAGCGCACGTGGTGGGCGTGTCGATGGGCGGGTGCCTGGCACAGATCCTGGCGGTCCGCCATCCTGGGCGGGTCCGCTCGCTGGTGCTGTCCTGCACGGCATGTCACCACCATCCCTGGCGTGTCGAACTGCTCGAGCAGTGGGCCGAGGTCGCCAGGACCAAAGGCATGCGCGCCTTTCTCGGCGACGGTCTGCGCTGGCTCGTGGGGAGCCGGTCGTTGCGCCGCTTCTGGCCGGCGATGCGGCTGTTCGGACCGGTCGCGTTCGACATCTCCCCCGAGGCGTTCGTCGCCCAGATCGACGCGATCCTCGCCATGGACGACGCCATCCGCGTCGAGTTGACGAGCATCGACCTGCCCACCCTGGTGATCGTGGGCAGCCAGGACGTGCTCACCCCGTTGGGCGATTCGGAGGAACTCGCCGAGTTGATCCCGGGAGCCCGGCTGGCGGTGGTCAACGGGGGCGCCCACGGGTTCATGGTGGAAAAGGCCGGGGTCTTCAACGCCACCATCCTGGACTTCCTCGAAGGTGTGGTCGACGGCGCCGACGCCGCCGACAACGCCGCCACGCAGCTCGCCGTGGTCAGCTGAAGAACGGCTGAACCGGGCCCGGCCGCGATCGGAAATCAGCCGCGTAGAATTCCGTGGTGAGCACCTCCCTGGTGAGCGGCCCGTTCGTGTGGATGGTCGTTGCCTCGGCCGTCAGTGTCATCGTCGCCTCGCTGTTCCCCTTCACCCGTCGACGGGTGCAGCAGGTGGTCGCAGTCGGTGCGGCGAGCGGAGGCATCGCCGCCTTCATCGCACATGAGGGTGCGGTGCACGATCTGTTCGTTCCTGCACTTCCGTGGTTCAGCCAGATCTGGCTCGGCGGAGCGATTTTCACACTGGGTTGGGCTTTCCTGGGTTGGCGATCCGGTCGCCGCCGCTCCCGTGTGCTCGCCGTCGTGGCGGTACCTGCAAGCGTCGTCATGGCCCTGGTGTTGTTCAACGCGTATTTCTATTACATCCCCACCGTCGGCGGCCTCTTCGGGTCGCGTCCCACCGACAAGGCCAGCGCATTCCAGGCTGCTGCGGTCGCCTCGGTGGCCCGTCCCGCTGAACATCACCGCAGTTGGCCCGTGACCGTGCACCCGGTCGGCCACGGTCTGGTACTTCCCGAGCGCTACGACCCGGTGTCGTCGCATTTTGCTGCTCAACGGGGCTGGGTCTATCTGCCTCCCGCCTGGTGGGGACCTCAACGGCGGCACCTGCCGGTCGTCGAACTTCTCGACGGGACACCCTCGAGTCCGACCGAATGGCTGCGGGGAGCCGGCCTCCAGACGTCGGCGGATGCGTTCGCAGCGTCCCACAACGGCTACGCACCAGTGTTCGCGATGGTTGACGACAACGGGTCGTTCACCGGTGACACCGAGTGCGTCGACCGGCCCGGATCTCTGTCCGAAACCTACGCGCTCGTCGATGTCCGGCGCACGCTGGAGCGTCACTTCGGTGTGAGCGCCGACCCCAGTCGTTGGGGCATCGCGGGGCTTTCGGAGGGTGGGACATGCGCACTGGCGATCGCGCTGCGCCATACCGTGGATTTCGGCGCTGTGGGGGACTTCAGCGGGGAACCGAGGCAATCGATCGGTGCTGCCGGTGCGACATTGCATGACCTCTTCGGAGGAAGCCGCGCACGCCAGGCTTCCTATGACCCGAACCTGCTTCTCGACGGGACGCTGCGCTCGCGGCTGTCGGCGATGTTCATCGTCGGTGACCAGGACCCCGTGCGCCGGTCGATCGTCGCCCAAGCACGCCACGCGCAACGTGACGGCATCCACACCGAGCTCCGTATCGTCCCGGGAGCACACACGTACCGGGTCTGGAACGCAGCGGTGGGGAAGTTCATCCCCTTCGCCTGGAACACGCTGGCGCCTCCGTCATTGCGTGCCCGGGCGGGAGCCGGAATCGGGGGCGGAACTCGAATACGCGGGATCCGCGGCCGACTGCCCAGCCCGCTCCGGCCGGCTGAACCTCTCGCGGGGTCGGTTGTTCCACTGTTGAAGCGTTCCCGCTGACCTGGACGTGCACATCGATGACTCCGGACCGGCATCAGTGCGGTCGGCCCGGTCGGCCGGATGGGAAACGAGCCGTCAGGGGCGCTGCGGCCTCGGCCGGGCACGCAGCGTGTCGCGGACGAGCAGCAGGCGCATGGTCCAGAGACCCGGCCGCGGGTTCGCAGGGCACCCGTCGCGGCACTAGTCGAGATTTTCCAGGACCGCCTCCGCGATCGCGGCCAGCGTGTGGCTCGCCGGCTGATCCATGCACTCGGTCAACGCGTCCGTCGCCCGGGACACCCAGGACCCCGCCTCGTCGCGTGCCTGGTCGATCGCGTCCCCCGCGAGCACCAGCTGCCGTGCCCTGTCCAGTTCTTCGCCTTCGATCGGAGATCCGAGCAGGTCGCGCAGCGCCGCGCCATCGGGACCGCGCAGCGCCCGGATCACCGGCAACGAATACACCCCCTCGACCAGATCGTGTCCGGCCGGCTTGCCCAGTTCCTCGGCCGTCGACGTGAGGTCCAGGATGTCGTCGGCGATCTGGAACGCCATGCCGTAACACCACCCGAACCGGCCCAACGCGTCGACCCGTGCTTCGTCCTGGCCACTGGTGAGCGCGCCGATCCGGCCCGCGGCCTCGAACAGCGAAGCGGTCTTGCCGCCGATCGAGGCCAGATACTCGGCCTCGGTCCGATCCGGACTCCAAGCGGTGCGCAGCTCGCCGATCTCACCTTCGCACAGCCGGGTGATCGTGGCCGCCAGCAGCCGGGCCACCTCGGTGCTCAGCCCGGCGGCGATCTCCGACGCACGGGCCAGCAGGAAATCCCCGGCCAGGATGGCGCGCAGGTTGCCCCAACGGGCGTTCACGCTGTCGGATCGGCGACGGATCTCGGCCTCGTCGATGACGTCGTCGTGGTAGAGCGAGCCGAGATGGACGAGCTCGACCGAGGCCGCTCCGAGCACCACACGCTGGTCGAGGTCGCCCCCGGCGAAGTCGGGCGCGCAGGCGCCCGCGGCCAGCGCCACGAGCGGGCGCTGCCGTTTGCCTCCCGCGACGATGAGATGCGACGCCATCTCGGAGAGCAACGGATCGTCGGTCTGCACGGCCTGGGCCAGTGCGGTCTCGACCCGCGGAAGTTGGACGCGGACGTCCCCGGATGGTCGGGCAACGGTGTGCTCTGTCACGAAACGTGTGGCCTCCGGCGTCTGGTCGTCGGGCGGGCGATCCGTCGGATCCGCGCCACGAACCTACCGGTTCGGACCGGTCGGGACCGTGCCGATCGGCGCGAAGGACGAGGTCGGACCGGGACGTGGCAAAGATCATGAGGGCGCGTTGGCAATGGCGGGTACACTCTTAGGACGTTTCCTTTCCAAGGGAGAAGGCCACCTTGTTCGAACGTTTCACAGACCGGGCCCGCCGAGTGGTCGTGTTGGCGCAGGAAGAAGCGCGCCTGTTGAACCACAACTACATCGGCACGGAGCACATCCTCCTCGGACTCATCCACGAGGGCGAGGGCGTCGCCGCCAAATCGCTGGAATCGCTCGGCATCTCGCTCGAGGCCGTGCGCAGCCAGGTCGAGGAGATCATCGGTCACGGTGGTTCCTCACCCAGCGGACACATCCCCTTCACGCCGCGGGCGAAGAAGGTGCTGGAGCTGTCGCTTCGTGAGGCGTTGCAGCTCGGTCACAACTACATCGGCACCGAGCACATCCTGCTCGGTCTGATCCGCGAGGGCGAGGGTGTCGCCGCCCAGGTGCTCGTCAAGCTCGGAGCCGACCTCTCCCGGGTGCGGCAACAGGTCATCCAACTGCTCTCGGGGGCCGGTGGCGCCGAAGGTGGCGTCGACCCGGACAAGGCCGGGGCCACGGCCGGCGGCAGCGGCGACCCGAGTGCATCGGGTTCGATGGTGCTCGACCAGTTCGGCCGGAACCTGACCCAACTCGCCCGTGACAAGAAGCTCGACCCGGTCATCGGTCGGGCCCGCGAGACCGAACGGGTCATGCAGGTGTTGTCGCGGCGCACCAAGAACAACCCGGTGCTCATCGGGGAGCCCGGCGTGGGCAAGACCGCGATCGTCGAGGGCCTGGCCCAGGCGATCGCCGTCGACAACGTCCCCGAGACCTTGCACGACAAGCAGCTCTACACGCTCGACCTCGGAGCCCTCGTGGCCGGGTCACGGTACCGGGGTGACTTCGAGGAGCGCCTCAAGAAGGTGCTCAAGGAGATCCGCACCCGCGGGGACATCATCCTGTTCATCGACGAGTTGCACACCCTGGTCGGCGCGGGCGCCGCCGAAGGGGCCATCGACGCGGCCAGCATCCTCAAGCCGATGTTGGCCCGGGGTGAGCTCCAGACCATCGGGGCGACCACCCTGGACGAGTACCGCAAGCACCTGGAGAAGGACTCGGCCCTCGAACGGCGTTTCCAGCCGATCAAGGTCGAGGAACCGTCGGTGGCCCACACCATCGAGATCCTGAAGGGACTGCGGGACCGCTACGAGACCCACCACCGGGTCACGATCACCGACCAGGCCCTGGTCGCGGCGGCCAACATGGCCGACCGCTACATCTCCGACCGGCACCTGCCCGACAAGGCCATCGACCTGATCGACGAGGCCGGGAGTCGTCTGCGGATCAAGCGGATGTCGACCCCGCCCGACTTCAAGGAGCTCGAGAACTCCCTCGCGCAGGTCCAGCAGCAGAAGAAGGAGGCCGTGGACGCCCAGCGTTTCGAGGAGGCCTCGCAGCTGCGCGACAAGGAGAAGGAGCTCCTCGCCGAGAAGGAGACCAAGGAGGCCGAGATCAAGTCCTCGGGCGTCGACCTGTTCGACGAGGTGGACGAGGAGTCCATCGCCGAGGTGCTGTCGATCTGGACGGGCATCCCCGTCTACAAGCTCACCGAGGAGGAGACCGCCAAGCTGCTCCGGATGGAGGACGAGCTCCACAAGCGGGTCATCGGCCAACAGGACGCGATCAAGGCGGTGTCCCAGGCGATCCGGCGCACCCGTGCCGGCCTGAAGGACCCCAAGCGCCCCTCCGGTTCGTTCATCTTCCTGGGCCCGTCCGGCGTGGGCAAGACCGAGCTCGCCAAGACGCTGTCCGAGTTCCTCTTCGGCGACGAGGACAGCCTCATCCAGCTCGACATGTCCGAGTACATGGAGAAGCACACCGTGTCGCGGCTCGTCGGCTCACCTCCGGGCTACGTCGGCTACGACGAAGGGGGCCAGCTCACCGAGGCGGTGCGGCGCAAGCCCTTCAGCGTGGTCCTCTTCGACGAGATCGAAAAGGCCCACCCGGACGTGTTCAACACGCTGCTCCAGATTCTGGAGGAGGGCCGCCTCACCGACTCGCAGGGCCGCAGCGTCGACTTCCGGAACACCGTGCTGATCATGACCTCGAACCTGGGGACCAAGGATCTGCGCAAGGCGAACGTCGGATTCGGCAAGGCGGACGAGTCGATCACCTACACCCGGATGAAGGAGAAGGCCCACGAGGCCCTCAAGGACCACTTCAAGCCCGAGTTCCTGAACCGGGTGGACGAGACCGTGGTGTTCCACGAGCTGTCCAAGGAAGAGGTCACCGAGATCGTCGACCTGATGATCCGCCGGGTGACCTCCCAGCTCGAGAACCAGGGCATCGGCCTGGAGCTCACCGACGCGGTCAAGGTGCATCTCGCCGAGCGGGGCTACGACCCGCAGCTCGGGGCGCGTCCGCTGCGTCGGGCGATCCAACGCCTGGTCGAGGACCCGCTGTCCGAACGGCTGCTGTGGAAGCAGTTCCACGCAGGCGAGACCGTCGTGGTCGACGTCGAGGACGACCCCGAGTCGACCACCGGCGAGAAGATGGTCACGTTCCGTTCGGTCGAGGGCTTCGAACCGCCAGCGGTCGAAGAGCTGGCGGGAACGGGTGGCGCGCCGTCCGGGGACGGCTGACCGAGCCCGTCGTCGAAGACATTGTCATCGGTCCGCCGCGGGCGGCTCCCCGACGCCCGATTCGGGGTGCCGCGCGTGCGGAGGCTGAGGCTGTGCGCGCTGGCGGTGCTGTGCACGCTTGCGGCGGTCGGCTGCAAGACGACGGCGATGGTCCGGCTGGACGTGAAACCGGACGGTTCCGGCTCGGTCACGGTCGACGTGATCCTGGACGGGCAGGCCGCGGCCCAGGTCGGCGACCTGTCCCAGATCCTCGCGGTCGCCGATCTGAAGCGGGCCGGGTGGACGGTCATCGGACCGGCACCGCAGCGGTCGGTGATGCGGAGGCTGGGTGATCGTGGCTCGAGTGTGGTCCCGGCCGGAAACGTCGAGGTCCACTTGCGACGTCCCTTCGCCGACCCCGAGGAGGCGAACCGGATCCTGGCGAGTCTGAGTGGCCCGAACGGCCCGTTCCGAGAGCTGCGTCTGACCAGATCGTCGTCGCTTTTCAAGACCTCACTCGGCGTGCGGGGGACGGCCGATCTGTCCAAGGGGCTCGACACGTTCGGCGACCGGGCGCTCGAGCAGTCACTCGGCAAGTCGCTTTCGCAGACCGTGGCGGACTCGGGCGGCACGGTGCCCCACGGCGACGATCTGGTGGTCGGACTCCAGATCACGCCGTCCAAGGAGCTGGAGTGGCACGGCGAGATGGGCAACGGGTCCATGGACAACGAGACGGTCGGGGCGACCACCCACCTGGGCGCCGCGCCCGAATCGATCGACGTGCACGCCACCCGCACCCACTGGACCGCGGTGATCGCGGCGGCCGCCGTGGTGGCCGCGTTGCTGGCGGGCCTGGTGGTTGTCGGTCTTGCCTTCCGTCGTCGCCACTCGTGACGCTGCGCAGCCGCCAGGCGGAGCAGCGGGTGAGGTGAGACCCGGGTGGCGAAGCCCGAGTGAGTAGGCCGCAGGCCGCCCGAACTCGAAGGTAGGCCTGGCCGCCAGGCGGAGCAGCGGGTGTGGTGAGACCCGGGTGGCGAAGCCCGAGTGAGTAGGCCGCAGGCCGCCCGAACTCGAAGGTAGGCATGGCCGCCAGGCGGAGCAGCGGGTGTGGTGAGACCCGGGTGGCGAAGCCCGAGTGAGTAGGCCGCAGGCCGCCCGAACTCGAAGGTAGGCATGGCCGCCAGGCGGAGCAGCGGGTGTGGTGAGACCCGGGTGGCGAAGCCCGAGTGAGTAGGCCGCAGGCCGCCCGAACTCGAAGGTAGGCACAGCAATACTGTCCCACCCGGCGGGAACAATGACCGTCATGACCTCCCGGACACGTCTCGAGTTCTGCTGTTCGTCCTGTGGGGCGAGTGCCCCGCGCTGGAGTGGTCGCTGTGGCGGCTGTGGCGAATGGAACACGCTGGTCGAGCGGACCCGGCAGGTGCGTCCCCGCGTGGCCCGGGCGGGGTCCGCACGTGGAGGGCCCCGTCGGCTCGACTCGGTCGACGAGGCGGCCGGCGAGGCCTGCTCGACCGGACTGGCAGAGGTCGACCGCGTGCTGGCAGGAGGCCTCATCGCCGGTTCGGTCACGCTGTTGGCCGGCCCACCGGGCATCGGCAAGTCCACGCTCGCGCTCCAGATGGCCGCCCACTTCGCGAGCACGGGTGCGACCGGCCCGGTGCTGTACGTGGCCGCCGAGGAATGCCCGGCGCAGGTGCGACGGCGGGCCACACGCCTCGGTCTCACCTCGGGGCCGTCGCTGCATGGTCGATGCCGACGCGGCCGTCGACGCGGTCCGGGAGGCGATCATCGATCAGCGGGCCGGCATGGTCGTGGTCGACTCGATCCAGACCGTGGAGGACCCGTCGCTGCCTTCGGCGCCGGGTTCGGTCGCCCAGGTACGGGCGTGCGCGCAGCGCCTGGCGGAGGTGGCACGCGCCGAGGGCGTGGTCTGCGTGCTGATCGGGCACGTGACCAAGGACGGCGCGATCGCCGGTCCCCGCGCCCTGGAGCACCTGGTCGACACCGTGCTCTCCTTCGACGCCGACGCGCCACACGGTCTGCGCCTGCTGCGGGCCGACAAGCACCGCTACGGGCCCACGGGCGAGGTGGGCGTGTTCACCCTCGAAGGCGACGGGATGCAAGGGGTCGATGATGTCGGCGTTCGCTTTCTCGGCGACCGACGTGGGACGGCCCCGGGATCGGTGGTGCTCCCGGTGATCGAAGGTCGGCGGACCGTGCTCGCCGAGGTGCAGGCACTGGTCACCCGCCGTGAAGGTGGTGCGGCCGCACGGGTCTGCCAGGGCGTCGAACGCAAGCGTCTCGAAGTGGTGTTGGCCGTGTTGAACCGTCGGACAGGAGTCGACGGTGACGTCTACGTCTCGGTGGTGGGTGGCGTGCGGATCGGCGAGCCCGGCGGCGACCTCGCGGTCGCGCTCTCGGTGATGTCGGCGGCGCTGGAGCTCCCGGTCGACCCCGGACTCGTGGTCTGCGGTGAGGTGGGACTGACCGGCGAGATCCGCCAGGTCCCCCTGGTCGCGCGTCGCTCTCCGTGAGGCGGCCCGCCTGGGCTTCACCAGGGCGATCGTCCCGGCCGGCAACCCCGGGTGATGTCGGTGCAGTGGGCCTCGACGTGCATCGGGTGGCCGATCTCGGCGAGGCGCTCGCGGTGGTGTTCGGGCATGCGGTGCCGGTGCGCGTCGGTCGGTCGGGCATCGGGGACCTCGAGCGACGCCCCTCCCCGTAGCGCCGACGGGCCCCTCGAACCGGAGCCCGCGCCCGACGGATCGGCCGGTGCAGGCGGTGTGAGAACGCCCGTGGCCGGCGCCGGTTCGCCGCGGGTACCATGGCGCGGTGGCTACCGATCGGAGCGAGGCGCTGGAACGTGCCATCGCATCGGTGGCGCCGGGGCAACCGCTCCGCGAGGGATTGAACCGGATCCTGCGCGCGGGAATGGGCGCGTTGATCGTGTTCGGCGATGGTCCCGACGTGTTGAGCGTCTGTTCGGGTGGTCTCGAGCTCGATGCACAGTTCAGCCCGCAACGGCTCTCGGAGATCGCCAAGATGGACGGTGCGGTCATTCTCTCCGAGGACCTCGGCCGTATCATGCGGGCCAACGTGCAACTGGTCCCCGACCCCAGCGTGCCGACCACCGAAACCGGTACCCGGCACCGTACCGCCGAACGGGTGGCACGTTCGCTGACGGTCCCCGTGCTGTCGGTTTCCGAGCGAATGGCGACGATCACGATCTACCAGGGAGACGAGAAGTATCCGCTGGATCCGATTCCGCGGGTCCTGGCACGAGCCGACCAGGCGCTCCAGGCGCTCGAACGCTACCGGAGCCGCCATGATTCGCTGTTGGCGTCACTCTCCGCGTTGGAAGTCCAGGATCTGGTCACCCTTCGCGACGTCGCCAGTGTGTTGCAGCGGGCCGAAATGGTGGTGCGGATCGCCGAGGAGGTCGAGGGCTACGTGAACGAGCTGGGCACCGACGGTCGCATGGTGCGCCTCCAGCTCATCGAGCTGATGGGCGGCGTGGTCGACGCCAGGGAACTGGTGCTGCGCGACTATCTGCCCGACGAGCCGGGATGGTCGGTCCGTGACGCGTTGGGTGTGCTGGAGTCCCTGCAGACCGCGCAACTCGTGGATCTCGACACCGTCGCCGAAGGACTCCGACTGGAAGAAAGTGCCGGAGACCTCGACGCCGTGCTCCAACCTCGGGGCTACCGGATGCTGTCACGCATCCCCCACCTGCCGGCGCCCCTCATCGACCGGACGGTCGAACGCTTCGGGCCGCTGCACAAGCTGTTGCGCGCCGAGGCAGAGGACCTCGAGCGTGTGGAGGGTATGGGCGCCGTGCGCGCCCGGACGGTGGCCGACGCACTTTCCCACCTGGCCGAAGCCAGCATCATCGAACGCTACGGTTGAGCAGCGCACCCGGTGCGACCGGGCGAAGCGGACCGCTCAGCTCGATCGACGCTCGAGTTCTTCGCGACGGAGGAACCGGTAGCGCCGGTCGCTCTGCTCGATCCACCCGAGGCGTACGAAACTGGCGATCGCCTTGTTGACTCGCTCACGTGACGCGCCGACCATTCCGGCGAGTTCTTCCTGGGTGACCGGCAGCGTGAACTCGTCTGCGTCGCCGGCCAGCTCGAGGAGGCGCTTCGCCGTCCGACCGGTGACATCCAGGAACACCGAATCGGCCAGTGCCGTGTCGGTCACCCGGATGCGACGCGCCAACAATCGCACGACCTCCCAGAGCAGTTGCGGACGCTCCGAGTAGATTCGGCGAACCGGCACGTAGGGGATCCGGATGACCTGGGACGGTTCGAGGGCCCGGGCCGCAGCGGAACGGCCCTCGTCATCGAAGAGGCCCATCTCTCCGAAGAGATCGTCCGCTTCCATGAGTGCGATGACCGACTCACGACCGTCGACGGACTTGTTGACGATTGCGATCCGGCCGCTGATCGCAACGAAGAGGCTGTCGGGCACGTCGCCCTCGGTGAAGAGCATGTCGTTGCGCTTCAACGATTGGGTGCTGGCGGAGTCGGCGAGTGTCGCGATCTCGTCCTCACTGAAGGGGGCGAACAGCTCGATGGACTGCAACGTCGTCGTGTCGACCATGTGACGAATGTTACCGGTCGATCGCGACCTTGCCGTCCACGTGCCGATGTCGTGTCGCCGGGGCCCCGACACGATAGCCTCGGCCATTCCGATCGCGGCAGAACCGGACGTTCCAGATGCAGCGCCGACGGCGTCACCTCCCCGGGCGCATCGCTCGGCAACCGAGATCATGACAGGGAGCGGAGTCCCCGCTCATCCGACCAGCGCGGCAATCGTCGTCGCGGCGGGCGACGGGCTTCGCTTCGGTGGCCTGAAGCAGTACGGAGAACTGCGCGGCCGTCGGGTCCTCGACTTTGCGCTCGGCGCGGCGCGGGCGAGTTGCGGCACGGTGATCCTGGTGGTGCCCGAGCGACTGGTCGATCGTCCCGAGCCCGTGGCCGACGTGATCGTCGCCGGTGGGGCATCCAGGTCGGAATCGGTGCGGGCCGGCCTTGCCGCCGTCGGCGAGGACGCGACGGTCGTCGTCGTCCACGACGCCGCGCGCCCGCTGGCCGGGCCCGAGTTGTTCAGCCAGGTGATCACGACCGTGGAAGCCGGGGCGGACGCGGCCGTGCCGGGCGTCGCCGTGACCGACACGCTGCGCCGACGTGACGGCAAGCCGCTGGGGGCCGAACGTGACGAACTCGTCGCCGTCCAGACCCCGCAGGCGTTCGATGCAGCGGTGCTGCGCAAGGTGCACGCCCGCGCCGACGCCGAAGCGACCGACGATGCGTCACTGGTGGACGCGTCCGGTGGGTCTGTCGTGGTGGTTCCCGGCGATCGCGCCAACCTGAAGATCACCGACCCGATCGACCTCGTGATCGCCGATGTCCTGGCCTCCGAGTCGGGTCGCCTGGACGAGGTGGAACTTCCCAACCCTTCTTCCGGAGGCCAGACCCATCGACCGGGCGAGGTCCGGTGAGAGACATCCGCGTCGGGCAGGGGTTCGACATCCACCGGTTCAGCGAGGATGCCACGCGGATCCTCGTGTTGGGTGGACAGCGCTTCGACGGACCGGGGCTGGAGGCGGTCAGCGACGGTGACGTGGTCGCGCACGCCTGTGCCGAAGCGCTGCTCGGTGCAGCCGCACTCGGTGACCTGGGCGCCCACTTTCCCGAGGACGATGCGTCGAGCATGGGCGCGGACAGCATCGAGCTGTTGGCCCGAGTGGCCGCAATGGTCGGCGACCAGGGATGGAATGTGGGCAACGTCGACTGCTCGGTGATCGCCGAAGCGCCGCGCATCGCTCCCGCGAAGGCCGCGATGGAAGCCACGTTGTCACGGGCCGTCGGGGCGCCGGTGAGCGTGAAGGGGCGGCGGGCCGAAGCGCTCGGCGCGCTCGGCCGGCGGGAAGGAATCGGCTGTCTCGCGGTGGCGGTGTTGTCGCGATGAGCGCGCCGCGACCGGGTCGAGGTGGTTCGAAGGGGAAAGGTTCGGGCCGTGGCGGCAGGTCCCGGGGGGACGGTCGCACCGTCGGGCGCGCCGGACCGCCGCAGTGCCAAACGGGGCTCGCCGTCGCGTGGATCGGCACGGGCCGGCGGTCGGAGCCGGGTGGACAACTCCGGCGGTGCACGCAAGGGCCGTGGTGGCGCCGGGTCGAAACGGGCCGATCCGGCGATGCGCGCAGACCTCCGCAGCCACGGCCGGGCGTCGTCCGGTATCGGGGGGGACCAGGTCGAAGGCCGCCAGGCGGTGCGTGAACTGCTGATCGCCGGTCGCCGCCGGACCCGGGAGATTCTGGTGTCGGCTGACGTGGACGCCGCGGACATCCTGGACGAGATCATCGAGTTGGCCGACGAGGCTCACGTCCCGATCCGTCAGATCGGACGATCGAAGCTCGACCACCTCGCCCGCACCGACGCGCCACAGGGGATCATCGCCCGCGCCGAACCGATCGAATCGGTCCCGCTCGATGAGCTGTGTCGAAGCGATGACGGGACCGTCCCGTTCCTGCTGGTACTCGACGGGGTCACCGATCCGCACAACCTGGGCGCGCTGCTCCGCAGCGGGGTCTGCGCCGGGGTGACCGGTGTCGTCCTGCCCCGGCATCGGGCGGCGCACATCAGCCCGTCGGTCACCAAGACGGCCGCCGGAGCGGTGGAGTATCTCCCCTTCGCCGTCGTCGGCGGCCTTCCCACCGCGATCAACGATCTCGGATCATCCGGTGTGGTCACGGTCGGGCTCGACATGACCGGGCCACGCACGATCTGGGAACTCGACGGTCTCGACGCCCCGGTGGCGTTGGTCCTGGGAGCCGAGGGGCGGGGGCTGTCCCGCCTGGTCCGCAAACGGTGCGATCTGGTTGCACGCATTCCGATCGAGGGTCGACTGGAATCGTTGAACGTCTCGGTTGCGGCAGCGGTCGGCTGTTTCGAGGTCGCCCGCGCCCGCCGCTCCTGACAGCTGGGGTCTCAGGAACGTTCGTCGGCGAAGGCCATCGCCCCGACGAAGAAGTCGTCGACGTGTGCGGTCTTGAATTCGGCGATCGCCTTCATGTCGGGCAGATAGTGCTCGAATTCGTCGCCGGTGATCGCGGCGACGATCCCCGACGCGACCGTCTCGACCGGTTCGAGCTCGCCGTCGTAGAGCGGCGGGTCGTTGTCGGGCTGGTCCCAGATCTCGGTGGCGATCGCCCCGGGGAGGATGAGGCGGACGCCGACCCCGGTGTGCCACAGGTCCAAGGCCATCGACTCGCTCCAGCCGCAGAGCGCGAACTTCGACGCGCAGTAGGCGGCCTCCCCTTTCACGCCGACGCGCCCGGCGAAACTCGCGACGTTGACGATCAGGCCCCGACCCCGTTCGAGCATGTGGGGCAGCAGCGCCAGACCGAGCCGTACCGGCGAATGGAAGTTCAGATCCATGGTGGCGGTGATCTCGGCCGGAGCGAGCTCGGTGACGGCACGGCGCTTGGGTGCGGCGGCGTTGTTGATCACCACGTCGATGCCACCCATCTCGTCCCAGGCCTGCTCCCCGAACGATGCCGCGGCCTCCGGGTCGGCGAGATCCCTGGTCCACATCCGGGATCGGGGCGCGTGCTCGAGGCACTTCCCGAGCACCGATTCGAGACGATCGGACCGGCGGGCCACCAGTCCGACGGTGGCTCCCTGCTCGGCGAGTGCAATCGCGGTGGCGGCGCCGATCCCTGCCGAGGCACCGGTGATCAGCACGTTCGCGCCCTGAAGAGCGATAGCGTCGCTGTTGTCCGAACCGGTTCCCACAAGTTGCCTCCACACGTGCGACGACTGGGCTACCCTGTAAATCTAACTCTAGCGTCAGGTTTTGCCGAGGACTGTTCGAGGAGCCCCAGTGACACGATTCCCTCTGCGCCCAACTGCACTTCTGGCAGCACTTCTGCTGGTCGTCGTCGGCTGCGGCAACGCCACGAGCACGGCGGGCAACGCGAAGAACACGTCCGTCCCCACGAACGGTGGCGACAAGAACCGAAACGTGCACAAACCGATCAGCGGCGTCCCCGGGGTCAGCAACACGTCGATCGACTATGCGGTCGTCGGCACCAAGAAGAACAACCCGCTGGGAATCTGCATCCTCGACTGCTACCTCAGCGGCATCAAGGCGTACTTCGCCTACCGCAACTCCCAGGGTGGCATCTACGGCCGCAAGCTGAAGGTCGGCAGCGTCACCGACGACCAGCTCACCCAGAACAAGCAGGTCGACCTGGGCATCATCAGCGACAAGAAGGCGTTCGGCACGTTCCAGGCGACGCTGCTGCCCCAGGGTTGGGGCGACCTGAACGAAGCCGGCATCCCGACCTACACGTGGGGGATCGACGCTCCATCGGCGGCGAACCGTGACGCCGTGTTTCCCTCCACCGTGATCCGCTGCGTGGACTGCACCACCCGGTTGCTGCCCTACATCGCCAGAGAAGGTCGGGGCGACGAAGGCCGCCGTGCTCGGTTACAGCGCCAGCGCCTCGTCACAGAAGTGCGCCGATTCCGACGCCCAGTCGTTCAAGAAGTACGCGAAGGACACCGGCGTGCAACAGGTGTACCTGAAGGACAATCTGCCCTACGGGTTGCCCAATGGACTCGGTCCGGAAGTCACGGCGATGAAGAAGGCCGGGGTGGATTTCATCGCAACCTGTTTCGACCTGAATGCGATGCAGACGTTGGCCGAGGCGCTCAAGCGGGCGGGCATGCGCGACAAGGTCACGCTCTTCCACTCCGATTCCTACAACCAGGCCGCGGTGGAGAAGTTGCACGGCCTCTTCGACGGGGACATCGTCGGTGTGCAGTTCCGCCCCTTCGAAGCCGACCCGACCGGAAACGCCCTGGGGATGTTCAAGACCTGGATGGGCAAAGTCAACGCGCCGGTCAACGAGTTGGCGATGGCCGGCTGGATCAACGCGACCCTCGCCTATGACGGACTGCTTGCTGCCGGCCCGGAGTTCGACCAGGCAAAGGTGATTGCCGCCACGAACGCGATGAAGGCGTGGACCGCGAATGGTCTGGTCAGTGCCACCAACTGGGGCGAGGCGCACACGACCTACACGGAGAAGACCAGGTTGAACTACAACGACACGACCTGTGGAACCGCCGTGAAGGTCGGAACCGGCGGCAAGTTCGAGATTCCCGACTTCATCGATTCGAAGAAGCCGTGGCTGTGTTGGCCCGCGAAGGACTTGAGTTGGTCACAACCGACGAACACGAACTTCGGCTGAACCGCTCGCCGCTTCGATGATCCTGGGGGCCTCGATCGGTTCGGACGTCCTGCGCTCCCTGTTGCAGGGAACGCCGCCGGGCACCGTGTACGCGCTGCTCGGCCTCGGATTGGTGCTGACCTACAAGACCTCGGGCATCTTCAACCTGGCGCTCGGCGCCCAGGCGTACGTTTCCGGCGCGATGTATTTCCAGGCGAAGGTGAACTGGGGTTGGCCGACGGCGCCGGCGCTGATCCTGGCGGTGTTCGTGCTCGCTCCGGGCATCGGTCTGGTCCTCGAACGGTTCGTGTTCCGCCAACTGCGCACCGCGTCCTCGGTGGCCAAACTGGTGGTGACGATCGGCCTTGCCGTGGCCCTGCCGCCGTTGTTCGACCTCGTCGTGAACTTCCAGTCCGTCGCCGGCCAGACACCCGTGGGCATCGTCCCCGGCGGGGCGACCGTGTTCTACAACCCGCTCGGGGTGTACGCGCTCAGCCGAAACGAGCTCGCCGCGATCGCCATCGCGGTCGTGGCCATGGGCGGGCTGGCCCTGCTGTTCCGGTTCAGCGCGATCGGTCTGCGGATGCGCGCGGTGGTGGAGAGCCCGCGGATGACCGAGCTGAACGGGGTGCGCTCCGATCGGGTGTCGGCATTCTCCTGGGCGTTGTCGAGCTTCTTCGCCGGTCTGGCCGGGGTGTTGATCGCGCCGACGTTCAACTCGCTCGGCTCGGACCAGTTCTTCAACCTGATGGTGATCGCGATCGCCGCCGCCGCGGTGGGCAGGCTGGTGAGCCTGCCTTGGACGCTCATCGGCGGCGTCGGACTCGGTTGGCTGCTCGCTTTTCTTTCCACGTTCCTGCCCCGCTGGTCGAACTCGGTGCCGTTCCTGGCGACCATTCAGGAGAACTTCGCGCCGGCCATCCCGTTTCTGGTGCTCTTCGGGGTGTTGGTGTTCTCCCCGTCGATTCGCCAGAGCCAAGCGGTCACCGATCCGTTGTCCGGTGTCGATCCGCCACCGCCCGCGCCGGCCGCGCTCACCCGCAGCCCGGTGCTCACCAAGCTCACCCGCGGCTTCTGGGTGGTGTTCTTCGTGGTGGTGGGACTCGTCGTGTTCTTCCGCGCGGACCAGTCCTGGCTGTACCTGGTGACCCAGGCGGTGGTCCTCACGATCATCTTCTTGTCGATCACGGTGATCACCGGGTTCGCGGGAGAGATCTCGCTCTGTCAGGGCACCTTCGCGGCGATCGGCGCATTCACCGTCTACCAGCTCGCGACCAGCGCGGGTCTGTCGGTGTTGCCGGCGATGGTCATCGGTGGGTTCGTCGCCGCAGCGGTCGGCGCGGTGCTGGCGCTGCCGGTGTTGCGCCTGGGTGGCATCTGGCTGTCGATCGCGACCCTGGCGTTCGCGTACTTCTTCGATTCGGTGATGGTGAAGTTCTCCTGGGTGGGGGGTGGCGCCGCGGCCCTGGCCGAGGGGACACGAGTTCCCCGGCCGACCCTCGGGCCGATCAACATGACCGACGATCGATCGTTTCTGGTGCTGTGTCTGATCGTGTTCGCCATCATCGCAACCGGTGTCGTGCTGATCCGTTCGGGCACGGTGGGCCAGACCTTGCGGGCATTGCGTGGCTCCAAGCTGGGGGCCCAGTCGATCGGCATCTCGCCCGCACGGGCGCGCATCACCGCATTCGTCGTCTCCGCCTTCATCGCCGGTCTGGGCGGTGGCCTGTTGGCGATCCAACAGCAGGACGTGAACTACTCGTCGAACTTCACACCGTTCGCGAGTCTGTTCTGGCTGGTGCTGGTCGTGACCCTGGGTGCCCGGACCGTCGAAGGCGCCATGCAGGCCGGGGTCGGCTACGGGCTGCTCGACGCCGTGCTGCTGAGCGGGACGTTCCTCGGCTGGATCCTGCGTGGCGCCGACCGCATACCCTCGTTCTTCCCGTTGTCGAGCACGTGGGTCTTCGTGCTGTTCGGCCTGGGGGCGCTGCAGTTCGCCCGCCATCCCGAAGGACTCGTCGAGAACGGAAAGCGCAAGTCCTTTGCGTTCCTCGAACGACACTTCGCCTGGGCACGCGGTGGCACGGTCGAGCCTGGGGTGCCGGACGTCGCGGTCGAGGCCGGGGGAGAGGCATGAGCGGAACGACCGGTCAGCGCGGCGGGTCACCACCGGTGTTGGCCGGCCGCAAGGTCTCCAAGTCGTTCTCGGGCATCGTGGCGCTGTCCGAGGTGAGCGTAGCCGTGGACCACGGTGAGCGGGTGGGCCTGATCGGCCCCAACGGGGCCGGCAAGACGACCCTTTTCAACTGTCTGCTCGGCATCGAGAAGCTCAGCAGCGGGGTCGTCGAGATCGACGGCAGAGACGTGTCCGGTCTGCGGGTGCACGAACGGGCCCGACTGGGGGTCGGCCGCACGTTCCAGCGGATCGAACTGTTCGCCGAGGCGACGGTGCGGGAACACCTGCTGATCGCGGAACGGACCCGGCGCAGGTCGGGCTGGTTGGGGCGTGACCTGCTGGGAATGGGACGTCCGAAGGCCGACGAGATCGCCGCCTGTGACGCGGTGCTCGACCTGCTCGGCCTGGGCGAGCTCGCCGACGAACCGAGCGAGCACCTCAGCCTCGGCCAGGGCCGGTTGCTCGAGGTCGGTCGGGCGTTGATGACCAGTCCCCGGCTCCTGCTGCTGGACGAACCTTCCTCGGGCCTGGACACGAGCGAGACCCGGGACTTGGCTCGCACCCTGCTCGACGTGCAGGCCGAACACGGCTTCGCGGTGTTGCTGGTCGAACACGATGTCGACTTCGTCGCCGAGTTCACCGACCGGTGCTACGCGATCGACACGGGACAGCTGCTCATCGAGGGGCCGACCGGGTCGGTGCTGGACAGCCCGGAGGTCAAGGAGGCCTACCTGGGCATTTCGGTGGAGGCGTCGTGAGCCCGGTGGTCGAGCTGCGGTCGGTGTCGGCCTCGTACGGGCCGTTCAAGGCGTTGTTCGACGTCTCGCTCTCGGTGGAGCCGGGTGGTGCGCTGGCGCTCGTCGGACCCAACGGAGCCGGCAAGACCACCGTGGCAAGGGTCGCGAGCGGTCTGGTTGCTCCCACCGCCGGTGACGTCGTCGTCTCGGGCGAGTCCTTCACCGGGGTCGCGCCCTACCGCTACGCCCGCGCCGGCATCGCCCATGCTCCCGAGGGTCGCTCGGTGTTCGCGACGCTCTCGGTGGAGGACAACCTGGCGTTGTCGTTCCGCTCGTCCAAGGGGCGCGGCGGGGTGGGTCCGGCGATGGCCGAGGCGTTCGAGCTGTTCCCGATGCTCGCGGAACGTCGTCGCCAGTTGGCGGGCACGCTCTCCGGTGGCCAGCAACGGATGTTGTCGATGGCGCGGGTGTTGGTGGAGGCCCCCAAGTTGTTGGTCGCCGACGAACTGTCGTTGGGTCTCGCCCCGATCGTGGTGGATCAGGTCTACGAGAGCCTGGCCAGGTTGCGTGCCGCGGGCACGGCGCTGTTGATCGTGGAACAGCAGGTGTCCCATGCGCTGGAGTTGTGTGACCGGGCCGCGTTGTTGCGGCGCGGTGAGGTGTCCTGGCAGGGGCCGTGCGACGAAGCGGTCGAGGTGATTGCCGCTCGAGGTGTGGCCGGCTGAACCTTCTCCGGTGCTTCCCGGTGGTCAGTGATCGCAGTGATCGTGATGCCCCGAGGGGGGCAGGTCCATCGCCGGATTCAGGTCGAAGAAGCCGAAGGGCACCAGCTGGAAACCGCACACGTCCACGGGCATGACCGGCCACTGTTCCGGGCGCGCGACGTGGGTGATTCCGAAGGTGTGCCACACCACGACCGGTGTCCCGGTCAGCGAACGGTCCCGTGCGGTCCACTCGGGGAGGCCGCTGCCGCCGGGGTGCTGGTTCGGAAAGTCCCCGGCGGGGCGTCGTTCGCCATTGGCGGCCGGGGTGACCCAGAGGTTGTGACGGGCGAAGGTGGCGCGTTTCGCCACCGACGAGTCCGGGTCCGACAGCAACGTCGGCGACGGTCCGGCCACGAGCTGATAGCCGGTGGGTTTGCCCATCCGGTTCGTCGCCGAAGGGTTGATGATCCGCCAGGCCCGGCTGCGCGCCACGTCGATGTCCCGTCGGGCGGCGAGCTCGGTCTCGAGCAACGTGTCGGTGGGCACGAATGCGGTGCCGAGCGGGTTGTCGGGTCCGCGGGCGACGGTCACCACGTCGATCTCGTGGACTTCGTTCACCGGCCCGTCGACACAGAAGTCCAGTCGCGCACAGAACAGGTGCTGGTGCACGGCGGCCGCCACCCCGGGTGCGAGCGGGGTCGCATATGGCGATTCGGTGCCGGGGGTGACGCCCTTGGGGGACATGATGCCGGTGAGCTTGGTCTCGTGACCGATCGTGCCGTCCAGGTAGAAGTACCAGTAGAAGGCGTACTCGTAGTTTCCGATCGTGGCGATGGAGGAGACGACGAGTCGTCGGGAGCGACGCACCTCGACCCGCCCGGTGTGCAACTCGACGTGCTTCCACAAGATGCCGAAGTCTTCCTCGTGGATGCAGATGGCATTGGGGATGGTGATCGGGTGACCCTGTTCGTTCGCGAGCACCGCGTCCAGATAGTGGATCTCGCCCAGACAGTCACAGCCCAGGGTGAGCGAGTTGGCCATGCGCCCCAGACCCCATTCGCCGACGTCGAACGCGCTCTTGAACGACTGGGAGGTGTGTGGGTCGCCGTAGGGAACGACCATCTCGCTGATCGCGGCGCGGCGCAGGATCGGCCGTGTCCGGTCGCCATCGGTGTAGGACACGTCATGCAGCACGAGCCCTTCGAGCGGATCGAGCCCGACGTGCAGCTCCCAACGCTGCCAGCGGAGCACATGACCCTCGACGGTGAAGCTGGGCCCGTCGGGTTGGACGATCTCGAGGGTCTCGAGGTCGTTGCGGAGGGCGGGTTGGTCTTCGGGGTAGTAGCCGGCGTCTGCTGTCGGGACCGGCACCAGCTCGTGGTCTGCGAGGTCGAGTAGCTCACCGGTGGCGCAGTCGACCAGCGGCGTGAGCCCTTCGATGGGTCGGGCATAGGGGTTCGCGTGGCTGTCGGGGCGGTGGTAGCACAGACAGCGCGCCACCCGTCGCCCGGCGGTGGCCGGATCATCGAAGCCCCCGGCGGGCCACGGGTCGATCTGGACCTGGTCGACGTCGTCGATGCCCCGTCGGGCCAGCGCGGCGCGGAAGTCGTCGTCGCCGTGCAGGGCGGCCATCACGATCAGACATTCACCCATGCCCAGCGCCGGGCGTACCCCGGCGAGACGGTCCCAGGCGATCACCTCCGCGGTGCCCGCGTCGATGCGGGCGTCGATGACCGAATCGTCGGTTCCGTCCACGATGATCAACCGGGCCACACGCGACGGGGCCCGCGACTGGTTCGTGTCGCGCGGGTCCCGGGACGCGTCGGTTCCCAGAGCCTCGTCGAGCGTGACCGTGGAGAACCAGGCGCGTTCGCTCAGCGGCCCGTGGGACCGGGCGGCGGCGACCACGCGGGTGATCTCCTCGGAGTCGAGGGAGTCGTAGGGGTGACGGTCGGTCATGAGCTCAGCTTCGTGGGTCGATGGCAACTTTGATGGCACCGCTGGTGGCCTGGTCGGCCAGTGCGAGCAGCGCGTCCCGCCAACGGGTCAGAGAGAAGGTGTGGGTCAGCATGCCGGTGAGGTCGATACGGCCGCTGCCGACGAGGTCCAGGTAGTGGGCGATGCCGTGGCGACGGATCCCCTCGACGGTCTCGAACCCGAAAGCGTTCGACCCGACGATGGTGATCTCCTTGAAGTAGTGCGGCGACCATTCCCAACGTCCGGGTACGTGGACGCCGGTCACGGCGATCGTGCCCCGGGCGGCGAGCACGCGGGTGGTCACCTCGAAGGTCTCGGGTTTGCCGATCGTGTCGTAGGCCGCGTCGATGCCACCGGGCAGGCACATGGGCAGGCCGTCGAGCCCGTCCATCGTGGGTCGCAGCCTGCCTGCCGACCAGCGGGCCAACTCCTCGACCAACTCGGCCTGCCCGGCCAGGCGCACGACGTGGTCGGCGCCCAGCCGTGCGGCCAGGTCGGCCTGGGTGTCGAAGCGTGCGACGACCGCGATGCGGGTGCCCGGGTACAGGGCCCGCAGAATCGCGATCGTGCACAGCCCCAGCGTGCCCGCACCCCACACCAGCACGCGGGAGTCCGATGCGGGGGGCGGATGACGGGTGACGCTGTGCAAGGCCACCGCGAACGGGTCGGCGAGCACGGCCTGGGCGTCCGTGATCTGTTCGGGAATGGCATGGAGCATCGAGGGGTGGGCGGCCACGAGCGTGGCGTACCCGCCGCCGGCGTCCGCGGAGGTGCCGAGATGGATGCCCGCCGCGATCCCTCCCGCATCGAAGTTCTCGCACAGGCTCAGATCGCCCGCGCTGCACGCGGGGCACGGTGGGTCGACCCCGCGGGGCACACAGCCCAGCCACGGGTCGATCACGACCCGGTCTCCCACGGCCACGCCGGTGGCCTCCGGGCCGAGGTCGACGACGTCGGCGACGATCTCGTGGCCGAGCACCTGGGGGAACGAGCACATGCCGCTGAGCGCGGAGTCGGTGTCGCCTTCGAAGTCGCCCAGCAGCTGTTTGGCATCCGACCCGCAGATGCCGACCAGTCGCGGTGCCACCACCACCCAGTCGGGCCGGAGTGGCCTGGCATCGGGGAGGTCGCGTAGGCCCACCGGAGACGAGGCGAGGTTGGCGACCAACCCGGTTGCGCCCGGCGGTGGCGCCCATGCATCGGGAGCCACGCCGTAGACCAGGGCTTTCACGATCGCACCCATGCCCCGGTCATCGGGCTCAACGTAGCAGCGATCGGCCTAACATGACACGCGTGTCAGAAACCTCGCGGACGTCGGGACCGGTCACGGTGGGCGTCGACATCGGCACGACGTCGGTCAAGGCCGTCGCGGCTGACCGCGACGGCAAGGTCCTGGCCCGCACACGCGTTCCCCACCGGCTGATCACCGAGCCTCCGGGTGCGTTCGAACACGAACCCGACACGGCCTGGAGGACCGATGTCGTGCGCGCACTTCGAGACGTGGCCGAAGGCCATGAGGTTGCCGCGGTGAACGTCGCCGCGATGGTGCCGTCGCTGACGGCCGTCGATTCCGACGGGCATGCGCTCACGCCGGGGCTGCTCTACGGCGACGCGCGGGGCGAACACGAACGGTCCGACCCCGATCTTCCCGGCGACGGGGGAGAGCTGTTGGCGTTCGTCCGATGGGCCGCCGCGGAGGCGCCCGACGCCGCGGGGTACTGGCCCGCCCAGGCCGTGGCCAACCACGCGCTCGCCGGGGAGGGCGTCATCGACCGGTACACCGCGATGAGTACGTTTCCGCTGTTCGACCTGACCAGGTGGGATGAAGACCTGGCCCGCTCGGCGGGCACCGCCACCGACCGGCTTCCGAGGATCGTCGGGCAGTTCGAGGCGGCCGGTCGGGTTGCCGACGGGTTGCCCGCGTCCGGCGCCCTGCTCGGCGGCGGCACCGTGGATGCGTACGGCGAACAGCTCGTCGCCGGCGCGGACGAGCCCGGAGACGTGCTGGTGATCTGTGGCACGACCCTGATCACCTGGGCCGTGACCGACACGCCGTGCACGGCGTCCGGGCTGTGGTCGATCCCGCATCCGATGCCCGGGCGGTTCTGCATCGGTGGGCCGTCCAACGCCGGGGGACTGTTCCAGGACAGAATCGCCCGCCTGGTCGCGATCCAGGCACGCGACGAGATCGAACCCGAGCCCGGACTCGACCCCGCCGAGGTGCCGGTCTGGTTGCCCTACGTGCGCGGCGAGCGCACCCCGTTGCACCGTCGCGACCTGCGCGCCGGACTGTTCGATCTGGGCCTCCACCACGGTTCGCCCGCGGTGGTGCGCGCGGCGCAGGAAGCCACGGCATTCGTGGTGCGCCACCACATCGAGCTGGCAACCGCGGCGGGGTTCGTGCCGAAGCGGATCGTGGCGACCGGCGGCGGTACCCGCTCGGACGGGTTGATGCAGGCCCTGGCCGACGGCACCGGGTTGGCCGTCGACGTCGCGGCGATTCCCGAGGGAGCGGCGCTGGGCTCGGCCTATCTGGCCCGATGCGCGGCCGGATTCTCCGACGGTCTCGACGGGGCCGCCGCCTGGGCCCGGACAGGTCACCGGGTCGAGCCGCGCCGGTCGTGGGCCGACGCCTGTACGGTCCGCTACCGCCGCTTCCGCTCGCTCACCGACGCCGCGCTCGCAGCCCGCTGAACCGACCCGCCCCGGGGGTGGAACGCCACGGTTGGCTTTCGGCCCGGTGGTCCTCGCCGCACCCAGGTGCCCGGACGAACGTCAGGCGGAGCGGGCCGTCGGCCGGGATGCGCCGTCGTCCAACCAGGCCCGCCAGGCGGTCTCCATCGCCGTGGTGTCGTGGTCGAGCGGGTGGAATCCGGATTCGAAATATTCGGCGAGCCGGTTGCGCAGCCGACGGGAGATCAACGGGTTCTTCCGGTTCCGCCAGAGACTTCGCGGCAGACGCGAGGCCCCGCCACGAGCGCGGGTCCCGCAGCACTCCGGCGACCACGTGCCAGGTGGTGATGAACACCAGCCCCAGACCAGCCAGGCGCATCGCGTTGATGCGGGTCTCCTCGTCCCCACCGACCAGTTCGAACACGTCGAATGCGACTGCCCGGTGCTCGGACTCCTCGATCGCGTGCCATGCCCAGAACCGGAACAGTCCCTCGTCGGCGAACATGGCCTGGAGGTCGCCGTCGGTGAGCAACGCTTCGGCCATGCAGGCGGTGTAGTGCTCCAGCGCCGCCGTGAGCGCCAGCTCGAACATCGGGTCGGGTTCGGCGCTCGACTCGCCCAGGCGCTCGGACAACCCCCGCAGTGGTCCGACGCGGCTCGCCAGCCAGATCACCCGCCGCATTCCCGGGGTGAGCGGGAGCCCCTCCGCGTGCATCGTCTCCTCGACGATCTTGGAGCGGTAGCCCAGCTCGGCGAGCCGCTGGTTCAGCTTGCGATGTTGGCGTCCGTGGATGACCTCCTGGCCGATGAAGGCGTTGACCTGCCGGTTCAGATTCGGGTCGGTGACCTGGTCGCGGTAGTGGCGGACCGCGTCGATGAACATCTCCTCACCGTCGGGGAACAGCCCGGACAGAACGGCCAGCACATGCGCCGAGATGATGTCGTCGTCGGTGGCGATGGAACGGTCCAGCCCGGCGAGCATCTCGTCGAAATCGGGTCGGCGGACCACGATGGTCCGGTCCGGGTCGCGTGTCTGGACATCGAGGGTGGCGGCATCAGTCATGGCACGATGTTACCGCCGGTAGCGTCTGTGGCAATCGGTGACGCGCCATGGCAGCTCCGGTGGATGGTCGTCTTGATCCGGGAGATCGATCCGGAAGCTCACCGCTAGGGTGCGACCGATGGGTGACCGACGGCAGAGCTCGTGAAAAAGTCGCTGGCCGCGCTGGTCGGCGTCGGAGCGGGCCTCGTGGGGCTGGGTGCACGCGACCTGGTCCAGAAGCGCCACTCGTTGCTACGCAACTATCCGGTGACCGGTCACTTGCGCTACCTGCTCGAGGGCCTGCGGCCCGAGATCCAGCAGTACTTCATCGAGCGCAACTTCGACGGGCGTCCCTTCAATCGGGACGTGCGCTCGGTCATCTACGAACGCGCCAAGGGAATCCAAGGCGAGAAAGCGTTCGGCACCGAGCTCGACGTCAACGCGCCGGGCTACGAATACCTGGTCCACTCGGTGGCACCAGTGCCCCCTCCGGAGCGCCCACCTCGGGTGAAGATCGGCGGGCCGGACTGTACGCGGCCCTATGACATGGCGCTGTTGAACGTGTCGGCGATGAGCTTCGGGTCGCTTTCGGCGAACGCGGTACGGGCGCTCAACGAGGGCGCCAGGCGCGGCGGTTTCGCCCACGACACGGGCGAAGGGGGCCTGTCCGGGTACCACCTGGAATTCGGCGGCGACCTGGTCTGGGAGATCGGCAGTGCCTACTTCGGGACCCGGACACCCGACGGGGCATTCGATCCGGTGCAGTTCGCGGACAACGCCGCGTACGACGCGGTCAAGTGCGTGTCGTTGAAGCTGTCCCAAGGCGCCAAACCGGGTCTGGGTGGCGTGTTGCCCGCCGCGAAGGTGTCTGCCGAGATCGCCCGGGTGCGCGGGGTGCCCGAAGGGGTCAAGTGCGTCAGCCCGGCGGCGCATTCGGCGTTCACGACGCCGGTCGGCCTGGTCGAGTTCATCGCACAGATGCGTGCGCTCGCAGGGGGCAAGCCGACCGGGTTCAAGCTCTGCGTGGGGTCTCGCACCGAGCTGCTCGGCATCGTCAAGGCGATGCTCGCCACGGACATCACCCCCGACTTCATCGTCGTCGACGGGTCCGAGGGCGGCACCGGCGCCGCACCCCTGGAGTTCTCCGACTCGGTCGGCATGCCGCTCACCCACGGGCTCATGGACGTCCACAACGCCCTGGTGGGCGCAGGTCTGCGCGACCGGATCCGTGTGGGTGCCTCCGGCAAGGTGTCGACCGGTAAGGACATCGTCGCCCGTCTGATCCAGGGTGCTGACTACACCAACTCGGCACGGGCGATGATGATGGCGATCGGTTGCATCCAGGCGCAGCTCTGCCACACCGACAAGTGTCCGGTGGGCGTGACCACGCAGAGCGCGTGGCGGCAACGGGCGATCGACGTGCCCGACAAGGCCGCACGGGTGCGGAACTACCAGCAGGCCACGGTTGCCGAGGCGATGCGGATCATGGCGTCGATGGGAGCGAGCCGTCCGGGTGAGCTGCGCACACTCCAACTCCGTCAGAACGTGTCGAGCTCCGAATCGGCGTCCTATGCCGAACTCTACGACTGGCTGGAGCCCGGCGAGCTGCTCGCCGACCCCCCGCGGGCGTGGGCGCCGGCTTGGCACTCGGCCTCACCGGAGCACTTCGACCCGCCCGCACGCTGACCGTCGGCGAACCGGCGCCATCGGCGGACCCGGATCGAGATGTCGGATGGAGCATTCGACTTGTCGGACATCCACGCGCGTGCCCGGCTCCGAAGACCGTCGTGACCATCCGAAATCGAACCAAGGAACCGTCATGAAAAAGGCCGTACTCTCCTCGTTGCCCGTTGTGGCGGCGCTCGCCCTGGTGCTCGCGTTCACCGGTGGCGCCGCCGGGGCAGCTTCACCGAGCACCACCTACACCGCCGACCTCAAGCCGGTCACGCTGAACACGCCTGACGGTGCCGCCACCGGTCAGGTCACCATCAAGATCGAAGGTGACCAGGCGACCGTGAGCGAGAAGGTCTCCGGGCTCGCCGACAAGTTCCCCACCGACACGTCGACCCTCGAGGCGTTGGGAATCCCCACGGCGTTCGCCGGCAAGCCCTTCGCACACGTCCAGCACATCCACATCGGCGGTCAGGGCGTCTGCCCGTCCGCAGGCGCCGATGCGAACAAGGACGGCGTCATCAGCACCGCCGAGGGGGTGCCGGCCTACGGCTCGGTCGGTACGACGCTTTCGACGACCGGTTCGACCGCTGCTTCGGCCGCGACGGACGTGGCCATCGCCCCGAGCGGTGGCTCCTACACCTACCGGCGCACCTTCACGCTCAACCAGGCCACGCTCAAGTCGGTCGAGGCCGGCACCGGAGTCATCGTCGTCCACGGGTTGAACGCGGCGACCGCGCCGAAGGCGTCGCTGACGAGCCCGAGCTCGCTCGCGGTCAAGCTTCCCGATACGAACAAGCCCCTCGCGCTGGTCGGGACCGCCCCTGCGCTGTGTGGTCCGCTCAAGGCCGTGGCCACGTCGTCGGACATCTCGGCGTCGCAGATGCGGGCGATGCCCACCGGTGGAGTCCAGACCGGTGGCGGATCGACCGCGGGGCTGCAGGACGGTGCCCTGCTCGGAATCGCAACGGTGCTGATCACCGGGGCCGGCGTCATCCTGATCGCCCGACGTCGGATCGCCACCCAGGACTGACCGTTCCGCCCGATCGACCACGTCCCGGGTGCCCCGGCCGCCTTGCTCCGAGCGGCCGGGGCACCCGCATCCGAGTCCGAGGAGCCGTCCATGATCGCCGACCGCGAAGACCTCGATGATCCTCGTCGGCGACTGCGGGTCGCACTGGCCGTGATCGCCGGGGTGCTGGTCCTCGTCGGCGGCACGCTGATCGGGATCGTGGTCAGCTCCCAGCACCATGCGCCCCAGCCCGCGGCGTCCGCGGCCGGCACCGTCGGTCGTCGTGCCACGACCTCGACGCTTCCCGGGCCCTCGTCGACGACGGCCCCTTCGTCGACGACACCGCCTTCGACGACCCGGGCGGCGGCCCCGACCCAGGCCCCGCCCACGCAGATCGCGATCCCCTCCATCGGTGTGCACTCGAAGGTCCAGGTACTGGGACTGCAATCCGACGGCGCACTCCAGGTCCCCCAACCCGGACCGCACTATGACCAAGCCGCCTGGTGCGACTGTTCGCCGAACCCGGGGCAGCAGGGCCCCTCGGTCATCATCGGTCACGTCGACTCGGCCGCCTCGGGGCCGTCGGTGTTCTTCCGGCTCGGTGCGCTGACGCCTGGCGCCACGGTCACGGTGACCCATGCCGACGGCGTCACCGACACGTTCCGGGTGAACGGCGTCCGACGATTTGCCAAGGACCACTTCCCCACGGAGCTGGTCTACGGAAACACCCCGGATCCACAGCTCAGGCTCATCACCTGTGGTGGCAGCTTCGACGACGCCACCGGTCATTACGTCGACGACATCGTGGTGTTCGCGACCCTCTCGGCTCCGTCGGCGACCTGAATCGGCCACCTGGATCGCCGTCTGGATCGCCCGACTTTCCGAGGTACCGAGGTCGGCCGGCCAGAACGGCGACGCTCTCCGATCCTTCACGGAGCACCCCGGGGATGGGATCATCTTGGCGATGGATGTCGTGGTCACCTACCTGGCCGTGATCTTCGGCTGTGGGGTGGCGGCCCGAATCGTGCGCCTTCCGCCCATGGTCGGATTCGTCGCGGCCGGCTTCATCCTCAACGCCATGGGAACCCAGCACGCCCCCGAGCTCCCCCTGGCCGCGGAACTCGGGGTGACCCTGATGCTCTTCGCCGTGGGATTGCGCCTCGACCTGCGCACGTTGGCAGGTCGGGAAGTGTGGTTCGCCGGTGGAACGCACCTGCTGGTCATGACCCTGGCCGGGACCGGCCTGCTCGCTGCCATGACCGGGCTCGGCATCGTCCACTTCGAGTCCTTCGGCGTGCTGGTGGTCATCGCCCTGGCGTTGTCGTTCTCGTCGACCATCGTCGTCATCAAGATCCTTCAGGACCGCGGGGACGAACAGGCCTTCTACGGCAACATCTGCATCGGCATCCTGATCCTGCAGGACGTCGCCGCGGTGGCGGTGATCTCCTTCTCCCGGGGCGCGGCGCCGAGTCCGTGGTCGTTCACGCTGCTCGCGGTGATCCCGGCCCTCGCCGTGGTGACCCGCAAATGGCGGTGGCTCGGTCACGGCGAGCTCGGCGCGCTGTTCGGCATCTCGATGGCGCTCATTCCCGGGTTCTGGTTCTTCGACTGGCTCGGGCTGTCGGGCGCTCTGGGCGCGCTGGTGATGGGACTGATCCTGGCGCAGCGCCCCGGCGCGGACGAGCTGTCCCACAACCTGTTCACCTTGAAGGAGCTGCTGCTGGTGGCGTTCTTCGTCGATCTGGGCTACCGGGGCATGCCCACGTGGCACAACGTCGAGATCGGTCTGTCGCTGTTGGTGCTGTTGCCGGTCAGCGCCGCCGCGTACTGGTTCCTGCTCTGGTGGCTCGGCCTACGCAATCGCAACGGCGTGCTGGTGAGTCTGCTGATGGCGAACTATTCGGAGTTCGCGCTGATCATCGCGGCGCTCGGTGTGGATGCGGGATGGTTGAGCGAGTCGTGGCTGATGTCGCTGGTGGTCGCAGTGGCCGCGAGCTTCGTCATCTCCGCGATCGTGAACCCGACCTCGGTGCACTGGGCGACGAGCCTGGCCCAGCGGCTGCCCAGACGTGCCGTCGAGCGGACCCACCCGGCCGATCGGCTCATCCCCCTGGGAGCGGCGAACGCGGTCGTGCTCGGCATGGGCCGGGTGGGCTGGGCGACCTACGCGCACCTGCGCGACGAATACGGCTATGACGTGCTGGGAGTCGAACACGACCCGTACCGCGTGAAGCTGCTGCGCGAGCGTGGCTTCAACGTCGTCGAAGGCGACGCCACCGACGAGGACTTCTGGACCCGGGTCGTGCGGACCGGTCGGGTCGAGATCGTGGTGCTGGCCATGCCTTCACAGTTCGCGAACATCGAGGCGCTGCGCGAGTTACGCCGGATCGGTTACGAGCACGGCACGATCGCGGCCGTCGCGTTGTTCCGCGACGACGCCAAGGAACTGGAGCGCCTGGGAATCGACGAGGTGCTGCACCTGTACGCCGGAGCCGGAGAGGCGTTGGCCGACCGCGTGGCCGAAGCCCGTCAGCTGGCTGCAGTCGAAGCGGATCCGGAGGGACAACCCGACCCGGCGCGATCCGAGGACACGGACCCGGCGGATCCCGCCTGACGAACCGAGGCACTTCCCCGCGCTTCAGTGACGAGCGCGACAGGGCGGCGACAGCTGCACGACGGATCGTGCTCGAGGCTCAGCCGCCGGCGAGCAGCGTCGCGGCGCGGTGGGACAGGGCGGCGAGGGTGAGCGTCGGGTTGTAGCCCGCGGAGGTCACGAACACCGACGAATCGCACACCAGCACATTTTCGACATCCCACAGACGCTGTTCGGGGCCGACGACCGAGGTGCGGGGATCGGTGCCCATTCGGGTGGTGCCCATGATGTGGCGCGACGCCGGGGCGACGCCGATCGGGTTGACCAGTTCGTGTGCGTCGAGGTCCCCCCGTGGGGGCGACGTGGAGGAGAAGGTCGCTTCGGCACCGGCGTCGAGGAGCATCGCCTCGTGCAGCGCGGCGGCATGGTCGGAGGCGACCAGTTCATGACGGTGCGGCGCGTAGGTGACCCGCCCGGCCGGATGTCCCCAGGCGTCGCGCACCGACGGGTCGAGGTCGATGCGGTTCGTGGCCTGAGGCAGGTCCTCGCCCTGCATGGTGAGCACCCACATGCGCCGGCGGAGGGCGCCGTTGGCCATCGCGGCCGCGTGCCATTCGCCGGTGGGTTGCATCTGGGCTTCTTCGACCGGCTTGGAAGCCGACCCGTGCTCGGTCACCCCACCGCGCACCCAGGGCAGCCCGGCTGCGTGCGCTGCGGACCGGAGTTCGGGCGTGTCGATCATCAGGTCGTCGTGCAGGTGGGTGACGTCCCGGCCGCGTTCGCCGCCGGTGTCGCCTTCGAAGATGCCCACGGTGAAGGTCTGGTAGTGATACGTGAGATAGCGGCCGACCAGCTCGCCGCCCAGGCCGTTGCGCAACAGGAGCCGAGCGGTCTCGAACGCCCCTCCCGCGACGATCACCGCCCGGGCTGCGGAAACCTCGACGACCGGCGGGTCCGGGAAACCCGTCAGGTCCAGATAGCGCACGCCCCGGGCTCGCCTGCCGCTCGCATCCAGCAGGATGTCGGTGACCGAGGACTCCGGGCGGATCTGGCCACGACCGGATGCCAACACCCGCTGCAGGGATGCGATCGGATCCCCCTTTGCGCCCACCGGGCAGCCGTACCGGCCACAGAACCCGCAGTCCTCGCACGCGGCCCGTCCGTCGTAGGGAACGCTGTTGATGCCGGTGGGCGCACGGTAGGGATGCAACCCGGCCCGCTCGGCGGCCGCGGCGGTGACGAGCGCGTGGGGCATGTCCGGACCCGGTGGCATCGGGAAGTCGGTGCTGCGCCAGGCGGCGAACGGGTTGGTGCCCGACTCGCCGGCCACCCCGAGTGCGACTTCCACCGCCGCGTAGTGCGCTTCGAGATCGGCGTAGGAGATCGGCCAGTCCCGGACGTCCGCGGCGCCGTCGTCGACGGGTCCTCTCGTGGAGGCCAACGCGAAGTCCTCTTCCCGCCAGCGTGGGAGCTTCGCGTCGGCGTGGAATCCGCCCCCGCCCACGGTGGAGGGGAGGTTGTTGACCTCACCGGTGAGCAGGCGGTCTCCGTCGAAGGGGTCCGCGCCGGTAGGTGCGCGGCTCGAGCAGCGGATCCGGGCCGAAAAGGTGCCGGCGGACCGCCGCGATCTCGTCGTTCGCCGCGTGGGGGAGCTGGCCGAAGGGTGCTTCCAGGTCGATCAGGTGGTTGCGACCCTTCTCCAGCACGATCACCGACCAGCCGGCCGCGGTGAGCACGTCGGCGGCGACCGAGCCGCCCGGCCCCGAGCCGACGATGATCGCGTCGCAGTCGGCGTCGCTCACCGCGCCGCCTCCTGCCGGTCGGCGTCGCCGAGGTGTGCACACGACGGGGGGAACAGGGGCTCGGGAAAGTCGATCCGGGTCCAACCGCCACTGTTCCGGTTGCCGCCGTAGGCCGGGTCGCCATAGGTGGCCTCGCAGGCATGTTCGTACACGACGCGTCGGTCGGCATCGTCGGCGTCGCCGCGTACGACCCGCTTGTAGCCCGAACGCCATTCGTCGATCCGGCGTTGCCACGCGAACCGTTCCCAGGGGCCGAGTTCCAACCAGTCGGCACCCGAGTCCGCGGGAGCGGCCCAGATGTGGGGTGGGTCGTGGTCGAGCGCGCCGAGGAGGCCTTCCACGTAGTCGAGGGCGCCGAGGGCCACGCAGCCCGGCAGCGCCGCCTCGAGCGCGGCCTCGACCACCGGACGCGCGGTCTCGTCGAAGGCGAACCCCGGGTCTCCGGGATCGGGGTCGTTCACGTGTGGTGCCGCACGAGCTCGTACACCGCGGCCATGTCGGTGTTGACCTTGTCGGGCAGCGGATGGATCGTCGCGCCCATCGACCGCGCACCCCACACGATCCGGGCGGTCCGTTCGGCGAGCGCGGCGTTGTGCAGCGCCTTGGCGGGGGTGGATCCGCAGGTCACCAGGCCGTGGTTGGCCAGCAGCGCGGCGCCCCGGTCGACGAGTCGGGCCGCAACCTCCTCGCCGAGTTCGGCCGTGCCGGTGCCCTTGTAGTCGCAGCAGGGCACCTCGCCTCCCAGGTACACGACGACCTCCTCGATCACCGCCGGGATCGGCTCGTGGGCGAGGGCGAACATCGTGGCGTGCACCGCGTGGGTGTGGATCACCGCGCCGATCTCGGGGTACCGGCGCAGGGTGCCGAGGTGCAGGTCCTTCTCGGTGGTGGGGGAGCGCTCGCCGGTGAGCACCGCACCGTCCAGGTCGACGATGACCAGATCGTCCACGGTCATCGTGTCATAGGCCACCGAGGAGGGGGTGACGCACACCGAACCGTCGGCGAGGCGACCGGAGATGTTGCCCGAGGTGCCCTCCACGAGCCCCTGGGCCAGCATGGCCTTGGCGGTGGCGAGCACCTCCTCGGGGGTGGTGGTGGGCGACGGAGCCGACGGCTCCGATGTCTTCTCAGCCATCGGCGAACACCTCCGGGTTGGCAAGGTTGGCGGGTCGGTCACCGCGGCGCAAGGCGGCGAGACCATCGGCCATCAGCGCCGTGTGCGCGGCCTCGGTCTCGAAGGTCGCGCCGCCGATGTGGGGGGCCAGGAGCACGTTGTCCATCGCGCAGAGCGGGTGACCGTCGGGGAGCTGTTCGCCGTCGAAATGGTCGAGCGCGGCGGCGGCGAGATGCTCCGAGCGCAGCGCTTCGACGAGCGCGTCGAGGTCGTGCAGCCCGGCGCGGGCGGTGTTCACATAGACCGCTCCGGGCTTCATCGTCCTGAACGCCGCGGCGTCCATCATGCCCAGCGTGTCGGGGGTGACCGCCGCGTGCATCGACACGATGTCCGCTTCGGCGAGCAGGTCCTCGAAGGCGTGGCTGGCGTCCTCGGCGAAGGGGTCGGCGGTGATCACGGTCATGCCGAGCCCTTCGAAGCGCCACTTCGCGGCCCGTCCGACCGCGCCGAGCCCGACCAGGCCGACGGTGCGGCCCGCCAACTGGTGGGCACGGAACCGTTGGTAGGGGATCGTCCCACCCGAGAACACCGCACCTCTGCGCACGTCCCGGTCGGCGACGAGCAGATGCCTGGTCACCCCGAAGCACATCGCGACGGCGAGTTCCGCCACACCGTCCGCGTTGCGGCCCGGGGCGCGCAGCACCGGGATGCCCGCTCTGGTCGCCCCGTCGAGATCCACGTTGGTGGGATCGCCGCGGGTCGAACCGATCACGCCGATGGGGAGGTCGAACACCGGTCCCCTGCACGAATCGGCCTCGCAGATCAGGATGTTCGCTCCGACCTCTCTCGCCCGTTCGGCGAGCCGGTCGGGGTCGTACAGCCGCATGGTGTCCGTGGTGATCCAGGGATCGGCGATCACCTTCGCCCAGGACTGCAATTCGGCCAGGGCGGGGCCGCGCAGCGGTGCAGTGGCCAGAATCACCGGCGCTTCGGGCAGGGCTCGAGCGCTCATGCCGCCGACTCCTGTGAGCGAGGGTCGGCCGCGGGCAGTTCGACGGTGACGTCGGCGGTGGCGAGTCGGGCGTCGTCCTGGTTGGTCATGTCGACATGGACGCGCACCAGGTGGTGGCGGCGTTCGATCCAGGTCTCGGTGACCGCGCCGTTGATGATCGTGATGTCGCCGGTGAACGCCGGGTTGCGGTACTGGCTTCGCACTTCGGTGATCTCGCCCCATTCACCGGCCCAGCCGGCGACGAAGTCGATCACCCAGGCGCCCATCGACGCGCCGTAGCCGTACCCGCGGGGCATTCCCACGTGGGCGGCCCAGCGAGGCTGCAGGTGCCCCCGGGACGGCCCGTGGTAGGCGCCGTCGGCGAGCTCGGGGTTGGTGCGCTCGAGGCGCCGGTCGCCTTCGCCGCCGGACATCTCCTCGGTGTAGCCCAGATCCTTCGCGGAGACCGTGGTCGGTCCCTTGGCCATGCCCGCCCACACGGTCATGGGAAATGCCCGCCACTCGGTGGTGAAGCTGGCGAGGCTGTGTGGGCCCAGGACGTGCTCGGCGAGGCGATCCCCGACCTTCACGTCACCGTGCAGACGCGGGGCGTGGCCGAGGGTCTGGATCTGGTCGATGAACGCGCTCTTGCGCTGCTCGATCTCGGCGAGGTCGGCGTCGGACCATTCCGGGTCGTGGTCGGCCTCGAACAGTTGCTTGGACTTGGCGGCCCGCACCCGGTAGCGGATCGCCGTGGAACGTTGCAGGGCGACCCGTTCGCCGCGTTGGTTGATGTACAAGGTGTCGCCCCGCTGGAAGCATGTCGGGCCGGCGAAGGAGGTCTCGGTCACCCGGTAGTCGTAGGGCATCCGGTGACAGACGAAGTGGTCGCCGGCGCGGATGCGCGGTCCGAAGAACCACCAGTCGTCGCCGCCGAAGATCAGATGGCTGTCGGGGATCCGCCCCACCTGGGCGGGCGAGCATCCGTGGCTCGTGTCGCAGGCGACGGTGAAGGACAGCGGCGCGACCAGGTCACCGAAGCGACTCCGCGCCGCGAATTCGGCGTCGAAGTGCAACGGGTTCGGATAGTGCATGGCCTGGGCCCAACGACGGATGTCGTTGCGGGCGATCGGTTCGGTCAGCTCCCCCGGCCGGATCGGCACGCCCATGTGGCGATCCAGATCCGAGGTGTCGAGTCCTGGGTCGTCGGGATCGTCGCTCATGAGGCTCCTGTGGGTTCTGAGTTCGGCGAGGTGGCTGATGCAAGGCGCGCGGAGACGAGGGCGGCCAGTTCGGGATCTCGCACCTTGGAACCGGCGGCCGTCATGGGGATCTCGCCATCGGCGAAGAACAACACGATCCGGGGGACCTTGTAGGACGCGATCCGGTCCCGCAGGAACGCCTGGATCTCCTCACCGGTTGCCTCGGCCCCCTCGGCGAGCGTGACGCAGGCGACGACGATCTCGTCGCGCTGCTCGTCGGGCATGCCGATTATGCGGGCCGTCTTGATCGGCGCGAACGCCCGGAGCTGCACCTCGATCTCGGCGGGCGAGACGTTCGCGCCGGCGGTCTTGATCATTTCGGTGCGCCGTCCCGAGAAATGCACGAGGCCGTCGCGGTCGAACGACCCGATGTCGCCGGTGTGCAGGAAGCCGTCGCCGTCGAAGCACTCCTGGGGAGTCGATCCCAGGTAGTGCTTCATCAGGCTGGGGCCACGCACGCACAGCTCGCCCTGGGTCCCGGCATCCAGTTCGTCGCCGGTTTCCAGGTCGATCACGCGCAGCTCGTTGCCGGGCAGTAACGGGCCGTACGAGGCGCGCATCGTGGCGCGATCGGCACCGGACGAGTGGGAGGCGAACAGTGCACAGGTCTCGGTCATGCCGTAGCCCACCGGCATGTTCCAGTTCGGATCGCCTTCGACGCTCGGATGGCGCGCGTAGACCGATTTGCCGTACACCTGGAGCAACGACGACAGGTCGGTCTGGAGCCAGTCCTCGTGGGAGGCGAGCGCCCGATTCTGGTGGGGGAGCGCATACGGTTCGGTCACCTGCTCGCGTTGTAGGAGTGCGAGCGCGTACCGGGCGTCGAAGGTCTCCGAGAGGACGCAGGTGCCGCCCATCGCCAGGGTGGCGCCGACGGCGGAGCTGAGCCCGGCGCTCCAGAAGATCGGCAGTGGCGACCACATCCGGGTCGCGGTGCTGCGGCCGAAGACGCGACCTTGCAGCCAGAACGCCAGGGCGGGGCCGTGGTGGGAGTGGACCATGCCCTTGGGTTTCGACGTGGTTCCCGACGAGAACAGCACCAGGCCGTCGTCGTCGGGTTCGATCGCGGCAGTGCGCTCTGCCAGTTGGTCGTCGGTGCCCGGTCGGGCGCTGGCGAGCCAGGATTCCCAGGTCTCGTCTCCGACGGCGATGACACGCTGCAGGTCGGGGACATCCGCGCGCAGGGAGCTGATCTCGGCGGGGAAGTCACGTCCGAGCAGGCGCGTCTGGGTGAGCAGGATCTCGACCTCTGCCGCTTCGAGCATGCCGGCGAGTTCCGGCGGTGGCGCAAACGTCGACAGCATCACGGGCACCGTCCCGGCCGTCGCCGCACCGAACAGGCCCGCCACGGCTTCCGGTCGGTTTCCCATCAGGATGCCGACGCGCGTTCCCGGCCGGACATCGTCCGCGAGCAGGGCGCGGGCAACGTCCCGGGTGGCGACGTCGAGCTCGTCGTAGCTCCACCGGGCGGTCGAGCCCGTGATCGGATCGTCGAAGACGATCGCCTCGTGATCCCGATACCGGTCGGCGACGTCGGGGACGAACCCGGCCATCGTGGTGGCCCCGATCCCGGTGACCGAGGACAGATCGGGTCCGGCGAGGGTCGTCACCTGCCGAACCGCGCTGTCGTTGTGTCGAGATGGCTCGTCGGTGCCGGGCGATGCATAGCTGACGGCGATGTTAGCCAGCCGGACGACTAGAGTTGACGCCAGTGTCAGAAACTTCTGGGAGCGGAGGAGTAGGGTGCGCGACCGATGGTCGAGTCGATGCCGACGACGATTGCCCGGGTGTTCGCGGCGGCGTTGGCCGACGACCCGCACCGCGAAGCGCTGGTCACGCGGTCACGGCGATTCAGCTACGCGGAGCTGGACGCAGCCGCTGATCGGGCCGCACGGGCCTGGATGGCGCTCGGTGTCGGGCCGGGGGATCGGGTCGGGGTGTCGCTCCCCAACGATGCGGACGTGGTGCTCGCATTCCACGGCGCGATGCGTCTCGGCGCGATCTGGGTGGGCGTCAACCGGGCCCTCGCGGATCCGGAGAAGCGGTTCCAGATCGAGGACTCGGGAACCGGGCTCTTCCTCGCCGAGGAACCGCTCACCGAGTCGTCGGCCCGCCACGTGGGCATCGACGAGTGGCGGGACGCGGTCCGCGCCGCCCCGGCCGTGCGGGTCGGCGTCGACGTCGACCCGCACGCCCCGGCGGGCATCGCGTACACCAGCGGCACCACCGGTCGACCCAAGGGTGCGGTGCACAGCCAGTGGAACCTGCTGCTGCCCGGGGCGACCCTGGTCGCCGAGCGGAACTACTCACCACGGCTGCGCAAAGGGGATTGTCTCCCGCTCACGATTCTGAACATGCAGGTGCTCACCACGCTGCTCACCGCGCAGGCAGGCGGCACGTGTGTGGTGATGGACCAGCTCTTCGCCGAGGGTGTGGCCGGGTGGATCCGCCGCGAGTCGGTCACCACCTGGAACGGACCGCCGGCGCTGTTGCATTCGCTCGCACACAGCGACGCGGTGGCGCCGGAGGACCTGGCATCCCTGGACGAGGTGTGGAACGGCGGTGCGGACTGCCCCGACGCGGTGCGCGAAGCCTTCGAGTCGAAGTTCGATCGGGAGATCCTGTGCACCTACGGGCTGACCGAGGCCCCCGCGGTCGTGACGATCGATCCCCGCGGCGGCCCGCACCATCCGGGATCGAGCGGCCGACCGCTCGGCCATGTGCGCGTCGAGATCCGCGCCGAGAACGGGACGAAACTCCCCACCGGAGAGTCGGGCGAGATCTGTGTGGTCGCCGCCGACGACCGGTACCGGCCCATGCTGGGGTACTGGCAACGTCCCGACGCCACGGCCGAAGCACTGGCCGACGGCGCCTTGCACACCGGCGACATCGGTCAGCTCGACGAACGGGGCGAACTGCACGTCCGTGACCGGCTCAAGTTGATCATCAACCGTGGGGGAGCGAACGTGTACCCCGCCGAGGTCGAGCGGGTCATCCACGACTTCCCCGGGGTTGCCGCGTGTGCGGTGTTCGGCCGTGCCGACGAGCGCCTCGGTGAGCGGGTGGTCGCCGCCGTCGAAGCGGTCGCCGGTCAGACCGTGGACGGCGCCGCGGTCCGGTCGCACTGTGCCACGAACCTGGCCGGCTACAAGGTGCCCGAGGAGGTGCTGGTCGTCGACGCCTTTCCCCGCAATGCCATGGGCAAGATCATCCGCTCCGAGCTCGCCGGACTGGCCGCCACCGAGACGTGAGGCTCGGCGTCGCCGAGGTGGGCGTCGGGAAGGTCAGGACGAGCCGTGGATCGGCTTCGAGCTCGGATCGGAGAATGCGGCGGTCTGCCCATCTCGCAGGTGACCGACGTAGCCGCCCGAGATTCCCGGGTAGACCCAGCCTCGGGGAAGGGTGGTCGAGAACACGTGGGTCGCATCGTTCCACGACGGTTTCGGGTTGTCGCCCGTCCAGACCATGAAGGAGAACCGCCGACCTTCGGTCCGGGCGCAAAGATGCCAGGGTGGGGGGGACAGCGTGCTCTGGATCCGATGGTGCGCGTCGAACCAGGCCTTGCCGACCACAGGAGAGACATCGAATCGATGCACTCCGGTGTAGGGCTGCTTCGCGTTCGACGTGTCCCAGACGTCGACCCAGAACAGCCAGACCGCGTCGGCCCAGACGTTCTGGGTGATCGTGATCGCGCGCACCCCCTTGGCGTCAGCGCTCGGCGCGATCCGCATCGCCAGGCCGGGCTGGATCGGCTTTCCCTCGCCCGGAACGCCGACCTGGTCCCAGGAGAGGCACGACTCCTGGTCGACCGCCTGATCGGCCTGTCCGGGCCACCAGAACACCTCGCGCAGGTTCTTGTCGGCCGAGGTCTTCGGGCCGGTCACCGTCACGTTTTCGGCGTTGCCGGTGTGTCGGTTCATGACGCCGTTGTCCGAGGTGAGGACCGCGTAGCGGATCGGACCGTCGCTGACCCCGAACGACGAGCCGGCCTTCGTCCTCGTGGGCCCGAACACGATGAGCCCGATCACCACGACGGCGATCACCAGGACGGCGACCACGGCCGCGACGATCCTCGGTTTGGTGAGACCCACCATGGCGCCGACGCTAGTGCACGTGCGATTTTGCCAGGCGGCCGCGCTCGAACCGGGTCTTCGCTAATCTGACACTCGTGTCAGTTTTTCTCGTGGCTGCGGAAACCCGGTGAATCCGTCGGCACCGGCCACGATCGACGGAATCCCGATTCCGGAGCGGGCCGACCGGGCCCGGATGCGCGCGGATCGTCACGCCAGGTTGCAGACCCAGCTCGACGAGGGCGGACTCGACGCACTGCTGTTGCTGGGTACGGCGAACGTCTCCTATGCCATCGGAGCGGATGCCCCGGCGAATGACGCGGCACGATCGGTGCTCGCCCGCCAGGTGGCATTGATCGTCGCAGAAGAGCCGCAGCCGTACCTCCGCACGCCCTACCCCGAGGGCGCTCCGTCGGAACTCCCTGCGGGCCGTGTCGGGCCTGCCTCGTATCCCGATCTCGATGACGGCGCTGCCGACCTCGTGGCCTGGGTCGCCGAGCGGACGCCGGGAGGTGCTCGGATCGGGATGGACGAGACCCCCCACCCGTTGCGGTCCGCGTTGGCCGACGTGGGTGTCGAGGTCGTCCCCGCGGCGAAGGTGCTGGGCGCGGCGAAGTTGAACAAGACCGTGGACGAGGTCGCCTGCATCCGCGCGGCGCAACGCCTCACCGAGGCGGCGATGGCCGAGGTGGTGCCGTTGTTGCGCCCGGGCGTCCGTCAGCACGAGTTGAGCGCCGTCTTCCTGCGGCGCATCTTCGAACTCGGTGTCGAGAACGTCGGCGTCGATCCGATCTGGCAGGCGATTGCCCCATCCCGTGCGCTCATGCCGACCACGGTGCTCGGTGACCTGGGCTTTCCCACGGCGACCACGCAGCGCGCCTTCGCCGACGGCGAGGTGATCTGGAACGACACCGGTTTGCACGTCGGCGGGTACGCGTCGGACTTCGGTCGCACCTGGATCGTCGGCGACGACCCGACGCCGAGCGCCCGGCAACAGGCCCAGTGCGACCGTTGGCGGGCCGTCGTCGAGGCCTGCAAGGCCCACACCCGTCCAGGCGTCGCGACCATCGAGTTGTGCCGGCTCGCAACCGAGATCAACGGTGGCGTGCGACCCTGGCTGACCCACTTCTACCTGGCACACGGGATCGGGACGACCTCGGCCGAGATGCCGATGCTCGGCACCGATCTGGGCGAATCCTTCGACGAGGCCCAGGTGCTCTCCCCGGGCCAGATCCTGGTCTACGAGCCGGTCATCTGGGACGAGGGCGCGGGAGGATACCGGTCCGAGGAGGTCGTCGCCGTGACCGACGACGGGGCGGTGTCGCTCTGCGATTTCCCCTTCTCCCCCTTCGACGAGGCCCCATGAGCACGACGCCACCGGTCGAGGTGGCCCGGCCCGTCCCCGCTGACGTTCCGCTCGCCTCGGACGCGCCCGGCCATGCGGCCCTGCGGGCCCGACGCCGGCGCCGCGTCTTCGATGCGATGGCCGCCGACGGTCTCGACGTGCTCATCCTTGGCCGACCGGCGGAGGTCACCTACGCCACCGGGATGCGTCAACTCTGGCTCGCCGGGAGCCGTCCGTTCGGACCGGCCGCGATCCTCATCGCCGCCACCGACCAGGTCCATCTGTTGGCCACCTCCGAAGACGGTGTGCCCGACGAGCTGGGTGCGGGGGCCCTGTTCGCGATGTCGTGGAATCCGGCCACCGTGCGTGCCGCGGTGGCTGCACTCCCCGGCTTGGCCGATGCAAAGGTGATCGGAACCACGTCGTTCACGCCGGGATTCGACCGCTTCGTGGGCTCGATCGCCCCGGGAGCTGCGATCGTCGACGGCGCCTCCACGCTCGATGCCGCCCGGCGGGTCAAGGACCCCGACGAGATCGCCTGCATCGAAGCCGCCACCGCGTGCAGTGCCGAGGCGCTCGACGCGATGCGGGACGCCCTCCGTCCCGGGCGCACCGAACGCGAACTGCTCGCGGTCTATCTGGGACGATTGGCGGAGCTGGGGGTGCCGACGCCCCCCACCGAAGGGGTGGTGTGCGCCAATTCGCCGGGCCAGCTCCCACGGTTGCGTCGCCTGGCCACCGACCGGGTGATCGACGTCGAAGACCGCGTGGTTCTCGACGTCGCCGCAAACGTGGCCGGCTACGAGGGCGGGGTCGGTACCACCGTCATCGTCGGATCGGCCGGGCATCCTGGGGCTCGTCCGGCGGGTCGGATCGCGTCGCCCGGCGCGGCCGCGAGGCGCTCGGCACACTGGTGAGTGCCTGCCGACCGGGGGTGACGGGGGTGGAGCTGCGGTCCGCGGCGGTCTCGACCGGTGTGCCGTTGGGCGACGAACCGATCGTGGTGGGCATCGGGATGGGAGTCGAACCGCCCGTCGTCGCGACCGGGATCGGTGACCGGGCCGTGCTGGAGGCCGGCATGGTCCTGGCCGTGAGCACCTGGGTCGCCGATGAGCGGCGAGGAGGCTGGTACGAACGCCGCATCATCGAGGTGGCCGACGTGCCCCGGGTGCTCGGCCCGGTCCCGCTGAGTGGATGGAAACGAGGAGACGACGATGAGTGACCCGCAGCCCGACCCGCGCCACGCCGGTCGGCCCACATTCGATTTCGACCATCACGATCCGGCGATCCACGGGGATCGCATCGACGCATGGGCGACGCTGCGGGAGCGCTGCCCGGTCGCGTGGAACCCCAACCATGGTGGATTCTGGATGGTCGCCGGTCACCGGGAGGTCGCCGAGGTTTCCCGGGACGCCACCACGTATTCGAGCCGGTACGAACCCGATCCGGTCGACGGCATCACCTATGTCGGTATCACCGGCGTGCCCCGCTCCGCGGCGATTCCCAAAGCCGGCATCGCCGAAGTCGAAGGCCCGGTGCATCTGGCCCTGCGGCGCGTGATGAATCCGTACATGGTCCCCAGAGCCGTCGAGGAGATGCGACCGTTGATGGAGCGTGCCGCGACCTGGTTCCTCGACGAGCACATCGAATCGGGTGCGATGGACCTCGTCGACGATTTCGCTTCCCCGGTTCCCGCGGTGATGACCATGGATCTCGTCGGCCTGCCGCTCGACAGCTGGGAGCACTACGCCGAGTTGTTCCACGGTGCGGTCGCCCACGACCCGGCCGACCCGGATGCCCGGGCGACGATGCGGCGCCACGCCAAGGCGATCGCGGCGGAACTCGACGAGGTCATCGCCGCGCGGCGTGACGAGCCGGCTGACGATCTGATCTCCGAGCTGCTGCAGCTCGAGGTGGACGGTGAGCGGTTGGATGACGCAGCACTGCAGGCCGTGCTGCGCAACCTCATCGCCGGCGGTCTGGACACCACCACGTCACTCACCGCCCTCGCACTGCACCATCTCGCCCTGCATCCCGATCAGCGACAGCGCCTCATCGACGAACCGGAACTCACGGGACCGGCAACCGAGGAGTTCCTGCGCTATTTCTCGGTGAACGAGACCCTCACCCGCACCGTGACCTGCCCGGCCTCGCTCGGCGGACAGTCGCTGGAGGCCGGCGAACCGCTCATGCTGAGCTGGTTGTCGGCGAATCGTGACGCCACCGTCTTCGAGCGTCCCGACGAAGTGGTGCTCGACCGCGAGGCGAATCCCCATCTCGCGTTCGGCGTCGGTCCGCACCGGTGCATCGGCCTGCACATCGCCCGGACGTTGTTCGTGATCCTGCTGCGCGAGGTGTTGGACCGGATACCCGACTACGTGGTGGACGAGGAGCGCACGACGTTCTACCGGTCGAATCCGGAGATGAACGGCGTCGTGCGGCTGCCGGTCACCTTCACCCCGGGACCTCGACGAGGGCCGGGCCGGCCCTTCTGACCAGGTCGCAGCACCTTCCCGAGGGTGTGGGACGCGCGACGGGCGAGGTCCACAGGGGGACCTCGCCCGTCGGAGTGCGCCGTGGCGGCCTGGTCAGCCGGTGTAGTTCGGCTGGGCGGCAACCGGCTTCGCCGCGTTGGGGGCGGGCGGTGCGGGCGCCGTGACCGTGATCTTCTTGAAGTAGACGTGTTCGTCGTTCTCGGGCTGGACGAGCACCGTGTAGGTCCCGGGCTTCGTGTTCTCCGGGATGGTGAGGATCATGTCGAGCAGGCCGTTCGCGTCGGTCTTCCCGTTTGCCAGCAGCACGTCGTCGGGCGAGTGCTCGTGCACGTCGCCCATGGCGAGCGTGACCACGACGGGGTCGTTCGGCGCCAGATTCGGAATCGTCAGGTGGGTCGTCCCTCCGGCAGCAACCGTGGTCGGCACGAGGCTCCCGGGCACCACGATCGTCGTGGTGGGCGCCGCGGTGGTGGACGAGGTGGTCGTCGAGGTCGTGGTCGAAGTCGTCGTCGACGTGGTGGTCGAGGTGGTCGTGGACGTGGTGCTCGTCGTGGTCGTCGACGGGGGAGCCGCGAAGCTCGTCATTCCGAGTGCGATCGAGCCTCCGAACATCAGCGCGCCCGCTGCAGTTCCTGCGATGAACTTGCGTGCCGGATTCTTCATGATTTCTCCCTTTTCCACTGATGGCGTCCGCGGACGCTGCCTCGAACTGCCGATCAAGGCCGAAAGGCTCATCGGCTGGGCCTCAATAGAGTTGAGGACTTCCGAAAGCCTGCGACAACATACGGCGGTCTTCGGTGATTGTCAAGGCTTTCGGCCTCCCTTGACAATTCCCGATGTCCGACTTCTACTCTTGAAGTTCGTTACGACCGAGCGCACGTGCTGCTTCAGGGACAAAGGGCTCAGGCGCAAATGGTCCGGTGTCGACGCAGGAAATATCGAGCATCGGGAGCCGAACGCTGGGTTCCAGCGTGTCGAGCCAGCAGATGGCCCGGGCAACGTCGTCGACGTTCAAGGTTCGCATCGGGAAGTGCACGTCGTCGAGCATCGGCGTCTCGACCGGTCCGGTGACCACCGTATGGACGGCGATGCCATCTCTCATGACTTCTCCCGAGAGTGCGGCGGCAAATGCATTCAACCCGGCTTTGGATGCCGAATAGGCGGCCTTCCCCGGCTGAGGAGACAACGACGACGACGACGACACGAACACGAACCGGCCACCCGGTTCCATGACGGGCAATGACGTCGACGACACCACGAATGCCGTGCGCAGGTTCACCCTCAATACCGCATCGAAGGTGTCGATCAATTCCCGGCGCACGAACGTGCCTTGCATGATGCCCGCAGCATGTACGACGAGGTCGATCCGGCCCGCTTCGGCGACCACCCGGGCGAAAGCATCGGGGTCGGAGGCGTCGGCGGCCACCCAACGCGCTCCGAGCTCACGGGATCTCTCCCGGAGGCGGTCCTCGCCCCGCGCGGTGCACACCACCTCGTAGCCGCGCTCGACGAGCATGCCGGCGGTCGCTAGGCCGATCCCGCTGCTACCGCCGGTGACGATCGCTAGCCTTCGCTGCTGTGCCATCGAGAGGAGGCTAGACGTGTCCGACTTCCCCGGCATCCGGATCGACGACGACGGCGACATCCGCATCATCACCATGGACCGGCCAGACGAACTGAACTCGTTCACCGAGGACTTCCACGCCACGTTCGTCGAGTTGTGGCGGTACCTCGCCGACGACGAGGACGCCAGGGCCTTCGTGCTCACCGGATCCGGTCGGGCGTTCAGCGCGGGTGGCAGCTTCGCCGACTTCGAGACCCGGCGGGTCGACCGCGCGGTACGGCGTCGCAGCCTGCGGATGGCGCGTGCCCTGTTCGAATCGATGCTCGAGGTCGAAGTGCCGATCGTGGCCGCGGTGAACGGTCCCGCAGTGGGACTGGGGGCGACGGTCACGACACTGTGCGACATCGTGTTCCTGGCGGACCGGGCCTTTCTGGCCGACACCCACGTGTCGGTCGCGCTGGTCGCGGGTGACGGGGGCGCGGTGACCTGGCCGGCCCACGCCGGCCTTCTGCGGGCGAAGCAGTATCTTCTGACCGGCGATCGGGTCAACGCGGCCGAGGCCGTCGAGTTGGGACTGGCGAATTTCGCGGTGTCCGCGGAGAGCCTGATGAGCGAGGCGACCGCGTTCGCCAGACGTCTTGCCGCGCAACCTTCCCAGGCCGTGCGAGCGACCAAGGCGATCCTCAATCAACACCTGCGTGCCAACGCGGTGCGGGCACTCGGCTTCGGTCTGGCGGCGGAGAACGCCTCGCACGACACCGACGACTACGCCGAGGCCATCGCCAAGCTGCGCCGGTGACGTTGCGCGTACCGGCTGTGGGGCAGGGGCGTCACTGTTCCGAGAGGATGCGTTCGAAGATGTCGACCGGGTCTTCGGCGACCGGATCCCCGACCTGCAGGCGCACCCGGTGGATAGTGGCGGTGCAGGGAAACGGTGCCGCGTAGTCGTCGCCGACGGCCGGGCCGTGTTCGTAGCCACAGGTCAGCCCGACCCCGGTGTGGCTGAACTTGGTCGAGGTGAACAGCGCGAGCGCTCCGGTTCCGACCACCCGGTCGTCCACGAACAGCTCGACCGTGCCACCGCCCTCGGGGTGGGGCGTGTAGCGCATGAGCAGTGCATGATCACCGGGCGTCACGTCTTCGGTCGAGCTGATCACGTCACGGCGTTTGCCGTACAGGTTGTGCACGTAGCGGAGTCGTCCACCGATCAGGTGCAGCGAGAATCCGCCCAGCACGGAACCCTGGGCCAGCAGCACCCCTTCGCACCGGTCCCCCGGGGCAACGGTGACGTCTGCGCGGATTTCGTGGAAGCGGTTCTTCACGTTCGGGGCGACCGGTTCGGGCACCGGCGCCGCACCCGGCCAGAAGGTGGCCGCGCGACGGTCGTGGGCGCGGCTCGGTTTGGGGTGGGCGATCGCGTGCAACGGCCGGTTGTCCAACGGCAACACCTGGTTGCGCCGTGCCTCCTCCCACCAGATGCCGACCAGCTCGGCCACCTTGTCGGGGCGTTCGTCGGCCATGTCGACCAGCTCGGTCGGGTCGTCCGCCACGTGGTACAGCTCCCAGCGGTCGTCGCTGAACGGCGCGTTCCAGTCGAGCCCGTCGTCGTAGACGGGTCCGACCGGCTTGAAGGTCACCGCCTTCCAGCCGTCGTGATAGATGGCCCGGCTGCCCAACATCTCGTAGTACTGCGTGGTGCGCGGCGGCGGTGCGGCGCCGCCCCCGGCGCGGAGCACCGGAGCGAAGCTCGCCCCGTCGAGGTGTGACTGGGGTGTCGAGTCGATCTCGGCCGGTGGGGTGATGCCGATGAGGTCGAGGATGGTGGCGGGCACGTCCACGGCGTGGGCGTACTGGTGGCGAATCGCGCCGTTCGTGTCGAGCCGGCCCGGCCAGGTGAAGATGCACGGATCGGCCACACCCCCTTCGTGCACTTCCCGCTTCCACCGCTTGAACGGCGTGTTCCCGGCCATCGTCCAACCCCACGGATAGTTGTTGTGCGACGACGCGGATCCGATCTCGTCGACGCGACGCGCCAGTTCACGAGGTCCGGCCGGGTCGAAGTTGACGGGCCGCACGTCGTTGATCGAGCCGTCGCGACCGCCTTCGCCGCTGGCGCCGTTGTCGGACACGACCACCACCAGGGTGTTGTCCAGGTCGCCGGTCTCGTCCAGGAAGTCGAGCACGCGGCCGATCTGCGCGTCGGTGTGGGCGAGGAACGCGGCGAAGCACTCCATGAAGCGGGCAGCCACCGTACGGGCGTCGTCGTCGAGGTCGTCCCAGGCCGGTACCCACGAGGGCCGCGGGGCCAGCGACGCCACGGGTGGGATCACCCCGAGGTCGAGCTGTCGGGCGAACGTCGCCTCGCGCCAGGCGTCCCAGCCGTCGTCGAACCGGCCTCGTTCGGCCGCCACCCACTCGGGGGGCGCCTGGTGCGGCGAGTGGCAGGCCCCGGTGGCGAAGTAGCAGAAGAAGGGTTTGTCCGAATCGGCGGCCCGCAGGTCGGCGATCTGGCGGATCGCCTGATCGGCCAGGTCCTCGGTGAGGTGGTAGCCGTCCTCCAGGGTGCGCGGCGCCGAGGTCGCATGGTTGTCGCTGAACAGTGCGGGTACGAACTGGTGGGTCTCTCCGCCGTGGAATCCGTACCACCGGTCGAAGCCGCGGCCGAGCGGCCACGACCGTCGGGTGGCGGCGTTGTTCGCCTGATCGTCGGGGGTGAGGTGCCACTTGCCGATCGCGTAGGTCGCGTAGCCCCGGTCGCGCAGGATCTCGGACAGGAACCCGTTCTGGACGGGGATCTCGGCGTCGTAGCCGGGAAAGCCCGTCGCCAGATCGGCGACCCGCCCCAGGCCGTTGCGGTGATGGTTGCGACCGGTCAGCAGACACGACCGCGTGGGCGAGCACAGCGCGGTGGTGTGGAAGTTGGCGAGGCGCACCCCGGCCTCGGCGAGGGCGTCGAGGCGTGGCGTTCTCAGGTCCGATCCGTAGCAGCCGAGTTGGGCGAAACCGACGTCGTCCAACACGATCATCAGCACGTTGGGCGCGCCCTCGGGTGGGGTGGGCTCGGGCGGCCACCACGGCGTCGAAGTACGCCAGTCGTCGCCGATGGTTCCTTCAAACTCGGACTCGAGCATCACCGTCTCCTTGCTTGGCTGCTGTGACGTGGCCGGGGCGCCCGGTGCGGCCTCGCGCTCCGGATTCGGGTTGCCCCGGCCGTCCCGCGCGACCCGATGCCTCGGGGCACGAGGTCGTCGTTCGAGCACCGGCGTTCAGATCGCAGGGCGAAGGCAGTCATCGCAGCAGGCGTTTGAGCAGCTTGCCGGTGGGCAGGCGCGGCAGTTCGTCGACCACACGCACCTCCCGGGGGCACTTGTAGTGGGCGAACGTCGTCGCGGCAGTGCGCGATCAGGTCGTCACCGATGGTCGCGGCGTCCGCGCCGACCCGGGGGTCGAGTTGCACGAAAGCGGTGACCTGTTCGCCCATCTCCGCGATCGGGTGTGCCGATCACGGCCACGTCGGCCACGGCGGGATGGCCGATCAGCAGATCCTCGATCTCGCGTGGATAGATGTTCACCCCGCCCGAGATGATCATGTTCGATGCCCGATCGGTCAGGTACACGAACCCCTGCGCGTCGATGTGGCCGACGTCGCCGATGGTCGACCAGCCCCGCTCGTCGTCCCAGGCCTCGGCGGTCTTGCCGGGGTCGCCGTGATAGGAGAACTTCCGGGGTGAGGAGAACCAGATCTGGCCCTCTTCGCCGACGGCGACCTCCTCGCCGTCCGCCCCGACCACGTGCACCTCGCCGAGCAGTGACCGGCCGACCGAACCGGGATGCGCGAGCCAGTCCTGCGGGCCGATCGCACAGAAGCCGTTGCCTTCGGAACCCGCGTAGTACTCGTGCACGATCGGGCCCAACCAATCCATCACCGCCCGCTTGACCGCGACCGGACACGGGGCCGCGGCGTGCACCACGACCTCGAGGCTGGACAGGTCGTAGCGGTTGCGCACCTTCTCGGGCAGCTTGAGCAGCCGCACCAGGTGGGTGGGGACGACCTGGAGGTGGGTCACCCGGTGGGTCTCGACCGCGGCGAGCAGCGCCTCGGGGTCGAAGCGACTCCAGCACGACGACCTCGTAGCCCAGACGCAGACAGCCACTGGTCCACCCGGCCGGGGCGGCGTGATAGAGGGGCGCCGGGCTGAGATACACCGAGCCGGGGTGGAAGCCGAACACCCCGGTCAGCAACATGGTGAACCCCTGGGGCTTGCCGAGTTCGGCGCCGACCGGTCCGGGCACGATGCCCTTGGGACGCCCGGTCGTGCCCGAGGAGTAGAACATCCACTGGCCTTCGCACGCGGCGGCCGGGTCGTCGGCGCGCACCGGGGTGGCGGCGATCGTGTCCTCGTACGCGGGCGAAGCCGGTGACCGGTCCGCCGACCGCCAGGGCCACGTCGAGGTCGTCGAGCTGGGTGACGACCCCGGCGGCGAGCTCGCCGAGCGACGGCGGCGCTGACCATCGCCTTCGCCCCACAGTCGGTGGCGATGAACGCCGCCTCCCCGGCGTTGAGGTGCCAGTTCACCGGCGTGACGTAGAGGCCACTCCGCAGTCCGGCCCAGACCGCCTCGAAGAACTCCGGTCGGTTGTCGAGGAGCACCGCCAGATGGTCGCCAGGTCGCAGGCCGGCATCGTGGAACACCTGGGCGAGACGCGCCGAGCGTTCGTCGAGTTGTCCGTAGCTCAGCGACGCACCGCCGCCGGCCATGCGGATCGCCGTCCGGCCCGGGTCCGCCGCGGCGACCGCGACGGGATGTTCGCCCGCTGGGTCCATGGCCTCAGCGTGCCCGGGTGAGCACCCGGTGGGCGGCGTCGCCGAGGAACTCGGCCATCGCCGCGTCGTCCAGGTCCAGTGAGCGGGCCGCATCCAGGGCGCGTTGCACGTCCAGGATCGGGTGGTCCGAGGCGAACCACACCCGCCCCCGGCCCCGCGACGAACCCATGAAGCGCACCAGGGCCTCGTCCATGTAGGTGGCCAGGTAGGCAGAGGTCATCAGGTACAGCTGCGGCCACTTGAGCAGGTAGCCGATGAGCAGTTGTTCATAGGGGTGACCCATGTGGGCGCCGATGACGGTGAGGTCGGGAAAGTCGATCAGCACGTCCTCGAGCAGTTGGGGATGCTGACATGCCGAGCGGACCTGGGGACCGGGCACGCCGATGTTGATCGACACGGCCAGGCCGAGCTCTTCACAGGTCTGGTACACGGGGTAGTAGAGGCGATGGTTGAGGTCGTACTGCTCCATCAGCGGGGTGACGCGCACCATTGCCACCGCGTCGTGTGCCGCGAGTTCGCGGATCCGCCGGCAGTTGTCGCGCACCTTGCCGGCCTTCTCGATGGTCGGGCCGACCAGGAACCGACCGGGTTGTTCGATGGCGATCTGGATGAAGTCCTCGGCGGGGATCTCGCCGCGTCTGCGGGCGCTCTCCGGTGGCTTCATGCCGCACACCAGCACCCCCATGTCCACGCCGGCCGCGTTCATCGCCGCGAGGGTCGCTTCGAAGGGTTGGGCGTCGGTGACGGCCGAGCCGAACAGGTGGTGCACCCCGGCGGTGGAGGATTTCGCCCCGAAGCGCTCGGCGAATCCCTCGGGGAAGACGTTGACCCAGCCGTCCAGAATCATGGCGAGACCCTACCGCGCTCCGACAGAGGTGACACGAGTGTCAGAAACTCCTAGGATGGGCGCTCATGGCCGAGTTCGATTTCGTCCCGTTCGACGCGGACAACCACTACTACGAGGCGACCGATGCGTTCACCCGCCACATCGATCCCAAGATGGCCAAGCGGTGCATGCAGTGGGCCGACATCGACGGCAAACGCCGACTGCTGGTCGGTGGCAAGGTCAACAAGTTCATCCCCAACCCACTGTTCGACCCGATCGCCAGGCCGGGCAGCCTGGAGGACTACTTCCGCGGCCGGAACACCGAGGGTATGGACCTCAAGACCATGTTCGGCGACCTCGATCCGCTCGCCGACCACCCCGGCTACCAGCATCGTGACGCCCGGGTGCGCCTGCTCGATGAGCAGGGTCTGGCCGGCGCGCTGCTGTTTCCGACCCTGGGCGTGGGCATGCAGGAAGCGCTTCGCCGTGACCCCGAGGCGTTGCACGCCGCATTCGAGGCGTTCAACCGGTGGTTGGACGACGACTGGGGATTCGACCGCGGTGACGGTCGGTTGTACGCCGCACCGATGCTGACCTTCTGCGACCCCCGGCTGGCCACCGCCGAACTCGAGCGGGTGCTCGCCGCCGGGGCGCGCATCGTGGTCGCGGTGCCGGGTCCCGTGCCCGATGACGACGGTGAAGGATGGGTCTCACCCGGCCACCCGAAGTTCGATCCGATCTGGTCGCTGCTGCACGACTCGGGCGTGCCCCTGGTCCTGCACGCCGGGCTGTCGGGGGTGTCGGGCTACGGCAAGTTGTGGGGGACCGGGGCGCCGAAGGGAACCGGCGGGTTCGAGGGCTTCAAACACGCCACGTTCCCGCTGGTGGCGTTCCAGGACCGGGCGATCTCGGACACGCTCGCGGCGCTGTTGTGCCACGGGGTGTTCGACCGCTACCCGAACGTGCGGGTCGCTTCGATCGAGAACGGGGCGATGTGGGTGCCCGACCTGTTGCGCAACCTGGCGGACGGGTACGGCAAGATGCCCTTCACCTTCGAAACGCATCCGGTGGAGCGATTCAGAGAGAACATCTGGGTGGCGCCGTTCTACGAGGACGACATGGACATGTTGCGTGAGAAGGTCGGAATCGACCACCTGTTGTTCGGTTCGGACTTCCCCCACGCCGAAGGACTGCCCGACCCGTTGTTGTTCACCAAGGACATCCCCACGTACGACGCGACCCAGACCCGCAAGATCATGCTCGACAACGTGATGGAGCTGATCACCCCCCGCCCCACCTGAGCCGGGCGACGGGCGACGGGGGACTGGGATTGTCCGCCACCCCGTCGTAGCGTCGGCGGACGTGGCGATCGCCGGCACCCACGACGAACCGACCCTGGGCACTCCGTCCGCGCACCACGACCGGTCACGGACCGCGTCGCTGAAGCGCTGGGGGCCACTCGCGACCCTCACGTGGTCGCATCTACTGAACGACGGTGCGTCCAACTACCTGCCCGGCGTGCTGCCGGCGGTCCTCGTGTCGTTGGGGGAACCGGTCCGGATGGCCGGCGGTCTCATGGCGGTGCTGGTCGCCGGGCAACTGCTCCAACCCGCCGCCGGATGGGTCGCCGACCGACTCGGCGGCCGGGCGATGGCGGCAATCGGGCTCGCGATGACCTCGATCGGTGGCGGGCTGATCGGCGTCGTCCACTCCACCGGGCTGCTCATAGTGGTGCTCGCCCTGATCGGCGCCGGTGGGGCGTTCTTCCATCCGCCCGCACTGGCCAGCGTGCGACGCATGCTCGCCGGGCGGCACGGGTTGATCACCTCGGTGTTCCTCGTCGGCGGTGAGCTCGGCCGCGGCCTGTGGCCCACGATCGCGGGGTTCATCGTCGCCACCTTCGGCCTGGGTGCGTTGTGGGTGCTGGCCGTGCCCGGCGTGGTGACCGTTCCGTTGCTGATCCACATGACGCCACGGCTCGAACCCACGCCCCGCGCGGCGCAACGCATCGACTGGTGGGCCCACCGCCTTCCGCTCGCCTCGCTCATCGGCTACCGGTCGATCCAGGCACTGGTGGTCTACACGCTGGCGACGTACATCCCGATCCGCTGGCACCTCCAGGGAGGTTCGCTGGTCCAGGGTGCGTCGATCATCACCACCATGATCACGGTCGGCATCGTGGGCAATCTGTTGGGCGGTCATCTCGTCGACCGCATCGGGCGACGCCCGGTGCTCCATCTCGCCGCGATCAGCACGGCCGTGTTGATCGTGCCGATCGCCTTCGTCGACAGCGGCTGGCTGTGGGTCTTCGCCGGTCTTGTCGGGATCGCCCTGTTCCTGTCGATCACGGCCACGATCCTCATCGGCCAGGACATCTTCCCCGGAAAACGCCTCGATGGGCTCGGGAATCGCGCTGGGATTCACCAATGGGCTCGGCGCGCTCCTGCTGTTCGTGGTGGGGCTGTGGGTGAACGACAGCGACGTGACTGCGATCTTCCTGGCGCTCGCCGTGCTCAGTCTGTGCCTCGACACTGCTGGTGTTCACCCTCCCGGCCCGGGTGCTCCGCCACCGCTGAATCCCAAGGTCGCTTCGCTCCCGGCCCACCCCGTCTCTGACCACCTCGCCCCCGTCTCTGTCCCCCTCGCCGGTTTTGGGTGCGGGTTCCGGTCACCAGGTGACCGGAACCCGCACCCAAAACCCCCTAGGTGAGGTGAGGTGAGGCGAGGGGTCACGACCTCGGTCGGAGCCGACCCCGGCACGGCGCTAGCCTGTGCGGACATGGCAGGTCGTTGACGGAGGTCCCGGTCCCCACTCCTCGTCCGAAAGGTCGGATCTGCCATGTCCCCGAAGCCCCTCGAAGGGCGCGTCGCGCTCGTCACCGGCGCCAACCACGGCATTGGCGCGGCGAGCGCGGTCGAACTCGCCCGGCTCGGCGCCGACGTCGCCGTCGCGTACCTCGCCGCGGATTCCGCCCGGCGTGGGCCCGGCCAGTCCGACGCCTACCACGCCGCCCGCGAGCAGGACGCCACGCGGACGACCCGGCTGGTCACGGGCCAGGCGCGCCGGTGCACCGCGATAGAGGCCGACCTCGCCGAAGCCGGGGCGCCGGCCGAGCTGGTCGCCCGGGCCGAATCGGCCCTCGGACCGGTGTCGATCCTCGTGCACAACGCGAGCGCGTGGACCCAGGACACCTTCTCCCCGTCCACCTCGGACCACCTCGGTCGGACGACCAGCCCGGTCGACTGGGCCGCCGCGTCGAAGCAGTTGCACGTCGACGCGCTGGCCGGTGCGTTGCTCATCGCCGAGGTCGCCGCGGCCCTTCGTCGTCACGACCTGGGGTGGGGGCGAGTCGTCACGCTCACGTCGGGCGGGCCGATGGGGTTCCCCGGGGAGGTCTCCTACGGCGCGGCGAAAGCGGCACTGGAGAACTACACGATGAGCGCCTCGATCGAGTTGGCCGACGACGGCATCACCGCGAACGTCGTCCATCCACCCGTCACCGACACCGGCTGGGTCACCGACGAGGTCCGCGCGTTCGTCGCGACGAGCAACGACCACGTGCACGTTGCCGCGCCGGGAGAGGTGGCCGAGGTGATCGGGTGGCTGTGTACCGATGCGGCCCGGCTCGTGACCGGCAACGTCCTCCGACTGCGCTGAATCCCCGGCCACTCCGCCCCCGGCCGACCCCGTCTCTGCCCACCTTGCCCCCGTCTCTGTCCACTTCGCCGGTTTTGGGTGCGGGTTCCGGTCACCTCGTGACCGGAACCCGCACCCAAAACCGCCTAGGCAAGGCGAGGCAAGGTGAGGCGAGGGGTCACGGCCTCGGCTGGAACCGCGCCGCGCCGCACCGCGTCGACGACCTGCCAGGGTCGGTGGAAGACCTGGTCGTCGGTGACCCGGACGATCCTGAATCCCGCCCGCCGGAGACGTTCGGCGCGCTCCTCATCGGAACGCGCGTCGCTCAGCGCGGCGTGGAATCGTTCGCTGTCGACCTCCACGAGGATCTTGTGCTCGGGGTCGAAGAAGTCGACCCGGCCGCACCAGACGTCGCTGCCCAGGTCGACCTGGCGCTCGAAGGCGGGCAGGTTCGCCTCTCGGATGATCTGGGCGAACCGGCCTTCGAGCCCGGAGGCCGGTGGGACATAGTCACCACCTCGGTCATCCAGGATCGCCCGGAGCACGGTCACCCCGCGTACGCCGGACCCGGACACCTCGTCGAGCAGGCGTCTGGTGGAGCGTCCCGACAGCAGCCGCATCGACCAGGCGCGATCGAACATGCGCTCGGCGCGTGCCGCCGAGAGACTTCCGCAGAGTTGCAAGGCGAGAAGCTCGGGACGTACCACCGGAATCCCGTTGAGAGCGGTGCCGTGATGGGGCTGCAGCGCCCGCATGCGATGGACGGTGCCAACCGGCCGGTGCACCGGGTGGCTTCGTCGAATCGTGACCACGTGCACCGGGCACAGGCTGAACCCCGGCAGACCCCAGAGCGCGGCGGCGGAGCCGTGGGAAAGCAGGGCGTGTTCCCCGGCGTCCAACACGGCCGCGAGCGCGCGCTGCTGGTCGGTTCGGGGTGCCGCAACATGACGGATCAGTCGGGGGCCTTCCCGGATCCACTCCCGTCCGGAGGCTCGACGGTGGAGCGAGCGGGTCGGCAGATCGGTCGCCTGGTCGCGGGTGAGGAGTCCCTGTTGCATGGCCGCTCGTTTCCGGAGGAGCGGGTCGGGTGCGTTCGATGGGCGTGGATCAGTGGTCGGCATGGCGACCATTCCATCGTCCGGGTCGGACATTCTCCCGGCCCGGGTCGGTTCCGCTGCGCTCAATCGCGGTCATCTGCGGCCAATCGCTGGTTTTGGGTGCGGGTTCCGGTCACCTCGTGACCGGAACCCGCACCCAAAATCCGGTAAACGGGGGGAGGGTTCAGGCCCAACCTTCGGCCAGCAGGCGGAGCGCCGCTTCCGCCTCCCGGGTGCGCGCCCAGGGGGCCACGATCGCCCGGTCGAGACCGAGCGCTTCCCAGGCGGGGATGTCGTCGGGGGTGGTGATGGCCGCACCCATCGTGATCGGTGTCGTGCCCGGCTCCACCCCCGCATCGACCTCCAACGTCCGGAACCGCTCGACGATCACCCGCGCCTCGTCCAGGTCGTGGTCCATGGCGATCCATCCGTCGCCCAGGGCGATGGCCCGGCGCATCGCCGCTTCGGACTCACCGCCCACGAGGATCGGCAGATCGCCCCGTTGCGGGGGTTTGGGCGCGAAGCCCACCGGTGCGAAACGGTAGAACTCGCCGTCGGCGGCCACGGTCTCCTCGGACCACAGGCGTCGGCACAACCCGATCGCTTCGTCCAGGCGTCGGCCCCGCCCGGCCGGCGACAGCCCGGCTGCCTCCCATTCGCTGGTCATCCACCCCGCACCCACCCCGGCGATCGCCCGGCCCCCCGAGAGCACGTCCACGGTCGCGAATCCCCGCGCGCCGACGAACGGATGGCGGATCGCCAACAGATACACGTACGTTCCGAGCTTGATGCGGGTGGTTCGTGCACCCAGGTGGGCGAGCAGTGCGAACGCGTCGAACACCGGGGCGTCCGCGGGGATCGGCGGGTGCTCCTCGCCGGGGCGCAACGCACCGGTCATCTGCCGGGGCAACACCAGATGCTCGGACACCCAGATCGATTCGTAACCCAGCTCGTCGGCCAGTTGGGCGATGTCGTCGAACTGCTCCGGGCGCAGACGTGCCAAGGGAATGCCGATCTTCATGCCCACGGCCTACCACGTGACGCCACGGGCCATCCCGGGGTCGTGGTGACGGATGCATCACGCGGCCGGCACGCGGAACGCGCCAGAATGGAACCATGGCAGCACCTGAATCGCTGAACCTGCACGGCCACGACATCGTGTACCGCATCGCCGGCGACGGTGACGACGTGATCCTGCTCATCCACGGCATGGCCGGCAGCTCCGACACCTGGCGGCACGTCATGCCCGACCTGGCCACCCGCCACACGGTGATCGCGCCGGATCTGCCCGGTCACGGCCGCTCGGCGATGGACGCCGGGGACTACTCGCTCGGCGCCCACGCGAACACCCTGCGCGACCTGCTCGCCTCACTGGACGTCGACCGGGTCACCGTGGTCGGCCAGTCGCTCGGCGGTGGCGTGGCGATGCAGCTCGCCTACCAGCACCCCGAGCTCTGTGAACGCCTGGTGCTGATCTCCAGCGGTGGTCTGGGCCGGGAGGTGAACTTGGGCCTGCGCCTGTTGACCCTGCCCGGTTCCGAGCTCGTGCTCAAGGTCGGGGTGCCGTCCTTCGTGCGCAGCGGGGGCGATGCGGTGCGCCGGTGGCTGGGCGACCGGGGGATCCGGGCGAACCGTCTGGACGAGATCTGGCGGGCGTACGCCTCCCTCGGTGACGATGCGGCACGTGCCGCGTTCCTGCGCACCTTGCGCTCGGTGGTCGATCCGGGTGGGCAGAGCGTGTGCGCGGAAGATCGCCTGTACCTCACCGACGCGTTGCCCACGATGATCATCTGGGGCGACGCCGACACCATCATCCCGGTGACCCACGCCGAACACGCCCGTGCGGCGCTGCCCAACAGCAGGGTCGAGATCCTGCCCGGGGTCGGTCACTTCCCCCAGGTCGAAGCGGCCGGCACGGTCACGGGACTGCTCGAGGACTTCGTGGCGACGACCGATCCGGCCCGCCTCGCGGTCTCCCAGTTCCGCGAGCTGCTGGCCCAGAGCGCCTGAGCGGGATCCAGCCCCGGGCCGGACTCGCCCGTGGATCCGGCACCTGCAAACATGGCCGTCCACCGACCCGGCTCGTCCCGGCGGTCGGGGAGCGTGCGAGGTTCGGTGGTCGTTTGACGTGACTGTTAGAAAGGACGGCGACCGGGGAGACAGGACAGGCGACCATGCCAGATGAACGCCCGCAGAGGGCAAGCATCGCGATCGGTGACGAGCGGACCGCCGCTGGCCGACGCGGTGCGTCGGTTCCTCACCGATCAGTGCCCCCGGCAGTCGTGCGGCTCGCCGTGGAAGACGGCGAACGCGGCCGGCCGCCATTTCATGAGGCGATGGCCGCGCTGGGGTGGTTGGGTCTGCATCTCCCCGAACGTGCCGGCGGGCAGGGCTACGGGCTGTCCGAAGCGGTGATCGTGGCCGAGGAGTTCGCCCGTGCCCCCGCGCCCGGGCCGCTGTTGTCCACGCTCGTCGCCGGCGCCCTGCTCCGAATCGCGGCAGCGACGGCCGCCGTCGCGCCGGCCACCTCGAGCCTTTCGGGCGACTCGGCCGACGACTGGATCGCACGCATCGCCACCGGTCAGGCCACCGTCGCGGTTGCCAACGCTGTCGGCTGGACCGCTGACGGCCACCGGGACCGAACGCCGGAGACAAGCGGGAACCGGGTCATGGTCCCGGGCGCCGACGGCGCGACGGCGGTCATCGTGCCCGTACCGGAGCAGCGATCCGACGGTGAGATCGTCGAGGACTGGTATCTCCTCGACGCCGACCAGATCGAGGCGCGGGTGACCGAACCGCTCGACCTCACCCGTTCGATCGCCGTAGTGACGATCGAGTCGGCGGCGCTGACTCCGGAGCGACGGCTCGAAGGGGTCGATGCGGGTCTCGTCGACGCCGTCGCCGCGACCTTCACCGCGGCCGAATGTGCCGGCGTCGCCTCGTGGTGCGTGGACACCGCCGCGGAGTACGCGCAGCATCGGCACCAGTTCGGACGTCCGATCGGGGCGTTCCAGGCCGTCAAACACCGGTGCGCCGACATGTTGGTGGCGACCGAAGCCACCCGGGCCGTCGCGTGGGATGCCGCCGCGGCCGCCGACAGCTACTTCGCGGCACTCGAGGCCGGACAGGGCCCGGACGAGATCGCCGCGGCACGCGACGGCTGGGCGCTGGCGGCCGATGCTGCGGCTGCGGTCGCGCTCGACGCGGCGGTGAAGGTCGCGGAGGACTGCATCCAGGTCCTGGGTGGGATCGGGTTCACCTGGGAGCACGACGCGCACCTGCATCTGCGTCGGGCCGTTGCGTTGCGCCAGCAGCTCGGCGGCTCGTCACGTTGGCGTCGGCACCTGGTCGACCTCGCCTGCAACGGTGTGCAGCGGCGACTCCGCGTCGACGTGCCACCCGAGGCCGAGGGCCGTCGTGACGAGATCCGGGCACACGCAGAGGAGTTGGCCGGCCTCGATGGGGAAGAACAGCGAGCCAAGATGGTCGAGCTGGGCTACCTGGTGCCCCATTGGCCGGCTCCGTGGGGATGCGATGCCGATGCGGTCACGCAACTGCTCATCGACGCGGAGCTGCGCCGGGTGAAGGTCCGCCGTCCGCACCTGCAAGTGGGTGCCTGGGCGGCGCCGACGATCGCGGCGCACGGCACCTCCGACCAGCAGGAACGCTGGGTGCGCCCCACCCTGCTGGGTCAGATCTCCTGGTGTCAGCTCTTCAGCGAGCCCGAGGCCGGATCGGACCTCGCCGGCCTGCGCACCCGGGCGAGAAGGGTCGACGGCGGGTGGTCGGTGACCGGCCAGAAGGTGTGGACGACGATGGCAACGGAAGCCGACTGGGGAATCTGTCTGGTCCGCACCGATCCGGACGCTCCCAAGCACGACGGCATCACCTATCTCGTCATCGACATGAAGTCACCCGGCATCGATGTGCGCCCGCTGCGCGAGATGACAGGGCTGGAGATGTTCAACGAGGTGTTCTTCGACGACGTGTTCGTCCCCGACGACTGCGTGATCGGCGCGGTGAACGGGGGGTGGCCGCTGGCGCGCACGACCCTGGGCAACGAGCGGGTCTCGATGGGGTCCGGGTCGTCCTTCGGGGGAGGTGTGGACAATCTGCTGCGCCTGGTGCGTGAACGGTGGATCGTGGAGTCCACCGCCGACGCCGACGGTGGCCTGGACCCGGTCGTCGCGGACCGGCTCGGTGGGCTGATCGGCGAAGCCCACGCCGTGGCGACCCTGGGCACCCGCGCCACGCTGCGGTCGCTCACCGGTTCCCGGCCCGGTCCCGAATCGTCGATCCGCAAACTGCTCGGTGTCGAACACGACCAGCGGGTCCAGGAGTTCGGCCTGGATCTGCTCGGTCCCGCGGGGGCCGCGATCGAAGGCGACGCGGCGACCTGGACGTTCGGCTTCCTCGCCAATCGATGTCTCACGATCGCCGGCGGAACGAGTGAGATCCAGCGCAACGTGATCGGTGAGCGACTCTTGGGCCTGCCCCGGGACCGGTCGGACCGGTGAGCGCGCTCCAGGTCGACCAGTTGCGGATGATGGCCGCGGCCCTCGGGGACGAGATCGCCGCCACCGATGTGGGCACCGGGGAGGACCTCACCTTCACCGAATGGGAGGAGCGGTCGAATCGGCTGGCCCGCTGGATGGTGGCAAACGGCGTGCACCGCGGCGACCGCGTGGCGCTGCATCTGCCGGCCGAGGAGTCGTTGACCTTCCTCGTCGGCTACGCCGCGACGCACAAGTCCGGCGCCGTGGCGGTGCCCACCAGCACCCGCCTGGTGGCGCGGGAGCTGCACGACATCCTGTCCCACGCCGGGGCCACCTTGGCGATCAGTGGCACGTCCACCACCCCGGTGCTGGCCGAGGCCGCCGTGCCGGGACTTCGCCTGGTGGTGTCCACCGACCCGGACGCCGCGGGCACCGTGGCGCTCGCCGAAGCGACCGATGGCGATCCGAGCACGTTCCAGGTACCGGTGGACGACGAGGACATCGCGGACCTGATGTACACCTCGGGCACCACCGGTCGCCCCAAGGGCGTGGTGGTGCGTCACCGGGCCGCGTCGCTCATGCCCAACGCGGTGCCGCGGTGGACCGGTGCGGGCTGGTTGCACTCCTCCCCGCTGTTCACCTTCGCGGGCATCGCGTCGGTGTACAACCCGATGAAGCTCGGTATGCGACTGGAGTACCTCCCCCGCTTCGACGCGGCCCGCTGGGTCGAGGTCGTCGAAACGTACCGACCGGGTGCGGTGTTCCTGGTGCCGGCGATGGTCGAGCTGTTGCTGGACGAACCGAGCTTCGCCGACGCGGATCTTTCCTGCATCACGATGTGCTCGGTGGGTTCCGCGCCGATCGCCCCGGGCACATTGGCGAAACTGCGGGCCAAGCTGGCCGGCGCATCGGTCACCAACGCCTGGGGCATGACCGAGGCCGGCGCCGCATACTGCTACGTGCCGCCCGAGGAACAGGAGCGGCGGGTCGGTTCGGTGGGCAAACCGATCCCGCCCACCGAGTTCCGGATCGTGGACGCCGAAGGCGTCGAGCTGGCGCCGGGCGAGGTCGGCGAGCTGTTGGTGCGCAACCCGGGACGTGAGCGTGAGTACTGGCGGGATCCCGAGGCCACGGCGGCGACCTGGCGGGACGGGTGGCTGCATTCGGGCGATGACGCGTACCTCGATTCCGACGGGTATCTCTACATCGTGGGTCGACGCAAGGACGTGATCATCCGCGGCGGCAACAACATTCACGCCGCCGAGGTCGAAGGGGTACTCGCCGAGCATCCCGATGTCGCCCAGGTGGCGGTCGCCGCGGTGTCCCACAAGGTGCTGGGAGAGGACGTGGGCGCCTGGGTGGTGCTGCGCCGCGCGGTCCAGGCACGAGCCGACACCGGTGGCGACGACGACCTCGCCGACGTCGAGGCGAACCTGCGCGCGTACGCCGCGGCGCGGCTCGCCGACTACAAGGTGCCCCGGCACTGGACGTTCCTGGACGATCTGCCACGCAACGCCACCGGCAAGGTCGTCAAGGCCGACCTCCCCCCGGCGGCAACGGGGTAGCCAACCTGGTGCAGCGGGATCTACGTGGTCAGCAGTGCAGCTCGAAGGACACCGTCTTGGTCTCGCTGCGGTCGTCCTTGTTCAGTTCGACGTCCTGAGCGCTGATCGTCGAACCGTCCTTGCTGATCACGTCCGGGCTGTCGCTCCCCTGTAATCCATAGCTGTCGGGGTTGGTGATTTCGCCGATGTTCACCGTGATGTCATCGCCCGCGAACTGGCTGTCCGCGTCGTAGTGGGAGACATCGAGTCTGACGTCCGCACCAGTGGTGTCCTTGCCGACGCCCTGCCCGGTGAACAGGATCTTGCCCCCACCGGCTGCCGCATTCTGGGGTTCCAAATAGCAGCGCACGCCGGTGAGTTCGATCGCTGCTCCGTCCATCGTGAGCGTCCCGCTCGTCCCGCTTGAGGCCGACCCGCCTGTGTCCGACGTCGACCCTTGGGATGACTTGTCGGTCTGGGATTGCTTGTCCGTCCCGTCGCCGTTTGAGGTTTCGCCGTCTTCGCTGCTCGAACAGCTCGTGACCAATAGGAATGCTGTCGCCAGTATGGCGAGGAATTTCCAGAGCTTCATCTTGTCGACCTCCGCAGGGTCGGGTTCATTGGTTGTGTCGTACCGCCGCGATGCACGCTAACCCAACGACAGGAAGGGCGCGTCGGATTCCCAGTCGGACGGTTCGGCGGGTGCCCCCCGGGTCGGGCTACGGCGCCAAGCCCGGTGGGCGATTGAACCGATGGTCGAGGTCCCCCCGATTCGATGATCTGAACTCAGTCCCGCATCTGGGCTGCCTCGCTGGTGAGTCGTGCCGCGATCAGCGGGGTGTCCCACACGGGAGAGAAGGGCGGGGCGTAGCTCAGGTCGAGTTCGCTGTAGTCCTGAACGGTCATCTCGTTCCAGACCGCGACGGCCAGGGCGTCGATCCGCTTGGCGGATTCCGCTCCGCCGACGATCTGGGCTCCCAACATCCGTCCGGTGCTGCGCTCGGCCACCACTTTCACCGCCAGCCCGGCCGAGCCGGGGTAGTAGTGCGCCCGGGTGCCACCTTCGGCGATCCGTGCGACGGCGTCGAAACCGGCGTCGGCCGCCTCACGCTCGTTCAGACCGGTGCGGCCGATCTCGACCGGTCCGACCCGGGTGACCGCCGTGCCGATCACCCCGGGGAACCGGGCCGGGGTGCCCGACACGTTCATGCCCACGATTCGGCCCTGCTTGTTGGCGTGGGTGCCGAGCGCGATCGAGACGGGACGACGGCTCACCCGATGCAGGGACTCCACGCAGTCTCCGGCGGCCCACACCCCCTCGGTTCGGGTCGCCATGGTGGCATCGGTCGCGATCGCACCGCTCGGGCCGATCGGGATCCCCGCCGCCTCGGCCAGGGTGACGTTCGCCCGTACCCCGAGACCCATGACCACCAGTTCTGCGGGCAGTTCACCGTCCTCGGTCGCCACCGAGGCGACCCGGCCCGCGGCGTCGACACTGAATCCCTCGACGCCGACGCCCAGCCTGACGTCGACCCCCAGATCCCGGATCCCCGCCGCCACGCGGCTGCCCATGTCCGGATCGAGGGTTGCCATCGGGGCGTCGAGCTTCTCGACGAGCGTCACGTGCAGGCCGCGATCGACGAGGGCTTCGACCATCTCCAGCCCGATGTAGCCGCCGCCGACGACGACCGCGTGCCGGGGCCGGCGCTGCTCGATGATGCCCTCGATGGCCAGCGCATCGGGAATGGTGTGGATGCCGGTGACGCCCTCGGCGTCGATGTGTTCCAACGGCGGTCGGATCGGCGCTGCGCCGATCGCGATCAGCAGGTGATCGTAGGTTTCACTGAACGTGCGCTGCGCGGCCAGGTCGATCAATTCGACCGTCCTGGCCTCGGGGTCGATCGCGGTGACCTCGTGGCCCGTGCGCACGTCGATCCCCCGGGCGCGGTGCTCCTCGGGGGAGCGGGCGACGAGGTCGTCGGACTCAGGGACGAGACCGGCGATCAGGTAAGGCAGACCGCATGCCGCGTACGACGTGTAGGTGCCGCGTTCGAAGACCACCACGTCGACGGGTTCGACGCCACGGGAGGCACGAGACGCCGCCGACATGCCTGCGGCGTCTCCGCCGATCACGACGAGCTTGGTCATGGGAAACTCCTGGGTCGGGACGACAGTCGGACACCGGCGTTCAAGGTAGGTGATGCACGCCCGATGCGGTGCGTTGTGGCGCGCCCGGGGCGCTCGGAGGTGGCTTCAGCCGTTGTTCTTCACGGTCGTGATGCGATGACCGACGAGCCAGGAGATCACCTGCAGCTCCTGGGGAACGGTCCACGCGCCGTGGCCGGGGTCGGCGAGGTTCTGGTTGCCGAGTTGGTCCATGAAGTGACGGATCTTCGCGGGGATGGGTGCGCCCTTGGTCACCCGGGGGATGCTCACCAACATGTACTTCCCGTGACCGTGCGCATCGAAGAAGAACACTTCGTCATCGTGGTTCAGGTCGTAGGTGAGCTTCTTGCCGGTGCGCCAGTTGGTGGCGGGGGGCTGGCCCTCGGGTGCCTTCTGCATCTGCACCCCGAGCGACTTCCAGAACTTCGCGATCACCGGGGCCGAGCCACGGGCCACGATCCAGTTGGCCGGGACCGGCGCGTACAGGTCACGGTAGGCGGCGATCTGTTCGGTGGTGTCGCGCTTCGGGTCGATCGTGAGACTCACGAACTCGACTTTGTCGCCGTAGCCCGCCTTCTCGGTCGCGCGGGCGGCCGCGACCATGTTGGCGGTGTCGAGCGGACACGACTCCTGGCACAGGGTCAGGAAGTCCGACAGCACCACCACCTTGCCGGAAAAAGATGCCAGGTCGAACGGTTTGCCGGACGACGTGGTCAGCGGTGCGTGCAGCAGCGATGCCGGGGTGGGGCCCTTGAGTTGTTGGCCCATCGTCACCTTCGGGGCGGGCGGCCCGGACGTCCCGCACGCTCCGACCAGCACCACGGCGAGCACTCCGGCCACCACGGCGGCGATGCCGCGAGTGGCACGACGGCGCGGAGACGGTGCGGAGGACGAGCGGTACGACGACATGAGGATGACGGCATCAGCATAAGAGGTCGGTTCGCAGAATCCGCCGGCCCGTTGATCCATACCCTAGGGGGGTATAGAGTGAAGATTGGACCCGCAGGAGCAACGGTCGTGCACGTGTTCGGTGTCGCTTCCCGCGCCAAGCAGGTTCGACCCCCGACTCCCCATCGTCGTGAGGAGACCGTTCCATGACCACCACGACCACGCTCGATCTCGTCGGAATGACCTGTGCGTCGTGTGCCAACCACATCGAAAGCAAGCTCAACAAGCTCGATGGCGTCACCGCATCGGTGAACTTCGCAACCGAGAAAGCCACCGTCGACCATGCGCCCGAGATCACCACCGGCGATCTCATCGCCACGGTGGAGAGTGCCGGCTACCACGCGCTGCTGCCCCAGCCACGACCGGGTGAGGCCTCCGAGACCGGCGAACCCGGGCCCGGTGAAGACAGCCAGGACGACGAGACCCGGCAACTCCGTCAACGGATGATCGGAACGGTGGTCCTGTCGGTACCGGTGATCGTGCTCGCGATGGTGCCCGCGCTGCAGTTCACCAACTGGCAGTGGTTGTCGCTCACCCTGGCTGCGCCGGTGGTGGTGTGGGGGGGCTGGCCGTTCCACCGGGCCGCGTGGCAGAACCTGAAGCATGGCGCCACCACGATGGACACGCTGGTCTCGGTCGGCACCCTGGCGGCATTCGGTTGGTCGCTGTATGCGCTGTTCCTCGGCACGGCCGGTGAACCGGGCATGCACCACAGCTTCGAGCTGGCGCTGTCCCGCACCGACGGGGCCGGGAACATCTACCTGGAAGCCGCGGCCGGGGTGACGATGTTCCTGCTCATCGGCCGCTACCTCGAGGCGCGCGCCAAGCGTCAGGCGGGGGCTGCACTGCGCGCACTGGTGAACCTCGGCGCCAAGGACGCCGCGGTGCTGCGAGATGGTCGCGAGCTGCGGGTCGGGATCGACGAGCTGACCGTCGGCGACCGCTTCGTGGTGCGCCCCGGTGAGAAGGTCGCCACCGACGGGGTGGTCGTCGAGGGTTCGTCCGCGGTCGACGCCTCGGCGGTGACCGGTGAGTCGGTGCCCGTCGAGGTCACGGTCGGCGACCCGGTGGTCGGCGCGACGGTGAACGCGGGTGGTCGGCTGGTGATCGAAGCGACCCGGGTCGGTGGCGACACCCAACTCGCCCAGATGGCCCGCCTGGTCGAAGCGGCCCAGTCGGGCAAGGCTCGGGCGCAACGACTCGCCGATCGGATCTCGGCAGTGTTCGTCCCGTCGGTGATCGTGCTGGCGATCATCACGTTCATCGTCTGGATGATCCTGGACGGTTCGACCGTCGCCGCGTTCACCGCGGCGATCGCGGTGCTGATCATCGCCTGCCCCTGCGCGTTGGGTCTGGCCACGCCGGTCGCGCTGATGGTGGGGACCGGTCGGGGCGCACAGCTCGGCATCCTCATCAAAGGTCCCGAAGTGTTGGAGCACACCCGACTGGTCGACACGATCGTGCTGGACAAGACGGGGACGGTCACGACCGGCACGATGCAGCTCGCCGAGATCGTCGCGGCGGACGGGGTCGACGTCGAAGACCTGCTCGGCATGGCGGGGGCCCTGGAGCACGCTTCGGAACATCCCATCGCCGACGCGATCGCCCGAGGGGCCACCAACCGGATCGGAGCACTTCCAGCAGTTGACGATTTCGCGAACGTTCCCGGTCTCGGCGTGCAGGGGACGGTGGCCGGCCCCGACGGGATGCCACGCGAGGTGTTGGTGGGCCGGCCCGCGCTGCTCGTCGAACGTGGTCAGCCGCTCGGCGAGAGGTTGCGAAACGCGATGGACACCGCCGCGGCGACGGGCCGGACTGCGGTGGTGGTCGGCTGGGGGGACGCGGCGCGTGGGGTGCTGGTGGTCGCCGATGCCGTCAAGGACACCTCGGCCGACGCGATCACACGTTTGCGTGCCCTCGGGCTCACGCCGATGTTGCTCACCGGCGACAACGCGGCCGTGGCCCGCAACGTCGCGGCAGACGTCGGAATCGACGAGGATCGCGTGGTCGCCGAAGTGCTCCCTCAGGACAAGGCCGCGGTCATCGAGAACCTCCAGACCGAGGGCCGGGTCGTGGCGATGGTCGGCGACGGGGTGAACGACGCCGCCGCGCTCGCCCAGGCCGATCTCGGTCTGGCCATGGGCACGGGCACCGACGTGGCGATCGAGGCGTCGGACCTGACCCTGGTCCGCGGTGATCTGCGGGTGGCGGTCGATGCGATCCGGCTGTCGCGGCGCACCTTGGCGACGATCAAGGGCAACCTGTTCTGGGCGCTCGCCTACAACGTCGCGGCGCTTCCTCTCGCCGCGTTCGGGTTGCTGGAGCCGATGATCGCCGGCGCGGCGATGGCGTTCTCGTCGGTCTTCGTGGTGACCAACAGCCTTCGTCTGCGGAGCTTCACGGCGACCGCCACCTGAGTGGGAGGCCGAGCCCGGTTCAGCTGCGGCGGGGAAGGAGCTCGATGAGCTGGCCGTCGGGATCGCGCACCATCGCGGCGATGCCCGGCAGGCGACGCTCGTCGAGCACGGTGCCACCCAGGGTGGCCAGCCGCGCACACGTCGCGTCGAGGTCGTCGACCCCGAACGACAGATGGGTGAGCCCCGGTTCGGTCATGTCCCGGTCCCGCGCAGGAGCGTTGCCCGTGCGGTCGAAGTGCAGCAGTTCCAACACGAAGCCGTCGAGCACCAGGTACCGCGCGGTCAACCCGACCGGTGCGGCCACCGCGAGCAGGTCGGTCGTGGCCGCGTCGGGCACCTGCAGTTCGTTGCGCACGTCGAAGCCGAGGCCTTCCACGTAGAACCTGGTGGCCACCTCGAGGTCGCGCACACAGTGGCCCACGTGGTTGACGACACTCACCGCGCCCACCAGGCGGGATCGTCCGACCACCGGTCCACGTCGAAGGGTGGCACGCCGGTCTGTCCGGATCGTGGACGAGGGCGCATCAGTCGGCCAGACCCAGCACGGCGCGCCGGATGATCGTCACGCCGGCCTCGATCGCCGCCTCGGCCGAGGTGTAGCCGAGGGTGAACGTTCGGTAGGGGAGGCGTTCGATGAGCGCCAGGAGCACCAGGGTGTCGAAGAGCGCGTCGTCGTGACCGCTGTCCTCGAGCATGCTCATCAGTCCGCTGACGACCGAGAGGGCGACCTGCTGGGAGAATTCGACCAGGTCGCCTTCGGATTCCTGCATCTCCTGCCAGGTGGTGATCACCCCGCCGTTCTCGCGGTACGACTCGAACCACCGGCCGAGCCAGTCGGTGAGTGCGTCCCGGTCACCGTCGAGCGGAAGGTGGGCGAGCAGCTCGATCATGCCGGTGGTGGCCTCCTCGGCCAACGCCCGAAAGAACGCATCCTTGTCGGGGAAGTACCGGTAGAAGGTGCCGTGGGACACCTCGGCCGACGCGACGATGTCGTCGACCCGGGCGTTGTGGTACCCGCGGGTGGGTAGCACCTGCGCACCGGCGGCGAGGATCCGTCGACGCGTCGCGAGCCCCCGCGGGCGCAGCTGGGCGACCTGTTCCGAGCGGACCGGCCGATCGAAGGGATCGTTCCGAGGCCTCCTGCGAACCCCTTTCCGATCGTGGTCGGTGAGGTTCACGCCAGGGATCGGACCGTGGAACAACCGGTGGGTGATGCGGGCCAGCCCGTCGGTCAACTGGGCGCGTTCGAGCGTGCCCGTCGCCGCCATGGCCGACCAGTAGAAATTGCAGCGGATGATGATCGCGGTCATGCCGCTGGCCAGTGCCCGGGTGGCGGCGTCTCCCTCGGCGCCGGAAGGCGCGCAGCAGGGCATCGTCGAGGCGGTTGCTGAACGTGCGGGATTCCTGGGCGGTCTCGGGACGGTCGTGCGTTGCCGCCTGGAAGGCACTGAACATCGGGGCGTAGGTGAGGTACAAGCTGGTGAACGCTTCCATCCAATCGGTGAGGGTTCCCAGACCCGCCCGATCGGAGTCGATGGGTTCCAGGGCGCGCCCCAGTGCGACCATCTCCCGGCCCACCTCCCGACCGAGCTTCCAGAACACCTCGTCCTTGGACGAGAAGTACTGGTAGAACGCCGGCCGCGAGCATCCGGCCCGTCGGGTGATCAGCTCGACCCGGGCCCCGGAGAATCCCACCTCACCGAACACCTCGAGCGCCGCGTCGAGAATCCGTTTCTCGGTCTCGCTGCCACGCTCGCCGACCTGCGGGTTCGATCCGAAAGGGCGACGGCGGGTGATGTCCCGACCACTCATGGTGCGCAGCGTAGTTCGCCACCTCCCCCGCCGACCGGTAGCCGCCACTCGTGGATCCGGCTAGTCTGACAGTCTCATCTAACAGTGATGTCAGCTTTGCCCGACGATCCGAGGTGCTGGGATGGAACGTGACGACTTGATCCTGGTGAGCGTGGACGATCATGTGGTCGAACCCCCGCACCTGTTCGAAGGGCGTCTCAGCGGGGCCGCCGCGGAGATTGCGCCGAGGCTCGAGAAGCTGGAGAACGGTCGGGACGTGTGGATGTTCCAGGGCACCGCGCTCCCCAACGTCGGCCTGAACGCGGTTGCCGGGCGGGTGCCCGAGGAATACGGGGTCGACCCGCTCGCATTCGAGCAGATGCGCGCCGGGTGCTACGACGTCGACGCCCGCATCGACGACATGAACGCGAACGGCGTGCTCGGGTCGCTCAACTTCCCCTCGATGACGGGGTTCGCGGGCCAGCTGTTCTCCACCGTCGAAGACAAGTCGGTCGCGCTGGAACTTTGTCAGGCCTACAACGACTGGCACGTCGACGACTGGTGTGGCACCCATCCGGGCCGGATGATCCCGTGTGGCATCCTGCCCATCTGGGATCCGACCTGCATGGCCGACGAGGTCCGGCGCCTCGCCGACAAGGGCTGTCACGCGGTCACCTTCTCGGAGAACCCCGAGAAGATCGGCCTGCCCAGTTGGCACTCCGATCACTGGGATCCGTTCCTGGCCGCCTGCGTGGAGACCGGCACGGTGATCTGTCTGCACATCGGATCGTCCTCGGAGACGGTGATCACCTCGATCGAGGCTCCGATCGACACGATGATCACCCTGCAACCGGTGAACATCGTCCAGGCCGCGTCGGACCTGGTCTGGTCGCCGGTGTTCCGGAAGTTCGACGGGTTGCGGATCGCGCTCTCCGAAGGCGGGATCGGTTGGATTCCGTACTTCTGCGAACGAATCGACTACGTCTATCGGCACCACAGGGCATGGACGAACCAGGACTTCGGCGACCGGTTGCCCTCGGAGGTCTTCGCCGAGCACATCCTCACCTGCTTCATCGACGACCCGGTGGGCATCGAGGTGCGGCGCCACCTCAACGGTGCCAACCTGCACTGGGAATGCGACTATCCGCATTCCGACTCCAGCTGGCCGAACTCGCCGGAGCTGCTCCACGCGCAACTCGACGGGGTGCCCGACGACGAGGTGGCCGCCATCACCCACGGCAACGCCATGCGGAACTTCTCCTATGACCCCTTCGCCCACCTGTCCCGCGAGGAGTGCACGGTCGGTGCGTTGCGCGCCCGGGCGAAGGCGTCGGGGGTCGACACCACCCCGGTCGCGCACGGCACCGGGAAGTTCCAGGACGAAGGCGTCGTGACCGTGACCACCCTGGCCGAGCGCCTGGGCAAGGGTTGAGCCACCGGATCGTGCCCACCGGTTCCGAGAGTGCCGCCGGTGACGTGCCGCCCGCACCGGTGATCGACCCGGACGACCGGTTCCGGGTTCCTCCGGCCGCGGATCCGGTCACCGAGTTCTTCTGGTCCTCCGGGGCCGATGGCCGATTGCGGTTCCAGCGGTGTACGGCGTGCGGCTACTTCCTGCACCCGCCGGGGCCGTGGTGCCCCGAGTGCGGATCGCACGACCTCGCGCCGGCTCCCGTCTCGGGCCGGGGGACCGTGCACTCGTTCACGATCAACCACCAACCCTGGGACGGTGATCCGACGCCTTTCGTGGTCGCGCTGGTCGAGTTGGACGAACAGGTCGGCCTCCGGCTGACGACGAACATCGTCGGCTGCGCCCCGACCGAGGTGTTCGTGGATCAGCGGGTGCGGGTCGTGTTCGAACGCCGTGCCTTCGACGGGCGTGGGACCATCTACTACCCGTTGTTCACCCCGGACCGCCACCGGACCGCGACCGAGGCGCAGCGTCGTGAAGGCCGAGCCTCGCCCGAACGTTCCGATCGTCCTGAAATATTTCCCGCCGCGCCGCTCAGGGCGGCCTGGTGCCGTGCAAATTTGGGTGGAGGGTGGGGGTCGTGACCGATTTCGAACGCCGTTCGATCATCTGCGGGGATCGGCCAGTCCCAGGTCGGCCGCCGCCTGAACCGCTCCGGCGTGGACCTGACGGTGGAGGCCGCGCTCGCGGCGATCACCGATGCGGGGATAGACGTGTCCGACGTCGACGGGCTGGCGACGTATCCGGGTGCCGGGCCCGGGGGAGCCGGGTTCACCGGTCCGAGCTCCCCCGAGGTGCAGGACGCGCTCAGACTGCGGGTGAACTGGCATGCCGGGGGCATCGAAGGTCCGGCGCAGCTCTCGGCGATGGTGAACGCCGTCATGGCCGTGGGCGCCGGTCTGGCCCGACACGTGTTGGTGTATCGCACCGTCACCGAAGCGACCGAGCAGGGCGGGGGACGACGCGCCGGCATCGGCGCCGGGGACGGAGCAGGGGCCGACAGCATCGCCACCAAGGGCATCGGCGGGGTGTTGCAGTGGTCGATCCCGTTCCGCGCGTACTCACCGGCGATCTGGCTGGCGATGGTCGCCCAACGGCACTTCCACGTCTATGGCACCAAACCCGAGCAGCTCGCCCAGATCGCCCTCAACGCCCGCCGCAACGCCCAGATCAACCCGGCCGCGATCTACCGCACGCCACTCACACTCGAGGACTATTTCGCCTCGCGGGTGATCACCACACCGTTCCATCTCTACGACTGCGACGCGCCGGTGGACGGATCGACCGCGTTCGTGGTGTCCGCGGCCGAGCACGCCGGGAATCTCGACCACGCGGCCGTGGGGGTCGAGGCGGTCGGCACGGCCCTGCGCGGGCGCCCGTCCTGGGACCAGTTCGACGACATGACCACGATGGCGGCGCGTGACGCCGGGGCGCACCTGTGGACCCGAACCTCGCTGACTCCCGCCGATGTCGACGTCGCCGAACTCTACGACGGATTCAGCTTCCTCACGATGGTGTGGCTGGAGGCGTTGGGGTTCTGCGGCAAGGGCGAATCCGGTCCCTTCGTCGAGGGCGGCTCACGCATCGCCAGGGACGGCGAGCTGCCGGTGAACACCCACGGCGGTCAGCTCTCGGCAGGACGCCTGCACGGGTTCGGCCACATCCACGAGGCCTGTGTGCAGTTGCGCGGTGAGGGCGGCGAACGTCAGATCCCCGGGCGGTGTGAGGTCGCGGCGGTCGCCAACGGAGGCGGGCCGATCGCCGGGGCGATGTTGCTCACCCGCCACCGCTGACGCGCCCGCCTCCAGTCAGGTGTTCTGGGTGCCGGTTCCGGTCACGACGTGACCGGAACCGGCACCCAAAAGCGTTGTGGGAGAGCAACGTGGTCGGGTTGAGGCTCAGCCGGCTCCGGTGACCCGGCGAAGCAGCGCGGTCTCCTCAGGGTCGTACGGCCGGCCATCGGCATGGAGCAGTTCGTGGAACCACGGCGTGGCTTCGTTGCCGGGCCGGAACCACGACGTCCACGGGTACTTCGTCTGGGTCCGACCGTCGACCAGTCCCCAGCAGTAGGCACCGACCCGGCGTGCTTCGAACACCTCGATCAGATCGACGGTGGAGCCCATCGAACGGGCCAGCCATTCGGTGCAGAGCAGCGGACGGTCGTAGCGGGACAGGCGGTCGATGGTGGCCTGGAGCCGACGACGAGGTGCGTAGCTGTGGAACGAGATCACGTCCGAACGCGCCAGCATGGTCCGGTTGATGCGGCTGACCCGTTCGACCGCGCCGCTCACGCCGACGAACACGCCGGCCGTGAGTGGCTGATCGGGGTCGATCGCGGTGCACCAGTCGAAGATCCGGTCGAGCAGACCGTCGGCCCGTGCGGTCTTGTGACGGATCTCGAGTCGCGACCACGAAACGGCATTGCGTTGGTCGGGTTCGTTGAACAGGTCCCAGGCGTGGATCCGCGCGTCGGCGCCGAACCGCCCGAGGACTGCTTCGACATAGGGGCGCAGGTCGTCCCAACGGCTCGGGTCGGCCAGCACCGCGGCACCGGGACCCTGCACCCAGGTGGAGTTGTGCACGCCCGGGCGGGGGTCCGGCTGTCGGCCCGGACGCGGGTTCGGATGCCACACCCCGTCGAAGAGCACCGGCATCACGCCGATGCCGTGACCATCGGCGATGGCGAGCACCTCGTCCACCCGATCGAGAAATGCGGCGCCGTCGACGACCCACAGCAGGTCGTGGAGGAACAGTCGGATCGAGTTGAACCCGAGCTCGGCCGCCCAGCCGAGCTCCCGGTCGATGGTGTCGGGGTCGAAGGTCTCGGCCTGCCACAACTCGAGCTGGTTGCCCGCCGTGGACGGGGTGAAGTTGCAGCCCACGAGCCAACCGACGTCTTCGTGCCAACTTCCGGGCCCGTTCGGGGCTCCAACGGGCCCGGGACGTCACCGGCGCGACCGAGCCGGTGGGGTCGAAGGCGTTGAGTGTGTCGATCCCCTGCGCGGTCAGGGCCACCAATGGATGAGCCATGGTGGGAGTCTCCCACACGCCTCGGCAACGTCGGACCCGACGCCGTTGGTGCCACACTGGGGCGATGACCGACAGCCGCCGCCTCGTACTCGCCGAACGACCCCAGGGAATGTGTGACGCCGACACCGTGCGCACCGAAACGACACCGGTGCCGGAACCGGGGCCCGGCGAAGCGGTGGTGCGGGTGCAGTGGTTGTCGATCGACCCGACGATTCGCACCTGGATGGACGATGCACCCGGCTACCTGCCGCCGATCGGAATCGGCGAGGTGATCCGCAGCGGCGGGATCGGCGAAGTGGTCGCGTCGAACAACGATCACTTTCCCGTGGGTGCGACCGTCTTCGGCATGTTGGGTTGGCAGGACCACGCCGTGATCGGCGGTCCGGACACATCGGCACAGGTCGTGCCCGACGGGATCGACCCCACCCTGGCGCTGAGCGTGCTGGGGGTCACGGGGATGACGGCGTACTTCGGCCTGCTCGACATCGGTCGACCCGAACCGGGCGACACCGTCGTGGTGTCGGGCGCGGCCGGCGCGACGGGTTCGGTGGTCGGCCAGATCGCGAAGATCGAGGGCGCAACGAACGTGGTCGGGATCGCCGGAACCGACGCCAAGTGTGCGTGGCTCGTCGACGAGCTGGGCTTCGATGCCGCCATCAACTACAAGACCGAGGACGTGGCGGCCCGGCTCCGGGCGCTCTGCCCGGACGGGATCGACGTGTATTTCGACAACGTCGGGGGAGCGATCCTGGATGCGTGCCTCGGCCAGCTCGCCATGAAGGCACGGGTGGTCTGCTGCGGGGCGATCTCGGCCTACAACGACCGCGGCGCGGTGCACGGGTTGAAGAACACGTTCACCCTCATCACCAAGCGGGCGCGGATGGAAGGATTCCTGGTGCTCGACTACGCGGACCGCTTCGCCGAGGCGCAGGCCGCCCTGTTGGGGTGGGTGCTCGACGGTCGGGTCGAGCACGCGGTGCACGTCGTGGAGGGGCTCGAATCGTCGATCGACGGCGCTGAACCTGCTGTTCACGGGTGGGAACACCGGCAAGGTCATCGTCGCCGTCGACGGGTGAGAGGTCGCCGCTCCGGGCCCGGACGGAGCTTCAGGCCGGGTAGTGCATGTACGCCGACTGCAGGCGGGCCACGAACTCCGGGTTGCGGAAGGGGTCGGACTCGGGAACGGTCGGGTCGAGGTCCCGTGCTGTCAGATCGGCGGCGAAACGCTCCAGCACTGCTTCGCCGTCGAGGTCGTCGGAATGGTCCTCGTGGCGCCGCCGATCGTCTTCGGAGAAGTACACGGTGGCTTTCCACGAGATGCTGACGCGCAACGCGTCACGTGCGAACCGGGCCACCTCGCCGACGTCCGGCTCGTCGATGTGCCAGTCGCGACCGTCGTCACTGGTCAACTCGCTGTCGAGCGAGAGTTGCACCATCCCGTCGGCCGGGTCGCCCAGGGGGCGCACCCGGTGCCACATGAAGTCGTTGTCACCCACGATCGCGGTGTTGTAGATCGCCCCTTCGTGCACGACCGGCGGCTCGTCCGGGCCGTTCGGCCAGTATTCGAAACCGCCGTCAGAGCCTGAATACAGCCAGGCGACCGCGGTGGCGATCTTGACCCGTTCTTCCTCGAAGAGTCCGGACAGGCCCATGATCGTCAGGAACGTGACGGGGATCGTCGTGCGATCGAACCCGCGGAACGCGGGGATGTCGACGTGGCCCCGGCCCTGCGCGAAAGGAAGCTGCCAGGTGAGGTTCGCGTACACCGTGTGCGGACAGACGATCTCGGCATCGAAGACCTTGCGGGCCGCGTCGACGAACGGCCCGTGGTCGAGCAGGTCCGCCACGCCGGGCAGGACATCTCCGGCCACCGCCCAGTCCCGTCGGAACACGGGAGCCACCGGCATCGCCGCCGCGCGTGTGGCGTCGCCCCCACCGCTGAGCGCCGCGTACTCGGAGGTGTTCGACACGTACCGCTGCACCGGCCAGTACGGCTGGAGTTCGGTGACGAGGGCCTCGACGCGACCAGGATCGTCGAATGCTTCGTCGAGACGAACGGCCGGTCGAGGTGTGCGAGCGATCATCGCAGGCACCCTACCGGGGTGGCACGCCGCGTCTTGCCCGTCCACCGGGTCGGGTCAGGCGCGCTCGGATTCGCCGAACTGCCGGCGGAGCTCGTCGGCGAGGCGACGTCGGTCGACCTTGCCCGAATCCAGCCAGGGCAGATCCTCCTGGGAGGCGTACACGGCCACGTGCCGGGGGACGAGATAGGACGCAATGTGTTCCTTGAGCGCCGCCCGGATCGCATCCTCGGAGATCTCGGCGCCCGGTTCGCACGCCACGGCGGCGACCACGTCGTGGTCCCGGTCCGGGTGGGCCACGCCGGTCACGAAGGCCAGGACGATCCCGTCGAGCGCCTCGAGCTCGATCTCGACGTCCCGCGGGGTCACGTTCATGCCGGACGACTTGATCACCTCTCCGAGTCGGCCCTTGTAGAAGAAGTGGCCGTCGGCATCGAAGTGGCCGCCGTCGCCGGTGCGATACCAACCATCCGGGGTGAACACCTCGGAGCGGGGGACCTTGACGAGGCCGTTCATCACGTTGTAGCCGCGGATCCACAGCTCGCCGTCGACGCCGGTGGGGCAGTCCTCGCCGGTGACCGGGTCGACGATGCGATGCTCCACGCCGGGCACCGCGCGGCCGAACGAACCGGCCTTGTCGGGCGGGAGCACGTCGGATCTGGCTTCGATCGTGTGGGGGCCCAGCGTCTCGGTCATGCCGAGCGAATTGGCCCGTGGTGCGGCGTCGAAGCCGCCTTCGGCGGGTTTGAGCATCGAGAGGTTGCCCCCGCGCACCGCGGAGAGATCCCGCGTCGGGAAACTGGGATGCTCCATGAGCGCCTTGGCCATGTGCGGCCAGCCCAGCACCTGGGTGACCCGCTCCTTCTCGATCAGGTCGAGGGTGGCGCCGGGCTCGAAATGGTCCTCGAAGACCAGGGTCGCTCCGGCGTGCATCGCCGCGACGAGAGTCCAGGAGAACCCGCCCACCCAGAACAGCGGCATCGGCGTGTAGAGCACGTCGTCGGCGGCCAGGTCACGGAACTGCCACAGATTGTGGGGATGGCGGATGACCGACCCGTGTGCGTGCACCGCACCCTTCGGGGCGGCGGTCGAACCCGACGAATAGACGATGACCATCTCATCGGCCGGGGTGACCTCGGCTTCGACGGCGGCGAGGAGGTTCTCGGGTACGGATCGTCCGGCCGCGAGCACCTCGTCGATCCCCCGTGCCCAGGGACGGTCGGAGGCGCCGAAGGTGACCACGGCACGCAGATAGGGCGCCCCTTCGCACCACAAGGTCGGCTCGGAGGCGTCGGCGAGCCCGTCGATCGCGCCTTCGAGGCGATGCAGGTAGTCGTGGCCCAGGTAGCGGGGGACGGTGAGCAGCATCGCCATGTCCGCGTGGCGGATCATGCGGGCCAGGCCCGGGCCTTTGGCGTAGGTGTTCGCCATTGCGGCCACCGCGCCGATGCGGGTGATCGCGAACCAGGCGATCACCCAGTCCGGTGAGTTGGGGGCCAACAGTCCGACCCGGGTGCCTTTCCCGACGCCTGCGGCGAGCAGGCCGCGGGCCAGGTCGGCGGAGCGGCGCTCGACGTCTGCGTAGCTGAGCCGCTCCTCGCCGAGGATCACGAACGGGTGGTCGCCGTGGTGGTCGGCGCACCAGCGGATGAATGTCCCTGCCGTTGGGTCGAAATCGGGGAAGTCGACCCGGCGCGGCGCACCCAAGGTGGTCAGGCCACCTTCATCAGCCGGGCGAGGTTGCCGCCCATGATCTTGGCGACCTGATCCTCGGGGAGCTCAGCCAGGTCGTCGACGAAGGTGATCGGGTCGGCCATGCCCTCGGGGTGCGGGTAGTCCGATCCGAACACGACGTTGTCGGCGCCGAGCAGCTCGACCAGTCCGACCGGGTCGTCCTCGTGGAAGGGGTGGACGAAGATGTTGCGCTTGAACACGACGACCGGGTCCTCGTCGAACGCATTGGGATTCTGGTTGTAGGCGCCGGCGAACTGCCCGAGCAGCCCCTTCACCCAGCCACTGCCGTTCTCCACCGGCACGATCTTCAAGCCGGGGAAACGACTGCACAGCCCGTGGCCGACTGCGGATGAGATGGTGTCGATGATCTCGCGGTGCTGGCCCATGACGATCGTCGCGAATCCGGACCGGGGGGCGAACGGCGTGAACTCGTCGTCGCGGATGCCTTCCCATTCGTTGATGTAGCGCTGGTAGCCCGAGTCGGACGCGTGCATGCCGACCACGATCTCGGACTCCTGCACCAGCTCCCAGAACGGGTCGAACTCTTCCAGTGCGAACGACCGCGGTCCGCGGAACCCGGGCACCGGGGCGGGGCGGATCAGGACGATCTTCGCGCCGCGCTCCAGCACCCATTCCAGCTCGGCGATCGCACGGTCCAGGATCGGCAGGGTGATGACCGGGGTCGGGAAGATGCGGTTCTCGAAGTTGAAGGTCCACGTTTCGTGCATCCACTGGTTCAGGGCGTGGATGATGTCGCAGATCGCCTCGGGGTCGTCGCGCAGGCGTTCCTCCACGAGGCTCGCCAGTGTCGGCCACATCAGGGCACGGTCCAGTCCGAGTTCGTCCATCAACTCCAGGCGCGGGCCGGGTGCCCGGAACGCCGGCAGGCAATCGATGCCGCGCCCCATGATCTCACGCATCGGCTTGCCCTCGGGGTTGCCCGAGCGGAAGTACTCCTCCTGGGCGCCGGGTCTGGCGACCCGGTCGAAGGTCGGGTTGGGGATGTAGTCGGAGATCTGGCCGCGCAGCGCGATCTTGGTCCGGCCGTTCACCTCCACGTAGTCGACGATGCCCCGGCGGGACGCGGGCAGGAACTTGGTCAGCGCCTCGCGGGACTCATAGAGGTGGTTGTCCGCGTCGAAGACTTCGAAGTCGAGCTGACGGGAAGGCATGGCGGCCTCCAGGCAAAGAGATGACGTGAGTGTTAGATACTCTACACTGGCTGCCCGACCCCGGCCACGGGAAGTGAGGAGCGCGTCGTGGATGACGGATCGAGCAACGATCAGGAACTTCTCGGGGACACGACCCGGTCGTTCCTCGAGGCCCACGCGTCGCTGGCGTCGACCCGTGCCCTGGCCGACTCGGCGTTGGGATACGACCGTGACGTCTGGCGTCGCGGAGCCGAGTTGGGGTGGACTTCGCTGCTGGTTCCCGAGGCGGCCGGCGGTGGCAGTGTGTCGGGCGACGGGCTCGCCGACGCGTGCCTGGTGGCCCGCGAGTTCGGACGTCTGGTCGCGCCGGGTCCGCTCGTGCCGACCAACGTGGTGGCCGCCGCACTCGGCGCGGTGCGCGACGGTCCGGCCCACCGGGAGGCCCTGGGAGCGTTGATGGACGGATCGGCGACGGCGACCTTCACCCCGGTCGGCCCGGACGGCGAACCCTCGGTGACCCTGCGCTCGGCGCCGTCGGGTGGCTTCGTGCTCGACGGCGTGGCCCGCCCGGTCGAGTCGGCCTCGGGCGCGTCCTGGATCCTGGTGGCCGCACGCTCCGAGGACGGGCCCTCCCAGGTTCTGGTCGCGCTCGACGCACCCGGCGTCACGGTCACGCCGCTCGACGGCCTGGATCTGGTGCGCCGCTTCGCAGAGGTGCGCTTCGATGGGGTGGCAGCAGCCGAATCGACGCTGGTGGGGGCGCGGGGGAGCGCGCAAGGCGCCCTGGCCGGTCAGTTGGCCATCGCGAACGTCCTGGAGTGCTCCGAGACCGTCGGTGCGCTCACCGAGATCTTCTCGCGAACGTTGGCGTATCTGGCCGATCGCTATTCCTTCGGTCGGCCGCTCAACTCGTATCAGGCGCTCAAGCACCGGTGTGCCGATGACGCGCTCGCCATCCAGCGGTGCGCGGCGACCACCGCCGCGGCCTGTCACGCCGTGAGTTCACGTGCCGCCGACGCCGACGAGCTGGTGAGCGTGGCCAAGGCGTTCGTCGGACCGACCGCGACCGAGCTGGTCCAGGACTGCGTGCAGCTCCACGGCGGCATCGGGGTCACCTGGGAGCACGACCTGCACCTGTACCTGCGGCGGGTCACGGTGAACCGGATGGTCGACGGCACGCCCGACGAGCACCTGGAACGGGTGGCCCGGTGCACGTTCGGGGAGGCCGCGTGAGCGCCGAGGCGGCCGGTGGCACGGCGGGACCGGTGGAGGAATCGGTCGAGGCGTTCGCCGAACGGGCCCGTGCCTGGTTGACCGGGAACATGCCGGCTCGCCCCGACCGCGTCCCCGCCCGGGGTGACGAGGCGAGGCGGGATCATGAGCGGGCCCTCCAGCGTCGCCTCTGGGACGGGGGCTTCGCGGGGATCTGCTTCCCGCGTCGATTCGGTGGGTTGGGCTACTCGGCCGCGCACCAGGCGGCTTTCACCGAAGCGTCGTTGCCCTACGACATGCCCTACTCGTTGAACGTGCCGACGCTGGGCATCCTGGCGGCGACGTTGGCCGAGGAGGGCACGGACGAACAACGGGCCGAGCATCTTCCGGCGATCCTGCGAGGTGAGGAGCTTTGGGTGCAGTTCCTCTCGGAACCGTCGGGTGGCTCGGATCTCGCCGGGGTGCGCATGCGGGCGGATCGCGACGGCGACGAGTTCGTGTTGAGCGGCTCGAAGATCTGGTCGTCCGCGGCGTTCGCGAGTGACTGGGCGATGTGTCTGACCCGCACCAATTGGGACGTGCCCAAACACCGCGGGCTGACGATGTTCATCGTGAAGATCCACCAGCCCGGCATCACCGTCGAACCGATCCGCCAGGTGGACGGGTCCGAGGAGTTCTGCCAGGAGTTCTTCGACGAGGTGCGGGTACCGGTATCTGCGGTGGTCGGGGAGATCGACGAGGGTTGGACGGTGGCCACCCGCCTGTTGGGCCATGAACGCGCGGCGGTGGGTGGTGGTTCGCGGTACACGAGCGGCCGGTTGCTGTTGCACAGCGACGGGGCGCCCGCCGGCGATCTGCTCGCCGTGGCGAACGCGACGGGGCGTGCCCACGACCCGGCGGTGCGTGCCGCGGTGGCCCGGGCACGGGTGGCCGACATCGTGCAGGGCCAACTCACCGACCACGTCGTGGCGGCGATGACCACGGGCGAGCTGCCGCCGACGGCGGGGGCGTACCTGAAGCTCTCGGCGGCGACGGCGCGGATGGAACGGGTCGAGTGCGGCCTGGTCGTCGCCGGGGTCGACGGGGTGGTCTGGTCGACCGAAGGAGACGCACCAGGACGTGAGGCGGGCGAGTCGACCCTGTGGCGGCAGGCGTTGTCGCTGGGCGGAGGCAGCAACGAGATGCAGCGCAACATCATCGCCGAGCGGGTGCTGGGCATGCCCCGTGAGGTGACCGGCGACCGTGATGTCGCCTACCGCGACGTCCCCCACGCCTGAGGTGGTTCCGAGCGAAATGTGGAGCAAGAGGGTCGAATGCCAACCTTTTCCCTCCGGGCGAGATGCCTCCGCCACCGTCCTTGTTCGCGATTTCTGAAGAGTGCGAGGGCGGCGGTGGAAGCAGATCTGCGCGCTCCCGCGGGAGCGCGGAAAATTCTGAGAAGCTTCTTCGGGATTGGGTCTGTTCGGGCCGAAAATGTCACACCTCGTCACTACTCTGTCGAACATATGTTCGACAGAGTAGTGAGGTCTTCTGATGAGGCAAGCAACAACAGAGCGGAACACTGGTGGAGCCGCTCAAGCGACTCCGTTGCACGGTGAGCCTGCTTCCGCGCTCCCCCGGGAGCGCGACGGGCAATGCAGCGATGCGGCCGAACTGCCGCCGAAGCGGCTGGAAGCCGAGATCGTCACCCTTGTCGGCCAGCTGTCGTCGGCCACGTACGACCTGTTGGTGCTGATCGGTGAACTCGATGCCCGGGGCACCTGGGCGTTCACAGGCGCGCTGTCGTGTGCGGCGTGGCTCGCGGATCGTTGCGATGTCGAGTTGGTCACCGCCCGCAACCAGGTGCGCGTCGCCCGCGCCATGCGTGACCACCCAATCCTCCAGTCGGCAATGGCCGGCGGGGACGTGAGCTACGCGAAAGCCCGAGTGCTGGTCCCACACCTCACGCCTGACCACGCCGCTGACCTTGTCGAGCTCGCCTCGGCCACCCCGGCCGCTGGGCTCGGAGCAGCAATCGCCCGCTGGTCACACGGTCACGAGACCGACGAAGAGATCGATTGTCGTCATCAAGTCGAACGTTCGATGTCGTGGCGCACCGACCCTGATGGCATGGTCACCATCACCGCCCGGCTCGCACCCACCGATGCCGCGAATGTCTGCGCCGTGATCGACAAACAGGTGACCACGAATCGCGCTCCCGGGGGAGCGTCACTTCGCCAGCATCCTGCCCGACGCGTTCGTGTCGTTGCTGATCTGTGACAACCAACGCCACCCGATCGACGCCAGCCCCCGTCGACGCTTTCCCACCCGCCGACAACGCCGCGTCGTCGACGCCCGCCAGCAAACCTGCCAAAAACCCGGCTGCACAGCCACGAGGTTCTTGCAATATGACCATGTCGATCCCTACATCGCCGGTGGCCCTACCGTGATCGAGAACCTCCAGCTTCTCTGCGGCCGCCACAACCGGGCACGCGTTGCTGCTTTCCACCTGACCGGTCAGCTCCGATAGATGCGTCGACGATGGTCGATATCGAGGACGTAAACCGTTTGGGCCTCTTCGTCGATGCGGTACCGGACGCGGTACTCGCCACGTCGCGCCCGGAACTGGCCGGCGGGTGGCTCAGGGCAGCACGCCGTTGGTCGCGGACAGACAGTCACAACCGGTGGTGTCGGGGATGCGGGCGACCGCGGCGGCGAGCAGGGTCCGGACATGGTCGGCGTTGCGTTGCAACATCGCGAACACGTCGTTCTGGTTGACGGTCGGCAGATCCGGATCGTCGACCGCCGCGTCCCAGTCGGTGACCATCGCGACCGTGGCGTAACACATCCCGAGCTCGCGGGCGAGCACGGCCTCGGGGTACTGGGTCATGTTCACCACGTGCCAGCCGTTGCTGCGGAACCAGGCCGACTCGGCCCGGGTCGAGAAGCGTGGACCCTCGATCACCACGACCGTGCCTTCGCCATGCACGGTGACCGCCGAATCGACCCGGGCCGCGAACGCCGCGGCGCGCAGCTCCGGGCAGAACGGTTCGGCGAAGCTCACGTGGTTGACCCCGTCGTCCTCGAAGTAGGTGTCGGCGCGGTTCGAGGTCCGGTTCACCAACTGGTCGCAGACCACGAAATCGCCCGGGGCGAGGCCGGGTTGCAGCGAACCCGACGCGCACGCCGCGAAGACCCGCCTGGCGCCCACTTCGCGCAGCGCCCACAGATTGGCCCGATAGGGGACCCGGTGCGGTGAGAGCTCATGGGTTCGGCCGTGGCGGGGGATGAAGGCCACGTGGCGTCCGCCCATCGACCCGATCGTGACCGGTGCCGACGGTCTGCCCCACGGCGTGTCGAGGTCGACCTCGGTGGTGTCGTCGAACAGCTCGTAGAGCCCCGACCCGCCGATGACCGCGATCTCCGCCGAGGGCTCGGAACGGTTCGGTCCGCCTTTGTCACTCATCGTCGGGCAACGTAGCGCAGGCGTCCACCGCGAATCGTCGAATGAGCCGCGAAGATTCGAGGTGCGGGGCGGCCGCGGCCACGGCAACGGCCTCGTCGTGGTGGTCGACGTCGATGATCGTGTCGATCTCCACCACGTCGTAGCCGGCCGCTTCCAGGCGGCGGCGTTGTTGCGCGCCGGTGTCGGCCCGGCTCATGACGACGCCGTCGAAGACGGTCGGATCGGGGGCGGCCAGCCCCAGCGCCCACCAGCCACCGTCGGTTGCCGGACCCAGCACCGCCCTGCCCGGCGCCACCCGGTCGAGGGCGTCCTCGAGCAGCTCCACGGTGAGCTGTGGGGTGTCCATGCCGATCTGCACTCCGCCGTCGTCGGCGTCGGCCCAGGCCCGGGCCAGCCGCTCGTTGAAGGTGTCGCCGACCTGGGGGACCACACGGAAACCCTCGGGAATCCAGTCGCCGGGTTCCCCCTCGAGGGCGAGCACCCGTTGGTCGACCGCGCAGGCGGCCACCACCGCCAGGGTGTCGGCCAGCGCGGCCTGGGCGTACTCCGCCGCCTGTTCCGGTGTCAGCGGTGGGCACAGTCGCGTCTTGACCCGGCCGGCAACCGGGGCCTTGGCCAGAACGAGGACGTGCACATCGGCGACGCTAGCCCCTGCGTGAAGTACCCTCGCCCCGGTGCGAACCGCAAGCGACGTCGGTGTGCCGACGCCGCGTCGATCGGACCCGTCGCGGTGGTGGGCGCTGGGGCTGGCCATGGTGGGACTGGCGGTCGCGTTCGTCGCCGTGGCGGTCGTGGGGAGCCACAACGACCTGGCCGCCATCGGCGCGCCGCCGTTCTACGGTTCGTGGCGCAACGGCCTGGGCGCGACGGTCGTCGCACCGATCGTGGTCGCGTTCGTGGTGATCGCCGGCGCCGACCGGCTGGATCGGATCGCCTGGCCGTGGGTGGTCGTCGTCGCCGTGATCGCCGCGCTGGCCTGGTCGGTCGCCATCGGCGTCGCCGACAACGTGGTCCGCCTCACCCACCAGCTGCACAGCCCCGCCGAGTACACGCGTGGCCTGGGCGCGATCGGCGACCACCCCGGCCACTACCTGGACACCTTCGCCGAAGCGGCCCGCGGTCCGAGCAGCGAGGTGATCCGCCGGGGCTATCCGACTCACGTCCAGGGTCACCCTCCGGGTGGGGTGCTGACGCTGTGGGCGCTGACCCGACTCGGGTTGAGCACGATCCACGGAGCGATCCTGATGGTGTGGTCGGGCATTGCGCTCACCGTCGTCGCCGTTCTCGGCACCGTGCGACGGGTCGCCGGCGACGCCGCCGCCCGGGTGGCTGTGCCCTTCGTGGTGCTGGTGCCCGCCGCGGTCTGGTCGCACACGTTCGATTCGTTCTTCGCCGGTGTCGGTGCCTGCGCCGCGTGGGCGGTGGTCGCCGCGGTCGTCGCCGAGCGGGATCTGCTCGATGGTCGGTCGCGGCCACGGACGTTCGGGCTCGCCGCCGTCGGCGGCGTGCTCTTCGGCTATCTGGGACTCCTGTCCTACGGACTGTTGGTGCTCGCACTGGTGCCGGTGGCCGTCGCCTGGCACACCCGGCGGGCGCGGTCGCTGGTGGTCGCCGGCGGAGCGGCAGTCCTGACGATGGCCTTGCCTGCCGCGTGGGGATTCAACTGGTTCGCCGGTCTGGCGACGACGCATCACCAGTATCAGGTGGGGGTGTCCCACCGACGTCCGTACGTCTATTTCGTCCTGGCGAACCTCGTGATCGTCGCGATGGCGGTCGGTCCGGCTGCGATCGCCGGGGGCATCGTCGGCGTACGGCGCTGGATCGCCAAGCGCGCGGCGAGGTTCCCGGGCATCGGCGCGCTCGTCGTCGGTGGCGTCCTGGCCGTCCTCGTCGCCGACGTGACCGGTCTCGCCAAAGGTGAGGTCGAGCGGATCTTCCAGCCCTTCTTCCCGTGGCTCGCACTCGCCGCGATCGGCATCACCGCAGGGACCGGTCGCTCCTTCGACCGTCCCGCGCGTGCCGCGCTGGGGTGTCAGGCCCTGGTCGCGATCGCCCTGGCCACCCAACTGAGGAGTCCGTGGTGAAGGTCCTGGTCACCGGCGGTGCCGGTTTCATCGGCTCTCACGTCGTCGACCGGCTCCTGGCCGACGGCGACGAGGTGGTCGTACTCGACAACCTCAGTCCGGCCGCTCACGACGGCCCCCCCGACTACCTGGACGACCGGGCCGAGCTCAGGGTCGTCGACCTGACCGACGTGGACGCGGTCGCATCCGTGGTCGCAGACGTCGATGCGGTGTGCCACCAGGCCGCCCGGGTCGGCCTCGGCATCGACCCCGACGACCTCGTCGACTATGTGACCGACAACGACCTGGGTACCGCGGTGCTGCTGCGGGCGCTGTGGCGTCGCCGGTTCACCGGGCGGCTGGTCGTCGCATCATCGATGGTGGTGTACGGCGAGGGCGCCTACCGCTGCGCGACCCACGGCGCTGTCCGGCCGGCGCCCCGCCGGATCGAAGCCCTCGAAGCCGGCGACTTCGAGCCGGGCTGCCCGCGCTGTGGCGCCCCGCTGGCGCCGACCACGATCGACGAGGATGCGCCGCTCGACCCGCGCAACACCTACGCCGCGACCAAGGTGCACACCGAGCACCTCGCCACCGTCTACGGCCGCGAGGCCGGGGCGCCGGTCATCGCGTTGCGCTACCACAACGTCTATGGGGACCGCATGCCCGCCGACACCCCGTATGCGGGGGTGGCGTCGATCTTCCGCTCGGCCTACGAGACCGGTCGGGCGCCTCAGGTGTTCGAGGACGGGGGCCAACGCCGTGATTTCGTCCACGTCGACGACGTCGCCCGGGCCAATGTGCTCGCGCTGCGCGCCGAGCCGGGGGTGGTGGGCGCGTTCAACGTCGCCTCGGGCGTCCCGCACACCATCTGGGACCTGGCCTGTGCCCTGGGCCGGGCCTACGGGGCCGACGCGCCGGAACCCGAGATCGTCGGCGGGTATCGGCTCGGCGACGTGCGCCATGTGACGGCGTCCGCGGCGCGTGCCGAGCAGATCCTGGGATTCGTCGCAGCCAGGACCTTCGACGACGGGGTGGCCGCGTTCGCCCATGCGCCGCTCCGCCAGCCGGTACGTCGGCCACCGCACCGCTGACCAGGCTGGCGCGGTCGGCTCCTTCGGTCCAGCTCAGTGCTGCGGCGGCGCCTCGGCACTGCCGGGGTGAAGGCGGTCTTCCAGCGCGGCGTCCTTGGCTCGTGCGGTCGCCGCCAGGTCGTCCTGGAACTGGCGCATCTTCGCGCTCAATGCCTCGTCACCGGATGCGAGGATCCGTGCGGCCAACAACCCGGCGTTGCGGGCCCCACCGATCGACACGGTCGCGACCGGTACTCCTGCCGGCATCTGCACGATCGAGAGCAACGAGTCCATTCCATCGAGGTACTGGAGTGGCACCGGCACGCCGATCACCGGCAGCGTGGTCATCGACGCCACCATGCCAGGCAGGTGGGCGGCCCCGCCGGCTCCGGCGATGACGACGCGCAGGCCGCGGGCCGCGGCCCCGTGGGCGTAGTCGGCCATGTCCAGCGGGGTGCGGTGTGCCGACACCACGTGCGCCTCGAACGCGATCTCGAACTCGTCGAGCGCGGCCGCGGCGTCGGCCATGGTCGGCCAGTCCGAATCGCTGCCCATGATGATCCCGACCTGGACTGCGTCGCTCATGTGATCCTCTCGGGGTGTCCGTGGCTGAGGGTGTGGGCCGCTTGGGCGGCCTGTCGGCGGACTTCGTCGACGTCGTCGCCGAGGGCGGTGACGTGGCCGACCTTACGACCCGGTCGCCAACGCTTGCCGTAGAGATGCACCTTCACCGTCGGCCACGTCCCGAGGACCGCGGCGACACGGGCTTGAAGCGCGGGCCGATCCGGGTCGTCGGGACCGCCGAGGACGTTCGCCATGACCGTCACCGGGGCGACGGATCCGGTCGAGCCGAGCGGCCAGTCGAGCACGGCGCGCAGGTGCTGTTCGAACTGCGAGGTGCGAGCCCCTTCGATGGTCCAGTGGGCCGAGTTGTGGGGCCGCATCGCCAGTTCGTTGACCAGCAGTCGGTCATCGGAGGTCGCGAACAGCTCGACCGCCAGCACGCCCGTCACGTCGAGCTCGGTGGCGATGCGTGTGGCGATGCGTCGGGCCTCGTCGGCCAGAGCCGGATCAAGAGCCGGGGCCGGGGCGATGACCTCCACACAGATGCCGTCACGTTGCACGGTCTCGACCACCGGCCAGGCGACCACGTCACCGGATCGGTTGCGCGCCACGACGGCGGCCAGCTCCCGGTCGATCGGCACCATCTCCTCGGCCAGCAGCGGGGTGTCCGAGGCGAGGAGTGTCGCGGCGTCGTCGAGCGCGTCGACGATCCAGACGCCGCGACCGTCGTAGCCGCCCCGAGCGGCTTTGATCACGACCGGCCAGCCGTTTTCGTCGCCGAACTCGGTCAGGGTGCGTTTCGGGTCGTCGGCGCCGGCAAGATCGACCCAACGCGGACTGGGAATGCCCAGCTCTCCCAGACGCGTGCGCATCACGATCTTGTCCTGCGCATGAACCAGCGCGTGCGCCCCTGGCTGGACGTCGACACCTGCCTCGGCGAGTGCGGTGATGTGCGGATTGGGCACGTGTTCGTGATCCCAGGTCACCACGTCGCATCCGTTGGCGAAACGTCGGAGATCGTCCAGTGACGTGTACTCGCCGATGACGACATCCGGAGCGACGAGTGCGGCACCGTCGTCGGACGATGCGGCGAGGATCCGCAGCGAGAGTCCCAGTTCGATCGCCGCGGTGTGGGTCATGCGGGCGAGCTGGCCGGCGCCGACCATGCCGACCACGGGAAGTCCGGTGCGTTCGTCCACGGACCGTGATCCTACCGGCGGTCGCGGTGCGCGGCCGGCGGCGCGGACCGGTCGGGACCCCCGGCGTCGTGAGAGACTGGCGACTTGCCCGACCTTGCCGTCATCGCGATCACCTTCGGGCTCGTCGCCGTCGGTGAGCTGCCCGACAAGACCGGCATCGCGTGTCTGCTGCTGGGTACCCGGTATCCGTGGCGCTGGGCGTTCGTCGGAGTCGCCGCGGCGTTCACGATCCATGCGGTCATCGCCGTGGTGGCCGGCTCCGCGCTCTCGTTGCTGCCGCACCGGGCGGTCGATGTCGTCGTGGCCGTGCTCTTCGGCATCGGGGCCGTGCAGCTGTGGCGGGAAGGTCGGACCACCGACGAAGAGGCCGCGCTCGAGGCCGAAGAGCAGGAACTCGACACGAGGTTGTCGAGCGACGCCGGATTCCTCAAGGTCGCATCGGTGGGCTTCAGTATCATTCTCGTCGCGGAATGGGGTGACATCACCCAGATCCTCACCGCCAACCTCGCCGCGAAGTATCACGACCCGCTCTCGGTGGGGATCGGGGCGGTCCTCGCCCTCTGGTCGGTCGCGTTGTTGGCGATGTTGGCCGGGCGGACCCTGTCGCATGTCCTTCCCGTTCGCCTCATCGCCCGGAGTCGCCGCGGTGGTGATGGTCGGACTGTGCGTGTTCAGTGCCATCGAGGCGGTCCTCGCCTGACAGTGAGAATGGGGAGTGGGGCCAGCGCACCGCCGGTCTGAATCGCCGCCTGACTGACTCGGGTCTTGGCGGTCAACCGATGGCGCCGGATTCCTTGAGCGCGACCAGCTCGTCCCAGTCGTAGCCGGCTTCGATCAGGGCCAGCTCGGTGTGCTCGCCGTGCTCGGGGCACCGCTCCACCTGCACCGGTTCACCGTCGAACTGCGCCGGGCTCGCCACCAGGGCGACCTCGGTGCCGTTGCCCGCGGTCATGGTGGGTAGATACCCGTTGGCGGTGACCTGGGGGTCTTCGTACAGTTCGTCCAGGGTCTGGAACGGACTCCACACGCCTTTGAAATCGGCGAACGCCTCGCGCCAGTACGACATCGGCTGGGAGGCGAACGCCGCGTCGATCCGCTCGAGGCATCGGCGTGGTTGGCCTGACGGGCGGCATCGGTGGCGAAGCGTTCGTCGGTGGCCATGTCCTCGAGACCCAATCGGGAGACGAAGTCGGCCCAGTAGCGGTCGGGCTGCAGCAGCATCATCATCAGGTGGCGGCCGTCGCCGGTGCGGTAGGTCCCCACCCCCACGTTCGGGGACATCGAGCGCCCGTGTCCGGCGATCTTGTCGAACCCGTACAGCTTCGACGCGATCACCATCGGAGAGACCTGCCACATCGCGGTGGCCAGCAGCGACACCTCCACCACACTGGGCTCGCCGGTGCGTTCCCGCTTCACCAGCGCCGCGGCGATCGCGCCGGCGGTGGCCAGACCGCCGACCACGTCGCCGAATGCGGGGGTGGGCTGCCCGGGCGGCCAGCCGTCGGAATCGGGCATCGACACGCCGACTCCGCCGCGCGCCCAGTACGACGCCGCGTCGTAGCCACCTTTGGCCGCGTCCGGTCCCTTGGAACCCTGGCCGGTTCCGCGCGCCACGATCACGTTCGGGTTCACCGCCCGGAGCTCGTCCACGCCGATGCGGAGCTTGGCGACCGCGGCGGGCAGGTAGTTGGTGAGCACCACGTCGGCGGACTCCACCAGCCGCAGAAACACCTCGTGTCCGTCGGGTTGTGCGAGGTCGATCGAAACCGACCGTTTGGAACGGTTGGGCTGTTCCATCATGAAGTTCACGCCATCCGCGCCACCGGGCAACAGCCCCGAGGTGATCAGGCCCCGCTGCGGGTCTCCGGTCTCGGGGTGTTCGATCTTGATCACGTCCGCGCCCCAGTCGGCCAGCACCGCTCCGGCGGCGGGGATGAACATCCAGGAGGCGACCTCGACCACCTTGATGCCCTCCAGGGGCCGGGTCGGCGTGCCACCGTCCGCTTCGTCGGTGGTCACCAGATGAGCTCGAGGTTGGAGATCGAGCGCAGGTCCTGCGCGTATTCGAGGACGAGACCGTCGACGAGGCGGTAGTCGGGGACGGCCCGGTGCCATTCCTCGAGGACGACCCGAAGTTCCAGCCGGGCGAGATGCGAGCCCAGACAACGGTGGATGCCACCGCCGAAAGCGAGGTGCTTGTTCTTCGCCCGGCCGAAGTCGATGGTGTCGGGGTCCGTCCAGGCGGCCTCGTCGGTGTCGGCCGAGGCGAGCATGGCGACCACCGTGGTGTCCTTGGCGATCGGACATCCGTTCAGCTCGGTGTCCTCGGTGGTGATGCGGACGACGCCCTGTACCGGGGTCTCCCAGCGCAGCAGCTCTTCGATCGCATGGGGGATGAGTCCCGGGTCGTCGGCGAGCTGTTTGCGGTGGTCGGGGTGCTGGGCGAGGAAGGCCAGCATGCAGTCGAGCGAGGCGGTGACCGTGTCGAGTCCGGCCAGGAAGAACAGGAAGCCGATGTCCTGGACGTCCTCGTCGCTGAGCCGTTCACCGTCGACGTCGGTCGCCAGGAAGCGCGAGATCAGGTCTTCGGTGGGCTGCTTGCGCCGCTCGTCGATCACTTCCTGGATGACCTGGTAGATCTTCTGGCCGGTCTCCGCGGCGATCCGTTCACGTTCTTCGGGGATGCGCGACGGCGGGTGGATGATGCCGTCCTTGAGGGCGATGAATTCGTCCCGGCGGGAGATCGGCAGTCCGAGCAACTCGAGGAACACCGTCGTGGGTATGGGCATCGACACCAGGTCGTGGAAGTTGCCGTGCCCTTCGGCCGCGAGCTTCTCGACCAGTTCACGCACGAGCTCGCGGACCTGGTCCTCGAGCAGGGCGACCTTGCGGGGGGCGAAGATCGGGTCGAGGATCTTGCGGTAGTTGCGGTGGTGGGGCGGATCGATCTGGAGTGGTACGAGCGGACGGGTCTGGCCGATCGAAACGGCCTCCGCTTTGGAGGAGTAGATCTCGGGATGGCTGAGAACCTCGCGCACGTCGTCGTGGTTGCCCACGATCGTCATGCTCATGCCCTCCATCGTGATGGCCGGACCGGCCTCGCGGAGGGCCTTGAACAGCGGTTGGGGATGGGCCAGGGCTTCGAGGTCGATGTCTGCTGGCATTTCGATGTTGGACATGGCGCTCCCGATGGGCGGACGGTGAGGCGGTCCCCGGTGCCGCTCCAGGGTCACGCTAGCGCGAATCTAACACTGGTGTCAGCATGACGCGAGTGTCAGAAACGTCACCGCGGGTCGGCCCGGCGGTGGTGGAGTTCTCTCCTTGCCCCTAACGTTGCGCGGACCATGGCCCACGCACATGACCGCGACGACACGGTCATTGCCGGAGCGCTGCAGTCGCTCGGTGACGGCGTGTGGGCGTGGGTGCAACCCGATGGCACCTGGTGGCTCAACAATGCCGGTGCCATCGCTGCCGGGGCCGGAGACACCAGCGGGGTCGTTCGTGGTCGACACGTGCGCCACGGCGGACCGAACCCGCCGGTTCCTCGACGCCGTCTCGGCCGCCACCGGTGGGGCCCCGGTGCGCTTCGCCGCGAACACCCATGAGCACGGCGACCACACCTACGGCAATTGTCTGCTTCCGGAGACCACGACGTTGTTCGGGCATCCGAACATGCGCGACGGACTGGCCGCGGACATCGTCATCGAAGGGTGTCCGCCGCTGTGGGAGCCGGTTCCCGACTGGGGACCGGTCACCCGCCGGCTGCCCGAGGTCACCGTGGAGGGGCCGAGCCGCGTGCACCTGGGCGACCGGGTCGTCGAGCTGCACCATCCCGGCCACCCGGCGCACACCACCGGCGACCTGATCGCCTGGCTGCCCGAGGAGCGCATCCTGTTCACCGGCGACCTCGTCTTCGCCAAGCTCACCCCGCTGGTGATGTCCGGCTCGGTGGACGGGGCGCGCCGGGGACTCGAGTGGCTCTCCGCGTTCGACCCGCAGACCCTGGTGCCGGGCCACGGTCCGGTGCTGGCCGGGGGTGAGATCGCCTGAGGTCCTCGATGACCACGACCGTTACTACCGGTTCGTCCAGGAGGTGGCCGGCTCGGCGAGTCGTGACGGGCTCGGACCGCTGGAGGCGGCCCGAGCCGCGGATCTGGGGGAGTTCGCCGAATGGGCCGATGCAGAACGGCTGGTGCTGAACCTGCACCGGGCGTCCGCCGAGTCCGGCGGGCCGCCATTCGACCTGCTGGCCGCGTTCGGCGACGCGTTGGACTACAACGGCGGGCCGCTGACCACGCATGTGTGCTGCACGAGCCGACCGCCCACCACACCAGGAGCAACATGATGGATCTCACCGGCCAGGCCGTCATCGTCACCGGATCGTCTTCGGGCATCGGCGAGTCTGTCGCCCGGCGCTGCGCCGGAGCCGGGGCCGGCGTGCTCGTCAATTCGGCCACCTCCGTCGAAGCAGGAGAGGCGGTGGCCGCGTCGCTGCCCGACGCGGTGTACGTGCAGGGCGACATCAGCGACCCCGCGGTGGGTCCGAGGCTGGTCGCCGCGGCATTGGAGCGGTGGGGGCGCCTCGACGGATTGGTCAACAACGCCGGCCGGACCTGTGAGGTGCCGCTCGACGACGTCGACGCGCTGCGCCCGGAACATTGGCAGCAGGTGTTCGAGACGAACGTCTACGGGACGTTCTTCGTCACCCAGGCCGCGTTGGATCCGCTGCGGGCCGCGACCGATGGCTGGGTGATCACCATCACCTCGATCGCCGGGATCCGCCAGACCGGTTCGTCGCTGCCCTACGCGGTGTCCAAGGCCGCGCTCGACCATCTCACGACGCACCTGGCCAAGTCCGTCGGCGGCGAGGTGCGGTTCAACGCGGTCGCGCCCGGTCTGGTCGCCACGCCCTGGACATCGGATTGGGAGGCGCAGAAGCAGGGGGTGAGCGCGATCGCTCCGCTGCACCGGGTCGCCACGGCCGAGGACGTCGCGGACGCGTGCGAAGGGCTGATCACCACACGTTACGCGACCGGCCAGACCCTGCTCGTGGACGGCGGCCTGGGCCTCGTGCTCTGAGAGGCCTCTGGAACCACCAGTTCCCTCCGCCCCACCCACCTCACCTGACAGTGAGAATGGGGAGTGGGGCCAGCGCACCGCCGGTCTGACTCGCCGCCTGACTGACTTCGGGTCTTGAACAGGATTTGTCGGCTGGTGGGGCGCTGGCCCCTTTTGCACCTGCTCGCGATCGACGTGACTTCATAGGAGCCTGCGCTACCAGGCGCCCATCACTGTCTTGTCCACCGGTCACGGGTGCGGTGCTGCCCAACCCGTTCAGACCAACGAGAGGACAGCGATGACCAGCGTCGCAGAAGTCACCACCGATGTCGACCTTGCCGAGGTGATCCTTGGGGTCGACACCCACGCCGATACCCACGTCGCTGCAGTCATCGACTCGCTGGGACGACATCTGGGTCACGCCTTATTCGATACGACCGTCGCGGGGTTCAAAGCACTGTTGGCGTGGTCGGCAGAGTTCGGCGACATCACCACCGCAGGCGTGGAAGGCACCGGCGCGTATGGGGCTGGCCTTGCCCGGTTCCTCACCGCGGAGGGGCTGGTCGTGGTCGAAGTTGATCGTCCGGACCGCAAAGCTCGCCGGTTCCAAGGCAAGTCCGACCCGATCGACGCGTATGCCGCCGCTCGGGCTGCCGCATCGGGTCGGGCAAGTGGGACTCCCAAGACCCGCGTCGGTGACGTGGAATCGGTGCGGGTACTGCGCGTCGCGCGCACCGGCGCGGTCCGGGCACGGGCCAAAGCGTTGACCCAGCTTAAATCCCTGATCGTGACCGCTCCCGACGCCTTGCGAGCCCAACTGGTCGGCGTGAACGGAGCCCACCTCGTGGCCCGATGTGCACGGCTGCGACCTACCCGCGGCTGTGCACCTGAACCGTCACCGTTCGCGAAACGTCCCCCACGTCCGGGACGTCTGATCGATCCCACCGCCGCCACCAAGGCTTCCTTGGCGTCGATCGCACGACGGGTCCAACACCTCGACACAGAGATCGCTGAACTTGACGACGACCTCGAAGCGCTCCTCACACCGCTCACCCCGACCCTGCTCGCACTGACCGGCGTCGGGCTCGATGTCGCCGGGCAGCTCCTGGTCACCGCCGGCGACAACCCGAACCGGATCCGGAACGAGGCCGCATTCGCGCACCTGTGCGGTGTCGCCCCGATCCCCGCGTCCTCAGGCAAGACCGCCGGACGGCACCGCCTCAACCGCGGAGGTGACCGTCACGCCAACTGTGCACTGCACCGCATTGTGATCTGCCGGCTCCGCTGGGACCAGCGAACACGCGCCTACATGGACCGGCGCACCAAAGAAGGCCTCTCCAAGAAGGACATCATTCGCTGCCTTAAACGCTTCGTCGCCCGAGAAGTCTTCGCCGCCATCCGAACCGACTCCCCCACCAAAATCGCCACTTGACATCCATAGGAGCATCCGCCCGGTATTCTGTCGCGGTGACCGATGCCGCGGGCCTGCAGGATGGAGCGCCGGCCGCTCCGGCGGTCGGCGGGCTCGGGGACGGTGTCACCTCGGAGGCCTTTCCCACCGGCGTGGCGGTCGAGGACTGGACGGGCGACGCCCGCTTCTACGAGTACACCAAGGCGGCGAACCCGATCGGTCCCGATCACACCCCGGTCGTTCCGATCCGGTCCTTCCCCGCGGCGTTGCACCGCGGCGCCGCCACGCGGATCACTCCACTGGATCTGGCGAGCGACCTCGGCATCGACGAGGGTCCCGCGACGAGTCCCGCACTGTGCGCCTCGTTCATCCACGTGCTCCCGGGAGAGCACGTCGAAACCGCCCCGGTGGCGACGAGCGAGCTGTACCACGTCATCCGTGGCCACGGGCGTTCGACGGTCGACGGTGCGCTCGTCGAGTGGCAGGAAGGTGACACGTTCGTCCTCCCCGCCCATACCCAATCCACGCACCGTGCCGAGGCCGACAGCGCCCTGTACTGGGTCACCGACGAGCCGCTGTTGCGCTACCTGGGTGTCGCCCCGACCATTCGACGTTTCGGCCCCACCATGTTCACCGCCGAGCGGGCGAAACGCGAGCTCGACGTGATCGCGGCCGCGCCGCACGCCCTGGACCGCAACCGGCTCAGCGTGCTGTTCGTGGGCGCCGCACAGCCGCGGACGCTCACGGCGACCCATGTCCTCTGGGCGATGTACGGCCTTTTGCCCGAAGGCGCCGTGCAACGCCCGCACCGTCACCAGTCCGTCGCGCTCGACCTGATCCTCGACTGCGAACCCGGGTGCTATTCGCTGCTCGGGGCCCGGCTCGACCCCCGAGGCGACATCATCGATCCCACACGCGTCGACTGGGAGCCCGGAGGTGCGTTCGTGACCCCACCGGGCATGTGGCATGCGCACGTGAACGAGTCCGGGGCGCCGGCCCACCTGTTCCCCGTGCAGGACGCGGGGCTCCAGACGTATCTGCGGTCACTCGACATCCGGTTCACCCCGCCGCGTCGCTGAGGACCCGGACGGTCTCGGTCGGGCGCCGCAGCAGACCGAGTTCCCTCGCTGAAATATTTCGCGCAGCGCCGCCAAGGGCGGCGCGGTCGTGCAAATTTCGAAGGAGGAGGTGGTGGGAACGAGCGCAGGCCCGGCGTGGTCTAGTCTCCCACGGCCTCCACGTGGCGGAACCCGAGGGTGACCACCGCCGGGTCGGCGTCGGTGGGCAGCTCGGTCGTGATCGTGCCCTCGTCGGCGCGGAACGTACGTGCCGTTCCGTCGGCGAGTTCGACCGTCGTCGCCGGAGTCGCCCGGAACGGGAGCGTGACCGTGGTCGGTGGAGTCGCCGTGTCGGTCGGCATCCAGCAGTGCGCCCACACCCGGTCGTGGTGCGCGGTGTAGCGGACCTGGTGGCCCTCCGCAGAACGCCCTTCGGCACGGACCCAGGGTCGGGTGCCGACCACGCCGGCGTCGTGTGCCGCGGCACGCTCGGCCAGCCAACCCAGACGAGTGAGCTGTTCGTCAGGGAGCTGCCCATCGCCACGGGGACCGACGTTGAGCAGGAGGTTGCCACCCTTGGCGGCGATGTCGACGATCGAACGGAGCAGTTCGTTCCGGGTGAGGAAGTCGTCCTCACCGGAAACGCGGTTGTAGCCGAAGCCGCGGTCCATGCCGCGGACGCACTCCCACGGGGTGGTCTCGATGTCGTCGAACGTCGCGAACTCCGGCGTGCGGTACTGGAAGAACCGGGGTTTGGGCGGAACCAGCGAGCCACGTGCCATCGATCGTGCGGCGATCCGGTCGAGCAGGTTGCGGCCCGGAGCGGTCTTGAGAATGCCCGAGCCCGTGACCGTCGTGAGCCAGCGATCGTTGACGACTCCGTCCGGAACGCGTGCGAAGTAGTAGCCGAGCAGGTCCATCAGCCGTCTGTGGCCGGTCGGCCACAGGATGTCGTTCCACAGCACCGCAGGACGGTACCGGTCGATCAGCTCACGAACCTGGGCCTCGGCGTACGTCGGGGTAGTCGCCATCGGGGACGGCCGCGACCAGGTCACCGAACGAGCCGATCGGACGGTCTTCGAAGGTCCAGTCGAGGCCACCGGAGTAGTAGATGCCGAACCGCATGCCCCGGGCGCGCACCGCATCGGCGAGCTCTCCGACGACGTCGCGCGTGGTGTGCCAACCCGTGCGGTTGGGGTTGCGGACATCGGTGGGCCACAGGCAGTAACCGTCATGGTGTTTGGCGACGAACACCACATAGGCCGCGCCGGTCGCCGCGAAGTGGTCGGCCCACGCTTCGGGGTCCCACTGCTCCAGTCCCTGGACGAACGGCTCGACGAAGTCGGCGTACGGCTGGTCGCCGAAGGTCTCGCGGTGGAACTCGCTGACGGGGCTGTCGGGAAAGCGGAGCGAGTTCTCATACCACTCGGCGTAGGGGCTGTGGGCGAACGGGTCCGGCCCGCGTCGTGCCTGCAGTGCCGCGAGGTCGTCCTCGACCGGCGCGAACGCGGGCACGGCGAACAGCCCCCAGTGGATGAAGATGCCGAGCTTGGCGTCGGCCCACCATGCGGGGACCCGGCCCTTGCGAGTTCCGATGCCCCGGGTCATCCCGGGTCGGCAGCGCGCACCGTGTCGACTTCGGCGGGCACGATCGGGGGGCGTCGCGCCACGAGGGCACGCCGTCCTCTTCGGCGTGCCGCGGGCCAGTTGTCGTCGTGCACCTCGGCCCAGTGGGCGTGGTTGAGCTGGTGCAGGGTGAAGCACGCCTGCAGCGAGTTGTAGAAGCCCTGGTTGTCGACGGTCTGGTTCACCGATTCCTTGATCATCAGCGACGTCATCGTGGGCAGCCGGGCGATCCGCCGGGCGAAGTCCAGCGTGTCGTCGGCGAGCCGGTCCCGGGCGAAGACCTTGGAGACCATGCCGAGCCGGTGAGCTTCGTGCACGTCGATGCTGTCGCCGGTCAGGAGCAGTTCCTTGGCCTTTCGTGGTCCGAACTCCCAGGGGTGCCCGAAGTACTCCAGCCCGCACATGCCCAGTCTGGTGCCCACCACATCGGCGAACACCACGTCGTCGGCGCCCACGATCAGGTCGCACGCCCACATCAGCATCAGGCCGGCCGCGTACACCGGGCCGTGCACCTGGGCGACGGTGATCTTGCGGAGGTTCCTCCACCGCAGGGTGTTCTGGAAGTAGTAGTGCCACTCCTGGAGCATCCGGTTCTCGGTGCCCGACCGGGTCGCGCCGTTGATCTTGTAGGTGGGGTGGTTGGCGTAGTCGTCCATCGCCGCGGGCGAGCCCAGGTCATGTCCCGACGAGAACATCTTGCCGGTACCCCCAGGATCACGACCCGGCAGTCGTCGTCGGCCTCCGCTGCCAGCATCGCCGCGTCCAGTTCCACCAGCAACCCACGGTTCTGCGCGTTGCGGGCCTCGGGGCGGTCGAGCAGGACGCGGATGATCCGCCCCTCGTCGAATCGCTCGGTCGTCAGGTACTCGTAGTCGCTCATCGTGGTCGCTTCCTGGGTGGGGTGGGGAACCAGGGACGACCGAGCCGGTTTCGGCCCGGGCCCGCCCCGATTTCTGACACTGGTGTCAGGTTAGGGTGTGGGCGACGGTGCGCGCCCGCTGAGCGGTGCGGGCCGCCGGCCGCACACACGACGCAAAGGGGTGTCCGATGAAGCTGAACCTCGACTCGAGCCGGTGCCAGGGGCACGGTCGTTGCTACACGCTCGCCTCCGAGCTGTTCGACAGCGACGATGACGGGTACGCCGTGGCGTTGTGCACCGGCGAGGTGCCCGCCGAACTCGAACACGCCGCGCGACTCGCCGTCGACAACTGCCCCGAGGATGCGATCACGATCACCGAGCAGTGACCGGAGTGTCCGCGTCGCCTACTGTCGGCCGGACATCACTCACGACGAAGGGAAACGGCGCCATGGGGATCGCCATCACCGACGAGCACCGCGAACTCGAAGCGGTCGCCGCGGCCTTCTTCACCGACCACGAATCGCTGCGGGCCAACCGGGCACTGCTGAACGAGCCGGGCACCGAGCTGCCGGACTTCTGGTCCGCGCTGGCCGAACTCGGTTGGCTCGGGCTGGGGGTCGGTGAAGCCAATGGTGGTTCGGGCTACGGGCTGATCGAGGTGGCGATCATCGCCGAAGCCAACGGTCGTTTCGTGGTGCCGGGGCCGATCACCCCGACCACGATCGCCGCGGCGATCCTCGACCATGGCGCTGTCCGACGATGCGACCGCCGCCCGGCTCGGCGACCTGGTTTCGGGTGCCGCGCCCTGGGCGTTCGGGTTCGGCTCGGCCGCACTGTCGGTCACCGGATCGGGCGACGGGGCCCGCGCCTCGGGGTCGACCGGCGTGCTCCTCGGCGGGGGAATGGCGACCCTGGCTGCCGTGCTCGCCGGCGACGACGTGGTGCTCGTCGACACCGGCGCCGCACGGCGTCACGCGTTCGGTGCCACAGAACGTCGACCCGTCCCGGCCCTCGGCGACCGCGACGCTCGACGATGCCCCGGTCGTCGTGCTCGCCGGTGCGGCCCGCCGGGCTCGGGCGGTCGCGTGGACCCTGCTCGCCGCCGAATCGGCGGGCCTGGCGGCAGCCTGTCGGGACTCGGCCACGGCGTACGCCAAGGAACGTCAACAGTTCGGCCGGGTCATCGGCACCTACCAGGCGATCAAACACCACTGCGCCAACATGGCGGTGGCCGCCGAGATGGCCACCGCAGCCGCGTGGGACGCCGCCCGGGCCGGCGACGGTGCCGACCTCGACGGTTTCGAGTTGGCCGCGGCGACCGCCGCGGTGCTCGCACTGGAAGCGGCGTACGACAACGCGCAGCTGAACACCCAGGTCCACGGTGGGATCGCCTTCACCTGGGAGCACGACGCCCACCTGTTCACCCGTCGGACGGTCGCGACGAACGCGATCGCCGTCGGAACCGACCCGCACGCTGCGGTCATCGCCGCCCGACGCGCCGGGGTCACTCGTTCGTCCGACCTCGAGCTTCCTCCCGAAGCCGAGGAGATCCGCAAGCGGGTCCGGTCCGATCTCGCGGAGATCGCAGCACTCGACGGTGACGAGCAGACCGAACGTCTGGTCGACTCCGGCTACGCGGTGCCGCACTGGCCGACACCGTTCGGCCGCGGCGCCGGTCCGGTCGAACAACTCGTCATCGAGGCCGAGATGAGCGCCGCCGGGTTGCACGCCCCCCAGTACGGGATCACCTCCTGGGTGATCCTCACGCTGATCCAGCACGGTACGCCCGATCAGATCGAACGCTGGGTGTCCCCGGCGTTGCACCAGCAGACCGTGTGGTGCCAGATGTTCTCCGAACCAGGTTCCGGTTCGGACGCCGCGTCGATCCAGACCCGCGGCGTGCGCGTGGATGGAGGATGGATCCTGAACGGTCAGAAGGTCTGGACCTCGGTCGCCCACCAGGCCGACCTCGGGCTGGTCACGATCCGCACCGACCCGGACGCCCCCAAGCACGACGGCATCACCACGATGGTGATCGACATGCACGCCGACGGAGTCGAGGTGCGGCCACTGCGGCAGGTGACCGGGCAATCCGACTTCAACGAGGTCTTCCTGACCGACGTGTTCGTGCCCGACGACGACGTCGTCGGCCCGGTGAACGCCGGGTGGAAGGTGGCGCGATCGACGTTCGGCAACGAACGCGTCGGTATCGGCGGCGGCGTGGGAAGCGGGTTCTCCGGGTTCATCGACCCGGTCGCGCTCCTGGACGCCCACCCTGACCGAGCCGCAGGCGTCGCGGCGGATGTCGCCGCGCAGCTCGCCCGGGACCAAACCCTGCGACTGTTGAACATCCGCCGGGCCCAACGGGCCGTGGCCGGCACCGAAGCCGGTCCGGAGGGCAACGTCACCAAGTTGGTCGTCGCAGAACAGGGCATGCACCTGGCGTCGATCGCGTTGCGCCTGGTCGGTGAGGCCGCGGCCTTCCTCGAGGGCGAGGGGAGTGCCACCGCGTTCACGACGTTGGCGTTCCGGGGGATGACGATCGCCGGGGGCACCTCGGAGATCACCCGGAATCAGATCGCCGAACGCATCCTCGGTCTGCCCCGGGACCCGCTCATCCGTTGAGGCGCGCGGGTTTCCTGCCCCTCTGTCGCCCGGGCAACCGACGCACGCGTACCGCCGTCAACGTCGGGGCGCTCGCCCGTCGCACCAGACCGAATCGGGGATCCGGATCCGGTCCTGCGGCGGGACAGCCGCGAAGTCCTTCGCGGACTTCGCGAAGCGTGCCCGGATCGAGTCGTCGTCGTAGGCGAGCTGCATCGCGGAGGTGATGTTCGACTTGGAGTAGTAGGACACGATGTTGTCCTTCGTCGGTGGCTGCGGGTAGAGCACGATCACCTTCAGTGGTTCGGGTTTGAGTGCCACGACTGCCGCCTGGAGCGCTTGCGCGTCACATCCTGCGAGGTGCCAGAGCGTGGTGCGGTTCCATCGGGTGATCGAAGCACCGAGGAGGAGCGCGGCGACCGCGATGGCGGTCAGCACCCGGCGCTTGCGCCAGGCGACGACGATCAACCCGGCGAAGACGAGTGCTCCCCCGATGCCGCTCACACACAGAACCCGGTCCCCACCGCCGAGCGGTGCGTAAAAGTACGTGGCAAAGGGCACCATGCCGAGCACGATGACGACCAGACCGGCACCGACCGCCTTGGCCGCCCGCCGTTGACGGCGCGACAGCCGGTCGGTCAGCACGAGCCCGCCCACGATCGCCATTCCTACCGTGGTGACGAAGGCAGTGAGCGATGCGGCGAAGCCGCGGGGAACGATGCCCTGGCCGAAGAGCGTCGGAATCACCTCGATGAAGTTCCGATAGCCGGGGAAGTACTCCTGTGACCGATCGACGTGGGTGGCCACCCAGATGCACGCTCCGCCCCCGAAGCAGGCGGACCACACGAGCAGCCGACGGTCGATTCGACGTCCGTGGATCCAGGGCAACACGACCACCGCGACCGCCAGCACGGGAATGACCGCCTGGTAGCTGAGGATGGCGGCGGCGACGAGCATGGCCGAGATCGCCGCCCCGGGAGTGTTGCGGACGCGGATGCCGACGAGGAGGCCCGCGGTGCCCAGGAGAAGCGAGACGACGATGTTGACGCACGAGGGCCAGAACTCGAGCGAGCTGTGATTGGCGAACATCGACCAGAGGACGACGGTGACCACGGCGACCGCCGGCTCGAAGAACTCCTCGAGGAGGAGCCACAGCACGATCGAGAACGCGACGATCAGGGCCAGGACGAACGCGACGACCGTGAACGGGTGCCGGCCGAGAACTCCGAAGACGAATGCGTAGACCACCTGACCCACCGGTCGGGCTGCCAGCCATTCACCGCCGTTTCCGGCTGCCATGGCGCCTTCGAAATGGGCGTTGCGGAACCATGTCCAGTCGTCGAATGTGAAAGCAGTGTGTCGGGCCAGGTCGACGATTCCGATCAGGGTCGACACTCCGGCGACGATCGAGCCGCGGCACCGTTCGGGAGTCGAACCCGGACGTTTTCGGTCCGTTGCGGTGACCCTGGACCGCAGTCGTCGTGGCAGAAGTCATCGGCGAGCCTTGCCGGCCGAGGAAAGCGCGGGATCGCATGGTGGAGCGGTGGGTGCGACCGCTCAGTCCGAGGAGGGAAGGGGCTTGGCGTCCTTGGTCGTCAATGCCACGCCGGCCAGGGTCAGGGTCCCTTTGCCGGGTCTGGTGCACAGCACCTCGATGGTGGCGTCGGGGTCGACGTAACGCTTGCCGACCATGGTTCCGCCGCTCAGGTCCGGATCGAGCTCGCCGCCCGGCGGCGGCATATCGATGTCGACCAGGGGTGCCCCACCGCAACCGAGGTCGATCTCCTCCGGGGGGGCCTTGACGACGACGATCTCCGTCTCGCACCGCGCGCTGCGCCACCGGGATCCTGGCTTCGCGATCATGGGCGCGCAATCTAGTGGCTCGTGGGGTGACGGTGGTGGGCGCTGCCGGGGGCGTCGGCCAAGATGGGTCGATGTCCGCCGTCTCACTGGTCGTCCTCGCAGCCGGGCAGGGCACGCGCTTCGGTGGCCCGAAACAGCTCGTCGCCGTGCGCGACGACGGGGCCACGATCACCGACGTGCTCATCGAACGGGCCGTCGCGGTCGGCATCGACTCCACCGTGATCGTCGCCAACCGAGCGGTGGCCGACGAATTGGCGGACGGGCTGCGCGACCGGGGCCACCACGCCGAGGTCGTGGTGCAGCCAGGGCGACGGGGTACCGCACAGGCCCTACTCACCGCGCGCGGCACGACCGAAGGTCCGGTGGTGGTCGTCAACGCGGACGACCTGTACCCGCAGGCCGCCTTCGCCGCGGTCGTCGAGCATCTGGGGGCCGACACCGCTGACCATGCCGTCGTCGGATTTCCGGTCGCCCGCACCATCGTCGGTGACCGCCCGCAGTCGCGGGCGTTGCTGGGTGTCGACGCAGACACGCTGACCGGCGTCCGGGAAGGCACCGTCGAGCCGGGTGCGCCGATGCGCTTTCTGCCCCGCGAGGGTGGCGTGCCCGAGGAGCTCCGCGGCGACGAGCTCGTCTCCATGAACCTGTGGGCCCTGCAACGCAGCGTGTTCTCCTTCGCCGAGCGAGCCCTGGACGACGACCGTGACGACACCGAGGTGTACCTGCCTGATGTCGTGGGCGAGATGATCCGGGCCGGTGAGGTGTTCCGGTTGGTCGGTTGTGACGCGCCGTGTCGGGGCATCACGTTCCCCGAGGACGTCGCGACCCTCGGCCCGTTGCTGTGACCTCCGCCGCGTTCCGTGCCGCGTCGGCGTTCGCCACCGGTGTGGGAGACGTCCGGCCGATCCCCGGAGGACTCATCAACGACACCTTCCTCGTGGACGCCGTCGGCGGCGAGTTCGTTCTCCAGCGGCTCAACCCGGAAGTGTTCGCCGACCCCGATGCGGTCATGGCCAACATCGTCGCCGTGACCGGACATCTCGACGGCTCGTGCACCCCGGTCCTGCGTCGGACCCTCGGCGGGAGCCCCTCGGTCGCGGTCGACGGTGCGATCTGGCGGGCCTGGGAGAAGGTTCCGGACGCACGACCGGTCGATGGCGCCACGGCGGCGCGGGTGCGTTCCGCGGCCCGGCTGCTGGCGCGCTTCCACGCGGCCGTCGCCGGCTGCGACCCCGGTGCGCTCGCGATGACGATTCCGCATTTCCACGAGCCCCTGCAGCGGATGGACGTCCTGCCGCGCCGCGGTCGAAGCCGACGCCTACGGCCGAGCCGATGCCGCACGCCGCGGAGATCCAGGCCATCGCGGACCATGGCGATCTCGCGGCACTGGCGGCAACGGTGGCCCGCGCCTCGCCCGAGGTCGCCCACAATGATCCCAAGCTGGCGAACTTCCTGTTCCGGGACGACGTCGCGGTGTGCCTGCTGGATCTCGACACGCTGATGCCGACCGCGACCTGCTGGGACGTCGCGGACCTGGTGCGCAGTGCGGGCACCCGGGCTGCCGAAGACGATCCCGACCCGATCCGCCACCAGGTCGAGCCCGAACTCGTCGAGGCGATCTTCTCCGGCTACGGCGCAACCGGCGCGATCCAGGAGCGCATCGAGCAGGCATGTGTGCTTATCGCCTGGGAGCAGTCGGCCCGCTTCCTGACCGACTGGCTCCAGGGCGATCGCTACTGGAAGACCACGTCGGCGACCCAGAACCTGGACCGCGCCCGTGGTCAGCTCGCCCTGCTCGGCGTCGCTGCGGGCCGTCTTCGATCGTTGAACGACGACGGCCGGGCCGGCTCAGCCCCCGGCCGAATCTTCCTCGAGTTCGCTGCGTAGCGCTCGGCGGAGCAGCTTGCCGGTGTGGGTGTAGGGCAGCGCGTCACGCAGGACGATCACGTCAGGGGTCTTCGAGGTCCGCAGACGCTCGCGCACCCAGGCACGCAGTTCGTCGGGGTCGGCCGTGCCGGGTGCCGACGGCACGACCGCCGCGGCGATGCGGTGGCCCCACTCGGCATCGGCCACGCCCACCACGGCACAGTCGGCGACGCCGGGATGGCGCAGCAGCACGTGTTCGATCTCGGCCGGGGCGATGTTCTCGCCGCCCCGGATGATCGTGTCGTCCGCCCGGCCCTCGATGAACAGATACCCCGCGGCGTCGAGATGGCCGCGGTCCCGGGTGGCGAACCAACCCTCGTCGTCAGTCCGCCCGAGGCCGACGTACTCCCCGGAAACCTGGGCGCCGCGCACGAAGATCTCGCCGACCTCGCCCGGCCCGCACGGCGAGCCGTCCTCGTGGCGAATCGCCAACTCGATGCCGGGGACCGCCCGGCCCACCGAACCCAGCCTGGTCCGCACCGCCTCGTCGTCCGAAGCCATCGCAACGCGATGATCCTCGCCGTCGAGCACGGTGATCGTCGAGGAGGTCTCGGTCAGCCCGTACGCGTTGATCAGATCCACCCCGTCGAAAGCGGCCAGTGCCGCCTCGACCACGTGGGGCGGCATCGGCGCGCCCCCGTAGGCCAGCGACCGCAACGCGGGCAGCTCGGCACGGTGGCCGTCGAGCGCGTCGACGATTCTGGCCAGCATCGTGGGCACGACCATCGCATTCGTGATCCGCTCCTGCGCGGCCACCTCGAGCCAGCGGTGTGCGTCGAACGGGTCGAGGTAGACGATCCGCCGTCCGGCGAACAGGTTCGACAGCACGGTCGACACCCCGGCGATGTGATAGGGCGGGACACTTACCAGCACCGCGTCGTCGGGCGCGGCGGAGGCGAACTCGACGGCGGTGAGCAGATACGAGGTGAGATGCCGGTGCCGCAGCATCGCGGCCTTCGGCGCCGCAGTCGTGCCCGAGGTGAACAGCAGTACCGCAGGTGCGTCGTCGTCCACGACGGGAAGGTCGGCCGATTCGTGGGAGCGGACCCCGGCCGCGTCGGTCGGGGTGTGGCCGAAGTCGGCGAGGGGACGCACGTGGTCGACGCCGAGCGACGCGAGCCGTTCGGCCTCGGCGGGCCCGGCCACGATGACACTGTCCGGTTCGGCGGTGACCTGCGGGACGAGCTGGGCATCCGCCAGGCGGTAGTTGAACGGACAGAACGGCACCCCGGCCAGGGCGGCGCCGAGCAGCACCACGGGGAACGCGCAGTCACTCGGGCCGAGGTAGCCGACCCGGCGTACGCCGGCACGGACGAACTCGCCTGCCGCGACCCGGGCTGCGGCATCGAGCTCGGCGACGGTCAGGCTCGTGCCGTCGGGTCCGGTCACCGCGACCCGGTCCGGTTGGGCCCCCACGGCCATGTCGCAGACCACGCCGAGCTCCACTCGCACTCCTTTGGTCGGTCCGTGTACGGTCGTCGGCGACGCTACCTGACATCAGTGTCAGAAACCGATCCGACCGGAACACCTCCGGAGACGTGCTACGAGGAGATCCCATGGCCAACCAGGTTCCCCTGGTCGACTACCTGGTGCTGGGCGACGACCCGCACCTGCGAGCCAACCGATGTGAGGGCTGTGGCGCGGTGTTCTTCGACCGGCGCAACGCGTGCGCGTCGTGCAGCGGCACCGCGTTCGCCCAGATCGACGTGCCCACCGAGGGCGAGTTGCGGTCGTTCACGATCGTCACCTTCGCCGCGAAAGGTGTGCCCGTGCCCTTCGTCGCCGGCGTGATCGACTGCGACGGCATCAGCGTGCGGGGCAACGTCGTGAACACCGAAGCCGACCCCGACCACGTCACCCTCGGGATGAAGGTACGGCTCACCACCTATCCGATGGGAACCGACAGCGAAGGCACCGAAGCGATCGCCTTCGGATTCGAACCGATCAACGAAGGAGCGCAACCATGAGCGACGACGTCTGGATCCTGGGCATCGCGATGACCAAGTTCGGCAAGCGTCCCGATGACGACACCGTCGACCTGGCAGTCGAGGCCGTGTCGGACGCTTTGGCCGACGCCGGCGTGACCATGGCTGACATCGGCGTCATCGGTGCTGGTTGTCTGCTCGAATCCGGGGCCGGTATCGGCCAGCAACTCCAGAAGCAGCTCGGCCAGACCGGCATTCCCGTCTACAACGTGGCAAACGCCTGTGCCACCGGCGCGACGGCGTTGCGCTTGGCGATCATGTCGGTCAAGGCCGGCGAGGTCGATTACGGGCTTGCCTTCGGGGTCGAGAAGCTCGCCGGCGCGGGCCTGCTGACCGGGAACGCCCGCCGGTCCGACGGTGAGCATTATGAACCGTCGGGACGCTACGGCGCGGTGGCGCCGCTGGACGGTCGGGTGGGCACGGTGGCCATGCCCGGGGTGTTCGCCCAGATCGGCATGGAGTACCTCCACGATCACCCCTATGCGGGCACGCCGCTCGAGCTGTTCGCCCGGATCAGCGAGAAGAACCACGCCCATTCCACCCTCAACGATCGGGCCGCGTACTCCAAGGCACTGAGTCTGGAGCAGATCATGGGGGACGTGATGATCGCGTACCCCAACACCCGCCCGATGTGTTCGGCCAACTGTGACGGTGCGGCTGCGGCCGTGGTCGTCTCCGACGCGGTCAAGCGGACCCTGTCCGCCGAACAGCAACGGCGGGCGGTGAAGGTGTCGGCGTCGGTGCTCACCACCGACCCCTACACCGAGAGCTGCCAGATCCTGCCCGATGTGAACACCCTGACCCGCAACGCGGCATCCCAGGCCTACGAGACTGCCGGGGTCGGTCCCGAGGACCTGGATCTGGTCGAGTTGCACGACTGCTTCGCCACCGCCGAACTGGTGCACTACGACAACCTGGGGCTGTGCGAGCCGGGTGGGGCGGTCGACTTCTTCGAATCGGGTGCGCCGCACCGTGACGGGTCGTTGCCGGTGAACGTGTCGGGAGGCTTGGAGTCCAAGGGGCATCCGATCGCGGCGACCGGCATCGCGAACATCTGGGAGGTCTGTCAGCACCTGCGTGACGAGGCCGGCGACCGTCAGATCGAAGGCGCCAAGGTCGGCCTGGCGCATGTGATCGGGCTGGGAAGCGCGTGCGGCGTCCACATCCTGGAGAAGTCGGCCGCGTAGCGGATGCGCCGACAGGCGGATCCGGCCGATGTGCCCCGTGCCGGTCCGCCCGGATCTCGGCCGCCCGGTCAGGCGTCGACGATCGCGTCGATCAGGCCCCACTCCAGAGCCCGGTCGGCGTCGAGCACCGCGCCGCTCAGCGCCAGGGACGTGGCACGCAGCCGTCCGATCCGCCGGGTGATGCTCCAGGTGCCCCCGGCGCCGGGGATCAGACCCATCGTGACCTCGGGCAGCGCAAAGGTCGTGTCGGGGTGGGCGAGGACCCGCCCCGCGAAGGCGGGGAGTTCGACACCCGATCCGCGGCACGCGCCGTGCAGGTGGAAGGTGATGCGGTCGCCCAGCGCGGCGATCAGCGGGCCCGGATGACGGGCGAGGCGCAGGAGGTGGGCGCTGGTCGGGTCGACGAAGGTGCCGAACTCGTCGAGGTCGCCGCCCGAACAGAACGTGGGCCCGGTGCCACGCCCGTCGACCTGCGCGATGGACGGGTCGACCAGGGCGACGGTGAGGGCGTCGCTCAGAGCCTGGAAGGTGGCCGCGTTCAAGGCGTTGTGGACCTGTGGCCTGTTGAGGGTGATTTCGAGATGGTCGCCGTGGCGTCGGACCAGAACGGGTTCGTGCTCCGCGACCCGCGCGGAGCGGGTGGAGCGGGCCTGGAGCCAGCCGGCGAACTCCGCACCGGACTGGAGGAGCGAATACGTGGTCGACTCGGCGATCAACCCGGCGCCGAGGCCCCGGCGTGAGCCGTCGCGCTGGAGCAGTGCGAGCGCGGTGGCCGCGTCAGGGTGTGCGGCGATCGCCGCGCACAGCTCGTCGAGGTCGGCGATGTCCCCAAGCGCGATGGCGTCGAGGTGGTGGGTCGGGTCGCCCGCCGCGCGCGGGCCGCTGAGCACGATCACCGGCGCCGCGCCGAGCGGGTGGGCCTCGGTGCGGGTCGGCGCCGAGCCGTCGGGGATGGCGACGACAATGGCCGGCGTCGTGCGCGCCCTCGCCGAGAGCGCGGGTCCGGGGCCGCCGAGCAGTTCGGCATCGGAGCAGGTGAGCACGTCGATACGAACGCAACCTATCGGTCAGCCGTGCCTGGTGAATCCGATCCGTCGACCCGGACGGGCCGACCGGTTGGTCAACGGGCGCGTGGAAGTTCCGGTGCGAGCGCACGGAGCATCGCCGTGGTCTCGTCCAGGCTGAGTTGTCCAGGCGCGGTCGGCTGACCGACGGCCGCGAAGGTGAGCCGCGACCCGAGGAAGGGGAACAGGATCCTCGAGGGCGTGCCACGTGGACCCATGCCGATCACGATCAACCGCCGGTCCTGATGACCGATGGTGAAGGCGGCCAGGTCCCGCAGGTCGCGATCGGTGTGCACCATCGTGGCGATCTTGACGACGTCGGCGCCGTGATCCTCGGCCCGGGCGAGCACGTCGCGGAGGTGGGCCGTCGCCGGCGTGGCGGTGAAGTCGTGGTGGGACACGATCGCGGTGCGCCCCGCATCGTGGGCGGCGGTGATGACCGCGTCGAGGATCGAGGTCGAGGAGAGTTCGATGTCGATCGCATCGACGTGGGGCAGGACCGCCTCGAACAATGCAAGGCGCTTGTCGTCGTCGCCTTGCCAGCCACCGCCCTCGGTGGTCGACCGGATCGTGGCGATCGTCGGGATACCGGCGAACCGCCGGACCTGGTCGAGCACGTGGTCGGTGCCAGGAGAGGCGAACCGGTCGATCCGCACTTCGGCCGCGTCCATGCCCCAGGCCACCGCGGTCTCGGGGGACGGTTCGTCGACGGCGTCGGTGAAGCTCGCCGCCACACGGGGCGATCCGTCGTCGAGAAGCCGGTGCAACCGATCTTCTTCAGCCGCTTGTGCGTTCACTGGTGGGCCTCTCTCGTGTCGAGTCGACCCTGGCGGGGTGGACCACCAGGGTCCCGCCGAGCCTAACGGCGAGCCTCCCGGTGGGCCTCTGGGAGTTGGGCGGTTGCTGTCTGGCAGTCGATCCGCTCGTTCCGCCACACCTGGTGCCAGCCTGCAACCCGTGCTACGAGGGTGTAGGCTGTTACCCGCGGTTCCGAGACGCGGATTCGGACCCGACGGCACCATCCCTCGAACAAAGGCGGACATCAATGAGTGCGACTCTCATTCCTTCGCGATCCCGCGCCCTGAGGCACGTCCTCTTCGCGCTCGTCGCGCTCCTCCTCCCGGCGACCCTCGTCGTCACCGTCGGCAGCGCCGGCGCCACCGACGTGACCTCGGCCGGGCCGCTCACCAAGATCACGACCACGCCCGACCTCAACTGCACGGTCGACTACGCGGGAGACACCCACAGCGAGTGGTACAACGACACCGCCTGCGGGACCTTCGTCACCGACGGAACCCACACCTACGGGCCCGACTCGATTCCTGCGGGCAGCAACGCCACCGGTTCTTCCGGGTACGTGGCGTGGACGCCGGTGAGCCAGGTCGGGCCGACCGGCACGGGCACCGCCGCTGATCCGTACACCATCGTCACGACGGTGACCGGGGGTCCGTTCACGGTCGTCCAGACCGACACCTACATCGTGGGCCAGGAGGTCTACCGCACCGCGGTCAAGGTGACCAGCTCGACCCAGGTGTCCGGCATCGTCTACCGCGCCGGCGACTGTTACCTCCAGGGCAGCGACTCCGGCCGCGGTCGCCTGGCCAGCAACGTGGCGCCGACGTGCCTCGCCAGCGCCTCCGCAACCAGTCCGGATCGGATCGAGCAGCTCTACCCCCTCACCCCCGGCAGCCACCACTACGTGGACGCATACAGCAGCGTGTGGCAGGTCATCGGCGACAAGGCCCAGTTTCCGGACACCGTCCGCGCCGGTGACGGCGCTGAGTACGACAACGGCCTCGGGCTCAGCTGGGGCCTCGCGCTCGCGGCGAACAGCTCGGCGACCTTCTCGCACCTCACGGTGTTCTCGCCGACCGGCATCCAGCCGCTCACGGTCACCAAGACCGCGTCGGTCAGCCAGGTCGCACCCGGGGGCCAGGTCTCCTACACGATCACCGTTTCCAACCCCGGCACCGCGGCAACGCCGCTCGCGGACATCACCGACACGCTGCCCGACGGTTTCAGCTATGTCGCCGGCAGCACCACCGGTGTGACCACCGACGAGCCGACGGTCAACGGCCAGACGCTGACGTGGAGCGGATCCTTCAACGTGCCGGCCGCCTCGGGGAGCCCGGGCACCATCAGCCTGACCTTCACCGTGACCGCCAGCAGCGCCACAGGTGTGTACACGAACTCGGCGAACGCCGACCCGTCGCAGGGCGCGATCGTGATCGGGGCGGACAACGTGGCGCCGGTCCAGGTCGGCAACGTGCCGCCGCCCCCGCCGTCGACCACCTCGCCGCCCGGCCCGGCGCCCAAGCCGGGCCCATCCACGAAACCCGCCGCGCCCGCCGCGCCCGCCGCGCCGGTCAACGTGCAGCCGACGTACACCGGCTGACGGCCCCTTCGACATTCGACGGCCGGACCACCGGTGAGGTGGTCCGGCCGTCGGATCTCGAGATCACCGTGGCCGACCCGGTCTGAGGCGACGACTCGGCGCGCACGGTCCTGCCGCGGCGCTTCTCCCGCGGGCGTACGCTTCGCGGATGTCCTGCATCATCATCATCAACTCCGACCATCATCACGTCGTCGGCGATCGTGCCGAGATCGAAGAACGACTCGTCGCCGGACTCACCGCCGGCACCCCTTCCCGGTTCCGGCTGGACAACGGCGCGACGCTCGTGGTCACGCCGAATATCTCGCTGACGATCGGCGACGGCTCGTCGGCCGTGGGAGCCGCCTACAGCTGATCCGACGCCGGCGCGCCCGGCCGGCGAGAGCCCGAGATGGGATTCGAACCCATGACCTACCGCTTACAAGGCGGTTGCTCTGGCCAACTGAGCTACTCGGGCACGGGTTGCGATGCTACCCGGGGGGTCGTCGGCGCGTGGCCCGTGAAGCCGACGGCGGTAGCGTGCGAAGTGATGAGCAAATCGGACCTCGGCGCACCGAAGGTGCAGGGACTCGACCACATCGTACTGGTCACCGACGACGTCGGTGGCTGTGTGCAGTGGTACCAGGACGCCCTGGGGCTGACGGTCGAGGGGTGGGATGGGTTCATCGCTGGTGACCTGCCGTTCCCCTCGCTGCGGATCGATGCGGAAACCATCATCGACATTCTCCCGGGCCAGCGCGGAGGCGAGAACCTGAATCACTTCGCGCTCGTGGTCGACACCGACGTCGACGAGCTGGCGGCGTCGGGACGCTTCGACGTGGTCCGCGGACCGGCCGACCTGTCCGGCGCCCGCGGAACCGGCCGCGGACTCTACGTGCACGATCCGGCGGGCAACACCGTCGAGCTGCGTTCGTATAGAACCTAGGCGTCCGATCCGCTCCCGTCGGGTGGATCCGACCCTGGCGGAGGTGCAGCTCGCGGCATGACCGGGTCTTGTACAGTTGTGGCGCGATGTGCAACTGCGAGGTGATCCGACGATGAGCCCCGATTCCCGGCCCGGTGCGCCCAACGCGCTGCGCGGGCTGGTGATCGTCGTGGTGGCAGGACTCGTCGGGTTGTTTCTGCTCGCCCGCGGGGGCACCAGCGGCCTGGTGGGCACCACCACGAAGTCCGGTTCGACCCACGTGACCACCACTGTTCCGGTGGTGCCGACGATCCCTCCCGAATCCTCGACCTCTGCACCGCCCACGACGAAGCCGCCTGCCGGCGTGAACGTCGCCGTGTTCAACGGCACCGGCGGCAAGCTTCCCAACGCCGCGGGGAACAACAAGGCGAAGCTCACCCCGCTCGGGTACTCCCAGGTGGCGATCTACGACACGTCGCCGACGGCCAAGTCGACCGTCTACTACCAGGACGGCTTCCAAGGCAACGCCCAGGCGATCGCCAAGGCCCTGGGGATCGGCCCGGTGGCGTCGGCGAGCAGTGCCGCCACCCTGCCCCCGCAGGCGACGAGTGCGAACGTGGTCGTGATCATCGGCCAAGACGCGCCTTCCTGACCGAGGTGCCCGCAGCGACTCAGGACCCCTGGCAATCGTTTCGGGCGGACCTGGCCCACAGCGCGATCCTCACGGATTTCGACGGCACACTCTCCCAGGTCGTCGCCGATCCCGGCGACGCCCGGCCGATCGACGGAGTGGTCGAGACCCTCGCGGCCCTCGCCACCCGGGCCCACACCGTGGCGGTGATCTCGGGGCGGCCCCTCGCCTTTCTCGTACGGCACTTTCCGGATCCGGTGACCCTGTCGGGGCTCTACGGGCTCCAGACGCGTCGCGACGGTTGCATCCACGAGCACCCCGAGGTCGCGCCATGGCGCGATGTCATCGAGGCAACCGTCGCCGCGGCGACCCGGGAGCTTCCCGACGACGTACGCGTCGAGCCGAAAGGATTTGCGCTCACGTTGCACTATCGGACTGCGCCGCATCGGCGGGAGGTGATCGAGCAGTGGGCGGACCAGCAGGCGGCACGCACCGGCCTCGTGGTGCAACGGGCACGGTGCTCCGTCGAGCTCAACCTGCCGATCAGCGTCGACAAGGGAACGGTGGTGGCCGGTTTCGCCGGCGCGCCGGGGTCCGTCACGCGTGCTACCTGGGCGACGACCGGGCCGATCTCGCGGCGTTCGAGGTGCTCGCCGAGCTGCGCCGAGGTGGGCTCGACACGCAGGCGGTCGCGGTGCGCGGTGCGGAGACGCCCGCGGCGGTGATCCGGGCAGCCGATCTTGTCGTCGACGGCCCCGAAGAGGTGCTGTCGTTGCTGGCCGGATTCGCCGAGGGTCCCTGACCCACGCGGGGTGTCAACGCGCCTGGTCGATCTGGTCCTCCAACCAGTCCGCAGGGGTGCGGGCCCCGGCGAGCGCGCGCAGACGCGTCGCTGATCGCGATCGTTGCTCGGCCGTCGCACCGAGCAGCTCGTCGAGCACATCGGCGGTCTGGACGAGGTCGTAGGGGTGGACCCGCGCCGCCGCTTCGCCCAGTTCGTCCCAGGCGCCGGCCTGTGCGCTCAGGGCCAACAGCGCGTCGCGGTGGTTGATCAGCATCGCCTCCTTGGCGACCAGGTTGAGGCCGTCGCTGATCGGATTGACCAACACCACGTCGGCCCGCGCCAGCGCGGCCATCGAACTCGGGTAGTGGTCGCCGGTGTCGAGCAGGATCGGTGTCCACGCCGCGGTCGCCCAGCGGGCGTGGATCTCGGCGACGACCCGCTCCATGTCGTTCCGGTACGCCTGGTAGTCCGGGTTCGATTCCCGGGACGGATAGACCGACGCGGCGAACACGACCTGTTCCCGCCAGCGCGGATGACGCTCCAGGAGCACGTCGAAGGCCTGGAAACCGCGGATGAGGTTCTTGGACAACTCGATCCGGTCGGATCGGGCGATGAGCAACCGGTCACCGACCGTTGCGGCGAGTCGGTCGGACGCGTCGGCGAACGCGGGCGAGGAAGCGGTGGCCGCCAGGTCGTCGGGATCGGGGCCGAGCGGCGCGACGAAGCTCCGGGGAGCGTCGATGCCATCGGCGGCACAGCAGGCATGGAACGCGTCGCGCCATCGGGCCGTGTGGAATCCGCAGGCATCGTGGCCCGCCAGGCCAACGAGCAGCTCACGGCGAACCGGGTCCGGCAGCATGGCGAGGGTGGAAGGTCGGGCGAACGGGGTGTGGCTGAAGTGCACGGTAGCCACGTCGGCCCGGCGTTCGGCGAGCATCGGGCCGACCAGTGCGAGGTGATAATCCTGGACGAGGACCGCGGCGCCCTCCGGAGCGACACGCCCGACGAGGTCGGCGAAGCCGGCGTTGATCCGGCGGTAGGCGTCCCACGCCTCGAACCACGCCGGGCCGAAGACCGGCTCGGTCGCGCGGGAGTAGAGATCGTGGTGCAGATACCAGAGGGTCGCGTTGCACACGACCTCATAGGCGAGGCGCAGGTCGTCGGCATCGAGAGCAGCGACGATGGCATGCAGTCCGTCGACGGCAACCGACCGACATCGCGGACCATCCCCATCCTGACCGATTCCTGTCGGGTCGGCCGCCACGGCCGCCCGGTCATCGTCGGACAGGGCGGCCGCGATCCAGGTCCGGTCCGGGTGGCGCAGCAGCGGCGACAGTCCCGAGACCAGCCCGCCCGCGCCGCGCCGGGCCCGCAAACCCCCGTCCTCGCTCCTGTGGAACGACACCGGGCCTCGGTTGGACACCACGACGATCGGCCGGTCACTCACGCCCAGAGAGACTAGAGCCCGTGCGCAGCGGCAAGACTGGCGCCCATGCGCGTCCTGGCCGCTCCCGACAAGTTCAAGGGCACCGCAACGGCCTCCGAGGTGGCCGCGGCGATCGGCGAAGCGGCATGGGAGGCGGGCTGGGACTGCGTCGAGGTGCCATTCTCGGACGGTGGTGAGGGACTGCTCGACGTGTTCGGCGGGGCGAACCGCAGCACCCGGGTGCATGGGCCGCTGCGTGAGCCGGTGGATGCGCCCTGGCGTCTGTCGCGGAGGCTCGCGGTGATCGAGATGGCGGCGGCGTCGGGTCTGGCACTCGTGGGGGGCGCGGAGGGGAACGATCCGATGCAGGCCGACACGACCGGGACCGGGGAACTGCTCCTGGCCGCGCTGGAGGCCGGGGCCGAGCGGATCATCGTGGGGCTGGGCGGCTCGGCGAGCACCGACGGGGGGCTCGGCGCCGTCGAAGCGGTGGCGTCGCCGGCCAGGCTCGCGGCGCTCGAGATCACCGCGGCGTGCGACGTGGACATCGCATTCGACGACGCGCCTGGACGATTTGCCGCGCAGAAGGGTGCCAGGCCCGCGCAGATGGCGTTGCTCGAACGGCGGATGCATGCCACGGCCGCGTGGTACCGGGACACCTTCGGGGTCGATGTGGAGGGGCTGGCCTACGCCGGTGCGGCAGGCGGGCTGGGCGGAGGGCTCGCCGTGCTGGGCGCCGACTTGGTCTCGGGTTTCGAGGTGGTCGCCGAAGAGGTCGCACTGGACGAACATCTGGCCGCAGTCGAACTGGTGGTCACCGGGGAGGGATTCGTCGATGCCGGGTCCTATCAGGGCAAGGTCGTCGGCGGCATCGTCGAGGCCGCCCGTTCGGCGGGCGTGCCGGTGCTGGTCGTGGCCGGCGACGTGTACGACGGGGTCGCCGATCGGGCCCCGACCATTTCGCTCACCGAACGATTCGGGGCCGAACGATCCCATGCCGATCCGCTCGGTTGCACGCGTGCGGTTCTGGCCCGGCACCTTGCCGGCCGGTGACCCCCGGCGGGCCGATGGAGGCGGAATAGGCGGTGCCGGTAACCTGTTTGTTCCTTCGAACGTTCCGTGTAACCGTCGACCCACCGAGGCATCCACGATGACTGTCACCGTCCGCATTCCCACGACCTTGCGCACGCTCACCGATGGTGCGTCCGAAGTCGAGATCGAAGGGCAGAAGGTGTCCGAGGTCCTGGACAACCTCGAGGCCGCCCACCCGGGGTTCTCCCAACGGATCCTGGACGATTCCGGCGCCCTGCGTCGGTTCGTGAACGTCTTCGTCGCCGACGACGACGTCCGCTATCTCGACGGTCTGGACACGCCGGTCACCAGTGGCACGGTCGTGTCGATCATCCCTGCCGTCGCCGGAGGCTGATTGGCGGCGACTCCGCGATTCGGCGCCTGACGCGAGCGGATCCCGGCGACCCCCTCCGGTCCGCCGGGATACGACGCTCGCACTGTCGTTTCCCCGTGACGACAAGCCTCCCTCCTGGTGCTCCGGAGCGCCGCCGACTTGCCTCGGTGGCGGTTCCGGTGTGTAAGAAGAATCGTCCGTCCACAGCCCTTGCTTGAGGGGCGATCGGGGAAATGAACCACACGGCCTAGGTCGTTCGGTCCACTTGAATGCGCAGGTGGGAGCCAGTGTCCCCTGGGGCAGATTCGAATCGGGTGACCGACTTCGGCCCGTGCAGGGGTACCCTCGATCCCATGTCCAGCGCTGCGACCCCGACCGAAGGACTCGCCGTCCTGCATCTGTTCTGCCGGAGCACGACCACCAGCGATCGGCATCGGCTCGAAACCGCGGTGGAGAAGGCCGAGTCGGACGGGCTCGGGGTGATCCCGGTCGCGGTGCTGGGCCACAAGGCCGATCTGGCGTTGATGATCATCGCGCCCGAGTTGTGGCAGCTGCGCCGGTTGCAATCCGAGGTGGCCGCAGCCGGATTCGACGTGGTCGACTCCTACGTCTCGCTCACCGAGATCTCCGAGTACGCCCAGGCGCGGCCCGACGAGTACAAGCAGGCCAAGCTCTACCCCGAGCTGCCACCCGCGGGGCTGACCAACTGGTGCTTCTACCCCATGTCGCGCGCCCGCGAGGTGGGGGCGAACTGGTACACACTCGACTTCGAGGAGCGCAAGCGGCTGATGGCCGAACACGGTGGCTCGGGCCGCGCTTTTCGTGGGCGGGTCCTCCAGCTCATCACCGGCTCCAGCGGCCTGGACGACTACGAATGGGGTGTCACGTTGTTCGCGAAGCATCCCGACGATCTCAAGGACGTGGTCTACACGATGCGCTACGACCGGGCATCCGCCGAGTTCGCCATCTTCGGCCGCTTCTACGTCGGAACGATCGGCACCCTCGACGAAGTGCTCGACGCGGTGTCGCCGGCGTGACCGTGCCGGCCGACGCGTCGTTGACCTCGGACGGCTGCGACGCCGCGCTCGCCACGTTGCGTGATGTGCTCGAGGCGCTCGACTCGGTCGTGGTGGCGTTCAGCGGTGGCGCGGATTCGGCTCTTCTGACAGAGGTCGCCCACAGGACCCTGGGGCCCGACCGCGCCGTGGTCGTCACGGCCGTGTCCCCGTCGCTGGCCGCCGCGGAACTGGACGACGCACGGGCCCTCGCCGCCGAGCGGGGGTGGAACTGGCGCGCGGTCGCCACGGATGAGATGGAGAACGCCGCGTACCGCCGTAACGACGCACTGCGCTGCTTCCACTGCAAGGACGCGTTGATGGACGTGCTCGACCCGATCGCCGAGTCGATCGGGGCGACCGTGGTGCTCGGGGTGAACACCGACGATCTGGGCGACCATCGCCCCGGTCAGCGTGCCGCGGCGACCCGCGGCGCCAGATTCCCCCTGGTCGAGGCCGGCCTGACCAAGGCCGACGTGCGTGAGGCGTCGCGCCGGCTCGGTCTGCGCACCTGGGACAAACCCGCGGCGGCGTGCCTGGCGTCGCGGCTGCCCTACGGCACCCCGGTCACGCTCGAACGACTGGGTTCGGTCGAACGTGCCGAAGCTGCGCTGCGCCGACTCGGGTTTACCGAGTTGCGGGTACGGCACGAAGGGCCGCTGGCCCGGATCGAAGTGCCGGTGGTCGACCTGGAAGCCGTCGTCGCCGCCAGGGACGACGTGGTCACCGCGGTGAAAGCCGCGGGCTACCCGGTGGTGACCCTCGATCTGGAAGGTCTGCGGTCGGGCAACCTGAACGAGCGTCTCGGCGCGGTCGAGCCGGCGACGGCTGCCTCGAAGAGCACCTTGCATTCCCCGCCCGCCCGCCGATAGTTCTCCATTATGCGTACCTGGATCGGCAAGGTGATCGTCGCGGTGGTGGCGCTCGTGCTCATCGAGCTCGGCACCCGGGGCTGTGTCGACTGGGGGGCGTCCCGGTCGATCGAGACGAATGCGGACTCGGTGGGCAGCGTGTCCGTGGCGAGCGGCGACGTCCCCGCCGCGTTCCACTACTGGATCATGGGCGGGCTCGCCAACGGTTCGGTCACCCTGCACGACATCAACGCGACACCGATGAACATCGCACGCCTCGACGTGGGCTCCACCAGTCTCGAATTCTCCCGGACCCAGATGCTCAAGGGCAATGCCCGGATTCTCGGGAAGGCTCCCTATGACGTCACCGTCTACCTTTCCCCGGCGAACCTCGGCGACTACCTGAACACCACCGTGACGTTCCATGGCCCGTACCTCAGCGGGCTGATCGGGAACCTTTCGATCGATGCAAAGCCCGAGCTGAAGGGGCGCAGCATCGTGTTGTCCGACCGCAACCACACCATCCGCATTCCCCTGCCCAGCCGGGCGTACCTGCCGTGCCAGCCGGACGGGATCGGTGTGGGGAACGGGATCGTCGTGGGTTGCAGCAGTCCCGTTCTGCCCAAGGTGCTTTCCGACGCCGCGTCGTGAGCGACGACCCGGTCGAGGCGTATCGACGGTGTGCCGCGCAACTGATCGAGCGGCTCGACGAGGTGATCGCCGGCTGGATCATCCGATCGGTGATGGTGCGGGTACCCGACGATTGGACCGCGGCGCGACGGGACCGGTTGCACGCCGAGGCGGTGACCGTCGCGCACGAGGTGCGCGCGCACGTCGCCGATGAGCTCGAAGTGCTCGTCGAGACCGATGTCGAAGCGCAGTGGACCAGCCCGCTGGAAGTGCTCCGGGCCTCGGTCGGTCCGGCCAACGATCTGCTCGCGGACGCCGGGGTGGAACCCCCGCTCCGGGACGCGTTCAGCGTCGAGCGATTTCCCGATGACCGCTACGACCTGTCGCCTGCGAACTTCGACGATGTGGACCCGTCGCTCCATGAGGTCGGTCTGGCCTGGGGTGCCGCGAAGGCCCACGTGGTGCTGTCCCGGCACCGGGCGGATCGGTGACGCGTTGTCGTCCACACCGGGGGTGTTCAGGGCTTGTCGAAGCGGCTCCAGCCGGCGTCGGTGATCGGTCGTGGCTCGAAGAACAGGCAACCCTCGGGGCAGGCGAACGGGGTGGTCTCGTTCGCGCCGACCCGGCAGCGTTGCACGACCTCGCCCGATGTCGTGGTGCGGGTGGAATAGTGACGGCAGTCCTGTCGTACTGACACACCTGCCAGTGTGGCAGATCCGACAGGCAAGTATCCTCGGGCGCGATGGGTGACGAGCCGCTCTCCGAGTCGGACCTGGTGCGCTGGGCAGAAGCACTGGCGGGGATCGCACGCACCGGGTTGGCCTTCACCGAGAGTCTGTACGAGCGTGAGCGCTATGAAGAGGTGCTCGCGGTGGCCGGGGACATCCGCTCGCGTGCCGGCGATGCGTGTGATCCCGGCGAGACGATCGACGAGTGGATGCGGGCGGTCGGCAAAGGGGTGCCCGGCTACGTCACCCCGAAGATCGCAGTCGGTGCCGCGGTGGGCAACGAGAACGGGGAACTGCTGCTGATCAAGCGAGCGGATTCGGGGTACTGGCTGTTTCCGACCGGCTGGGCGGACGTGGGCTACTCGGCCGCCGAGATCGTGGTGAAAGAGGTCAAGGAGGAGACGGGTATCGATGTCGAGGTGACCCGGCTGATCGCGGTGTTGGACGGGCTCCGCCAGGGCATCACCCGCTTCCCGCTGTATTCACTGCTGTTCCAGTGCCGGGCGATCGGGGGCGAACTCGAGGCACACCCGCTGGAGACCGCGGATCTGGGCTGGTTCGACCGTGACACGCTGCCCGAACCGCTCGCCGGATACGGTGCTTGGGGCGATCGGGTGTTCGATGCACTCGGTGGCGCCGATGTCGAGGTGTACTTCGAACCGCCCCGAGTGCGACCCTGGAGGCAGGCGTGATCGAGATCCGTGAAGCGACCGATGCGACCCCCGAGTTGGTCGAGGCGTTTGCCCGGCTGCTGCCGCAGCTGTCCTCGTCGGCGCCGCCGCCGACCTCGGGGGAGCTGGCCACGATCATCGCCTCGGACGCAACGGTGCTGCTCGTCGCCCACGACGACGGGGCGACCGGGTCGGATGCGATCGTGGGGTCGCTCACCCTGGCACTTTTCCGGATCCCCAGCGGCCTGCGGGGATGGATCGAGGATGTGATCGTCGACGAATCCGCCCGGGGCAAGGGGGTCGGCGCCGCGCTCAATCGCAAAGCGCTCGAGGTGGCGGCCGGGCGGGGCTGTCGCACGGTGGATCTGACCTCGCGGCCCAGTCGGGAGGCGGCCAACCGGCTGTACCGGGGGCTCGGGTTCACCCAGCGCAAGACCAACGTGTACCGCTACGTCAACGAACGGTGAGCGGGGCTCAGCGGGCCGGGTCCAGCCGGCTGATCGTCCCGTCCAGGGAGAGCGCGTAGACCTCACCGGTGTCATCGGTGGCGAAGGAGATCACGTTGGTGGCCTGCTTGGTGCCCGCGAGCTGGCGCTCGTCGGTGACCGCGCCGATGCCGTCGGGTGGCGTGGTGGCTCGCAGGGCGTCGATGCCGCGATGACACAGGTCGGCGAACAGGTAGGCGCCGTCCAGCCCGCGCAGCTTCTTGCCCCGGTAGACGACCCCACCGGTGATCGCGCAGTCTCCGTCGCGGTGTGAGGTCTCGAAGATCGGCGGCACGGTCCCTGGTCGAATCCGTGACCGGTCGAACACCGTGGTGCCTTCGTACCCGCTCCACCCCAGGTTGGCGCCCGCGGAGACAGCTCCCGGCGGAAGCCGGTCGATCTCCTCGATGCGGTTCTGGCCGACGTCGCCGATCCACAGATCGCCGCTGGCCGCGTCGATGGAGAACCGCCAGGGGTTCCGCAGACCGGTGAGGTAGATCTCCGGGGCGCCGTGTGCGCCGGTCGGGTCCGGGTTGTCGGCGGGGATGCCGTAGGGCTTCGAGCCGGAGGGGTGCTCCGGATCGATCCGCAGGATCTTTCCGAGCAGCAGATCGGGATTCTGGGCGTGGTCCTCGGGGTCGTTCTCGGGGCCACCGTCACCGAGGCCGATGTAGAGGTAGCCGTTCTCGTCCACGACCAGGTCGCCGCCCTTGTGGATGTTCGTGCCCATCTGGTCGACGCTGAGCAGGTTGGTCCGTCGACCGACGTGAGGTATGCCGCCCGAATCGGTGACGGGCGCCGCGTCGATGCGGGTGTCGCCGTTGCGCCGCGTCCAACTCAGGTACAGCACCTTGCCGGACCGGTCGAAAGCGAGTCCGAGCAGGCCCAGCTCACCGTCGGTGGAGGTGAGCGACGAAAGGTTCACGAGGTTGCCCGGGTGGATCTTCAGCGACCGGGTGGCCGGGTCGATGGTGACCAGGCGGACCTGCCCGGCCCGCTGGGCCAGGAAGAGCTGGTGCGGGTGTCCGGGCCGGGGGACGAGGGCGGTGGGTGCAGCTGATCTTGCGACGGTGGTCAGCTTGACCGAGACGGATTTGAGCGAACCGTCCCGTGACGGATCGAGCACCGAGGGGAAGGAACCGTCGGCCAGCGTGTCGGGGACCTGCAATTTGGGCTTCCCGGTGGAGGTCGTCGGGGACGACCCGGTCGACCCGGCCGACGCGGTCGTCGAGGTGCTCGAACGGGTGGCGTGTGGGCTCGACGTCGACGCGCAGCCGAGGAGGGTCGCCACGAGCGCGCCGGCGCCCAGGACGGCGACGGACCATGACACGGGTGAGTGACGGCGGTTCACGAGGTCCTTCGGATCAGGCCTTCCTGGACGATGGAGACCACCAGGTCGCCTTCCTCGGTGTAGATGAGCCCGCGGGCCAGACCGCGGCCGTCCGATGCGCTGGGCGTGTCCTGGTGGTACAGCAGCCACCGGTCGGCCCGGAAGGGGCGGTGGAACCACATGGTGTGGTCGATGCTCGCCATCATCAGCCGGCTCTCGTCGACTTCGCCGCCGTGGGGCAGCAGGGTGGTGTCGAGCAGCGTCATGTCGCTGGCGTAGGTCAGCACGCAGGTGTGCAGCACCGGGTCGTCGGGCAGGTCGCCGTCGGCCCGCAGCCATACCCGCTGGTAAGGGGCGAGGCTCCGCTTGCGATCGGGAGGTGACCAGTCGACGTGGCGGGTGTCGATGGGCCGTGGTCGGGTGTACCAGGCGCCGAGCTCGTCGGCGTAGGGCGCCCACCGTGTGGCGAAGTCGGGGAGCTCTTCGGCCGGGGTGACCTCGGCCATCGGGAACTGGTGGTCGAAGCCGTCCTCGGGGATGTGGAACGAGGCGGACATGTTGAAGATGGCCCGGCCGTGTTGGATCGCCACCACCCGCCGGGTGGTGAACGACCGGCCGTCGCGGATGCGGTCGACTTCGTAGAGGATCGGGATCGACGGGTCGCCGGGTCGCAGGAAGTAGGCGTGCAAGGAGTGGACCCGGTAGTCGGCGGCCACGGTTCTGGCGGCGGCGACGAGGGCCTGGCCGGCGACCTGGCCGCCGAAGACCCGTTGTACGGTTTCGTCCGGGGAGGTGCCGCGGAAGACGTTGACCTCGATCGCTTCCAGGTCCAACAGGTCGATGAGACGGTCGACGGCGGCCTGTTGCATCGGAGAAGTTTCCCACAGTTCGTCCGGTCCGGGTTTCGCCTTGACGGCGGGTTTCGCAGCATCAAGCAGGTGCGGTGTCGTCCCGTCGCCGCCGGACCTTCGGTCGCGGTCCGCCGTTCCCCGGAAATTTGCACCGGCGTGCTGCGGAGAGCGGCGCTGGGGGAAATGTTTCACCGGTCGCGTCGGGTGGGACGTGCGGAGGGGTGGCCGGCTCCGGGTGGCCGCTGCTTGTCGTGGGTGATCTGTGGTGTGCGCTGGGGTTTCTTGACGTCGGCGTGGTCGGTGAGTTCGGTTTGGGTCGTGCGGTTCGGTTTGGGTGGGCGGTGTGGGAGGATCGGTGGCGGTGAGCAGTGTTCGTTTGGTGTCGTGGCGTTCTTTGGTGGTGTCGGTGGTCGCTGTGTTGATGGCGTTGGGGACTGCTGCACGGTCGGGTGACATCTGATGTGTGGTGCCGAGAGGTGTCGCTGGAAGGATGTTCACCATGCCCAAGCCCTATCCCCGTGAGTTCCGCGAGGACGTGATCCGGGTCGCCCGCAATCGCGAGCCCGATGTGCAGCTCAAGACGATCGCCGCGGACTTCGGGATCTCGGAGTCGTGTTTGAACAACTGGCTCAAAGCTGCTGATGTCGAGGACGGGATCAAGCCCGGCACGACCGCAGCAGACAATGCCGAGTTGCGCAAGGCGAAGCGCCGGATCCGTTTGCTCGAGCAGGAGAACGAGGTCCTGCGCCGAGCCGCCGCGTATCTGTCCCAGGCGAACCTGCCCCCAAAATGATGTACCCGCTCGTCCGTGAGCTTGCCGGTGACGGGATCCCCGTCACGGTGACGTGCCGGGTCCTCCGCATCGCCCGTCAGCCTTACTACCGGTGGCTCAAGGCTCCGGTGAGCGACCGCGAGCTCGACGACGCGTATCTGGCGAACGCGGTCTTCGACGCTCATCGTGACGACCCAGAGTTCGGGTACCGGTTCCTCGCTGATGAGGTCCGCCAGGCCGGCTACACGGCGTGTGATCGCACGGTGTGGCGTCACTGCGCGGCGAACGGCTGGTGGTCGCGCTTCGGCAAGCCGAAGCCCTACAGGGGCGCCAAGGCCGGGCCCCCGGTGCATGACGACCTCGTGCGCCGGGAGTTCAGCGCCGATGCACCGAACCGGCTGTGGGTGACCGACATCGAGCGCCACGAGGCGCTCTTGAACCGTGCGGTGGTGAAAGGACACCGCCTCCCAGTCCGTCGCAGCGGACGGGTTGAAGCTGAGGGCAGCCTGAACCCGGGGACGAGGGGGAGGGTGGCAAGCAGCCCTGACAAAGCCGGGACGGGCCAGCACCGTCAGATGGTCCGGGTCCGGCAAGCAAGACGGAAAGGCGTAACGTGAGGAACCAGCGGCTGAACGCCTCTCAAGACGAGACCACCAGCTCGAACCTGGCGGATCGGGCTGGGTGGCGGCGCGCACCCGCACTTCGGTGCGGGGAACTCCTGGTCGGTTGATGTCGCCGGCCGGGAGGCCACGGTGAAGGTCTGCGGCGTAGCCGTGGCGAAGCTGCAGGGGCATAGTTGGGCGCCACCCCGTCGAACGGTTCGAGAGTGAACGTGGGAACCACCTCGGCGGTCCCCTCCCCGGCCAGCAGCCAGCTGGTCGGCGGGAAGGCTCGTCGCCGGCTGATGCCGCCGGGGTGGGGCGGAGGACCCGTAGTAGTCCGAGGCCGGGAAAGCCGGCCACATGGCGAAGGGGTCCAGCAAGTTCGCAGCGACCAAGCGGATCGAGGAGGACGCTGGTGAATATCGGCGCGTCCGTGGCCCGACCTCGATAGAGGCCGAGCGGCGGGTACTCGTGATGCAGACGAAGCTGCACCAATGGGCGATCAGGCCGATCCTGGCCGTCGCTTCGATGACCTGTGCCAACCTCGTCTATGACCCGGCGTTCCTCGTCGTGGCGTGGAACAGGGTGCGGGGCAACAAGGGCGCACGCACCGCCGGCGTCGATGGAGTGGCACCCCGCTCGATCGTGCTCGGGGCGGCGAGAACTGCTCGGCGGGCTGCGAGATGATCTCAAGGCCGGCCGGTTCGTCGCCGTCAACGGGTGCGGGAGAAGATGATCCCCAAGGCGACGGGCAAGGTCCGTCGCCTCGGGATCCCGACTGCTCGCTGACCGGGTCGTGCAGGCTGCGTTGAAGCTGGTGCTCGAGCCGATCTTCGAGGCGGACTTCAAGCCGTGTTCCTACGGCTTCCGCCCGAAGCGCCGAGCCCAGGACGCCATCGCCGAGATCCACTTCCTCGGATCGCCCACTCGGAACTACGAGTGGGTGTTCGAGGCGGACATCACGGCGTGCTTCGACGAGATCGACCACACCGCCCTGATGGGCCGCGTGCGAGGTCGGATCGGGGACAAGCGGGTCCTGGGCTTGGTGAAGGCGTTCCTGCGGGCGGGCATCCTCACCGAAGAGGGCCTGCAACCGCGAGACGATCACCGGCACCCCCCAGGGCGGAATCCTCTCACCGCTGCTGGCCAACATCGCCCTGTCCGTGCTGGACGAGCACTTCGCCGCCAAGTGGGAGGCGCTCGGACCGGAATGGACACGCGCCAAGCGTCGTCGCGCCGGGGTCCCGGCCATGAGACTCGTCCGCTACGCGGACGACTTCGTGGTCATGGTCCACGGCACCCGCGCCGACGCCGAAGCGCTGTGGGACGAGGTGGCGGCGGTGCTCGCTCCGATGGGTCTGCGCCTGTCGGAAGAGAAGACGAGGGTCTGCCACATCGACGAGGGGTTCGACTTCCTCGGCTGGCGCATCCAGCGCCGAACCTGGCGGGGTCGGACCGGCAAGAAGGCGGTCTACACCTACCCGTCGAAGAAGACGCTTGCTCTCGGTGATGGCCAAGGTGCGGATCGCTGACGCGCCGATGCGAAACATCGAACGCTCGCCGACCTGCTGCGCCGGTTGAACCCGGTGCTGCGGGGATGGTGTAACTACTTCCGTCACGGCGTGTCCTCGCGGACATTCGGCTACCTCGACCACTTCGCCTTCTGGCGGATTGTCGGCTGGCTCCGCAAGCGACACGTCGGGCTGAACATGCGCACCCTGGTCCGCCGCTACCTGCCCGGTTGGCAGGATCGCGACGGCGGGATCGAGATGTTCCGGCCCACGAACGGTCGCCATCGAGCGCTACCGCTACCGGGGCACACGAATCCCGACCCCATGGTCGAGCGCAAGACAACAGGAGCACCCGCACCAGCGGCATGAGCACGTGGAGAGCCGGATGCGGTGAAAGTCGCACGTCCGGTTCGGAGGGCGGGCCGGAGAAACCCACCAGCCGAAAGGCTGGCAGGGCGCTCCGGTCCGACCCCTACACCGAGCACCGCACCGACGAGGGCAAGCTCTACCTGTGCGCGATCAAGGACGTGTACTCGAACCGGATCGTCGGCTACTCGATCGACAGCCGGATGAAGGCCCGCCTCGCGGTCGCGGCGCTCGACAGCGCGGTCGCGCGCCGCGGCGACGTCGCCGGCTGCATCCTGCACAGCGACCGAGGATCGCAATTTCGGTCGCGGAAGCAGCAGCGAGCGCTCGCCCGTCACCGCATGGTCGGCTCGATGGGCAAGGTCGGCGCGGCGGGCGACAACGCCGCCATGGAATCGTTCTTCGCGCTCTTGCAGAAGAACGTCTTGGACCAGCAACGCTGGGCCACCCGCGACGAGCTTCGCCTCGCGATCGTGACCTGGATCGAACGCACCTACCACCGTCGACGTCGCCAAGCCCGCCTCGGCCGATTGACCCCCATCGAGTTCGAAGCCATCATTACACCCGCCGCCGATCAGGCGGCCTGACCCCAAACCCAACCTGTCACCGGATCACGCGGCAGTCCCGTGATGCTTCAGCGTCGACCTGGGGAGCTTGTGGATGCGACCGAACACGATTCTTCCTGTCGGGTTTGCTACGGGTCTGGCGCTAAGCGCGATCCCGACGTTTGCTCCCGCCCAGCCAGCTCAACGCCCAACCAGGACCGATCGTCAATCGTCTCCCGCTACGACCGACACCGCCGCTGGGCTACCAGCGCCTGTCAAGCCAACCAAGGACGACCTGATCCGAGCACGCGTCCTCGCCGCCGACAGCAAGTTGCGCGATCAGCTTGAACAGGAGTATCCAGATGCGTTCGGCGGAACCTACATGGAATACGGTTCGGACCGGTCGGATCCGATCTCGGTTTATCAAACGGTCGGTGACCCTACACAAATCAAATCCGCCGTCGAATCGGCCTATCGTGCCGTCACCGACAACGAATCGCTTTGGCCGAAACTTCGCTTTGAACACGTCACCCATAGTCTCAGAGACCTTCACGCCTTGCAACAACGCCTGCACGACGACTCTGGTGCACTGTTAGACGTGGGCTTGGTCGAGGACAGCACTGGCATAGACGACAAGACCAATAGTGTCGTCGCGTTCATCGCTCCTCAACGCCCCGCAGGTGTGCAGCCCCAGGACGTGCCAGCGCCCGACGGGCCAAATCAGCCGCAGCAGTACTCGACCGTCGACCACGCCACTTCTGTCGAACTACTCTCGAATCGCTATGGGAAAGGCGCGCCGATAGACGTCCGCACTGTAGGCGGACCAACGCTACAGGATCGTTTCGGCGACGTACCTCCCTGGAATGGTGGTGACCTCATCATATCTACCAATGCCACCCCCGCAGTTTGCACCACGGGCTATGGCATGTGGAAGAACATCAACGACGTTCCGACCTCGCTACTGGTGACGGCTGGATACTGTGTTGAAAACGACCCGAACTACACATCGTATGCGTGGAAGAACATTCCTCCCACTGAAGCCTCACCACCGCCATCTCGGACGGTGGGCTCCATCTACTACGCCCGTTATTCGGGAAACGCGAACGACGGCTCCGACTTCGCACTGATGAAAGCACCGAGCTCCGATCTCATTTGGAAAGGCGTATCGACGAGACAATACGTGCTGGGAGTGGCGGACCCGAAGATCGGGAGCTTTGTATGCCGGGAAGGCGCAGTTACGGTATGGGCTGGAGGCGGACAGCAGTGCAGCAACATCGACAGCATCGACGTTGTCCCTCCGAGCGTGCAGTTCGGCTTCGGTACCACCGCTCATCGTTTCTACTTTCCCAACGCTCCTGGCAATCCAGGCGACAGCGGCGGTCCAATCGTTTACCCTTTGAGCTCCGGTGTAGTCGCCGTGGGCATAATCACCTCGGGTTATCCAGATGGCAACCTGGACCCACAGCACCATGGTGTGGGAGAACCGATCAGCTTCGTCGAAGCCAACACCGGCGCTCATGTACGCGTCTACAGCAGCGGGTAGCTGGGCAATCGAATGACCAGTGTGTGGCCTGAGTTCCTCGACGACCTCCGTCGCTTCGCCAACCTGCCGGCGGGTGTCAGACCGGACCACCAGATCAACGAGGTTTGCGGCGATGACCGGGTCATGCGCTCGATCCTCGCCGCCGCGCTCCGACGCCTCCTACGAGATCCCCCACAAGAACTACTTGACTCCATAGAAACTTTTGGCGAAGCAGAAGAGTGGTACGAGGCACGCCGCGACCTGGCGGCGGAAACGCGTACCTCACCGACCGGCGTCGGCGATCGCTCTGGCGTGTCGGTGCGTCTGCGAGCCCTCCGCGAAACAGACATCAACCCGCTCTACACCGCAGCAATCGACCCGAGGTGGGGTCACCTTTGGCGGTATCGAGGCGCCGTCCCCAGCCCCGAGGAGTTCCGCGCCGGCCTGTACCCAGGCACGCTCACGCAGTTCGTGGCAGAATCGACTATTACCAACAAGTTGGTGGGACTCGTCTGCGCCTACAACGCGCGCCTTGAAGCTGGGACCGTGTTCATTGGTCTCATGCGCGCAGCTGAACCTGAAGCAGAACTTCATTCAGAGATGATCGAAGCGTTCTATCTGTTCATCAACTACCTGTTCGATACTTGGCCCTTCAGAAAACTCTACGCTGAGATCGCCGGTTTCGGCTGGCACCAGTTCGCGTCCGGGGAAGATGAATTCTTTGAGGTTGAGGGCGTACTTCGAGAGCACGACTTCCATGCTGGACAATGGTGGGATCAACGCATCATCGCGATCTACAGAGACCGCTGGCGCGAAACATGTGAGAGTCGCTTGGACGGCGTCTTCAGCCTCGACGGCCAGCCCGACCGAGCTGGAGTTCGGGACTACAAGAAGATCGGCTGATCAGCCTGTGCGGAAAAGGCGGAGCGCGTCGACGGGGACATTGTGGCGGGCGGCGATGCGAGCCGCTTCGGCGGTGAGTTCCGGTGAGCAGTGCCGCACCTTGATGACCACGACGTTCACATACTGTTGAGGCGACCCGTCCAACTTCAGATTCACGCCGGCATCGTAGAGGCCCTTCGGCCAGATCGAATCGGGTATGTCGGTGGTGGTGGTAGTCGCTCCCAGGATCGGTGCGCTTGGCGGACCGGGTTGATAACGGGCCGGTGGATGGAAGACCGGAATGTCCTGTTGCATCCGGGTGGCGAAGGTTTTGATCTGCGCAAGTGAGTAGGGGACCTCCACGAGCTTGAGGGTCCCGTCGGTGACGGGAACCGTGCGTGCCCATTCCCGGTCGGCGGAAGTGATGTCGGTTGCAGCTACCCCTACGTCGTGGTTCTTGCCGATCCACAGGGAGTTGAAGCGCGTTCCGAAGTGCTCGAGGATCATCTGTTCCGAAGCCGACGAGATCTGCGCTTGTGGAAGGATCGTGGGGTTCTGGTCTAGGGCCTCTCCTTCGCACTCGATGGAAGCGACCCCGGGTGACGTGGTTGGGGTGGCCGAGGTGGGCGACGGAGACTGGACTTGGACCGGGGCCTGTCCGTTGTTGTTCATCGAGACGATGATCCCGGCGGCGATGGCGGCGGCGACGAGACCGGCGGCGACCACGGCACGGACACCACGGTGAGGATGAGGAGTGGACGTTTGGGCACCGGCTCTGGCGAAGATCTCGCGATAAGGGGTTGGTTCACGGTTGGCGAGTAGACGCTCGAAGAATTTCTTCGTATCGGGTTCAGGGGAGGTCATGGTTCCTCTTCCAAAGTTGTGCGGAGCCGGTGCCGCGCACGGCTTGCCCGCTTTCGTGCCGCGGCTGCGGAGCAGCCCAACATCGGCGCGGCTTCCTCGAATGTGCACCCCTCGACATCGACGAGGTAGAGAACGGCCCGATCTCGCGGATCGAGTCTCAACAGATCCGACAGATCCGACGGGTAGACGACCGGGTTGGACGTTCCGACATCGTGGTCCAATACGTCGGTGGGCTTGCGACGCCGCCGACGCGCTTGTGACACGATAACCGACATGACGACTTTGCGAAGGTACGCACCGGGATATTCCAGGTCCTCGATGCGATGATGCCTGAGGGTGCGCGCAAACGCCTCCTGGAGTACGTCGTCGGCGTCATAGCTGGTTCCACAGGTCGCCGCGGTGTACCGCCACAGCGGCGGGTACCAGTCCTCGATCGCATCACCCGAACCGTTCATGGGATCACCCAACGGTGTCCCTCGGGCACCGGCGGTCGGCTGGAAAACGAAGCCTGCCCCGTCATGGCTCCCTCGTTGAATGGATGCCGGGCTTCGGTCATGGTTGCGCATCGGAGAAATCCAAGAAGCGGACTGGTCGACCAGGTCGATGGTTCCGGGACACCGAGGCCACACCGATCACACGACGACAAGCCACGAGGTCCACTACTGATAAGACGCATCTTCCACCCGGTCTGTGACATGACGAGGCAAAATAGTTGAGAAATCCGCGGCGGACCTCCACAATCTGGCGAGTTCGATCATGTTCGTGTCAGATGAGATGATCATTGAACCGTCCCGGGTTTGGTGCATGCCTCTGTTCTTGAGAGGTTTGTTCGATGCCAACGAAGTACGACGCTGAGACCCGGGCGAAGGCTGTCCGGTTGGTGCTGGATCACCGTGATGAGTACGACTCGGAGTGGGCGGCGATGAAGACGGTCTCGTCCCGGCTGGGGATGACCGCGGAGACGCTGCGCAAGTGGGTCCGCCAGGCGGAGGTCGACCAGGGGACCCGCCCGGGGGTGACCACGGAGGAGAATCGTGAGATCCGCGAGTTGAAGAAGCGGAACCGGGAGCTGGAGGAAACGATCGAGATCCTCAAGGCAGCGACGTCTTTCTTCGTGCGGGAGAGCGACCCGCGGACGTCACGCTGCTGAAAACTTCCGAGTTGTGCGAGTTCATCGCTGCTCACCGGGACTCCTTCGGGGTCGCTCCGATCTGTCGGGTGCTCACCGAGCACGACGCGAAGATCGCCCCGAGAACGTTCTACGCGTGGGCCTCGAGGCCACCGTCGAAGCGTGCGTTGTGGGACGCGACGATCACCGAGGTGCTCGCCGGCTACTACGAACCCGATGAGTCCGGCCGCCGGAAACCCGAGGCTTTGTATGGGTCGCTCAAGATGTGGGCGCACCTGAACCGTGAAGGCATCGAGGTGGCCCGTTGCACCGTGGAACGGCTCATGGCCGCGAACGGTTGGCAGGGCGTGCGCCGCACCAAGAAGGTGCGCACCACCGTGGCTGACCCCTCAGCGGAGCGCGCCCCGGACCTGGTCGATCGCCAGTTCCGTGTCCCCGCCCCGAACCGGTTGTTCGTCGCCGATTTCACCTACGTCAAGCTGATCGCCGGTGTGTTCGTCTACGTCGCATTCGTGATCGACGCCTATGCGGGACGGATCGTCGGCTGGGAAGCCTCCACCTCCAAAGTCACCCGGTTCGTGGTGAACCACCCTGGGTCTGTTGGAGACTCAGTGGTTTGGGTTTCCAACCCCGGCGGGGTCGGTCTGTTGGGCAGCGTAGAACGCTGTCTCGAACTCTGCTGGGGGCACGTCGTCGCAGTGGCTGTGCAGGCGTTGCTCGTTGAACCAGTGCACCCAGGAGAGGGTCGCGAGCTCGAGCTCGTCGACGCCGTCCCAGCCCGCGGCGTCGGGCCCGTAGACGCACTCGGTCTTGTAGAGCCCGTTCGTGGTCTCGGCGAGCGCGTTGTCGTAGCTGTCCGCAACCGTCCCGATCGAGGGTTGGGCGCCGATCTCGTCGAGGCGTTCGGTGAATCGCACCGACGTAAATTGCGACCCGGCATCGGAGTGGGCAACCAGCCCGACCAGACGGCGGCCCCGCGGGAGCGCCGTGCCATCTCGAGCGCGTCGAGGACCATGTCGGTTCGCATGTTCGACGCGACCCGCCACCCGACGATCCGCCGGGAGAACCCGTCGACGATGAAGCACACATAGGCCATCCCCGACCGGGTCGGCACGTAGGTCAGGTCGGTGACCCACAAGGCGTCCGGCCGGTCCGCCTTGAAGTTCCGGTTCACCAGATCCGGTGCCCTCGTCGCGTCCGGGTCCGAGACGGTGGTGAAGAGCTTCTTGCGGCGCCGGCTCACGCCCTGGATCTGCAGCTCCCGCATGAGACGGGCGACCTGGTCTCGGCCGATGTCATGACCGGCCCGCTTCGCGGCCTTCCAGAGCTTGTGGGCCCCGTAGACCTTGCGGTTCGCGACCCACAGCACCATCAGGACCGGCTTCATCACCGCGTCACGCAACGCTCTGGCCGAAGGATCGGCTTCACGCTTCTTGGCGGCGTAGTAGGTGCTCGGAGCCATCAGCTGCAACACAGCGCAGATGGGCTCGACTCCGAACTCGTCGCGATGACCGTCGATGTAGGCGACGATCAACGTCTGTGGGCGGTCGAGCTCCGCCGCGAAGAAAGCCGACGCCGACTTGAGGATCGAGTTCGTGCGACGCAGCTCCTTGACCTCCTGCTCGAGCGCCTTGATCCGCTCGGCATCAGCAGTCGTGGTCCCCGGCTCGCGCCGTCATCGATGTCGGCCTGACGAACCCACGGACCGCACCGACTCCAACCCGTACCCGAGCTGCTCCGCGACCCGCTTCACCGTCCCGTGGTCCGAGCCCAGCTCGGCACGAAGCTGGCGCACCAACCGCACCGCCTGCGCCTTCTCCTCAGCGCTGTACCGACGCGTCGTCGGCTTCCCTGACTTCAGTTCCCTCGGCATAACTCCATCCTCGTTTACAAGGTCTGGAGCCTCCAACGAACCCAGGGCGATTCAATACGAATGGAGCGAACGAATCGAGCAGGTGATTGCTGAGGGCTACACGGCAACAGAGATCCTCATGGGCATCCAGTTCCAGCTCGGCGAGCTGGTGGGCAGCGATGCCGAGCTCAGCGACGACACGCGAGCGCTGGCCACGGACCTCCGCCAATCGATCCAGGAAGCCTTGGAATGATTGCCTTGACCGAGCGAATGATGCGAGCGGTTGCGGCCATGACGACGGCCGCCCTCGTCCTCGGCCTTGTCGTAGTTGCAGCCCTGGCGAGCCCAGCCGGCGCATCGAACCTTCTGGACGGCTCAGCCATCAGTCCCATGGTCACCGCGGGATCCGCGACGTCGGTCCTGGGTGCCACAGAGTTGGCGGATCCAGGGCTCGCCGACCTCCCCGCGCTCGACTACGACCGCGCGCCCGTTCTCGCGCGCGGCGACAGCGAGGGGCCGTTTCTCGGCCCAATTCGGAGCTTCATTGCCACAAGCGCGCCGAGGGCCCTCCACTCCAGGCCTGCGCGGTTCGTGTGACGTTGTCGCGTCGCGCTGGACCTTCGGTCGCGGTCCCCCCTTCCCGAAATTTGCACCGCCAAGCTGCAGAGAGCGGCGCTGCGGGAAATGTTTCGTCGTTCGCCCGGGCCGGACAGGTCTCGTCACCCGGCTGCCGTCACGATGCTCGACGATGACTCGGACAGGCAGGGCCGGGCGGGTCATCTAGGATTCGTCGTCCATGAGCGACGAGTTGGCATTTCCCGACGGCTTCATCTGGGGCGCGGCGAGCGCCGCCCATCAGATCGAAGGCGGCAACGTCAACAACGACTGGTGGGCGTGGGAACACAACCCCGACAGCGGCTGCGCGGAGCCCAGCGGCGACGCGTGCGACTCTTGGAACCGTTGGGCCGACGACATCGCCGCGGTCGAGGCGATGGGTCTCGGCGCCTACCGGTTCTCCCTGGAGTGGAGCCGGATCGAACCGGCGGACGGCGAGTTCTCGACCGCCTCCCTCGCCCACTACCGGGCCCAGTGCGAGGCGCTGCGTGACCGGGGCATCGAACCGGTGGTCACCTTCCACCATTTCACCACGCCGCAGTGGATCGCCGCCCATGGGGGCTGGGCGGAACCCGGCACCATCGACCGGTTCGTGCGCTACTGCGAGGTGGTCTGCGAGGCCCTCGGCGACGTGATCGGCGCCGCCTGCACGATCAACGAGCCGAACGTCGTGGCGACCATGGGCTACCTCGCCGGCGTCTTCCCACCCGGCGTCCAGGACATCCCGCTGCGGCGGCAGGTGAACGCCAACTTCGTCGACGCGCACCGCCGGGCCGTCGAGGCGATCCGCACCGCGGCCCCCGGGGTGCCCGTCGGGCTGACGTTGTCGATGGCCGACTACGACGCCCTCCCCGGCGGCGAGGAGAAGCTGGCCCGGATCCGCCGCGGCATGGAGGACGTCTTCCTCGAAGCCGTCGACGGCGACGACTTCCTCGGCGTCCAGGCCTACTCGCGTACCCGCGTCAACGCCGAGGGCCAACTGTTCGAAGGCGCCGAAGGCGTGCCGATGCTCGTCATGGGCTACGAGTTCTGGCCCCAGGCGGTCGAGGCGACCCTGCGGCGGGCCTGGGAGATGACCGGCGGGAACGTGCCGTTGTGGGTCACCGAAAGCGGTATCGGCACCGACGACGACACCCAGCGCATCGACTACGTCCACCAGGCCCTGCAAGGCGTCCAGCGGGCCATTGCCGACGGCATCGATGTCAAGGGCTACACCTACTGGTCCTTGACCGACAACTTCGAATGGTCGTTCGGCTACCGCCCCCGATTCGGCCTCGTCGACGTCGACCGCACGACCTTCGCCCGCACCCCGAAACCCTCGGCGAACTGGTTCGGCGCCATCGCAGGATCCAACCGTCTCGTGGCCCCGCCCGGTTGATGCACCCGGCCCGGCCGGACGAGCACCGCCATGGTGTCGGCCGTGAGCGGCGGCGCGGATAACCTGCGCGGTGTGGATGTGACCTCCCAGGGCCCGGTGGCCTTTCTCCGATCCGAGAGCGGGAAGAAGTGGCTCCGCTACTCGACGGTCTCGCTGATCGGGGTGAGCGTCAGCCAGGTCGTGATCCTGATCCTCTCCGGTGGATTCCACCTGGGTGGTGTCCCCACGAACGTGCTGGCCGTGACGATCTCCTCGATTCCCGCCTACATCCTGAATCGGGCCTGGGTGTGGAAGAAGCGGGGCAAGAACCACCTGACCAAGGAGGTCGTCCCCTTCTGGGGGTTCGCGCTCGGCCGGCCTCGTCCTGTCGACCGTGCTGGTCGCGGTGATCGTGCCCCACCCCAAGCCGCCCGACCCGACCTGGACGTACACGCTGCGGGTCATGGTCGGCAACGTCGGCGGCTTCGCCGTGCTCTGGGTGGCCAAGTTCTTCGTCTTCGAGAAGCTCCTCTTCGGCGAGTCCACCCACACCCACGCCCATCACATCGGAAGCCACCACGACAGCGACAAGGCAGTGGTCGATTGACCCGAACCCCCGCGGGCACGCTCGTGGCAGCGCGGAACCGTCGGCGACGATGATGGTGGTCTCCCGGGCGGTCGGGTTCCTGCGGGTCCATCTGGGCAAACGCTTCATCCACTACGCGCTCGTGTCCGGCGTCGCCGTGCTCATCACCCAGGTGGTGCTCGCCGTGCTGCACGGGCTGGTGGGATGGCGGGCCTCGTTCGCGAACATCGCCGCGGTGGCCATCGCCACCCCGGTGAGCTACTTCATGAACCGCGCCTGGGTCTGGGGCAAGCGGGGTCGCAGCCACCTGCGTCGGGAGGTGGCACCGTTCTGGGCGTTCTCGTTCGCCGGGCTGATCCTCTCGACGTTCCTGGTGTGGATCGTCGCCCAGATCCAGAACGTGCCCATCGGGCAGCGCCCCACGGCGGCCCAGCAGTTCGCCATCAACCTCGCCAACATCGTCGGCTTCGCGATCCTCTGGCTCGTGCAGTTCTTCGTGCTCGACAAGATCTCGTTCAAATCCCACAGCCATGAACCCCCGGCCACGCCCGAGGTCGAGAACAGCGAACGTCGCCACTCCGAGCCGAGCGCGACCGACCCTGATGTGGTAACGGGGGGCGCCGTCACGCATCGGCGGACCGGTTCGTGACCCCGCCACCGGGCATGCCCGCGGAACGCCGCGCCAAGGCGATCGCCACGCGGGGGTTCATGCCCACCGACGAGGGCGACGCGCTCTACGACGCGGCCGTTGCGGCAACGAGTGCCGTGCCCGGTGCGCCGATGGTCGAGATCGGGTCGTACTGCGGCAAGTCGTCGATCTGGTTGGGCTCGGCGGCCGAATCGGCCGGAACCGTGCTCTTCGCCGTCGACCATCACCGCGGATCCGAGGAGAACCAGCCCGGCTGGGAGTTCCACGAACCCGACCTGGTCGACCCGACGGTCGGGCTGATCGACACGCTCGGCATCTTCCGCCGCAGCATCGCGGACGCAAAGCTCGAAGACGCCGTCGTGGCGGTCGTGGGTGCCTCGGAGGTGGTGGCCCGCCACTGGCACACCCCGCTGGCGCTGCTGTTCATCGACGGCGGACACGGTGCGGAACCGGCGCACGCCGACTATGCGAACTGGACCCCACACGTCGCCGTGGACGGCCTGTTGTGCATCCACGACGTCTTCGAAGATCCCGCAGACGGGGGGCGTCCGCCCTTCGAGATCTACACCCGGGCGCTCGAGTCAGGGTTGTTCAGCGAAGTGCGGGCCGTCGGTTCACTGCGGGTGCTGCGGCGCGTCGTCGGCGCCTGACCCGCAGTCTGCGCTCTCGTCGACCGCCGCGGCGTCGACCGCCTCGGCGTCGCCCTGGTCTTCGGCCTCTTTGGCGGTGAGCGGCCGTCCGGCCACGTGATCGGCCCAGACGGCGTTGAAGATGACGGCGTACACGACGAGACGACCGAAGATGAGCAACCACGCCAGGATCGCGAACGTCGCGCCGAGCGACCCGTAGGTGGCCGACGAGCTGGCGATCAGGCGGGGCACCACGTACGTGCCGAGTGCCTTGAGCAGCTCGAAACCGACCGCCGCGAACAGGACGCCGGGCAGCAGCAGTCTCGGCGAAGGTCGCCGCACGTCGAGAAACCAGAACGTCCAGCCGAACAAGGCGATGTCCAACGCGATGCTCACCAGCAGCGCCAGCGGCGCGGCCCAGCCGGGCAGCCAGTTCACCACCGCGGAGACACCGAAGGACGCCACGAAGATCAGGATTGCGCCGAAGAGCCACGGCACCCCCAACAGACGGGCACGCCATCCTTTGACGCTGTGCCCGTACGGCAGGTTCACCACGAATCGCAGTGCACCCACCAGGGCCAGGCCGGACCAGGCCATACCGACGAGGGCGATGATCGAACCGGTCGTGCCGCTGTTCTCCGCAGTGTTCAGGGTGCTCCGGAGCAGGTCGGCCGCGTGGCCGGTGAGCCCCAGGTTCGAGATCAGATTGTCGGTGATGTGTGGATCCGAACCGGTGAGCAGCCCGGTGACCGAGATGACCAACAGGATCAGCGGGAACAGCGAGACGAATGCGATCAGCGTGATCGCATTGGCTGCGTAGGACCCGTTCAACTCGGTCGTACGCTTCTGAACCGCAATGCCGAGCTTGAGCCAGGTCCACCGCTGCGTGATGGGAGGCTTCTCGCTCATCCGCTTACGGAACGGAAGCGGCAGGACCGCGCGGACAGGCCTTCAGACGTCGCGCAGCAGTGATTCGACGGAAGCCAGGGTGGATTCGTCCGGTCCTTCGGCGTCTCCGCCGGCCTCACGAGCTCGGGCGAGGAGTTCGTCGGTGCCCCGGGTGGTCTTGATCGACTCGCGGTCCGATGGGTCGGTCGCCCGATTCAGACGGTCAGCCAGACCGGTACGCGTGTGCTGGCTGCCGAGGTTCGGCGTTCGACGTGGAGTCGTCATGTGATCACCCTAGTGGAAGGGGGCGGCCGTTCCCAGGATCAGTCCCACTCGGCCCGCGCGTCGGCCGTGTGATTCAGATCCACCTGCGGCAGCACCGCGTCCGGGTCGGCGAACAGCCGCGACGCCCGGGTCGGCAGGCTGAGCGCATCGGCCGCGAGCACCACCGCGGCAGCGGTGTAGGTCGACTGTTCGTCGGCGGGAAAGTGCACTTCGTCCGGATAGACCGTGCCCGTCCAGTACCGGCCACCTGCGGTTCGGTACTGCTGGGCCCACGAGAACAACTGCAGCGCCCGGTCCTCGTCGCCCATCTGGCTGACCGCCATGGCACATTCACAGGTCTCCGCGACCGTCACCCAGGGTCGGTCCGACACGCAGCGGATTCCCCGCCCGGGCAACACGAAGGTGTCCCACCGGTCGTCGATCCGCGGCGGGCCGCCTCCCCGGTGAGGACGCCCGAAAGCACCGGGTAGTACCAGTCCATGGCCCATCGGTGCTTGGGGGCGAACGCCTCGGGATGGTCGGTGATGACCTGGGCGAGACGGGCGGCGGAGAGCTCCCAGTCGGGACGTTCGTGCCCGAGCAGTTCGGCCAGCCCGATGGCACAGCGGAGCGAATGGTGAATGCTGGACGAGCCCGTCAACAGCGCGAACGACCACGGCGTGCCGTCGGCGTGACGCGCCCAGATGATCTCGCCCCGCGGCGTTTGCAGGTCGAGCACGAAATCGATCGCCCGTTCGACCATGGACCACATCGATTCGGCGAAGGACCGGTCACCGAAGAGCAGCCAGTGGTGCCAGATCCCCACCGCCGCGTAGGCACACACGTTCGCGTCGAGCTTGTCCTGTTCGATCCCGTCCTCGGTGTAGTACTGATGCCAGGCGCCATCGGCGCGTTGCATCCCGGCCAGCCAGGCGTAGGCGGCTTCGGCTTCGGCGCGGAACCCGGCGATGGCGAGGGCGATGGCCGCTTCGACGTGGTTCCAGGGGTCGCAGTGCCCGTCGGGAACCCACGGGATCATGCCCGAGGGAAGCTGCCAGTCGGCGATCGCGGCACTGGTCGCCGCGACCTCGACATCGGACAGGTGCCCGTCCAGATGGGGCACGGGCGCCACCTCGGGCTCGTCCAGCAGTTCCGCGAGCCAGTCCTCGTCCCCGGTTGCGTCTCTGTCAGGCACCGATCGCCTCCTGGTCGTCGACAGTGGACCGTGCGTCGTCGCGCGACGGCGACTCGGTCAGCTCGGCTCTGGCCGGCTTACGAGCGTACACGACCAGGCTCTTTCCCAACACCGGATCGAGCGCCCGCTCGGTGGTCCGGGTGAGCTGGGAGATCACCGGCGTGCCCGAAAGATCCCAGACGAGCAGCTGATGGTAGGCGCGCACCAGCGGGTGGTCGTCGTTGGTCGGCCCGACCGCGCAACGCAGCCACCAATAGGGAGAATGCAACGCGTGGGCCCGGTGCGTGCCGACCGGTTCCAGCCCGGCATCGTGCATGCGACCGCGCAGCGTCGCCTCGTCGTAGATCCGGACGTGGCCGCCTTCGACAAAAGGAGCGTGGTACTCGTCCGAGAGTGCCCAGCAGATCTTCTCGGGGAACCAGGCCGGCACCGTGATCGCCATCACCCCGCCCGGTCGCAGCACCCGGGTCAGTTCGGCGAACGCCGCCGCATCGTCGGGCACGTGCTCGAACACCTCCGACGCGATGATCCGGTCGAAGCTGTCGTCGGCGAATCCCAGGTTGCAGGCGTCGCCGTTGACCGCCGCGCCCGTCGAGGTCGCGGTGCCCTCGCCCTGATCGCCCATCGCCGAGACGAGTCCGACGACCTCGTGCAGCTCGTCCATCGCGTAGTCCAACGCCACCACCCTGGCACCGCGCCGGTAGGCCTCGAAGGCATGTCGCCCGGCCCCGCAACCCAGGTCGAGCAGCCGGTCGCCGGCCTCCAGGCCGAGTCGGTCGTAGTCGACGGTCAGCACGTCGACGCACCGGTCGCACCCGGGATCGCCGTCTCGTCGAGCAGCGCCCGGTACTGGGCCGTGGTCCGCTCCGCGGTGCGCTTCCAGCTCCACTGGGTCTCGACCCGGTGCCGACCCGCCGCCCCGATGCGCTCGCGCAGCTCCGGTCGGGACAGCGCTTCACGCAGCTTGGTGGTGAGCGCGTCGGCGTCGCCCGGTGGAACGGTCAGGGCGGTGTCGCCGTCGTCGCCCACGACTTCGGGCAGCGCCCCGCCGGTGGTCGCGACCACCGGGATGCCACAGGACATCGCCTCGATGGCCGGGAGCGAGAAACCCTCGTACAACGAAGGCACCACCGCCACTTCGGCCTCGGCGTACAACTCGACGATCCGCTCGTCGCTCACCCCCGACACCCACGACAGATGGGGCGCGAGTCCGAGCTCGTCGATCTTGCGGGCGGTGGGCCCACCGTCCTTCTTGCGGCCGATGATCGTCAGGTGCACGTCGTCGCGTTCGGTGCGCAACTTGGCGACCGCGTCGAGCAGGAACGTGAGCCCCTTCATGGCCGAGTCCGCGGACGCGGTCGTGATCAGGTGGCCGGGCCGACGTTCGACGGCGTCGAGCGGACGGAACAGCTCCGGGTCGACGCCCACCGGCACGACGTGCATGCGCTGCGGGTCGACGTGGTGGTCGCGCACGATGTCGTTGAACGAGTTCGTCGACACGGTCATCACCCGCGGCAGACGTCGGGCCACCCTGGTCTGCATGCGCGTGAACGCATACCAACGTCGCAGGGCGAGGCGTCGACGGAAGCCGTCGGTGTGGGCCAACTCGAGACGTCGGTCCACGGTGATGGGGTGGTGGATCGTGGCGATCAACGGGAAATCGCGCTGGATGCCCAGCAGGCCGTAGCCGAGGGTCTGGTTGTCGTGCACCAGGTCGAACTCGCCGACCCGGCGACGGAGATGCTCCCAGGCTCGCAGGGAGAACGCGAGTGGCTCGGGGAAGGTTCCGTTCGAGAAGCTCGCCACCTCGACGTAGTCGGTCCAGTCCTTGAGCTCCCAGAGCCCGGGCATCCGCATGGGGAAATGGTCGTTGTAGATGTCCAGACCGGGCAGCTCGACCATCTTCACGCGCTCGTCGAGCACCGGGTACGGCTGCCCACCGAGCACCTCGACGTGATGGCCCGCATCGGCCAGCGCCTTGGACAGATGACGGATGTAGATCCCCTGGCCACCCACGTGGGGTTTTCCCCGGTAGGCGAGCAGCGCGACACGAAGTGGTCGGTCCGGGGCAGTCATGGGACTGCAAGCCTCCCCAATGGTTGACCCCCCGGTCAAGTGGAACCGACCGTCGCGGTGGCCCTTCCGGCCGGCTCAGGGACACTGCGGCGCCGGTCCCGCCATTCGATCACCCAACCGAGCGCGGTGAACGCCACGGCCAGACCGAGCGGGGGGAGGTCCCCGAGGCGGGTGTAGATCGTGAAGCCCGTGCGGCGCGGGACGTTCGCCCGGAGCACCTGTTGTTTCGAGATCGACGTGCGCTCGAGCACCTTCCCGGACGGATCGATCACCGCCGAGAAACCGGTGGGGGCGACCTGGACCACCCACCGACCCGTCTCGATCGCCCGGAGCCTGCTGGCCGCCACCTGCTGGGTCTGCACGAGGGTCAGCGTGTAGGTCGAACCGTTCGTCGGGTTGATCAGGATCTGGCCGCCGTCGCGGATCGCGGCCCGGGCACGGGCCCCGAAGAACACCTCCCAGGAGATGACCACCCCGAGTGGCCCGTGGGCGGTGCGCACCACGGCCGGGCCCTTGCCCGGAACCGCATCGCGCTGGGTGAGGTACGGACCCGCGAAAGGGCTCACGATCGAACGGAACGGGACGTACTCGCCGAAGGGAACCCGGTGCACCTTTTCGTACCGGTCGCCGAAGGTGCCGTTCGGGTGGACGACGACCGAGAAGTTCAGGTAGTGGGTCGCGCCCGAGTTCTCGACCACGCCCGCGACGACCGTCGCGTCCTTGGTCTGCGCCAGCGCCGACAGGTCCTGGCCGTGCCCGCTCCCGGGATCGGCGATGTCACCCTGGTCGAGATCGACGACGTCCTCGGGCCACACGATGACGTCCACCGGCTTGCGGATCGACTCGGAAGCGGCGAGGTGACGGTCGAAGACCTGGTTCATGTCGGTGTTGATCGCCCGGGTGCCCTGGGGCCCGCCGCCCTGCACCGCGGCGATGCGCACCGACTTGCCGATGTCCGCTCCCCGGGGAGTCGCGTTCGCCACCGTCACCCCGACGATGAGCACGGCCAGCGCGCCGATCGCGCCGAGCCTGGCACGCATGCCCTCTCCGGTGACCAGAACCGCGCCGATGACCCCGACCGCGACGGTCACCCCCGAGAGCAGCTCGACCCCTCCGACCCGTGCCAGGCCGGCGAGAGGGCCTGCGACCTGGCCGATCGCCAGGTCCGAGATCGGCACCCCGACGAAGGGCCAGTGGCCCTTCCAGGTCTCGGCGAGAACCCACGCCCCGGGTAGCGCGAAATGGCGGCCCCGACCGGGCGGGACCAGGGTTCCCAACAGGGCGAACATGCCGGCGAACACCGTCACGGCGATCACGAAGCCCGGGGCGGAGAGGTCCTTGATCCAAAACAGGGTGATCCCGAACAGGACGAATGCGACCAGACCCATGCGCCCGGCCCGCGACCCGGGCGGGCGACCGCCGAGGAGCACGTCGAGCCCGGCGATGCCGACGAAGGCGAGCGGCCAGAAACCCCACGGCGGCAACGATCCGGCCAGCGCGACCCCGCACGCCACGCAGGCGAGCGTGACCCGCCAATTCGGATGCAACGACCAGGCACGCCGGAGGCGACCGGCACGCCGGGGAGTGGGCTGCGCGGCCGATTCGCTCATCGCCCCGGAACCGCACCCAGTGCGGACAGGACCGTTCGGGCCGCGACCTGGCCGCTCCGGATCGATGCGGGAATGCCCACACCGCGAAGGGCGTTGCCGGCCACCGCGACCGTGGGCGTGCGGCGCGCCAGATCGGCTTCGATCTGATCGACCCGGGCGAGGTGTCCGGGTGCGTACTGGGGGAACGACGACGGCCAGCGGCTGACCCGTGCTGCCACCGGGGCGTCGGCCAGATCCATGATCCGGGCGAGCTCGTCGGCGAGGGTCTCGGTGAGCGCTTCGTCGTCGAACGCCGCGATCCGCCGGTCGTCGGCCCGCCCCGCCGAGGCGCGGATCAGGAACGTGCCGTCCCCGTGGGCGGTCGACAGGTGCGCCCATTTCGACGAAGTCCACGAGGCCGCGGTGCACAGCGACCCTTCGCTACGGGGCACGAGGAAGCCCGACCCGTCGAGCGCGGATCGGATTGCGCCGGGCGGGTACGCGAACGTGACCAGGGCCACCGATGCGTGGCGGATCGATCCGAGCAGGGCCCCGGCCGCCGGCGCATGATCCTGCACGATCGCCGCCGAGACGCCGGCCGGTGTCGCCAGCACCAGGCCGTCGGCCTCGACGGTGGTGGCCGTCGCCACCGGACGTCCACCCGGGTCGTCCGCGATCACCCGCCAGCCCTGGGGCGTCTGCTCGATGCCGCGCACGGCCACGTCGCCCAGCAGCGTCGCCCCCCGGTCGGTGAGCGTGGCGACGAGTCGGTCGACCAGGCTCGACATGCCCCGCGTCGGTGCGAGGAAGACCGGTTCGGAAGGGGACGGTCGATGAGCGAGTGCGGCGCGCGCGGCGTCGACGAGCGACGGATCGGTGCGCGACCGGGCGAGGGCGTCGATCTGCGGGGTCACCGCGGCGAGGGAGAGATCGTCGATGTTCCCCGCGTTGATGCCCCCCACCAGCGGGCCGACGAGCCGGTCGGCCACCGCATCGCCCAGACGTCGCCGGATCAGACTCCCGACCGATTCGTCCCCGTGCTCGGGCGGCGGCGGGCCGGGGTCGGACCGGTCGCGGCGTAACGCGGCCACCCCGGCGTCGCCCAGAACGGCCAGGAGATCCGGGGCATCAGGATCGCTGGGAACGCCCAGGACGTGGCCCCCCGGCAACGGCTCGAGGGTGCCGTCAACCAGCACGTGGGCGCGGCCGGTCGCCGGGGCCACGAGCTCGTCGCCCAGACCGAGTGACCTGGCCAGGGCGACGGCCTCGGGCACCCGGGCGAGGAACGCATCCGCGCCCTCGTCCACGGCACGCCCGGCGAACTCGCCGGTGCGGAGCTTGCCGCCGAAGCGGTCGGCTTCGCACACCGTCACACTCGCCCCGGAATCGACGAGCTCGAGGGCCGCCGCCAACCCGGTGATCCCGCCACCGATGACGGCGATGTGGGGGTGTGCCCGGCGCGTCGCGTCGGGCCGCTCTGCGCTCACGCGCCCGGGCTCCCGGCGGCGAGCTCGACCCACTCGGCCAACGCGGCGAAGACCTGTGCGTCGTCGTTGAGCACCCGGGTGCGGGCGAAGGCCAACCCGACCTCGTCCGCGGTCCGTCGGGCGGCGATGTCGAGGTCGTAGGCGACCTCGAGGTGGTCGGCAACGAATCCGTGCGGACAGACCACGACGCCTTCGCAGCCGTCGGTCGATCCCAGCTGGCGGATGACCACTTCGATGTCGGGGCCCCGCCAGGCGTCGCCGGTGGCGCCGGCACTCTGCCACGCCACCGTCCAACCGGTCCAGGGAGCCAGACCTGCGGCACGAGCCACCGAGGTGGCCCCGGCGCGGAGCTGGTCGGGGTACGGGTCGTCGACCAGGAGCCGCTCGGGCAACGAATGCGCGGTGAAGATCACCTTCGTCGCGGATTCGGGGGTGTCCAGCCCGGCGAGCGCGTCGCGCACCGCAGCGGTCAGGAACGACGTGTACTCGGGCAGGTCGAACCAGTGGGGGATGGTCACCGAGTCGGCGCCGTGTGCCGCGGCTGCCTCGGCGAGCTCGGTGCCGTAGTGCCCGACGCTGTAGCCCGAGTAGTGGGGCGCGAGCACCAGCCCGACCAGCCGCGCACAGGGTGGCCCGCTCGATGGCCGGACGAGCTTCTCGACCGCATCGGCGATGAAGGGCGGGGCGTGGCGCTGGCCGGTCACCACCCGGTAGGCACCTGGCGCCCGCCGGTCCAGCGCCGCGGCGAGTCGGGCCCGCTGGGCTTCGGTGCGTTGGGCGAGGCGCGACACCCCGCCGAGGGCGTCGTAGCGCCGGATCAGATCGGCGAGTTGCTCGTCGGTCGGTGGTCGGCCCCGCCGGATGTGGGTGTAGTAGGCGGGGATGTCGTCGGGTCCGGCCGGCGTGCCGTAGGCCATGACGACGACGCCGGTCGGGTTGTCGGGCGTGCTCACGGCACGGCGACCGCGTCGTCGAGGGTGCCGTCGGTCCGGCCTTCGCAGTGGACCTGGGCGACGATCTCGGTCAGCACGCCCGGGTCGATGTCCGGGGTCACGCCGTGACCGAGGTTGAACACGTGCCCGGGGTGACCACCGTTGCGCCGCAGGACGTCACGCACCTTCGCCCGGACGACCTCGATGGGCGCGAGGGCCGCGGCCGGGTCGAGGTTGCCCTGCAGTGCCACCCGCCCACCGGTGCGACGGCGGGCCTCGTCCAGCGGGGTGCGCCAGTCGACGCCCACCACGTCGGCTCCCGCATCGGCCATGAGCGCCAACAGTTCGGCGGTGCCCACCCCGAAATGGATCCGGGGCACGCCGGCCTCCGCGAGGCCGGCGAGGATCCTGCGGCTCGCGGGCAGCACGTGACGGGCGTAGTCGTCCGGGTTGAGCGTTCCCACCCACGAATCGAACAGCTGGACCGCCGATGCGCCGGCGTCGATCTGGGAACGCAACGAGGCGAGGGCCAGATCCGCCAGTCGGTCGACCAGCTCGCCCCACAACTCCGGTTGGCTGAACATCAGGGCCTTGGTGCGGTGCTGGTCGCGTGACGGTCCCCCCTCGACCAGGTAGCTGGCGACCGTGAAGGGACCGCCCGCGAAGCCGATGAGCGGCACGTCGCCGAGTTCGCCGACCAGGTTGCGCACGGTCTCGATCACATAGGGCGTGTCGAACTCGGGCTCGAGCGGGCGCAGCCTTGCGAGGTCGGAACGGCTGCGGAACGGTTCGGCCACCACCGGCCCGGTTCCGGGGACGACGTCCACCCCGAAACCGATCGCCGCGACCGGAACCACGATGTCCGAGTAGAGGATGGCGGCGTCGACGCCGTGGCGGCGGACCGGCTGCAGCGTGATCTCGGTGGCCAGGTCGGGTTGGCGGATCGCGTCGAGGATCGTGCCCGATCCCCGGATCGCCCGGTACTCGGGCAGAGACCGGCCCGCTTGGCGCATGAACCAGACCGGGACGTGGTCGGCGGCCAGGCCACGGCTGGCGCGCAGGAACGGGGCGTCGGGGGAGGGGGGCACCGGAGCAACGGTACCGGAGGTTCTCCTGCGAACCCATGCCGTGGCGACGACCGGTGCAGGTCGTGACCTCCGACCGGTTCGGGGACGGTGGAATTCGGCCGGGCATTCGATCGGGCGCGGGCTGCATCGGCCGGTTGTCCGCGACCGGTAGAATGGTCCGTTCCCCCAATGCCGTACCGGGGATTCCCGTCGGAAACCGCCGTCTCGAGTGGAACCATGGCCACCCATCCGGAACTGGAAGCCGAGCAGCGCTACGTGGACCGGGCCTACCGGTTGCTCGACGACGCCCGACGTTCCGCCAACCGCCTGCGGACGATGGTCGAGGTGGGTGCCGGGGGCACCGCTCAGGCGCGCTTCGAGCGGGAGGTCATCCACTCCTCGGTCGACGATCGGCTCACGGGTCTCGATCTGGGGGACGCGTCGCTGGTGTTCGGCCGGATCGACGTGGCCGACCACCGGGACGACGAGCCGACGACCTTCTACATCGGCCGTCTGCCCGTCTCCGACGAGTCCCACGATCCTGTCGTGGTCGATTGGCGTGCGCCGGTCGCCGAACCGTTCTACCGGGCCACCGGTCCGCACCCGATGGGTCTGGAACGACGGCGCCATTTCGCGTCCCGGGGCCGCACCCTGGTCGACATCGACGACGAGTACTTCGCCGGCGGCGCCACGGACGACGGCGTAGCGACGGTCGCGGGACGCCGGGCGTTGGTCCACTCGCTCGAGGCATCGCGCACCGGCCGGCTCACCGAGGTCGTGGGCACCATCCAGGTCGAACAGGATCGCATCATCCGCTCCGAGCTGCCCGGCGTCCTGGTGGTCCAGGGCGGACCGGGCACGGGCAAGACGGTCGTCGCGCTGCACCGGGCCGCGTACCTGCTGTACTCCCACCGCTTCCCCCTGGAGGGCCAGGGCGTGCTCGTGGTCGGGCCCAACCGGCTGTTCCTGTCCTACATCGAACAGGTGCTTCCCTCCCTCGGTGAGGCCGGCGTCCAACTCTCGGTCCTCGCCGATCTGATCGACCCGGTATCGGTGCGAGGCGACGACGCACCGGACGTGGCACGGACCAAGGGCGACGGAGCCATGACCGGAATGATCGCCCGGGCCGTTGCCGACCGGCGACGACCGCTGCGTGCGCCGCTGCGGGTGCCCCACGGCCTGCAGACTCTGACCATGGACGTCGCGACCTCTGCCGAGATCGTGCGGCACGCGACCCGCCGGTTCCGTCTCCGGAACACGGGACGCGACTTCGTGGAACGTGCCGTGTGCGAAGCGCTCAGCGAATCGTCCCGCGTCCCGCTCGATGCGGAGACGGTCGCCGATCGGCTCCACGACGACCAGGCAGTTCGTGCGGCCCTGGAGTGGATGTGGCCGGTTCTCACCCCGGCCGAGCTGCTCCACGAGCTGTACGGCTCGACCGCGTTGTTGCGTCATGCCGCGGCCGGGTCGATCGCAGCATCGAGCGCCGTGTCGCTGTACCGCCCCTGGTCGAGCCGGGTCGGAGACGTGGTCTGGACCAACCAGGACGTGCCCCTGCTGGACGAGGCGGCCACCCATCTCGGACCCAAACCGCAGCTGAAGGGTCGCCTCCGCGCCGACGGAACGCCCCAGGGCGAGATCAGGACCTGGGGTCACATCGTGGTCGACGAGGCGCAGGACCTGTCGCCCATGCAGCTCCGCATGCTGGCGCGGCGGTCGTTGAACGGATCGATGACGGTGGTCGGCGACATCGCCCAGGCGACCGGCGCGTGGGCGCACGCCGACTGGTACGAGGTCCTCGACCACCTGCCCGATCGGCGCGGTCGGCGCCTCGCCGAGTTGACGATCGGCTACCGGATACCCGGGCCGCTGATGGATGTGGCCGCCCGGGTGCTCCGGGAGGTCGCGCCCGACCTCACCCCGCCGGGGGCGATCAGGACCGAAGGCGATGCGCCGAACTTCGTCGGGGTGACCCCCGACGAGCTGGACGAAACCCTGGCACGGGTCGTGGGCGACGAGTTGGCCGCGATCGGTCAGGGAAACGTCGCGGTGATCGTTCCCACGGCGCTCGTGGACCCGGTCGACACAGGGCTCGAGGCGCATGGCGTGGACCATGGGTCGGCGGTGACCAGCGGCCTGGCCCACCAGGTCACGGTCGTGCCGGTCAGGTTGGTCAAGGGTCTGGAGCTCGATGCGGCGATCGTGGTCGAACCGCGGCGCATCATCGACGACGAACCCCAGGGACTGCGGGCCCTGTACGTCGCGCTCACGCGTGCCACGAAGCGGCTCACGGTCGTCCACACCGGCCCGTTGCCCGAGGTCCTCGCCCAGTGACCGGTTGGTGCGGCTGAGATCAGCCGATGGCGACGAGGATCCGTTCGCTGGCGAATCGACTGACCCCGACGTGTCGACCGCCGACTTCGATGGTCGTCGTCCCATCGGGGGAGACGACCGTCAGGGTGCCTTCACGGCCCGGAAGGAGGTCGGCCGCTTCGAGGAACTCCAGCAGGCCCGGGGCGAACTCGAGCTCCTCGGGAATGCGGACGACCTCGAAGTGGTCGCCTGCGACCAGCTCGGACAGGGCCCGGGACTCCGGTGCGGTGTAGTCGGTGCCCGGAATCGGATTGCCGTGCGGGCACGTCGTCGGGTTGCCCAGCACCCGGGTGATCGCGGTCTCCACGGATTCGGAGATCACGTGCTCCCACTTGCCCGCTTCCTTGTGGGCCTCGGCCCAGGACAGCCCGAGCATGTCGGTCAGGAAGCGTTCGGCGAGGCGGTGGCGGCGGACGACCTGTTCGGCCAGCCGGCGACCGTCGGGAGTCAATCGGATGTGGCCATCGGTCAGATCGGCCAGACCCTGTTCGCTCAGACGGTGGACCATCTCGGACACGGCCGGTCGGGAGACCTCCAGCCGCTCGGCGATGCGGGCCTGGATGACGTCGACGTCGTCTTCTCGAAGTTCGTAGATCGCCTCGCAGTACTCCTCGAATGCCGGGTGGTATTCGGGTGCCTGATAGACGGTCACAGCGCGGCAGTCTACTCCCCCTCCCGCGCGGCATCGCTCCGTACTTCGGAACCGACCCCGGCGTCGCTACGGTTGTCGGTCGTGACCGACGACCTGCAACCCTCACCGATCCCCGGCCGTGATGTCCGTGCCTCGATCCGGCGCCGATTGGCGGGAACCGCCGCCGGCCTCGCCCTCGCCGTGACCGTTGGCGCGGGCTGTTCGTCGGGCGGTTCGATCGCCGCCTCACCCGACAACGGGTCGGGCGCCTCGGCGAAGTGTGCCGCCGCGACCAACGGGACCATCACCGTGGTCACCAGGAACTTCGATTTCGAGCCGGACTGCATCACCGTGACCGGTACTCGTCTGAAGGTGCGATACGAGAACCAAGAGAAGGGGGTGCAGCACAACGTCGACTTCAAGGGGACCCAATCGGAGACCGGTTCGGGCAAGACCGACCTGAAGACCGGGCCGAACACCCAGACGATCACGCTCGTCGACCTCAAGCCCGGGACCGTGAAGTTCGTGTGCGACATCCACGCCAACATGAAGGGCAAGCTCATCGTCACGAGGTCGTGAGGCCCGCCCGGACGCGACAGGAGCCGGGCCGTGGGCCCGGCTCCGTTGTCGGTTGGGTCGGCGGATCGTTCAGCCCGGCTGCTTGACGAACCGCAGGTAGTCCTTCTTCTTGTCGATGGCCCCGAACTTGGCCTCGGCTTCCTCGTCGCTGAAGGTCGGTGCCGCGATCACGTCTTCGCCGCGGGTCCAGTCCGACGGCGTCGAGACCGAGTGGTTGGCGGTGAGCTGGATCGAGTCGATCGCCCGCAGGATCTCCTGCCAGTTGCGACCGGTCGAGGCCGGGTAGGTCAGCGTGAGCTTGACGGTGTTGTCGGGGGCGATCACGAAGACTGTCCGGACCGTGAGCGTGGCGAGCTCGTTGGGGTGGATCATGTCGAACGCCTCGGCGATCTTGTGGTCCTCGTCGGCGATCAGCGGGTAGGTCAGGGCGTTGCCGGTCACGTCCTCGATGTCGCCGACCCATCCCTTGTGGCTGTCCAGCGAGTCGACCGAGAGGCCGATGATCTTGACGCCACGCTTGTCGAATTCGGGCTTCAGCCCCGCCACGGCACCCAGCTCGGTGGTGCACACCGGAGTGAAGTCCTTGGGGTGGCTGAACAGCAGCACCCAGCTGTCACCCTTCCAGTCGTAGAAATCGATGGTTCCGTCGGTGGTCTCAGCAGTGAAGTTGGGGACGGTGTCCCCGAGTTTGATTGCCATGCTCGTTGCCTCTTTGGGTCGTGGGTCGGGTCGTCGAGCCGGCAGACGCCGACGACGTCACCGGTGGTCGCTCGCGACGGCAGTGCCGCCGCGAATACTTGACCAAGTATGTCGGGAATTGGTGCGATTTGCAAAATGCCCGCGATCGCAGTGATCAATCGTGTCGCACGTCCGGTTCGATGAACAGCAACCGGGCCGCCGGTTCGACCGCACGGACCCGCACCTCGGTGCGGTCGATCACGCTGGTCAGCTCGGCATAGCTCAAGGTCGGTGCGAACTCGACCTTCGCGGCGACGAGCAGGTCGTCCGGTCCGAGGTGCTGGGTCCGCAGGTGGATGACCGAGCGGACCTCCTCGCCGGCCAACAGGGCGTCCCGGATGGACTGGCGACGGGTCCGGCTCGCGGATTCGCCGATCAGCAGTGACTTCATCTCGACCGCGAGGATCATGGCCACGGTCCCGAGCAGCAGTCCGATCAGGATCGTGCCGATGCCGTCCCAGATGGCATCGCCGGTCCAGGCCGACAGTGCCAGGGCGACGAGGGCCACCGAGAGGCCGCACAACGCCGCGGAATCCTCCAGCAGCACGACCGGCACCTCCGGCGACTTCGAGCGTCTGATGAATTGCCACAACGGGACGTCCGGGCCGACCTGGGCGCGAGCAGCATGGAGCGCCGTGCGGAAGCTCAGCCCTTCGAGCACCATGGCCACGACCAGGATCACGACGGCCACCTTGACGTCGTTGAGCTCGTGGGGATGCAGTACTTTGCCGATGCCTTCGATGACCGCGAAGGCCGCGCCGAGGGTGAACAGCACAACGGCCACCACGAACGCCCAGAAGTAGCGCTCGCGACTGAACCCGAAGTCGTGCTGCGCATCGGCGGCGCGGCGCGAGCGACGCCCCCCGAAGAGCAGCAGCACCTGGTTGCCGGTATCGGCGAGGGAGTGGATCGACTCGGCGAGCATCGAACCCGACGCGGTGACGAGGAAGCCGACGAACTTGGCGATGGCGATCCCCAGATTGGCACTCATCGCCGCGATGACGGCCCGCACACCGTGATTCTCAGACGACAAGCCCGGCTCCTTGGATGGTGGTCGTGCCCTGGGCCGGATTCGAACCGGCGACCTACCGCTTAGGAGGCGGTTGCTCTATCCGTCTGAGCTACCAGGGCGGGGCCGGCGGTGAGCGTGGGTGGAAGCCCCGCGTTCGACTGTCGGCCGGCTGAGACCACGATCCTACGGTGCGCGATCCCGGTCCCCGGGAGCCGGGATCGACGTCCTGGAGGAGGTTGCCCGTCCTGAGGGCGCAGGTTCACTTCACGGTGACGTAGGTGTACATGTGCTGGGCGAAGTGGCCGGGCAGGTTGCACACGAAGAGGTACTTGCCGGGTTTGGTGAGGTCGATGGTCCGGTCCTGGGTCGCACCGGGGGCGACGTTGGGTCCATCGCTCATGGGTGGGAGGGCGTCTTCGTTGAAGTCGCCGTTCTTGAGGGGGAGTTGGGCGGGGGCGAGGTCGGTCTTGACGACCAGCATCTCGTGCTCCATCTTCCCGACGTTGGTGATGTGAAAGTTGTACTTTCCGGCGGCGAGCGTGGTGGGCACAGCGATCTTCCACTCGGACAGCGTGGCGTCTATCGTCGAGCCGACGGCCGGGAGCGCGTTGCCGGCGCCCGAGTTGGCGGCGTTGGAACCCGCGACGTCCTGCATGCCCTGCATGTGACCTTCCTCCATGGCGCCGATCCCCGGACCGGACATCGGCGCGCGCGAAGCGCATCCTGCTGCGCCGAGACCGACCACGCACAACAGCGTCAGCACGAGCAGCAGCGGACGCTTCGGGCGCTCGGCGCTGCAGGAGGGTTGAGAGGGCGGGATGGTCGACGTGGATGTACTCATGGCGTCATCTTGAGCGCACGGCGCGGTCCTGCACAGGGACGAAAGGCCTTTCGTGGCAGGCGAAAGTGCCCGACGACACCCGGCGGCTCACCCTCGGGGGAGGGGGTCCGGTCGGACGCGGACGCCCCGGCCCTTGTCGGGTACCCTGGCGGGTGTGGTGTCGGTCGACACCCGACGGTGCAGGGGGCCGGATGGGACACGCCAAGCGATTGCGCCCGACGGTGCCGGCGCCGCTGCTCGCCACCTCGCGGCCGGTCATCGCCACGAGCCCTGCCGTGGGCGTCACCGGTGATCTGGGGTTGGCCATCTCGCTCGCATCGAGTGCCGAGTCCTTCGCACCCGCGCCAGGGCGGTTCCCGGGTTGAACGAGGTCACCGCGGGGCGCGGCAACGTGTTGTTCATCACCGTCGACCAGTGGCGGGGGGACTGTCTCTCGGCGGCCGGTCACCCGGTCGTAAGCACGCCGGCGCTCGATCGACTCGCCGCCCGTGGTGTGCGCTTCGCCAACCACTGGGCGAACATCGCGCCGTGCGGGCCGAGCCGGGCCACGCTGCACACGGGCATGTACGCCCAGAACCACCGTTCGGTGCTCAACGGCACCCCGCTGGACGATCGTTTCACCAACACGGCCCGTGAAGCCCGCAAGGCCGGCTACGCACCGACCCTGTTCGGCTACACCGACACCTCCCTCGACCCCCGCACCCTGGCCGCCGACGACCCTCGCCTGACGACCTATGAAGAAGTGCTCCCCGGTTTCGACACGCAGCTGTTCAACCCGGAATCGGCCGGTTCCCCTGGCTGGGCCAAATGGTTGGCGGCTAAGGGCATCGACGTGCCGTCGAATCCCCAGGATCTCTACCTGGCCCGGCCCGATTATCCAGGCGCCGACGATCACGGAGCCACCTGGGCACCGACCCGGTTCGCCGCGGAACATTCCGAGACGGTCATGGTCGTCGAAGCGTTCCGAGACTGGTTGCACACCGACGCGGACGACGACGGGTGGTTCGCGCACCTGAGTTTCATCCGCCCGCATCCGCCCTATCGCAACCCCGAGGGCTACCACGACGTCTACTCCGCTGAGCAGGGCGGCGACTTCCGCGGGAGCACCACCGCGAAGACGAGATGGCCCAACATCCCCTCGCGGCGGTGGCGATCGGCCTTCCCGAGGTGGGATGCCCGGTCGACGAGCGGGACCGTCGCCAGCAACGCGCCACCTACTGGGGCGCGATGGCCGAGGTCGACGACCGGCTGGGAGAACTGTTCGGCTGGATGGACGGACAGGGCCTGTTGGCCGACACCCTCGTGGTCCTCACTTCCGACCACGGCGAACAGGCCGGCGACCACTGGCTCCTGCAGAAGCTGGCGTGGTTCGACGAGAGCTACCACGTGCCCTGCATCGTGGTGGACCCGCGTGCGGAGGCCGACGCCGCCCGCGGCACGGTGGTCACCGAGGTGACCGAGCACGTCGACGTGTTGCCGACCCTGTGCGAGTGGATGGGCGTCGAGGTGCCTCTGCAATGTGACGGTCGGCCACTCCAGCCCTTCCTCCACGGCACCGACCCGCACACGCCGACCAGATGGCGTACCGATGCCCATTGGGAGTGGGATTTCCACGATCCCGTCGGCCACCTCGCCGAGGACACCTTCGGGCTCACGATGGAACAGTGCGGCGTGGGCGTGTTGCGCACCCGCGGGCACAAGCTCGTGCATTTCGGTGCGCCTCCCTCCGTGTTGCCGCCACTGCTCTACGACCTGTCCGCCGACCCGGACCAGACCGAGAACCTCGCCGCCGATCCGGCCCATGCCGGGCTCCTCGCAGAGCTGTACGAGACCATGTTGCGGTGGCGCGTCGAACATCTCGATCGCACCCTGACCGGGCACTTCCTCTCCGGTCGAGGGTTGGTCGTGCGGCGCGATCCCCGGGTCTGAACCTCGGTAGCCTCGGGGATTCCATGGCCACGGACGATTCGATCAGCCTGCTGTTCTGGAACACGTTCCTGCTCAAACCCCGGCCGATCCCGGGTGGGCCGGGACTCCCGGCGTTCGGTGAGCTGGCTGCCCCCGCCGTCGCCGAACGGGCCACGAGGATCGGTGAGAAGTTGTCCGGAACCTTCGACATCGTCGCCATGGCCGAGGCTTTCGAACCCGACGACCGTCGCCGCATCGTGGACGCCTGGTCGACCGGCGAGCCCGCCACCGCGGCAGGGCCCGGACGATCGATCCTCCGCGGTCCACTGGGGTTTGCTTCCAGCGGGCTGTTCACCGTGGTCGACCGCTTGCCGATCACCCGGCGCGCCACGCACCGATTCGCCACCCGAGGGTCCTATCTCCACGACGCCGACACGTTGGCGAACAAGGGCGTGCTGTTGGTCGAGGTCGACCTTCCCGGGTCGGCCGGCACCCTCGAGTTGTGCAGCACGCATCTGATCTACGGCACCGGACTCGTCCCCGGTCGCACCGCGAGCGACCCGGTCAGACGACACCGGCTCCGGATGGCCCAGGTCGACGAACTGGTCGAGTTCGTCATCGGCGAGCACCGGCCGGGACACCACCTCGTGCTTGCGGGGGACTTCAACGTGCCCGCGCACGATCCCGGCTACCCGGACGGACCCGACGCGCAGTACCAGGATCTGGTCGATCACCTCGCACCGCTGCAGGTCGTCGATGCCTGGAGCGAGTACGGCTCGGGTTCCGGCCACACCTGTGGCACGCCGATCGACGACTTCGCCGACCAGCGTGATCCGGAACGTCCGGACACGCTCGTCGACCACAGCGACGGAGTGAGCGTCGCCACGTCGCCGGACCTGCTCGCCCGGCGCGAACGGATCGACTACCTGTTCGTCGCACTGGGAGGGAACCTCCGGGTCGCCTCGATCCGGCGGTTCGCCTTTCCACGGGCGGTCACGGCCTCGGCCCGCGACCGTCTGGTGCGCCTCTCGGATCACCTCGCCCTCGGCGTGGATCTCATCGATTCATCGTCCTGAGACGGGGTCCGCGTCATCTGCCACGGCCGACGTCCGTACCGTTGCGCCACTAGGGTCTCGAGTGCCACGCCGCGGCGTGGGAAGCCGGAAGAAGGGGAACCATGTCGAGGGTCATGCATCGTCACGGGGTGGCGTTCATCGCAGTGCTGTTGTTGGTGGTCACGGTGGTGCCGTTGTCGCTCCCGGTCGCGGACACGGCCGGTGCATTCACCATGCCGTCGTTCTACGACGTGCCCGATCCACTGCCGGCCGGAGGTCCCGGCACGGTCATCAGGACCGAAGCGGTGACCGTGCCCGGGTTGCACGGGACCATGGAACGAGTCATGTACAAGTCGAAGTCCATCCGCGGGCAGGACATCGCGGTGACCGGCCTCATCGCCATCCCGGACACGCCTGCCCCGGCCGGTGGGTACAAGGTCCTCGACTGGGCGCACGGCACCGCAGGGATCGCCGACCAGTGCGCCCCGTCACTCGACCCTGCCGGTCAGATTCCGTCTGCGAACGCCTTTCTCGACAAGGGATGGGTCATCGTCGCGACCGACTACGAAGGGCTGGGTACGCCCGGTCGTCACCCCTACATCGTCGGGAATTCCGAAGCCCGGGGGGTCATCGACATCGTGCGTGCCGCGCGGAACCAGTACGCGGACATCGGCAACGACTACGTGGTGTGGGGACACTCCCAGGGCGGCCACGCGGCGATGTTCGCCCTGCACGACGCCGACGCGTGGGCACCGGAGCTGCACCTGGTCGGTGTGGTCGCCGGCGCCCCGCCGTCCCAGCTCGGCCTGGTGTACGACTTCCTGAAGACCAGTCCGTACAAGTACTACCTGCTGATGGTCGCAGCGGCGATCAATGCCGCCTACGGTGACGCCGCGGCGCCCGTCGCCGATGTGCTCAACTCCCAGGGGCAGTCGAAGTTGCCGCTCGTCGATCAGGGCTGCACCGGCTACCTGGCCCAACAGACCGCCGGCCTCGACGTCCAGTCGTTGATGGCCCAGCAGCCTGACGGTTCCTACAACCCGACACAGAATCCCACGTGGGGGCCGCTGATCGCGGCCCAGGATCCGGCCAACTTCACGACCCCGGCGCCCGAACCGCTGCTGATCATCCACGGTGGCAACGACGAACAGATTCCGACCGCTTCCTCGCAGCTTCTCGCCGGCCAGCTGTGCACAACCGGACAGAACGTCGAACGTTGGATGTACCCGGGACAGTCCCACGCGGGAGTGATCGGTCCGTCGTTCGGCGACATGATCGCCTGGATGGCCGCCCGGTTCGCGGGCGAGCCCGCTCCGGATCCGATCGGTCCGGACGGTCAGGCGGACATCAAGGACACGATCTGCCACGACGGCACGATGGTCGATCGGGCCGATCTGACGACCCCCTCGTCGACGACCTCACCGCCACCCACGACCACGGTTCCGGCGACGTCGTCGACAGCCCCGGTGGCCACCGCCGAGCACGTACAGCCCAGCTACACGGGCTGAGGATCCCCAGGGCGCCTCAAGTGGCCGGGTCGGGCCCGGTGAGGGTGGCGATGTCCTCGGCGAGGCTCGCTCTGATGCGGCCGCAGAACGCCCCGCGCGCCTGTTGCTTGGAGCGGCTGTACGCGCCGGTCCGATACTCCCCGAGGGTGCGGGCCTCGGCCATGGCGACGTCGAGCACGTCGTCCGCGGGGACCGCACGATCCAGGTAGCCCGCCCGGGCTGCGGTGACCGGGTCGTACGCGGTGGCCCCGAGCGTGGCGCGGGTGAACTCGGTGGGGAGCAGCCGTTCCACGCGCGAACTCGATCGCGAAGATCGGCAGTGGCATGCCGATTGCGACCTCGGTGAGACCGAGCTTGAACGATCCCTCGGCGCCGATGCGGATGTCGCTCGCCAGCAACAGCAGCGCGCCCATGGCCAGGGCGTGGCCGGTGCAGGCCGCGACGATCGGCAACGGGAATTCGTACATCGTGCACAGCAACTCGGCACCGTCGGTGACCAGCGATCGCATGGCCTCGGTGGACGAGGTCATGACCGACAGATCGAAACCGGCGGAGAACTTGCCGGCGCGACCCACCAGGAGCACCGCGCGTGCTTCGCGCGTGGCGCGTGCGAGGTGCTCATGGATCGCTTCGAGTGTGGCCGGGCCCACGACGTTGGCTTTGCCGTCGTCGTGGGCGATGACGGCCACGCCGTCTTCGACGTGATAGGTGGGGACGGGAAGGCTTGCCATGGGCCGCCAACCTACCGTCCTGCCGGTGCGCGATCCTTCGTGCGAGCCCGGGCACCGAGTTCGGTCGTGCCGACCGTGCCCACGACCCGACCGTCAGCTCGGAGCACCAGGGCGACCTTGATCGGGTCGTCGGCGATGGTGCGGGCGAGATCGAGCGCGTTCGTCTCGGGTGTGACGCAGCGCACCCGCTCGATGGGGAACGCGAGCCGGCCGAGCGGGACGGTCGCCCGACTCGTGGCATCGCAGTGTCGGATCTGGGATGACGTGAGGACGCCGACGATCCGGCCATCGGGTTCCTGTGCGCAGAACGCCTGGCGGTCGGGACCGATCTGGTGCCCGGCCGAGCGCGGCGTCGATCGTGGTCTGGGCAGGGAGCATGGGCGGTTCGGGCCCCATGATGTCGCCCACGGCGACCGGGGCGAGGTTCCGCTCGGCATCGAGACGGCGAATCTCCGACCAGGCGATCCCCGCGATCCACCAGCCGATGATCATCAGCCAGATGCCGTTCAACGTCCCTTGGGAGTTCATCGTGACCAGGCCGTACGCGACCCCGGCACTCCCCAGGACGATCCCCGCATAGGCCGACCACCGTCGGGACACCGTGCGATTGCCGCTCGCCGCCCAGACCCCGGCGCCGAAGAGCTGCCCACCGTCCAAGGGCGCCGCCGGCAGGAGGTTGAAGACGCCGAGCAGCAGGTTGACGAAGGCCAACCAGCCGAGGACCACGGCGATGAGTCCGCTGGTTCCGGTGTTCATGGCGAACGGGTCGGGGTTGGTGGCGACGAGTCCGTGGGCGAGCCAGAACACGGCGGCGAGCAGGAGATTCGAGATCGGACCCACCACGGCGATCGTGAACTGCTTGCCGGGACTGTCGGGTTCGGAGCCGAGTTCGGCGAAGCCCCCGAGCAGCCACAGCGTGATGCCCCGGACCTCGATGCCCGTGGCCCTGGCAACGAGCGCGTGGCTCATCTCATGGACGAGCAGGCTCAGGAAGAAGACGAGGGCGCCGACGATCCCGGCGATCCAGTACGCGGCGGTCGTCGAATCGAATGCCTCGTTGGGGAATTGATAGGTGGCGAGAATGTAGACGTAGAAGCCGGCGATGAGAAGGACCGACCAGCTCATTCCGACCCGGATGCCGCGCAGTCGTCCTAGTGGAATGTCGTGGTTCACCGTGCCTCCATGGACGACCCAAGGCTACCGGGGTCCCCGCCCGTCGGCCGAGGCGGGCCGAGGATCGCGCCGGACCCCGGGAACGGTCAGGGTCCTTTGCAGGATTCAGCCTTCGGACCCGGGAGGCGGGTCGTGACTGGTGAACGCCCCGATGTTGGACGCTTCGTGGCCGAGTTGGCTGAGGATCCGATGGACTGCGCCCGGTGGGATCGCGAGCGATCGGCCGAGCTGGTCGAGCATCGCCCGGTTGGTCCGGCTGAACGACCCGGTGGCGGTGGCCACGTGGCCGACATCGGCCACCAGCCGTTCGCGACTGGGAATATCGAGGTCGATCGTGAGCTGGTTGGCCTCCTCGTCGAGCATGGTCACGTCGATACTCCTGAGGTCGGCGTCCAGGTCGGTCTCGCTGTAGTGGGGCAGTCCCGCCCCGTGGATGACCGTCAGCGCGCGTCGTCGGGTCGGCACGTCGTAGGGATCCCCGTCGAGCATGGCGAGGACGACCGCGGCCCGGGTCAGACGTTGGAGCCGGGTGGCCAGATCGGAGGTGGGCGGCGAGGTGATGACGTGTTCGTCGTAGACGTGGTGGCAGGTCTGACACTCGTAGACGTCGTTGGTGATCTCTTTGGGAAGGATCGGCACGATGACCCGGACCCAACGCCGAGCACGCCGGTGGCGGTAGATCCGCTCGGATCCGCACGCGGGACAGTAGAACGTGCGGCTCTCCAGATCACGCCAGACCTCGATGTTCCCGACGAGATCGCTCACGGTCGCTGTTCCCCTGCGGCATCCGCGCTCATGGCGTCCTGGTGTCCCCGTTGGTCGACAGTTCCCCAACCCCGTTGGATCGATCATAACCAAGTGGCGGTAGCCTCGGGGACGTGTCCGAGACGATCGTGGAAGCCGGAGTGTTGAACGTGACCGCGCGGGCGGTCGCCGAGATCGTCGGGCTCCTCGAGGCCGAGGCCGACGCCGACGAGCTGGCCCTCTGGGTCCAGGTGACCGGTGCCGCCGGCGCCGAGTTCTCCTACGACCTGGCCTTCGACGCCGCCGACGGAGCCACCGAAGCCGATCTGGTCGAAACGCACGAAAGTCTCAGGGTGGTGATTCCCTCGGACTCGATCGACTCGTTGCGGGGAGCGACCCTCGACCTGCCCGAGGACGAGAACCAAGGTGGGCTCGTCCTGCGGAATCCGAACAAGCCCGATCCGCTCGCCGGTGTCGATCTGGACACCGTGGGCGATCTGGCCGAACAGGTCACGTTGGTCATCGACCGGACGGTGAATCCGATGCTGGCCGCCCACGGCGGGTTCGCGCAGCTCGCCGGTGTCGACGGGAGTCGGGCGTTCGTGCTGATGGGCGGTGGCTGTCACGGTTGCTCGATCAGTTGGTTGACGCTCAAGAGCGGTATCACCAACACCATCATCGAAGCCGTGCCCGAGATCACCGAGGTCGTCGACGTGACCGATCACGCCGCCGGCGAGAATCCGTTCTACCGCAGCGCCGAGGGTGCGGAGTCCGTCGCTCCCGGCGAGTAGGGCCCGGTCAACCGAGCCGCTGTTCGACGACTTCGACGATGTCGTCGACGCCGAGCCCCGCCTCGATGAGGAGGTCTTCGGGATTTCCCTGCGCGATGAACGATCGGGGGAGTCCGAGGTTGACCACCCATGGCGGATGCGCCGCGCCGCGCCGGGCCGCCTCCGCGGAGACCAGCGAGGCGAGTCGACTGCCGACGCCACCTTCGACGAGACCGTCCTCGAGGGTGACCACGAGCTCGTGCCCGGCCGCGCTCTCGATCAGCACCGGATCCAGGGGCTGCACCATCCGCGGATCCCAGACGGTCACCCCGATGCCGGCCGCCGCCAGCCGGTCGGCCGCGGACAAGGCGACTTCGAGCAGCTTGCCGACCCCGACGAGACAGACGCGCGCCTGGGGATCGGTTCGCACGAGCCGTCCGGCGAAGCCGGAGCCGACCTCGTCCTCACCGGCCATCACCGCCGGCGTACGGGGCCACCGGATCGCCACCGGGCCCTCCGCGTCCTCGACGGCGTCGTGCAACATCTGTTGGAGTTCCTGGTAGGACGACGGCGCGAAGACCGTCATGCCCGGGATCTTGGACAGCCAGACCAGATCGAACATGCCGTGGTGTGAGGCGCCGTCGGGTCCGGTGATTCCGGCCCGGTCGATGGCCAGGATCACCCGCTGGTTGTGGAGGCCGACATCGTAGAGACTCTGGTCCAGGGCGCGGGTCAGGAACGTCGAATAGATCGCCACCACCGGCCGCAGGCCGGCCATGGCCATGCCGGCGGCAGCGGTCATCGCGTGCTGCTCGGCGATACCGACGTCGATGAGCCGGTCGCCGAAACGTTCGGCAAATCCGAGCAGTCCCGTCGAGCCGGGCATCGCCGCGGTGATCGCGACGAGTTCGGGATGGGCGTCGGCCTCCTTGATGAGCGCCTCGGTGAAGGCGCCGGTGTAGGAGGGTGGTCCACCGGGCACGTGCTGGGGGCCGATCTCGGGATTGAAGCGGGGGGCGTCGTGGAGGCACTTCTCCTCGTCGTCCTCGGCGGGTGGATAGCCCCGACCCTTCTGGGTGAGCACATGCACCACCACCGGGCCGTCGTGGTAGTCCGCGGCGTTGCGGAGCGAGCGCTCGAGCGATTCGATGTCGTGGCCGTCGAAGGGGCCCGAGTAGCGCACCCCGAGGGTTTCGAAGAACGCCGTCGGTTCGATCATGTCTCGCAGTCCGGTGAGCGCCCCTTCGAGGCCCCAGGCGAGGTGTTCTCCCACCACCGGAACTTCGTGCACCAGGCGGGAAACCCGGGCCCGTTGACGCAGATAGGACGGGTGCAGGCGGAGGCGTGCGACGCTCTCGGAGATGCGCGACACCGTGGGGGCGTAGCTGCGGCCGTTGTCGTTGAACACGATGATGGCCCGCCGTCCGCTGTGACCGAGGTTGTTGAGCGCCTCGTAGGCCAGCCCACCGGTCATGGCTCCGTCGCCGAGCACCGCGACGACCTGGCGATCGTGCACGCCCAGTTGCTCGAACGCGGTCGAGATCCCGAAGGCGTAGCTCGCGCTGGTCGACGCATGGCTGTTCTCGACCCAGTCGTGCTCGGATTCGGAACGACTCGGATACCCGGACAGACCACCGGCCTGGCGGAGTCTGGCGAATCCGCTCTGGCGGCCGGTGAGGATCTTGTGCACGTAGGCCTGGTGGCCGGTGTCGAAGAGGAGGACATCCTCGGGTGAGTGGAAGACCCGGTGGAGGGCGATCGTCAGTTCGACGGCACCCAGGTTCGACCCCAGGTGCCCGCCGTTCTCGGCCACCGACTGCACGATGAAGTGGCGGATCTCGGCCGCGAGGTCGTCGAGTTCTTCGTAGGAGAGGCGACGCAGGTCACCTGGCTGGTGGATTGTTGGCAGGTATTCGGGCACGAAGCGGCCTCGGTGCTGGCAGAGTACTGACCCTTACGGTCCGGTCCGGGTCGATCGCCACCCAGGGTACCGCGCGGCTCACGGGCACGACACCCAATGCCGCTACGGCGCGGTCGAATCGCACGACCGCGCCGCACGTCCAACCGGTGAAAATGCGCCAACTCGCTGGTAGCCTCCGGCAGGTGATGAAGCTGGCCGGCGGCCCGTCCGCGGCGGCAGTAGACGTATCGCCGGTGTGCCCCGCGAGGTCGGGGCCGGGTCCGATGGTGCGGGATGGCTGAGCGCGTGGCGCTGACCCCCGTCGGGGTCGACGGGCAGGGATCCACCAGAGGGTCACTCGAAGTGATCCTGCTCGCCGGGGCCGTCGCCGCCGTGGTCACGATGACCGCCTGGCATGGCGGTGACCTTCCCAGCCAGGTCTATCGGCAGGAACTCACCCGCTCGTTCGGCTTCCTGGTCTGGGACGCCTGGTGGTACACCGGTCACTACCTCGTCAGCTACAGCGTCCTGTCCCCTGTGGTCGCGGCACTCGTCGGGCTGCCCATCGCGGCCTTTCTCTCGGCGGCGCTTGCCGCGTGGGCGTTCGATCGACTGGTGAAAGCGCGTCGTGCCACGTTCGGGTATCGCCGGGTCCAGGCGGCGTCGATCCTGTTCGCGATCAATTTGGCGACGCCGATCCTCATCGGCCAGATCACGTTCCTGATGGGGGAGGCTGTCGGGCTCCTGGCGGTGCTCGCGTCGACTCGTCGACGTCACGTGCTCACCGCGGTGCTCGCCTGTGGCAGCACGCTGTTCAGTCCGGTGGCCGGCGTGTTCGTCGTGGTCGCGCTCGTGTCGATGGCGATCGTCGAACGAGCCGACCGGAGGGCGCGGATCATGGCGGCCGGCGCGGCCGTCGTCCCGATGGTCGTCTCGGTCGTGTTGTTCCACGGGGTCGGAACACAACCGTTCCTGTTCCCCGCCCTGGTCGTCATCCTGGCGTGCTGCGGGGGCGGCCTGCTCTTCCTTCCCCGCGACGAACGTGCCCTGCGGTGGGGTTGTGCGTTGTACGGACTCGGGTCGATTGCCACCTTCGTCGTCGCGAACCCGCTCGGGGGCAACGTCGCCAGGCTGGCCGGGACCGTCGCGGCCCCACTTGCGATCGCCATGGTCCGAGTCGATCGTCGGAAGATCGTCTCGCTCGGGGTGGCCGGGCTACTGGTCTGGCAGTGGACGCCGGCCGTTTCGGGTCTCATCAGCTCGAGCGGTGACCCGTCCCGACATCCGGAGTACTTTGCGCCGCTCGTCGCGCGGCTCGGCTCCAGCGCCCAGTCCGAACGGGTCGAGATTCCGTTCACGAAGCAGCACTGGGAGGCGGCCTACGTGGCACCGCACGTCCCCCTTGCGCGGGGATGGGAACGCCAGACCGATCGGGCGAACAACCCGCTCTTCTACACCGATCGTCCGCTCACCGCCGCGAGCTACAAAGCCTGGCTGTATCACAACGGGGTGAGTTGGGTGGCCCTTCCCGACGTGCCACTCGACTCGTCCTCGATCGCCGAGGCCGCGTTGATCCGCAGAGGTCTGCCCTATCTGCATCTCGAGTGGACGAACGCCCATTGGAAGCTCTGGAAGGTCGTCGGATCCCCCGGTCTGGTCAGCGGCCCGGCAACCATGTCGATGCCCAAGCCCGACAAGTTGGTGGTCAGGGCCCGGCGACCGGCGACCCTGTTGTTGCGCGTCCGGTACACCCCGACCTGGCATGTGACCGAGGGCAACGCCTGTCCTGGCCGGTCCCCGGCCGGGTGGACGACGCTTCGGGTTCCTTCCCGCGAGACGGTCGAGCTGGTCGCCAGTCCGAGTCTGGCCGGGAACGACTGTCAGGGTTGAACCGGACCCGGCGAACGGCCGCGTCCTCGGGCGACGAGCAGGCAATGGCTCCTCGACTCTCGGGCGCGTCAGCATGCGGCCGGGATCGACCGGGAGTTCAGAGGTAGGAGTTGTTCCGCAGCCAGCGGAGGCTGAAGAAGCCGAGAACCGGGGGCAGGTAGGTGGTCGTCAACCGGTAGGAAATGGCGATGGCGAAGGCCTCCTCGCTGGGGAGGCCGATGGCGGTGAGCAGCGCCGTGAGCATGGCCTCGGCAACGCCGATGCCGCCGGGGATGGGGGCGAGACCGGCGAGGAGCCCGGTGCCGACCGTCACGAAGATTGCCTCCGCCAACGAGAGGTGGGTCCCGAATGCCATGCCGACCGCCACCAGCGACAATGCGCTCACGATGTTGTCGAGGCCTTCGCTGCCGAAGAGCTTGAGCAGCCGCACCGGCGAGAACACGACCTCCCGGATGGATCCGAGCGCCTCACGCATCGGGGGCAGCACCCGGTTCCGCAACGACGGCGTGGCCAGGACGACGATCAGCGCGATCACCACGACGACGACGGCGACGACGACCAGTCCACCGACCGAGGGCAGCGAAAGCTTGTCGGACTGGATGTTCGCGCTCACCGTGCCCACCGTGATCAGGAGCAGGACGACCTCGGACAGGAAGCCGACGAAGGAGATGAGCGGTCCCTGCGCGAGGGCGATCGGGGTCGGGGTGCCGACCTTGACGAGGAAGCGCACGTCCATCGCCACCCGGGCCATGGTGGCCGGCACGACGAGTCCCACGAAGCTCTTCGCCGATTGCAGCAGCGTCGTGGGTCCGAGGGGCACGTGGTCGCCGAGCACGATCCGCAGGCTCAGCCATCCATTGACGTAGCCGCCGAGACGAATGCAGAACGAGGCGACCAGCCATCCGATCGATGCCGCGGCGAGCTCGTCGGCCAGGACGTTCCACCCGATCTTCGCGATCTGGGAGACGATCACGTTCGCGGCGATCGCTCCGAAGACCAGCATGAGCACGCTGGTCCAGGTGACCCGACGGAGCTCGACGGTCCGGGGAGGCTCGATCTTCAGGGCACCGATGAGTGCATCCCGGAGGGCGTCGGTGTCGACGTCGTGCTCGTCGGCCCAGCGGCGCGTGTCCGAGGGCAGTGCCCGCTTCTGCAGATAGGGGACTGCCGCCTCGAGGTCTTCGTGCGGCCAGGTGGCCAGCGCGGCGTCGAGCGCCCGGTCGACGCCGACGGTCGCCGCGATCGTCACGAGCAGTGCGGCGACATCGGCGGCCAGTCGGGGTGGCCCGGCCCCGACCGAAAATGCGGCGAAGTCGACCCAACCGGCATCGGAACCGTCGAGAATGATCGAGGCCGGGCCGATCGCGCCGTGCGCGAGCCGATGATCGTGAAGCGTGAGCAGCGACCGCCAGATCGACCGGAGGCAATCGTCGGTGATCTCCTCCTCGGAGGTCGTCGCAAAGGTTTCGCCCCGGGGAGGTTCGACGACGACCACCGCATCGCCTATCTCGTCGGCCCCGATCGCGACCAGGGTCCCCGCATCCACCCCCGCCTGGTCGGCGAGCAGCAGACCGAGCCCCTCGTGCTGGGCCTGGCGGAGTTGCCCGATCGCGGGTGACGGGCCGGAGCTGCGATACCACATCCTGTTCCACAGGCGCGCCGCACGCTGCGCGTCGGCCGCGTCCCGCCCGTAGACCTCGACGGTGAGGCTGCGGCCGTCCGCGGTCGTCGCGGTGGCCCGGCCGACCTGGGTCGGCTGCTCGGCATCGTAGGCAAGGTCAGCGGTGATGACACCGAGCGTCGCCAGGCTGGCCGTGAGCCGACCGATCGGCGGGAGCCCCTCGGGGGTGCCGAAGACCAGGCGGATCACGGCGATCACGGCGAAGGCCAGGAGCACGGCTTCGATCACGCCGGACATCGGGGCCAGACCGAGCAGCAGGGTGGCCGCCGCACATCCGATGATCGCCCACCGTCCGATGCGGCGGACCGAGAGGGCGAGGTGCGGACCGAGCACCCCGAGTACCGCGGTCACGAGCGCGAGTCGAAACGCCGGGAAGGTCGGATTCGACGGGTGGGTGACGAGTTCGGGGAAGATGTCGGGCAATTCGCCCACCGTGGACGCCGCCACCACGAGGGCTGCGGCCACGGACAATGCCAGCGCGCAGGCCACGTCGCGGATGACCCCCCGGGTGGTGCCCGCCCGCTGGAACGTCGCCACCACGACGACCACCAGGTAGAGCCCCGACGCCGTGTAGGCGACCCACGCGATGCTCTGGATCCAACCAGGTGGGTGCAGCACGAGACGCGAGACCGACGCGTCGGCCGACAGCGAACCGAGTCCCGCGGCCCACCAGAACAACGCGAACAGCACGATCGACGTGATCAGCGTCAACACGTCGTTCGGACGTCGACGCCGGGGCGCGTGATCGTCCGAGGCGAACAGGTAGGCGTTCACCTTCGGGAGACGCCGCTTCGGGGGCACCATTTGGTTCAACGCGGGAACGTTACGGGGCCGGAGATTCGGGTCGGGCGGATCATCGCCCGAACGGTCCGGGTCGGCCGGTAGGGAGTCGGCGGTGCAGAATCAGCCGAGCGCTTTGGCCTTCAGCTTGTCGAACTCGTCCTGGCTGATCGCGCCATTGTCGAGGAGGGTCTTGGCCTGGGCGATCTGATCCGCGGGGTTGGCGCCCGCGACCTCGCGCACGTAGCCGTCGAATTGCTGCTGGGACGCCTGAGCCTGCTCGAGCGACCGTTGCGCCATGCCGCCGCCTCTGGCGATGAGGTAGACGACCGGCGAGAGGAGCGGGAGGACGAGCAGTGCCAGGAACCAGATCGCCTTGGCGAAGCCACCCAGGTCCCCATCCCGGAACAGGTCGACGATGATGCTGAACAGCATCATGAAGTAGATGACCATGAAGAAGATGACGATGATGCTCCACAGAAAATCGGCGAGGTGGAAGTCGGCGAGAAGCATGGTCGAATCCTTTCGGGGGCATGACGGCCGGCGGGATGCCGTACACGTCAAGTGAGGGGCGAGACTTTAGCTTGGGAGGCTCCGCGAGGAACTCATCTGGGGCGGTCAGTCCGAGGCCGTGGCCACCTTCGATGGTCGTCGCGCATCCCGCCAGTCGCCGAAGCGGTTCATGGCAAGTGCCAGTTGCCGGCCGAGCACGATCCCGAGGGCGAGAGCGGCGAGTCCTCCGAACGCGTCGAGCCAGTAGTGATTTGCGGTCACCAGGATGCAGATCAGCGTGGCGATCGGGTAGGCGATGAACAGGATTTTGACCCAGCGGCGACGGGCCCGGGGGGCGACGACCACTGCAGACCAGGCCGACCAGGCGATGTGCAGGCTGGGCATCGCGGCGTACTGGTTCGACACGTGCGCCATCGCCGAGGATCCGAAGTTCCAGAGTCCGCCGAATCGTGCCAGGGTGTCGACGAAGCCGTAGTCACGACAGGCCAGCCCCGGATGGGCGATCACCGAGGAGGCGGGGAGACTGCACCCGCCGAACTCGCCGCCGTAGCCGATCAGGCGCGGGGGCATCAGTGAGAACGCCGCGAAGCCGATGAGCGCCAGCACCGTGGTGATGGCAAGGGCGTTCCGCCAGGTCGTGTAATCGGCCGGAAATCGACGGAACAGCCAGATCAGCAGGAAGATCGGAACCAGAAAGTGGAACGACCCGTAGTAGACGTTCCAGAACTTGATGAGGCCGTGGCCGGGTAGCCCCAGATACCAATGCTGCAGATGCGGCTCGAAGAACAGACCGAGATGCTTCTCGATGTCGATGACGTCGTGCGCGTGGCCGAGGGCAATCTCGATTGCGTCGTCGGAAACGGTCGAGTGGAGCGCGTTCCCGTTCGATCCGAACGTGTTCCGGACCAGCGTGTACACCTCGTAGAGGACGAAGATCAGGATGATCTCGCGCCACCAGCGCAGGCGGCGGCGGGCGGTCTGCTCGTCGGGGAGCGTCCCCCAGAGGCGTGTGGGGCGCGACGCTGCGGTGTCGGTGTCGGTGCCGGTCGCGACCATCACTCCCCGATCCGGCCGAGAAAATCGTCGCGGTCGACCAGGGCTCGGGTCAGCTTTCCCGCGGCGACCAGCCCTCGGCCGCTCTTCACCGAGACGGAGAAGTGCAGTCGACGTCCCTCGACCCGATCGAGTTTCGCCTCGGCCCGGACGTTCGATCCGATCGCGCAGGGGGCGATGTGGGTGAGCTGAATCGACGCCCCCACCGTGGTGGTTCCATCGGCGAGGTGACCGTCGGTGGCGGCGAAACCGGCTTCTTCGCAGAGCGCGACCACTCTGGCGGTTGCCAGAGCCGGGATGTCCCCGGACCCGATCGCCATGGCGGTGTCCGCTTGGGAGACCGTGAGGGTCGCGGCACCGGTTGAGCCGGGCTCGACGGGCATCCGGGTACGATAAGGCCCCCGGGCCCCGGAAGGCCAACGGTCCTTGGACCGTCGGAGCAATTGCGAGGTCTGCTTTCAAGGACGATGCGGAGGCATGCTCGTGGCAATTCCCGACCTGATCGACAACGACACCCTGAGCGCGACGCTCGGCACTGCCATGGCAACCGGTGCGGACTTCGCCGAGGTCTTCGCCGAGGACAAGACGTCGACCTCGGCGTATTTCGACGACGGCCGCATCGAGGAACTCACCTCCGGGCGCAACCGCGGCGCCGGCATCCGCGTGGTGCGCGGTGAGACGACCGGGTTCGCCCACACCGCCGATCTTTCGCCGACCGGTCTTGCCGCGGCCGCCCGAGCGGCTGCGGCCGCGGCGCACGCCGACGACGCCCGGGTCCACGAGATCGCGCTGACCCCGAGCGACGTCGCGCATCCGTCCACGGTCGAGATCCTCCCGTCCGACGTGGCCAAGGGTTCCAAGGTGGAGCTGTTGCGTCAGGCTGACGACGCGGCCCGATCGTCCGGCGGGGAGATCTCGCAGGTCGCCGTCACCTACGGCGACAGCCATCGACGGATGCTGATCGCGAACTCCGACGGGCTGCTGACCGGCGACGACCAGGTCCGGACCCTGTTCAGCGTCGGCGCCGTGGCCACCGGTGACACCGGCATGCAGACCGGCCGGGAGGCCATCGGACACACCGTGGGGTTCGAGTTGTTCGACCACCACGACGTCTCCGATCTCGCCCGCGAAGCTGCGCAGCGGGCGCGTACCAAGTTGGCGGCCCGGCCGGCTCCCACCGGCGAGATGCCGGTCGTGATCGGCCCCGGCGGCGGGGGAGTGCTCTTCCACGAGGCGTGCGGGCACGGCCTCGAGGCGGATCTGATCGCCAAGGGCGCGTCGGTGTTCGGCGGTCGCCGCGGGGAGAAGGTCGCCTCCGAGCTCGTGACCCTGGTCGACGACGGCACCGTGGCCGGCGAGTGGGGGGCGTACGGCTGCGATGACGAGGGCACCCCGGCGCAGCGCAACGTGCTGATCGAGAACGGGATCCTCACCGACTACATGTGGGATTTTCTGCGGGCGCGCAAGGAGGGTCGTCCCCGTTCGGGGAACGGGCGTCGGCAGAGCTACAAGTACCTGCCGATGGTGCGCATGACCAACACCTTCATCCTGAACGGCACCGACGATCCCGAGGCGATCGTGGCCGGCACGCCGAACGGGGTGTACGTGGCCAAGCTCGGTGGCGGCCAGGTCAACACCGCCACCGGCGACTTCGTGTTCGGGATGACCGAGGCGTACCTCATCGAGAACGGTCGCATCACCGAGCCGTTGCGCGAGGGCAATCTGATCGGCAACGGACCGCAGGTGCTGGCCAACATCGAAGCGGTCGGCAACGACTTCGCGTTCGGCCCGCCCGGAACGTGCGGCAAGGACGGCCAGGGTGTGCCGGTCGGCGACGGCGTGCCCACCCTGAGGGTGTCGCGTCTGACCGTCGGTGGCATGGCGGCATGAGCGACCAGTTGCTCGACATCGCCGATCGGGTGATCGGCTGGGCCCGAGACGACGAACAGGTCGAAGTGGTCGTCGGTCGGACGGCCGAGACCGAGATCCGGGTGTACGAAGGCGAGATCGAGTCGTTGTCCTCGGCGGAGACCTCCGGGGTGGGGGTGCGGGTCGTGGCCGGGAACCGGCAGGGATTCGCCTATGCGGGCACGCTCGACGACGACGTGCTGGGCGAGGTGCTCGCCGAGGCTCGCGACAACGCCACGTTCGCATCCGAGGACGAATTCCTCGGATTGGCCGAACCCGACGGTGTGGCGGTCCCCGAACTCGATCTGTACCGGGCGTCACTGGAATCCGTGGCGACCCAGGACAAGGTGGCGATGGCCCTCGAGCTCGAGGCCGCCGTGCGCGCCGCCGATTCGCGGATCTCCGGCGTCGAGGCCGCCGAATACGCCGACGCCATCGGCGAAGGTGTCGTGGTCTCCACCACCGGCATCCGCTCTGCAGGTCGGGAGACGGCCTGTTTCGTGGGCACCTACCCGCTGGCGACCGAGGGGGAGGAGACCCAGACCGGCTTCGGTTTCTCGGTCGGTCGGGAACCTTCTGACCTCGATGTGGCCACTGCGGCCGCCGATGCTGCCGCTCGGGCCACGCGCCTGCTGGGCGCGGTGAAACCGAACGGCGGACGCATGACGGTGGTGCTGGACCCGTACGTGACCGCCCAGTTGCTGGGGATTCTCGCCGGCACCATGAACGGCGAGGCGGTCAACAAGGGACGGTCACTGTTCGCGGGCAGGCTCGGCGAGCAGATCGCCAACCCGCTGGTCACCCTGGTGGACGACCCGACCGACGAACGCGCCTACCAGGCCACCGAAGCCGACGGCGAAGGGCTCGCCACCCGCCGCAACGTGCTGGTGGACGGCGGGGAGTTGAAGATGTTCCTGCACAACGCCTACTCGGCACGGCGTGCGGGAACGGTCTCGACCGGCTCGGCGGTGCGCGGGTTCTCCTCGACGCCCGGCGTGGGCGCCCGCGCCGTGCAGCTCGTGCCGGGGGAACGCTCGCAGGAGGAGCTGCTCGCCGCGGCAGGCGACGGGATCCTGGTGTCCTCGGTGTCGGGGCTGCATTCGGGGGTCAACCCGGTGAGCGGGGATTTCTCGACCGGCGCGGAGGGGCTACGGATCTCCGGTGGCACGTTGGGTGCGCCGTTGCGGGAGTTCACGATCGCGTCGACTCTGCAACGGATGCTGTTGGATGTCGAGTTCGTGGGCAACGACCTCGAGTGGCTGCCCATGGGCGCGGCCGGGGTGTCGCTGATGATCAAGGACGTCAGCATCTCGGGCCTCTGACCCCGCCTCGGTGACCTCGCCTCCGTGACCTCGCCTCCGTGACCTCGCCTCGTTGACTTCGTCTCCGCGTTTTGGGTGCCGGTTCCGGTCACCCAGTGACCGGAACCGGCACCCAAAACGGTCGTAGCGGCGCTGGCGACGGCTTGACCGGACGTGGTCCGCTTCGTCTACGTTCTGGGCATGTTCATGGGTATGGCAGGACGGCAGGTTTTCCTGGTCGACCTGGGCGCTGGGGGACTGCCGTTCGTTGCCCACAGCGGGTGGATCGGAACATGGGAGGACTGGGAGCCGCAGCTTGCAGCCCTGAGTCGGACTCGACGGGTGGTCGGCTTCGACCATCGAGGCGTAGGTCACACCGGAGGTGATCCAGGGAGCGTGACCCTCGACGCCCTGGTCGACGACCTCATCGGCCTCCTCGACGCCCTCGGCATCACCCGCTGCGCACTCGGCGGGTTCTCAAGCGGCAACCGCGTGGTCCAGGAGGCGGTCGCCCGCCAACCCGACCGCTACGCCGGTCTGGTACTCATGTGCCCGTACGAGGCGCCGGAGGTCAACGAGGGGTTCATCGCGTTGCTGCAAGCCGACTACGACGCAGGGATCGAAGCCTTCCTCGACATGTGCCTTCCCGAGCCAGACAGCGACCACGTGCGCTGTTGGGCGCGTGAGGTGCTTCATCTCTCGAACGCCGAGCAGGCGGTGGCGCTGCTGAGGGCCCTCTCCGGACAGACGGTGGCCACCCAGCGGCCCGGCACGCTGACGCTTCCCACTCTGGTCGTGCAGGGCGATGCCGATCCACTTTCGCCGGTCGCCTACGGCGAGGCACTGGTGGCTGCCATACCCGGTGCAAAGCACGCGGTGGTCCCCGGCGGGCACCTCATCGCCCAGACCCGTCCTGAAGCGACGGCCGCACCGATGGTGGACTTCGTGGCCGCGCTCGACTGACCGCTGCCTGCTGGCTGGGCGGAGATGGTCGCCGCCTCCGCGTTTTGGGTGCCGGTTCCGGTCACTCAGTGACCGGAACCGGCACCCAAAACGGTCGTGGCAGCGGTGTCGTAGCGGCGGTGTCGTAGCGGCGGGGTCGACCCGCTCAGTCCGTCGACGACGTCGACGACGCCGGGCTCTTGGAATCCGTGGAGCCCTTCGCACCGGACGAATCGCTCTTGGTCGACGAGTCGCTCTTGGTCGCCGAGCTGCTCTCGGAGCTCTCCGAAGAGCCGGTCGCCGCAGGCGCGGCCGTCGTCTTGGAGCCCTTGTTGCCGCTGTCGGTCACGTAGAACCCCGACCCCTTGAACGCGATCCCCACGTTGCCGAAGACCTTCTTGAGTTTGCCCCCGCACTTGGGGCACTCGGTGAGAGGGTCATCGGAAAACGACTGCACGGTCTCGAACTGGTGACCACAGTCGGTACAACGGTATTCGTAGGTGGGCATGCGTTTGACCTCGAAGGATCGGCCTCGAACGACGCGGCAGCGGGAAACCCGCCGGCATCGGCCTACGAGCATATCGACCGACCGCAGAATCCGAGGAACCCGTCGGCTTCGCTAGCATGAGTCAGTTCCATACGGATCGGCCCGAGGAGAGCGTGAAGCGTGAGTGACGTGGTGCGTACTGCGGTGATTCCCGCCGCCGGGCTCGGCACCCGTTTTCTGCCGGCCACCAAGGCCCAGCCCAAAGAGATGCTCCCGGTGGTCGACAAGCCGGCGATCCAGTACGTGGTCGAGGAAGCCGTGCGGGCGGGAATCGACGACATCCTGATCATCACCGGCCGGGGCAAGCGGAGCATCGAGGACCATTTCGACCGCCAGTTCGAGCTCGAGTACTTCCTCGAGGCCAAGGGCAAAAAGGAGTTGCTGAACACGGTCCGTGACCTGGCCGAACTCGCCGACATCCACTACGTCCGCCAGGGCGAGCCCCTCGGCCTGGGCCATGCGGTCTCGGTGGCGCGCAAGCACGTCGGGAATCGCCCCTTCGCGGTGATGCTCGGTGACGACCTGATGATCGACGACTCCCGGGTGCTCCGCTCGATGATCGACGCGCACGCCGAAAGCGGCGCGCCGGTCGTGGCACTGCGCGACGTGCCCCGCGACGAAATAAGCCTTTACGGCTGCGCGGACGTGAAAGTCGACGGCACCTCACCGGTCGTGCACATCAAGGGCATCGTCGAGAAACCCGACCCGCACGAGGCACCCTCCACCATGGCCGTGATGGGCCGGTACGTGTTCACACCGGCGATCTTCGACCTGCTCGATCGGGTCAAACCGGGCGTGGGCGGGGAGATCCAGCTCACCGATGCCATCGCCCTGATGCTGGAGGGTGGCGACGTCCTCGGCTATGTGTTCCGTGACGGTCGTTACGACATCGGTTCGAAACTCGACTACCTCCGCGCGACGGTGGAACTGGCCCTGCAACGTGACGACATCGGAGCGCCGTTCCGGCAGTTCCTCGTCGAACTTCTCGAAACGGAACCGGAGAGAACCTGAAGTGGTGACCAGCCGCGGCTTTCTCGACCCACTCGCCACGACCCGGGCGGGCGACGCCGCGATCAAAGAGGTCACGCATCGCCGCGCCGTCGCTCGCGGCCGGGTCCTCATGAAGTCGTCCACCGCGTCGTTGGTCGCTCGAGGAGCGGTCACCAAGGGCGATGTGCTCGCAGTCGCCCGGGTGGCGGGGATCCAGGCCGCGAAGCGGGCCGCGGATCTGCTCCCGCTGTGCCATCCGGTCCTCGTCGGATCGGTCTCGGTCAACTTCCGCATCGAGGACGATTTCATCGAGGTCGAAGCCCAGGTCGACACCGTGGACCGCACCGGGGTGGCGATGGAGGCGATGACCGCGTGTTCGGTGGCTTGTCTGTCGATCTATGACATGTGCAAGTCCGCGGACCGGTCCATGTCGATCTCCGAGATCTCGTTGTGGGAGAAGACCGGCGGACAGTCCGGGCCCTATCGTCGTTCGACTGGCGAAGATGACGGCGTCGTAGTAGAACCGTAACAACCGCCGCACGGTCGTCACCTGCTTCGACGACGACCACGACGACGGGGATGCGCCAATGGCGGTGCATCTCGTCCAGACCGATCCGACCGTTGGCATCCACCACTTCCCGGTGGTGGCCCAGTACGGTCACAGCTACCAAAGGCAGGCACGGAGCGTGACAGTCGTGGTTCTGGCAGTACTGGCCATCGTGTGGATAGTCGTACTCGGGTCCTACGCCCGCGAGCGTTTCGGTGGCCGCCACCACGACAGCGTTTCGGCCTTCAAGACCCAGTTGTCGACCCTCCAGCGCACCCAGCCTGGGGCACGCCCGGCGATGGGCGCGCAGTTCGGCGACGCACGTGTCCGGCGAGGCCCGAGCGTCGGTGCCGAGCTGGCCCGGATTCGCCGACGCAACATCCTTTTCGGTCTGCTCGGCGTTGCGGTCTCGACCGCGCTGTTGGCGGTGGTGAGCGGGTCGGCGCTCCTGATCGTCGCGAACGTCGTGGTCGACCTCGCGCTCGTCGGCTACATCGTCCTGCTGGTCAACCAACAGAAGATCGTCGCCGAGCAACGGGTCAAGGTCCGGCGACTCCATCCGACGGCGCATCCCGCGTCACGGGCGGCGAATTCCCGTGAACTGCGCCCGGGTCTTGCGGCGGTCGCCCGACACCGCTGAAAGCCCGGCAGCTCAGCAGAGGTCCACGAACTCCTGCACCACGAAGACGTAACCGGTGGCCTGGTTCTTGGCCACGCCGGTGCCGTGGTGGTCGAAAGCGGGGTCGAGGATGTTCGCCTTGTGCGGCGCCGAATGCATGAAACCGTTGTCGACTGCGCTGATCGACGGGCCCATGCCGACGTTCTCACCCAGCTTGCACCAGGTGCCCGCCTGATAGCCCGAGGCCAGGTTCGAGTGATGCAGGTACCCGTCTTTGGCGAGCTGATTGGCCCAGGCCTGGGCCTTGGTGTCAGCCGGTGTGTAGTCGACGAGCGCCGCGCGGCCGTACGCGGCACGATCGTTGTTGATGTCGGTCTGGACGGCGAGCTGATCCTGGGAGATACAGCCGGCCACGATGAGCGCGGTGCAGACAGCGACCAGGCCGAGGCCCAGCTTGCGGCGCCTCTTCGAACGGGGTCGCGGGGCGGTCACGTCGGCTGTGAGCGACGGTGAAACGTTTGCCATATCCGTACTATCGGTCGATTCGGGCGGCCGGCTTGAGCCGGACAGGCCAGACATTCGCACGCGTGGCGGGGCCGGGAATTGGAGCGGTCAACCGGGCGGAAGGCGGGCGCAGCCGAGGAGACGGGACGTCGTGGGGTATGATCGGAGTTCCCCTCGGGGGTGTAGCTCAGTTGGCTAGAGCGCTTCGGTCGCATCGAAGAGGCCGTGGGTTCGAATCCCATCACCTCCACCGGATTGGTCGTCCTCTCACGGCGGTCCTCCCACCGTGACGCCGCTCGTCCCGGCATGGTCTGCGACCCATCGCCGGAGGGTCGCGGACGAGGATGTCCCCGTGTGCTGAGGCGGTCGAGGGCCAGGCACTTCGCACCGGGGCTTTGTCGGAGCGGCGCCGAGTGGTAGCCATCGGGGCATGGAATCCGCCGATCCCCACGACGACCCATCGCACCGCACCCATCGTGGTGGTGACGACCCTCTCGATTTCCTCGGTATCGACGAACTCCTCGACGACACCGAGCGCCTCGTGCGGGACACGGTCCGCGCCTTCGTGGCCGATCGGATTCTCCCGGACATCGCCGACTGGTTCGAAGCTGCCACCATCCCCGCCGAACTCGGACCCGAGCTCGGAAAGTTGGGCCTGTTGGGGATGAACCTCAAGGGCTACGGCTGTGCCGGGACGACCGGGGTGCAGTACGGACTGGCGTGCACCGAACTCGAGGCCGGTGACAGCGGTATCCGCAGCTTCGTGTCGGTGCAGGGTTCGCTCTCGATGTTCCCGATCTGGATGTACGGATCCGAGGAGCAGAAGAACGACTGGTTGCCCTCGATGGCGGCCGGCGAGACGATCGGGTGCTTCGGGTTGACCGAACCCGACTCCGGCAGCGATCCGGGTTCGATGCGAACCCGGGCCCGGCGCGACGGTGGCGACTGGGTCCTCAACGGTACCAAGATGTGGATCACCAACGGCGGATTGGCCGACGTGGCGATCATCTGGGCACGTGCCGATGCCGACGGCGAAGGGCCCGGACCCATCCACGGGTTCATCGTCCCCACCGACACCGCGGGCTTCACCGCGAACGACATCACCCGCAAGCTCTCACTGCGGGCGTCGGTGACCAGTGAGTTGGTGCTGAGCGATGTCCGCGTGCCCGAGTCGCACCGACTTCCCGAGGTGCACTCGATGCGCGGGCCGCTGTCGTGTCTCAACGAGGCCCGCTACGGCATTCTCTGGGGCGCGGCAGGTGCGGCACGGGCGTGCTACGAGGCGGCACGGGCCTACGCCATCGACCGGATCCAGTTCGACCGCCCGATCGCGTCCTTTCAGCTCACCCAGCGCAAACTCGTCGAGCTGATGGTCGAGGTCAACAAGGCACAGCTGGTCGCGCTGCACCTGGGTCGGCGCAAGGACGCCGGGCTGCTCTCCTCGGCACAGGTCTCGTTCGGGAAGATGGAAAATGTCCGCGCCGCACTCGAGGTCGCCCGGCAGGCCCGTTCGATCCTGGGGGCGAACGGCATCACCCTCGAATATCCGGTGATCCGGCACGCCAACAACCTCGAATCGGTCTACACCTACGAAGGGACCAACGAGATCCACACCCTGGTGCTCGGACAGGCGATCACCGGGCTGTCGGCCTTCGGCTGACCGCTCCGGGGTGGCGCCGATCCGACCGGCGGCTCAAAACCACCCAGAGTCCGCCGAGCGTGAAACCGGTGAGCGAGAACGCCAACGGAAGCCCGAACCCGTAGAACACCTTCAGGGAGATGGCGGCGCCGCCCACCCCCAGGTCCTGGACCGCGGCGGCGGCCAACTGGTCGACCCAACCGGCCGCCCAGCCGAGTGCCGGGCCGGCCAGAGCGAGCGCCAGCATGGGGATGACGAAGGAGGCCAGGGGCGGGGCCGGTGGATCGGTCGTGGGGTCGGCCCCGGTATCGGTCCCACCGAACACGCCGATTCCCCGCACGAATCGCCACCCGTACGCCGCGGCGCAACTCGCCGAGATGATGATCGCCGCGATCGTCAACCGGTGACCGGTGAACGACGAGTGCAGCAGCGCCACATAGGACGCGTCCTTTCCCACGGCCCCTGCCATGGTGGGAATCCCCACCATCGACGCCGCCGCGATGGCCGCCGCGACCTGCAGTCCACGCCAGTCGCGCCCCAGGCGCGGTATCGCCCCGATGACGTTGGTCCGGGTGTTGCGTTCGACGATGCCCACCACCATGAACATCGAGGACTTGAACCCGGCATGGGCGACCAGCAGCATCCAGGCGGCCCGGTCGGTGGCCGCGGTGCCGATGCCGAAGAGCACGACGAGCAGCCCGAGCTGGTTGACCGTCCCGAACGCCAGCAGCAGGTTCAGGTCCCGGGCCCGGATGGCCCGGTAGCCGCCGACGAACATCGACACGACCCCGACCGCGAGCACCGTCGGGAGCCAGAACGCGAAAGCCGAACCGAGGAGGGCGAAACGGGCGATCAGATAGATCCCGCACTTCACCATCGTCGAGGCATGGAGGAAGGCGCTGATCGGGGTGGGCGCGTCGAGCGCTGCGGGCAACCAGGAATGGAACGGAAACTGGGCGGACTTGGTGAATGCCCCGAGCAGGATGCCGACCAGCGCGACCACCACCAGCGCTGAATGGGCCGGTGCGGCGTGGACGATCGTGGTCACCTCGGTGCTGCCCACCTGGTGCGCGAGGAGCAGCAGTCCGGCCAGTAGCGCGACCCCTCCGGGGCCGGTGATCAACAGGGCCCGGCGCGGCGGCGGCATGGGCTTCGGGGTTGTCTCGATGGCCGATCAGCAGGAACGAGACCACCGTCATCGTGAGCCAACAGCAGTAGAGCAGCACGACATTGTCGGACAGGACGACACCGAGCATGGAGGCGGTGAACAGCGACGACAGTCCGGCCAACTGCGCCGAGCCCGGATGATCGTCGGGAAAGTAGTCGAGGGCGTAGATCGCCATGGCCAGGCCCACTGCGCCGTCGACGAGGGCCAGGGTGAGCGCGAGTCCGTCGAGGCGGAATGCCACGGCGAAGTCGAGCGAGGGAATCGACAGGACCTGCTCCTCGAAGCGGTGTCCAGCGACCACCGCGGAGACGTGGAGACCCATCCAGGCCAGAAGGATGACCTGGGCCACCGCGGCAGCACCGAAAGCCTGATGTCTGGTCAGCCGGTTCGAGCAGCCGAGCAGGACCAGGCCGACGACGATGAACACGCCCAGACAAAAGGCCATGGTCGCGTCAACGCGCCGGGAACGATTGCGGCATCGTGCATCGAGGGTAACCCGCAACCCGCGCACCATCGACGAGGGGACCGGCCCCAGAGGTTCGGTCGGTCGGCGGTGGAGGGGACAGACTGCACCGATGGCCGAGGGCTCCCCAACCACTCCTGCAGAGGTCGCGCTGGTCGTCGCCGGTGTCGCCGCGTTGGGCAACTGGTGGGCGGTGTCGACCGGGCATCGTCGGGTCGAGTGGGTCACCAAGCCGCTGGTCATGGTCGCGCTCGTCGTCGCCGCGATCGCGCTGGACCCCACCGACGGAACCGTGCGCCTGCTGGTCGTGGTGGGTCTGGTGTTCTCGTTGGCCGGTGATGTGCTGCTGATGTTGCCGCGCGAGCGCTTCGTCGAAGGTCTGGCGTCGTTTCTGGTGGCCCATCTCGCCTATGTGGCGGCGTTCGTCCTCGACCTGTCCTCGGCTCTCGGGCTTGCCGTCGGGGTCGTGGTCGCCCTCGCGGCGTCGATCGCGGTGGGTCGGCCCGTCGTGGCGGCCGTGAGGCGTGACGAACCCCGGCTCACGGTGCCGGTCATCGCCTACATGGGCGTGATATCGGCGATGTTCGTCGCCGCATGTGGCACCTTGGAGGGGTGGACGATTCTGGGCGCGACCGCATTCTTCGCCTCCGATGGAATCCTGGCGACGAACAAGTTCGTGCGCCCGCTGCCCGCCGGGCGGTTCGCGGTCATGGCGACGTATCACCTCGCACAGGCCAGCTTCGTGATCGCGCTCGTCCGATGAAGCGCGCGACGGGAATGGTGGTCCTGTTCGGGCTGTGTCTTGCGGGCGCGTTCGCCTGTGCGGCAGGCGTGCGCAATGTCGACTCCCGAGGGGTCGAGCGGGCGATCGTCGGTCGGATGGACGGCCGATTCGCGCCGGACGCGATCTCCGGTGCGAGGTGCCCGAAGGGCGTGCGCTTCTCCAGTGGCACCCACTTCCAATGTGTGCTCGACGTCGAGGGAGTCCGGGTCCCCGTCCGGGTCGAGGTGACCAACGCGAAGGGACGTATCACGTTCGCACCGATCCATGGGGTGGTGGTCACCCGGGCCGTCGAGAACGACCTGACTCGTCGTATGCACGATGTCTACGACGAACCGAACGACAAGGCCGACGTGAAGGTGAGCTGTCCCGGCGCGCAGATCCGGTTGCTCGACGTGGGGGCGCACTTCGACTGCACGGTGCAGGCGGGCGACGGTCGATTCACCGAGCGCGTCACCGTGTCGGACCGGGCGGGGAACGTGACCTACCGCGCCCTGCAGTGACCGCTCCATGTGCCACACCGGTGGCCGAACGCGCTACCGTCGCTGCGAGGAGAACACGTGCCATTCGCATCGTCGACCCGAGGTGCGACGAGATGAGGAGATCCCGATGAAGGTGGTTGTCGACTACGACCTCTGCGAGTCCAACGCGATCTGCATGAGCATCGAACCCACCGTTTTCGAAGTCCGCGACGATGACATGCTCTACGTCCTCGACGAACACCCAGACGAGTCGAAGCGTGACAAGATCGACGAAGCCGTACGTCGCTGTCCGAAGCAGGCCATCTCCGTCGTCGAGGACTGAACCTGGACACGATCGCGGTCGTCGGTGCTTCGACGGCCGGACTGGCGGCTGCCGGCGCGCTGCGTCATCAGGGGTTCGCCGGTCGACTCGTCCTCATCGGCGACGAACCGCACCGACCCTATGACCGCCCGCCGCTGACCAAGCAGTACCTGTCAGGGGCGTGGGATGCGGATCGGTTGGCGCTGCCCGGGGCCGACGCCCCCGACCTCGACGCCGAGTGGGTCCTCGACACGGCGGCCACGAGCCTCGACGTCTCCACACGCGCGATCGGCCTCGCCGACGGGTCCAGCCTGGTCGCCGACGGCATCGTGCTCGCCTGCGGGGCGACGCCACGACGACTTCCCGGCACCGAAGGCGTCGACGGCATCTTCACGGTGCGCACCCTGGAGGATGCGACGCGGCTCCGCGCGGCGTTCTCGGCCGCTCCCGATCGGGTCGTCGTCGTGGGCGCCGGATTCATCGGCGCGGAGATCGCGGCGACGGCCCGGAGCCTGGACCTCGACGTCACCCTCGTCGAACCCCTCGAAGCGCCACTGGCCCGCGTGCTCGGTGGCGTCGTCGGCGCGGTCTTCGCCGACCTGCACCGCGACCACGGCGTTGACGTGCGGCTCGGGGTCGGGGTCGAACGGGTCGAGACCGACGACGCGGGCCGGGCCTCGTCGGTCACGCTCACCGACGGCACGCGGGTCGCAGCGTCGATCGTCGTGATCGGGATCGGGGTGACACCGAACACCGGCTGGCTCACCGGGTCGGGGTTGACCCTCGACGACGGAGTGGGCTGCGACGCCACGTGTACCGCGGCTCCGGGCATCGTGGCCGCGGGTGACGTCGCCCGTTGGCCGAACCCGACCTTCGGCGACAAACCGATGCGCGTCGAGCACTGGGACCACGCGTTCGGTCAGGCAGAACACGCGGCGGCATCGCTTCTTGCCGGCGAGCAGGCCGAGCCGTTCTCCACGGTGCCCTGGTTCTGGTCGGATCAGTACGACCGCAAGGTGCAGCTCGCCGGGCGCGTGAATGGGGCCGACGAGATGCTCGTGGTCGAAGGCAGCCTGGCCGAACGGCGGTTCGTGGCCCTCTACGGGCGTGCGGGACGCCTGGTCGGGGTGCTCGGCATGAACCGGCCCCGCCATGTCGTCATGCTCCGCCCCCGGATTCTCGAGCACGTCGGCCTCGCCGAAGCCGTGGACGCTTTCAGCTCGTCGTCCAGTTGACGCTCACGCACCGCTTGGCGAGCGTCGAGGGGGTCCAGTAGCGGTACATGCCGACGAGGGCGTCGCCGGTCCGTTCGGTCCAGGAGATGACCGACGGCTCGGCGATCCGGCGGATGACCTGGCGCATGCCGCCTTCATGGAAGACATAGCCCGCCCAGACCCCCGGGTAGTCCTTGGCGGATCCCACACAGGTGTACACGATCGGGCCGTGGCGTCGGAGCCGGTTGCGATGCACGTGCCCGCTGGTGACCATGGTCGCGGGGTGGACCGCGGCCATGCGCTCGAGCACCCGGTTCGACTCGTCTCCCGGTACACCGACCGGCCAGGAACCGACCGCCTGTCCGGCGCGCAGGTGGTGGTGCAGCGCCACCAGGCTGCCCCCCGATGCCGTGCGCAACAGCTCGATCAGGTCGTCGGCGACCGGGTCGAGCTGCCCACGCTCGCGGTCCGGAATCGTCGAGTTGACCAGCACCACCGACGCACCTCCGAGGTCCACCGCGTCGATCCGGTCGGTGTAGGTGATCGATGACGTCGCCAACGCCTCGGCCGGTTCGATCGAACGGCGGCGCTTCACCTCGTGGTTGCCGGCGATGAGATGGACGGGCACGGATGCCTGCTCCAGGACGTCGATGATCGCGTTCCAGTGTCCGGGGTGGGACTGGTCGACGATGTCGCCCTTGCAGATCAGATGCTGTGCTCCCCACGCGGCCGACTCGGCGATCGCGGCACATGCGGCGCGGAGCGAGTGGCCATCCTGATCGGGAGTGGAGACCGGCTCACCGATCGTGTGGAGGAAGCCGAAGGTGGTCTCACCGACATGGAGGTCGCTCACCGTGGCGACGCGGGCGATCTCCTCGCCAGGGGGTGGATTGGGAGTGGTCACGCTCAACTCGATCGCCCCCGACCCGTCACGGCCGCGGGGTACGCCCTCGCCGGTGATGCTGATCTTCGTGGTCCGACCGGCGGGTAGGCCCTCGAGCGTGATCGCTCCCGGTCCGCCGGTAGCGGTCACCACGCGGTGGGTGTCCGCGCCGCGGAACTCGATGGGTCCGGGGCCGAGCACGGCCCAGTCGATCTGCACCGCGGTCGGTTCCACGGCGAACACCCGCACCCGACGGGCCCAGGGGCCCTCGCCGGAGCGGGTGCGATGGCGCCAGTCGGCGAGCGTCGGAAAGTGGCCGGGACCGAGCAGCGCGTGGGCGCTCTTGCGCAGACCGCCGGACCGCCCACTCGGGAGTCGGAGCGGAGTGCGGGTGCTCCCGACGGGTCGCCCTCCGGTTCCCATTCCGGTCACGTCGGCGGAGATGGCCGTAGCCAACCCGGGGCGCGTCCGCTCGGCGAGACCGACCGTGACCTGCATCCGTTCGATGTGCTGGGCGAAAGCCTTGGCCGCCTGAGGAACCGAGTGGGACTTCAGGAATGCGGCGACCCGGTCGGAGAGAGCCGGATCGGTGATCGTGCGCACTCCGGTCACCATGCGGGAGATCGCATTGGTCGGGAGGCGCTCGTTCAACGTCTCCCAATGCTGCTCGGTGAACGTCCAAGCCGCTCCGACGTTGTCCCGGTTGGTGAGGCTCCGATTCAGCAGGCCGCCGACGTCCTGGGTGCGCACGTCACCACCGAGGAGCATGTCCAGGAATCGGTCGAAGCGTGTCCCGTCGCGCACGTCGGCCAGTGCCCCGAGATAACGAAGCGTGTCCTGAGGGGTCGTCGCCGCCTGGGACGCGGCGAGAAATCGATCGAAACCGGCATCGTCGAGGTCGACGGCGACGACGTGGACGGCCGCGTCGATGAGCGAGGGGTCATCGCCCTCCGCGGGTGCGCCGTGCAGCGTCCGCTCGACGATGGCGGTTGCCTGCTCGAGGACCTCCGTGTCGTTGCCGTAGCGTCCCAGCGCCTCGAACGCGGTGGCCCTCAGGTTGGTGGTCGCCTCGGGTTCGCCCGGTTCCGCGGTCGCACCGAGCCGGTCGAGCAGGGGTCGGACGGTGTCGCGGACCAGGACGGCCACCGCCTCCGAAGCCGTGTCGTCGCCCTTTGCGAGGCGGTGCAGGTTCGCCAGCACCCCGGCGATGCGCCGCCACACCGACAGATCGTCGTCGCCCGACAACGCCCGGACCACCGAGATGACCGCACCCAGCTCGGCAGTGCCGCCGAGCACCGCGGCCCAGGTGTCATCGAGGAAGGTGTAGCGCTCGGTGGCATCCATCGCATCGAGCGCCGAGGACGCGAGCGCCTCGTGCAGTTCGGGGGCGTAGCTGGTGCGGAAGAATCCGGCGGCGCCACGGTTGACGATCACCCAGGCGCAGTCGTCCGACAGCTCGACGACGGTCTCGACGTCGTCGAGCAGGACGTTCTCCTCGGCCAGGTTGCCGTGCCGATCGGCCCAGCGCAGTGGAAGGGGCACCGCCCAGGTCGTGTCGGATCGTCCGGGAGGTAGCGCGCGATGGCTTGTCCAAGCACGATCGTGTTCGGCGCGTCGCCGCGCCGGACCGACACCACCGGATGGCCGGCCTGGAAGATCCAGCTCTCCGCGATACGGCGGACGGGAGCGTCGGTGGCGGTCTCGAGAGCCTCCCAGAGGTCGCCGGTCTCGGTGTTGCGGTAGGCATGGGTCGACAGGTAGCGCCGAATCCCTCGTCGGAACGAGTCGGGGCCCAGGTACTGCTCGAGCATCCGCAGGACGGAAGCGCCCTTCTCGTAGGTGAGGATGTCGAACATGCCCTCGGCGTCGGCCGGGGAGACGACCGGGAACTCGATCGGCCGGGTGGCGGCCAGCGCGTCGGTGTCGAACGCCGCGGAACGACTCAGCGCGAAGGTCGACCAGCGCTTCCAGTCGGGACGGTAACGGTCGACGGCGAACATCTCCATGAAGGTGGCGAACGCCTCGTTCAACCAGATGCCGTTCCACCACCGCATGGTCACGAGATCCCCGAACCACATGTGGGCCAACTCGTGGGCGACGACGTCGGCGACCCGTTCGAGCTCGGGCTGGGTCGAGGACTGCTCGTCGACCAGGAGGGCGGTCTCGCGGAAGGTGATGCACCCCAGGTTCTCCATCGCGCCGAAGGCGAAGTCGGGGATCGCGACCAGATCGACCTTGTCGCCCGGGTAGGCGATGCCGTAGTAGTCGGTGAAGGTCCGCAGCGCCGACGCGCCGATGTCCAACGCGAAGTCGGTCAGGTGTGCCTTTCCCAGAGGGTGCACGACCCGGAGTGGAACGCCGTCGACGTCGGTCGCCTCGGTGGCCTCGAGCGGGCCGACCACGAAGGCCACCAGGTAGGTCGACATCTCCATCGTTTCGGCGAAGCGGACCCGGACCTTGCCTTCGGGGGCCGGGGTGCGTTCGATCTCGGCCGCGTTCGAGATGGCGAGGAGGTCGTCGGGGACCACCAGGGTGATGGCGAACACCGCCTTGAAGTCGGGTTCGTCGAAACAGGGAAATGCCCGGCGCGCGTCGGTCGATTCGAACTGGGTGGTCGCAAGGGTCCGCTCGGTTCCTGATTCGTCCACGAAGGTCGAGCGGTAGAAGCCACGCAGTTTGTCGTTGAGGATGCCGCCGAAGGAGAACGACAGGGTCGCCGGTCCGGCCGGTGCCGGTTCGTCGGTCGGCGTGCAGATCAGCCGTTCCGTCTCGGCGTCCGTCTCGGTGGCGAGTTCGGCGGTGGTCCCGTCGGTGTAGGTCACCGTGGCCCGGTCGATCGTCAGCTCGGCGGCGTTCAGCACGATCTGGTCGAGCGGTTCGGTGAGATCGACCTCGATGTCCAGCGAGCCGGTGAAGGCAGATCCCGCGAGATCCGGTTCCAGCACCAGGTCGTACCGACTGGGCACCACGGTGCGTGGAAGACGGTACTGGTCGGGAGAACCGGACTGATCGGGCACGGAAGACCTCCTGGCGATCCGAATGCGGGGTTGGTCCCGTGAGCGTACCGTCCGTGGAGCCTCACTCCGATGGCCCGGAGCGAAACCTACAGTTGGGTTACGCGCATGCCGATTGCATGTAGATTGGCGCCGGCCAACCGAAACGCCCGACCATCCAGGCGACGCTCGGACCCCCACCGGGGAAGGGAGTTCTCCGACATGCGACGACGACACTCCCGCGGTTCGGCCACGGCCGCGGTGGCATCTGCCGTCGCCGCGCTCCTGGTTTCGACGACGGCCGGTGCCGCCGAGCCGTCCCCGACGACGACCGAAGCGCCGACGACCTCGGTGGCTCCGCCCACGACCGTCGCGCAGCCTCCGGCTCCCACGACCTCGAAACCCCGCTCGACCACCACCACGGTGCCCTCGACCTCGACGAGCGTCGCTCCCACGACGACGCTCGGGACGGCCGGCCCCGGTGACGGGCCGGTCGGCGGCTACGCCGCCACGCCGGCGCCACTGATCCCCTCTGCGAGCTCCGACCCGCTCTTCCACGCGGCGCTGACCGTCGACGACGATCTCCGCGCGCTCTCGCTCGCCAACGCTCAATACCGGAGATCGTCGGTGGCCGCACATCGGGCCGACGCGAAGGCCAAGGCCACCGGGCGGGTCGCGGCACAGGTGGACGACATCGATCGTCGGGCGGAGCGTCGACTCACCGAATCCCGGTCGATCCTCCGTGCGGCCGCGCTCCACGCCTACGCGGGCTACGGGGCCGATCAGGTCGGGGTCAGCACGCCGGAGGTCAGCCAGAGCCAGACGGTGCTTCCCTACCGGACCTACGTGCGGGTGACGATCGCCGATGCCACCCGCCATGTGGGCCACGCGCAATCGGATCACGACGGGGCCCACACCCGGGCACTGGCGGCACGGCACCGGGATCAGCTCGCCCGGGACGCGTCGGCTCGGGCGGAGCAGGCTCGGAAGAGCGCGAAGAAGGCCGTCGACGACGCGAAGAAGAAGCTTGCACGGGACCGCAAGACGCTCGCCGACCAGATCGCCAACATGCCGGATCTCGCGCCCGGGACGCTCGACCGGCTGCCCGACGCCACCAAGCTTCCGCCGGGCGCGACCGGCGTGCAGAGCCCGGTCGGGACGATCGTCGTCCCCGCCAAGGCCGACCCGCGGTCGGTGGTGGCGCTGCAGTTCATCGTGGCCCAACTCGGCAAGCCCTACGTCTGGGGGGCCACCGGTCCCAATTCGTATGACTGTTCCGGGTTGATGCTGCGCGCGTTCCAAGCTGCGGGGGTGACCTCGATGCCCCGGGTGTCCCAGGCGCAACAGGTTTGGGCCACGCCGGTGGACGTCAAGGACATCCAGCCCGGCGACCTGGTGTTCTTCGGGCGACCCGCCTACCACGTCGGGGTCTACATCGGCGGTGGGCTGATGATCGACGCGCCCTACACGGGTTCCCACGTGCGGGTCGACCGGGTCTGGAGCAGCGTGAGCAGCTACGGACGTGCGATCTGGTCGTCGCCGCCTCCCGCGTAGCCACCTCGTCGCTCCGATGGCCATCGGGTACGACGAGAGCTCGGTGCACGTTCGACCAAGGCACGGCACCGGAATGCCGAGTCGGTAGGCTGCGTGATCGACATCCCGATGCGGCGCTGGGCGAGGAGGACGGCCATGCAGCACGATGGACGAATCGGCCTCGCCGAAGTAGCCGAGCAATTGGATGTGCACTACATGACGGTGTACCGCTACGTGCGCACCGGGGCGCTGAGAGCCGAACAGCGAGACGGCCGCTGGTACGTGGAGCCGTCGGAGATCCAACGGTTCGCGGCTGCGCGCGGCAGCTTCGGCCCGAACGTCCGGCCGGCCGCGGAGAAACGGGGTCCGGAACGTTGTTGCACCCCTCGACCCCGAATGTGCGTCGGCGTTGGCCGCACGGCTCGTCGAGGGCGACCAGTTGGGTTCGTGGCACATCGTCGAGGCTGCACTCTGCGCCGGCGCCGGCATCGGAGCGATCAACGCCCGACTGGTGACCCCGGCGCTCTGTCCGGATCGGGGAGCAGTGGGCCGCCGGGGACATCGGGGTCGGGGATGAGCATCGGGCGACGGTGGTCGCGTTCCGGCTGATCGCGCAGCTCGGGCCCCACTTCACCACGAGAGGTCGGCGGCGCGGTACGGTGGTGCTCAGTGCGGCACCGGGCGACCGTCACGCGTTGCCGAGCGCGATCGTGGCCGATCTGTTGCGTGCCGAGAGCTTCGACGTGGTCGATCTCGGTGCCGACACCCCTGCCGAGGATCTGGTCGAGCTCGCGGGCCGACAGGATCGACTGGTCGCCGTCGGCGTGTGTGCGACGAGCCCCAGGGGCGAAGCCGAGGACCGGGGACTCACCGAGATGGTCGACGCGCTCCGGAACGTGACCGACTGCCCGGTGTTGCTCGGTGGGCGGACGATCACGGAATCGATCGTGGCGCGGGCCCAACCCGACGGATGGTCCCGAGATGCCGACGAGGCGGTGCAGTGGATTTGCCGACAGGCCCGTCCCGGGTCTGCCGCCTCGCCAGGATCCCCAGCACCCACTAGGGTTCGCCAACCATGACGCAGCCCAGTGCATCCGAGGACCTCGACGTGGTCGCGATCGGCAGTGCCATCGTCGACGTGCTGGTCCGGATTCCCGAAACCTTCCTCGCCGACCACGACCTGGTCAAAGGGTCGATGGCGCTGGTCGATCTGGCGACGTCCGACGCGCTCTACGCCAACCTTCCGGCCGGTATCGAGATCTCGGGCGGCTCGGCCGCGAACACCGCGGCGGGGATCGGTTCGCTCGGTGGCCGGGTGGGATTCGTCGGCAAGGTCCGCGACGACCAGATCGGCGCCGTGTTCAGCCATGACATCTCCCACATCGGCGTCGAGTACAACACGGCGCCGGCGATCGAGGGGCCGGCGTCGGCGCGCTGTCTGGTGATGATCACTCCCGACGCCGAGCGCACGATGTGCACCTATCTGGGCGCGGCGGGCACACTTGCCTCCACCGACGTGGATCTCGATCAGATCCGCCGCTCGCAGCTCACCTACGCCGAGGGCTATCTCTGGGACGCGCCTTCGGCCAAGGAAGCGCTCGTGACGGCGTTCGAAGGGGCCCACGCCACCGACGGCCGGACCGCGTTCACCTTGTCGGATCCGTTCTGTGTCGACCGATTCCGAGGCGAGTTCCGCGACCTGATCGACGAACAGGTCGACCTGGTGTTCGCGAACGAAGCCGAACTGTGCTCGTTGTTCGAGGTCGACGACTTCGATGCGGCGATCGACCAGGCACGGGAACGTCCGGCCATCTGGGCGGTGACGCGCAGCGAACTGGGGTCGGTGATCTGTTCCGACGGGAAACGCTTCGACATTCCCGCCGCGCCGGTGGATGCGGTCGTGGACACGACCGGAGCGGGTGACCTGTACGCCGCAGGGTTCCTCTACGGTTTCACGCACGGCCACTCGTTGCCCGAGTGCGCCCGTCTGGGCAGCCGGGCCGCGTCGGAGGTGATCAGCCACATCGGTGCCCGACCACAGATGCCGCTGTCGACGCCGGTGCCGGCCGCGACCGATTGAACCCCGGGGTGCGCAGCGAGGTCGGGAACGGCCGGACCTTACGGGAGCCCCTCGAGCGATGACCGATGACGTGCCACCGATCCGACTGGGTGATCTGCTCCGCTCGATCCTCACCAGTCGGGTCTACGAAGTCGCCCAGGAGACGCCACTCGATGCCGCGCCGCGCCTCTCGGCGCGTCTCGGCGCTTCGGTGTCCTTCAAACGTGAGGATCTCCAGAGCGTCTTCAGTTTCAAGATCCGTGGCGCACACAATCGCATCGCCCATTTGAGCCAGGCCGAGCGTGAAGTGGGTGTCATCACCGCCAGCGCCGGCAACCACGCCCAGGGCGTCGCGGCATCCGCTCAGCATCTGGGGATCCGTGCCCTGATCGTGATGCCCGATACGACGCCGTCGATCAAGGTCGATGCCGTACGTGCCCTGGGGGCCGAGGTGGTCCTGGCCGGCGACAACTACAGCGATGCGAAAGAGGTCTGTGACGAACTCACCGCGTCGAGTGGCATGACGTTCATCCATCCCTTCGACGATCCGTTGGTGGTGGCCGGCCAGGGGACGATCGCCGATGAGATCGTACGTCGGGCCACCGACGGCCTCGACGTGGTGTTCGTGCCCGTCGGTGGCGGTGGCCTCATCGGCGGAATCGGTGCGTACCTCAAGTCGGTGGTGCCGACGGTGCGGGTCGTCGGCGTCGAATCGACCGAAGCCGATGCGATGGCCCGGTCACTGGCGGCCGGGCGACCGATCGAGTTGGACGATGTGGGGATCTTCGCCGACGGGGTGGCAGTTCGTCGGGTGGGGGATTACACGTTCGCGCTGGCCCGCGAGTTCGTGGACGAGATGGTGACCGTCTCCAACGGCGACATCTCGGGGGCGATCAAGGACGTCTTCGACGACACCCGGTCGATCGTGGAGCCGGCAGGGGCACTGTCGGTCGCGGGCATGAAGCGCTGGGCCGAGGGCCACGACGTCGCGGGTCGGCACCTCGTCGCCGTGCTCAGCGGAGCGAACATGAACTTCGACCGGCTGCGGTTCGTGGCCGAACAGGCCGAAGTCGGCGAGAACCGCGAGGCCCTGTTCGCCGTGACGATTCCGGAGCGCAAGGGTGCATTCCGTGACTTCTGTGCCACGTTGGGCAAACGGGTGGTCACCGAGTTCAACTACCGGCTGAACGGTCGGGACTCGGCCGAGATCTTCGTCGGGGTCACGACGGCGTCGCGTGCCGATGCCGAGTCGGTGGCCGAGTCGCTGCGGGCCGCGGGGTACGCCACGGTCGACCTGTCCGAGAACGAGGTCGCCAAGCTGCATGTGCGGCACATGGTCGGCGGTCGGGCGACCGACGTGGCGGACGAGGTGGTCTACCGGTTCGAGTTCCCCGAACGGGCCGGGGCGCTCATGACGTTCCTGGCGACCCTGGGCGGTCGGTGGAACATCAGCCTGTTCCACTATCGCAACCACGGCGCGGACGTGGGCCAGGTGCTGGCCGGATTCGAGGTGCCACCGGCCGACCGGGCGGAGTTCCACTCGTTCCTCGAGACGCTCGACTACCGGGCGGGCAACGAGATGGACAATCCGGCCTATGAACGCTTCCTGATGCCCTAGCCGAGGCGTGGGCCCGGTCCCTTCGGCATGCCGGCGATTTGACCGCCCGATAATAACCGTTATCATGGAGCCATGGCCCTGTTGGACGAGTCGCCTGTCACCGATTCTCCGTTCGAGGACGAGTTCGATGCCACCACCGACGAGCTGGGCGAACGACTGCTCGCCGCCGCTGCCGAGGTGTTCGCAGAACGGGGCTACGACAAAGCGGGCGTCGCCGAGATCGCACGACGCGCCGGGGTGACCACCGGGGCCATCTACGCCCGCTATCCGGGCAAGGCGGAACTGCTGGTCGAAGCGATCGACCCGCATGCCGGCGACGAACTGGAACAGCTCTTCGCCGATCATCGCTTCCAGGGGCGCATGGAGGACATCCTCCTCGCAGCCGGGTCGGGCCTGGTGGATTCGGGCGACGACGAGGGCACGACCGCGCTGCTGCTCGAAGCCTTCGTCGCGGCGCGACGGAACCCGGAGGTCGCCCGGGTCATGCGGAACCGGGTCCAGGAGCGGACGCGCCCGACTCACCGAGATCGTCGAGGCGGCCAAGGCCGACGGGGGGATCGACCCGACCATCGACACCGACTCGCTGGTCCTCTTCTGCCACGCACTCGGCTTCGGCTTTCTCTGTGTCGACGCCCTCGACCTCGACGTGCCCGACCAGGCGCCATGGAGCGCCCTGCTGGTCCGCCTGGTGTCCACGCTCGGCGAACCGACGAACGAATCATCTACAGCACCATCACCGCAAAGGGGAATCTGAATCATGTCCGTGACCGACCACGACCCGACCCTGCAGGAAATCGACGACATCCTGGCAATCGCCACCGAAGACACCGACGAAGCGATTCACACGGTCGAGGACAATGCCGACGCCATCTTCACCTGGGACTACGAGAAGGGTGCGCGACCCCGCCTGAACAAGCTGTACGAAAAGGCGAAGCGCTCACAGTGGAACGGCGAGACCGATCTCGATTGGTCGATCGATGTCGACCAGGAAAAGCTCGCCCGCGAGCAGGGCCCCATGGGGGAAGACGTGTTCGGCATGCTTGGGCATCGATCTCACCGGCACCCCGATGGCCAAGTGGTCCGAGGATGACTGGGTGACCTTTCAGATCGAGTCGCAGAACTGGAGTCTGTCGCCAGTTCATGCACGGCGAGCAGGGGGCGCTCGTGTGCACGGCGAAGATCGTCGAGACCGTGCCCTGGATCGACGCCAAGTACTACGCGGCGACCCAGGTGATGGACGAGGCCCGCCACGTCGAGGTGTTCGCCAAGTACCTCGAGGACAAGATGAACGGGCACTACCCGATCAATTTCCATCTCCGTGCGCTGCTGGACGACATCATCAACGACTCGCGTTGGGACATGACCTACCTCGGGATGCAGATCATGGTCGAAGGGCTGGCCCTGGCGGCGTTCGGCATGGCCTACCAGACCACGACCGAGCCGCTGTTCAAGCAGTTGCTCAAGTACGTGATGGCCGGATGAGGCCCGTCACGTGGCCTTCGGGGTGCTCAGCCTCAAGGAGTTCTACGAAGGGCTCAGTGACGCCGAGTTGGCCGACCGTCAGGAATTCGCCTTCGACGCCGCGGTCCGCATGCGTGACCGGTTCCTCCAGCAGGAGGTCTGGGAGCGACTCGGGGTGGATCCCAAACAGCGCGATCAAGGTGTTCAACGTGGGCGACAAGAACGAGGACCCGTTCCAGCAGTTGCTGTTCTCCAAGATCGTTCCGAACTGCTCCAAGCTCGGCCTGCTCGATGCCAACGGCGGTTGGTTGCGCAAGCGATTCGACACCCTCGGGGTGACCCAGTTCGAGCACAACGCCGACACCGGTGAGGAGTACCTCGAATTCGACGTTTCGGCCGACATCGCCGAGCGTCGGGCCCGCGCCAAAGCGGGCTGACCCGCCCGGACCGCCCGACCCCTCTGGCCCGCCCGCCCCGGCATTCGGAGGGGGAGGTGCGGTCCGCGTTCGTGTTGGAGGTCGCGTTCGCGTTGGTGGTCGCGGTCGGGACCGTGATCGCGATCGGGGAGCGTCAGTGCGCCGGTTCGTCCTCGGGGGGGAGGAATTCGAGACGGAGATCGCCGAGGCGGACCAGCGTCGCGGCGATCCACCCGCCCATGGCCGCGAAATGCTCATCGAGGACGGATCCGTCGGTGAGGGTCGCTTCGTCGAGCTCGTAGGTGCCTTCATAGGACACCTCGATCGCGTATTCGGCGTTGTCCAGGTCCTCGTCGTAGACGGTTTCGACACTCGGGCCGGCGCGTTCGAGACGGCTCTCGCCCATGGCCGCACTCTGCTGCGGGAGTGCCCCGAGCACCTGACCGAGATCGGGTGGGTCGGCCAGGCGTTGGATGCGCAGGATGATCTCGATCTCGATGCGGGGCGGATCGTCGAGTGTCTCGCCGATGTACCAACTTCGATACGCCGACTGCGACCAGGTCGGCCACGCGAGGGTGAGGTCGGCCCGGGCTCTCGGCGGCGCTCCTTCGCCCGGAAGGGCATAGGACGTCTCCCAGGTGAGATCGCCGAGCAGCACGTCGGCCTGGAGGCGTTCCTCGAATGCCTGGCGTTCGAGGAACGCTCCTTCCACGGCATCGCGCAGCGCGCCGATCGCGTCGGTGAACACATGGTCGAGCATCATCCTGCACGCTAGCGTTGGGCCTTCGGGCCGTAGCGCAGCTTGGTCAGCGTGCCTGCTTTGGGAGCAGGAGGTCGCGGGTTCGAATCCCGCCGGCCCGACCAACAAGGTTCGGACACCGTCGATCAGAGTTGGCGATCGAGCGCGTTGGTCATCTGTACCCGCGAGTGCACGCCGAGCTTCGTGTAGATGTTCCCGAGGTGATAGCTCACCGTCTTCACGGACACCACCAGCTCGGCCGCCACCTGTCGATTGGTCATACCCTGGGCGACCAGGCGCGCGACACGGATTTCGTGAGGGGTGAGCAACTTCGAATCCAAGCGTTCTGTTTCCGGTTGCGCTCCACAAAGCGTCAGCTCGGCCATCACATCGTCGAGATACGGTGTCGCTCCCAGCGCCATGAAGGCGGATTGCGCACGATGCAACTCCGACGTCGCCCGGGCTTGTTCATCGACCTTGCGAAGCACGTGGCCATGCAACGCATCGAAGCGTGCTTTTTCGAAGGGGTGATCCGACATGGTCTCGGCCAAGTCCGCGGCCACCTCCAGGACGGTCAGCGCTGCCGCCGGATCGCTTACAGCCAGTATCCGTGCCCGCTCCCGCTCGATCGCGACCTGGACGACCGTCAGCCGTCGGTCACGGGCGACCGGTTCCACGACGTCCAAGATCCGGGTTGCCCGATCTGGGGCGCCCGAAACCGTGAGCGCTTCGGCCAGCACGGGTTGCCAAGGTTGCACGCCGGGTTCACGAACGCCGTCGAGTTGGACCATTTCCCACATCGGTGTCAATGCGGTGATCACACCATCAGGGTCACGTTGGGCCTGGGCCAACCGAGCCTGGGCGATGGCTGTCCACAACCGGTTGGGCGTGTCGGCTGTCGAGATGATCGCTTCCACCGCAGCCGCGACGTGGTCGGCTGCCGCGGCGAAGTCACCACGACCTGAGTGAGGGAACGACGCTGCCGCGTGCAGCATCGGCAGCGCCCAGGTGTTCCCGAGGTCACGCGCGTTGTCCGCAGCATCCTCGGCGGTCACGATGGCCTGGTCCCAATCGCCCAGCCGATAGGCGGCATCTGCCAGAAACTGTGATGCGAACAGGTTGGCATGAATCGGCCCCCGCCGTCTGGTGGTCTCGACCACCATCGTCAGATCGGCCCGCGCCTCGGCGACATCGCCATTCCACAGCCGCATCAGGCTGCGACCCGAAATCTGATCGAGTTCTACCGGGGTCGGCGCTCCGGTCGGTTCGACCAGTCCGGCCATGACCTCCAACGCTTCGGCTGCACGACCCTGGATACCAGTTGCGAGTGCCCACATCGCCGTGAGGTCATTTTGGACACCGGCATCGGTCGAAGCGTAGAGAGATGCTTTCTCCAACCACTCCAGGGCCTCGCCGCCGCGGCCTCCGACGATCGCCGTTCGGGCGGATTCGCCACAGATTCGGGATGCGAGCTCGGGCTGGGTGTCCACGTCGACGAGCTCCCACGCATCTTCGAATCTGGTCTGGGCCTCGAGCCAGTACGCGGCCAGGCCTCTCAGCCGGCCCAGCGCGTATTCCTTCAGCGCGGAGCGGTCGAAATTGCCGATCGATTCTTCCGCGGCCCCCAGCATCGACATGTCTCCCTCCAATGCCAGACAGTCGACCATCCCCAACGTGGCGCGTTCCATCGGTCCCGAGCCCGGTTCGGAGAGGGACGCGGCGATTCGGAACCGCTCTGCCGCGGTGGCCCACGAGCCGGTTGCTGCGTCGATTTCAGCCTGGGCAGCGATGTCGGCAGCCAATGCAGCATCGATCGCAACAGTGGCCGCGACTCGATGGTCGAGCGAGCTGGCGGAGTCGGTCACCTCCAACAGATCGGCGGCGACACGGTGGAGCTCGCTGCGGCGCGCTCGGCCCATCGTGTGGAAGACGACCGAACGGGTCAGCGGGTGGACGAAATCCAACCGGTCGGATGATTCCGAACTCAGGATTTTCGCATCGATCGCCTGGTCGAGCGCGGCCCCGGGCTCGGTCAGATCTGCCAATCGGGACGCGGTCGTGAGCGGTGTACCGTCGCCCAGAATCGCCGTAGCCTCGATCAGCGCCGTTGCCGGGGCATCACAAACGTCGAGACGGGCCCGCACCAGATCGGCGTAGGTGGCCGGTGCCCGGAGTGGACGTGTCGAGTCGTTGATTTCCTCGGAGGACAGTTCACTCAGAAGCGCGGTCACGTGCAGTGGACTGCCTCCGCTGTACTCCACGAGCCGGGCGATTCCCGCCCGGCTGAGTGGCCCGATCCCCAATCTGCGACGCCAGTCGCCCCACATCTTCCATCCCCAGCGGCGCCAAGTCCACGCGGACAGCGACATCGTTCAGCAACCGATCCAACGAAACCGGCAGTCGGCCGAGACCGGCGGGGTCACAGCACAGCACGCTGAACACCGGCGCCCGCCAAAGCCGCCGGAGGGCGAACACGAGGGCACGTATCGACTGTGGATCGGCCCACTGCAAATCATCGACCGCGATGACCAGCCCGTTGGTGCCCAATTCGTCGAACATTTCCAGTAGTGCCGCACCAACCCGAAGGGGGTCCAGGTCTTCCCCGATCCCGTGGCCGAGCGTCGACAATGTCGATCTGGAGGGGATGTCGATTCCAGCGCAGGAGCTGGCCCAGGACGCCGAAATCGATGGACCTCTCGTCTTCCTCACAGGCCGCTTGCAACACCACCGAGCCGGAAACGTTGGCCAGAAAATGCTGCAACAGCGGCGGACTTGCCGAATCCGTCGGGTCCGCTGACGAGCGCAATAGCACGCTCACCGCCGAGTGCGACCTTCGTCCAGAGGGCCTCGAGCTCGCCGAATGCGCCTTCTCGTCCGACCAGGTGTCGGCGGCTCGATTGCTTCGAGCCCGATGGATCTGCCAGCTGATCGATGGACGCTTCACCAAAAAGGTCCGCTGCGGGATCAGGTGACGGTATGTCGTCGATCGGTCCTGGTCGTTCGTCCATTCGCCCATTCTTGGTGCCACGTTGCCGGGTCATGGACCTTTCGGACCACAACAGCTTCAGGTGGGACCGAGAGATCCCCAACGGGCATCATGCCACGCGGACCGGGTGCGGGCCGACTGGTTGCGCGTGTGGCGGGGACGTTCAGAGTGTGGCGTCGATGTCGGTGGTTTCTTGTCCGGCGGTGATGGTCACTGGTGGGGCGGTGGCTTGGGAGGTTGCCCCACCGTTCCAGATCGAGGGCAATTGGCCCGATGCGCAGCTTGGCGCGAAGGCGATGGTGTAGCCGGCTCCGCCTGGGGCGAGGCCGGTGATCAGGTAATGGCCGCTGGAGTCTGCAGTGGCGCTGCCGCCGATGTAGACGCCGTCATCGGCGTAGTAGGCGTATGCGCACGCGCCGGGGACGGGCTGGGCTGAGGTGTTGGTGATCGTGCCCGAGATCGAACCCGACACGGGCACCCCCACCGTCGCCCAGGTGCCATCTTGACGACCCGATGGGCTCAACGCGGTCGCATTCGACGGACGGGCCGCCACCGCGGTTGCCCCGTCACCGGTGTCGGAGGAGAAATCGATCCAGGCGACCGGATGCGCACCGGTCGGGTCGACCACCGCGAGCTGGATCGGCTTGTTGGTGTTCACGAAGTACGCGTAGCCGCCGTTTGCGTTCGTGCAGGTTGCGTTGATCGCTGATGAAGCCAATGTCGAGGTCGCCGTATCCCAGATGTAGGCGTAGAGACATTCGTTGGCCAACCCGTTGCCCGTGGTCCCGTCGCTGATCTGGCCTGCGAGCTCGTTCGATCCCAACTTCGGGCCGACCGACAGGTTCTTGAGACCTGCAGCGCTCAGGTGCAATGCGACGGTGGCGGCGGCCCGTTTGGTGAGCAGTCCACTGCCGCTCAACCATTGGGTCGGGATCAGACCCGCCGGGTCGACGAACGCGATGTCGTAGTCGCCTGGAGTGTATCCGGGCAGCGAGAACACCCCCGAGGCGTTCGTGCACGTACCAATACCCGCGTAGGCACCTTGGAAGTGGTACAGGTAGGCACACATGTGCCGGGTCGGATCCCCGGCTGGGAAGTCCACCGTGCCGGTCACCGCGTCGGCCGGTTCGGTCATGTCAACCGTGCCGGTCACGTTGCCCGAGCCGTCGATCACCACCGGAGTGGACGAGCCCTGATCCGCCGCCCCACCCCACCAGGTCGTCTGCCGCATCGCCGCCGAATCGACGAACTGCAATGTGTACGTGCCTTGGGCGACATGGTCCATCGAGATGTTGCCCTCGGCATCGCTACACGACGTGCGCAGCTCTGCCGACCCGTCCCACAGATTCGCACACACATTTGCCAACGGCGATCCGCTGTCCGGATCATTCACCGACACGTAGATCCCATCCAATGTGGCTGCGACCATCGGCAACGACTGCGCAGATGCCGCGCTCGTACCGATCGAGTTCGTCGCGGTCACCGTGAACGTATACGAGATCCCATCGCTCAACCCCTCCACCACGCACGACGTCGACGACGCCGACGTACAGCCCAACCCACCCGGCTGCGCGGCCACCTGATAGGTCGTGATCGGCGAACCACCATCGTACGCCGGCGCAGTCCAAGAAACTTTCGCCTTCCCGCCAAACGGCGCCGCCGTCACATTCGTCGGCGCACCCGGTAGGGCGGGAGCACCCACCTCACGGATGCGATTGTTGACGAGATCGGCGATGAACGAATCCCCAGCACCGTCAACCGCCACACCCGTGGGATGGTACGAGTTGCGCGGCTGTCGCCGCACCGCCGTCACCCGAAAAGGCCGGGGTGCGATCGCCCGCGACCGTGGAAATGTTCCCGGCCGTGTCGACCATACGTATCCGATTGTTGTAGGTGTCGGCGATGAACACCTCTCCGGCCCCATCAACCGCCACTCCCTCAGGATTTTCGAGTTGCGCAGCGGTTGCCGCACCACCGTCACCACCAAAGCCGTAGGCGCCATCGCCCGCGACCGTGGAAATGTTCCCGGCCGTGTCGACCATACGTATCCGAAAGTTGTTGGTGTCGGCGATCACCACGTCCCCCGCCGCGTCAACCGCCACACCCGTGGGATGGTTGAGTTCGCGCGGCTGTCGCCGCACCGCCGTCACCCGAAAAGGCCGGGGTGCCGTCGCCCGCGACCGTGGAAATGTTCCCGGCCGTGTCGACCATACGTATCCGATAGTTGTCGGTGTCGGCGATCACCACGTCCCCCGCCGCGTCAACCGCCACACCCGTGGGATGGTCAGAGTTGCGCGGCTGTCGCCGCACCGCCGTCACCTGAAAAGGCCGGGGTGCCATCACCCGCGACCGTGGAAATGTTCCCGGCGGTGTCCACCATACGTATCCGATTGTTGTCTCTGTCTGCGATGAACAAATTCCCAGCTCCGTCAACCGCCACACCCGTGGGATGGTCGAGTTGCGCGGCGGTCGCCGCACCACCGTCACCACTAGAGCCCTGCGCGCCGTCACCCGCAATCGTCGAAATGTTCCCGGCCGTGTCGACCATACGTATCCGATTGTTGTAGGTGTCGGCGATCACCACGTTCCCCGGCCGCGTCAACCGCCACACCCGTGGGTCCGGAAACTCGCGGCGGTCGCCGGGCCGCCATCGCCGATCGCGGAGAAGCCGGTGTCGGAGCCGCCGCCGGCGATCGTGGAGATCACTCCAGACGTATCCACCTCACGCACCCGCTGGGTCACGGAGTCCACGATGGCCACACGCCCTGAAACTCCAACCGCCACCTGTAGGGGGAAAGAAAGGCGCGCGGCCGTCGCGGGGCCACCGTCACCTGAAAAGCCTCCCAAGCCGTTCCCGGCAACTGTGGAGATGCTCTCGGACGTGTCCACCATACGTATCCGATAGTTGTAGGTATCCGCGATGAACACGTCGCCTGACGCATCGACCGCCACACCAAACGGCGAGTCGAGCTCGGCGGTTGTCGCCAGAGCACCATCACCCGAGAATCCAGCCGTACCAGTTCCGGCGATCGTCGAGATATAGCCGCCGGCGTTCACCTCACGGACCCGATTGTTGTAGGTGTCGGCGATGAACACCTCCCCGGCCCCATCGACGGCCACTCCCGCAGGATTTTCGAGTTGCGCAGCGGTTGCCGCACCACCGTCACCACCAAAACCGTAGGTGCCATCGCCCGCGACCGTGGAAATGTTCCCGGCGGTGTCGACCATACGTATCCGATTGTTGAAGGTGTCGGCGATCACCACGTCCCCCGCCGCGTCAACCGCCACATCCGATGGCTGGTCGAGTTGCGCGGCCGTCGCCGCACCACCGTCACCCGAAAAGGCCGGGGTGCCATCGCCCGCGACCGTGGAAATGTTCCCGGCCGTGTCGACCATTCGTATCCGATTGTTGTCTCTGTCTGCGATGAACAGATCCCCAGCTCCGTCAACCGCCACACCCGTGGGATAGTCGAGTTGCGCGGCCGTCGCCGCGCCACCATCACCCGCAAAGCCCGAGCTGCCATCACCGGCGACCACAGTCAGGGTTCGATGATCCGCCGACAATTTGCGCACCACGTTGCTCGTCCAGTCTGAGAAGTAGAGGTTTCCTTGGGCGTCGACCGCCACCCCTTCCGGACTGGCCGACAGACCCGCCGGATTGACGCCGTGGGCGACGGGTACCGTGCCCCCACCTGCAACCGTTTCGATATTGCCCGGCGGCGGTGTCGTCGCGCCCACCACCGGTGCCAAGTTCACCCCCACGACCGACGAAGCCAGCACCGCTGTGGCCGCGGCCATCGCCCCGACCCGACCCCGCAGGCCCCTGCCCGATTGGCTCCCAAAACGCTTTGTCATCGTGCCGTGCATGGTCGCTCGATTCCCGTCCGAAGATCTCGTTGCATCGTCGCTGGGTCGTCGGAGCGAGCATGCACCCCGAAAACCATTCGCTCGTCGGAGCGTGCCACAGCCTGGTGAAAAGCGCCCTAGGCAAATGCCCAGTTCTTCCCCGATTTCTTGTCAGGACCCGGCGAACTCGTCGGGACGAGGTGCGCCGTCGAAGTAGCAGTTCATCGCGGCGACGGTCCGCCTGGCGGCTTGCCCGTCACCGTAGGGATTCACGGCGTGGGCCATCGAGCGGCGCGCGCTGGCGTCGCACAACAGGCGCGTCACCGCTTTGACGATCGCCTCGGGGTCGGTACCTACGAGCTGTGCCACGCCCGCGGTCACCCCTTCGGGTCGTTCGGTCACGTCACGCAGCACCAGCACCGGCACCCCGAATGCCGGGGCTTCTTCCTGGACGCCCCCCGAATCGGTCAGCACCACAGCGGCCGCGGCCAGCATCGCCACGAACGACGAATAGCCCTCGGGACCGGTGACCTCGACATTGGCAAGGCCGCCGAGCTCCCTGGTGAACACGAGTTGGACCTCGGGGTTGGGGTGCGTCGCCACCGTGAACACCACCGCGGGATGAGTTGTTGCCAATCGGTGCACTGCATCGGCGACCTGGCGCATCGGTTCACCCCAGTTCTCGCGTCGATGGCAGGTCACCAGCACACTCGGATGCAGTGGCGGACCCGCACCCACCGCCGAGATCGCGCGATGCGACTGGAGGAAATGGAGCGCGTCGATGACCGTATTGCCGGTCACGAGCACCGCATCGCCCGTCACGCCTTCGGCCGCCAGGGCGGCTTTGGCCCCTGGAGTCGGAGTGAGATGCAACGCCGAGACCTGGGTGATCAGCCGGCGATTCGCCTCCTCGGGGAAGGGCGCGGTGAGATCCGCGCTTCGCAACCCTGCCTCGACGTCGATCACCGGGATCTGCAACCAGAACGCCGCGAGCGCGCCTGCCAACGCGGATGCCGTGTCACCCTGGACGATCACCGCGTCGACGTCGAACTCGCTCAAGTCCTGGTGCAGACGATCGACCAGCGCGGTGTGGAGTGATGCCAACTCCCCGGTATGTTCCCACGATTCGTGACGTCGATCGGCGACGATGTCGAACAGGGCGAACACCTCGTCGACGACGGCACGGTGCTGCCCGGTGGAAATCACGAACGGTTCCCAGTGCGGATCCGCGGCAAGCGCCAACACGACCGGGGCGAGCTTCACCGCTTCGGGTCGCGTCCCGACGACGAGCGCCGCCCGGCGGACGGCGCGGAGCACCGTCATCGTGACTCACCGGTCACCGCGAACGCCTGCCTCGCTGCATCGTTTGCCGGCGCTTCGACGAGCCGAGCCGTCTTGGTCCATCCACTGCGGCGGAAGACGATCCGGCCCAGTGCCCGCCACACGGCTGCGTACCAGATGTAGTTGTAGAACAACAACAGGTGACTCAACACCATCGAGCGGGCGAGCGAGACATCGCGCGCGGTGCGGTTGTACGCGGCCCCGAGCAGGATGGCCGGAGCGAACGCGACGAGATACCAGATGACTGCGACCACGACGGCCCCCCAGCCCTGGTGGTCGATCGAAACACCAGCGGTCAAACCGGCGACCAACAGAATCAGCGGAAGGGTGAACAGGATCGAGGCGAGCGCAAGCACCAGCGGTGCGGCCAGGTAGTACAGCAGGTCCGCGACCGCTGACGTCGGCAGGTCTGATCTGACGATGTCGGGAATCAGCTTCCAACACTGCATGTGGCCGTGGATCCATCTGGTCCGCTGCCGCCACAGCACTCCCAGATTTGTGACCCCTTGTTGGCTGACGACGCTCGAGCCGGTGAATCGGTTGTCCCAACCGGCCATCGCGAGACGGATTCCCAGATCGAGATCCTCGGTCAGACAGTCACTCCAAGGGGCGTCGCCCAACGATTGCAACGCGGACAACCTCACGAACTGACCGTTGCCGCCCAACCCGACACTGCCGATGTGTTGCCGGGCGCGTTGGAGCAGCGCCGAGAAACTCACGAACTCGAAGTCCTGGAATCGCGTCAAGAGGTGGGCGCGGTTGAAGATCCGCACCATCAATTGCACTGCCCCGGTACCCGGGGTGCGAAGAATCGGGTCGACGTGATCGAGCACGTCTGGTTCGAGTCGCCCATCGGCGTCGACCACCGCTATGACCACCCGATCGGCGTTGCCCGCCATCCGACGTCGAACATCGAGATAGGCGGCATTCAGCGCCGCGCCTTTGCCGACCCGGGCATCCGGGGAGACACGCTGGAACAATCCGACCCTCTGGGATGGGTAACGCCGGACGATGTCGGCGGTTCCATCACATGAAGCGTCGTCGATGACCACGGTGAACGTGCGCTCGGTCGGAAGCGCCATCAGAGAATCGAGCGTGTTGGCGATGACCCGTTCCTCATCCAGCGCCGGGACGAGAAAGACATAGAACAGCGATGGACCGAGCTCGGAAGGCGGTCGGGTACGTCGACGGCTGAGCGTCGCGACGAAGAACAGATAGCCAACGGTCACGATGACGAACGCGGTGGTGAACGCCGCGATCAACGGGCCGGCCCCCCGCCCTCGGGGCCGCACCACCGGGCACTGCACGAATCGACAGCCACTGGTGGAACTCGACCAGCAACGCTCATTTTGGAGGAGGCGGAACTGTCGCCGAAGACCCACCCGGCATGAGCAAGGGAGCCAGGTTGGCCAGCAGATCGGCATGCTGTGCAGAGTCGATCTGTTTGAGCGCGCCCTTCCAGGTCGTATCTGCTGCACCGAGTTTCGCGGCGAACTTCGACGGCAACACTTTGGACGTTCGCAATCGCCGCGGAATGCACCGACTCGGCGAGTGTCGAGTAGGCCGACAGCGCGTCGGTCAGCTCGTAGGCCGCAGCCGTCAACGGACTCGCCTCGGCGAGCCCGACGAGCGTGGCATGCTGTGCGGTGAACTGCTCGACGAGCCGGGCCGCCTGGGTCGCTGCTGGATTGCCGGGTAGACCGTTGGGGTGAGCGAGGCCGACAGCCACATCGTGGAGGAGCACGACTTCCTGCACGCTGGCTCGTGCGGTGTCCATGACGGGCACGACGGCACGCTCCGGGAGCGTGCCAACGGTTCTCGGATGCCTTCCCGTCGACGGGGACGAACCGGATGTTCCAGGAGACCCGCCACTCGAACCGGCCGACGAGCGTGACCCTGCACCAGACCCGGATGCGGGACGGGACCCGGCAGCGGCACTCGAGCCGTGCCCGTCAGACCCACTCGGCCCGCCTCCAGCGTCCGTGGCGGACTGTCCGGATTTTTCATTTCCCGATCTGAAGCCCTGCTCCGACGCACCTGCCGAAACCGAAGCATGGCCTTTGGCGCCGAGGGTGGTGGCAGGTCCACGGTTCGCGGTGGAGCGGTGCGATGCGGCGCCGTTCGACGATCCACAGCCGACTACTGCGACGACGGCAGCCAGGACCCCGATGACCGCCGCGATCGTTCTCTGGAGATTCTGAGGTCGCATGGCAGTCAGTTGTCGTGGGCCCTGCGTCTACGCAGTGCCATTTCCCGAGCCGAAGCGAGGCAGAGCACGATCAATCCGACGATCAACAGCCCGAAAGCCGCCCAGAAGTACCCCGCGAACGCGAAGCCGGTCGCGGCCAGGACACCTCCGGCGCCCACCGACGCGCCACCGACTCCTGAGTGATACATCGCGAACTCTCCTTTGCCCGGAAGCGATCCGGGTCTGCCCTCGATGGCCGCGCGGCCCGCCTGCCGGGATGTGCACCACAGTCATGGCACCCGATCCGATAGTGACACGGTTTCGATGCGAGCGCCCTAGGTAAATGCCTAGTCTTGGCGATTTTGTGGATCTCCACGGGTGGCACGCGAGGGGAGATGATCGGCGTCGAGCGGCTCCATGAGCTCGATGCGGTTCCCGAAAGGGTCGTCCGCATAGACCCGGTCGTAACCCGCCAGTGGCTCGTCGTCGACGACCCGAAGGCCGGCGTCGCGGATCGCGCGCGCCAGCGAGCGGACGTCCTCGACGAGCAGGGCCGGATGTGCCTTCGTGGCGGGCCGGAAGTCGCGGTCCACACCGAGGTGCACCTTCAGGTCACCACGCTCGAACCAACACCCCCCGCGGACCGCGAGGTGGGGCGGTTTGTCGACCTTGGGGATTCCCAGCACGTCCTCGTAGAAGGCCACGGCATCGGATTCGCGTCCCACCGGCATCGCGAGTTGCACATGGTCGATGGCGGTCACTCGCACCTGGGCAGCGTAGGTCCCGGACGTTGTGGGCGCACGAGGTTGCGGGCGCACGGCGAAGGGTCGATCGTCCGGTTCTGATGCGGGTCGTCGGGGTTCCGGTGTGCTGGGATGGGGTGGTGTACGACGTTCGTTCCACGGCACGCTCGGCCACGCTGCATCGCCGGGTCGGGCTCGTGGGCTTCGTGTCGGCCCTCGTCGCGTTGGCGCTGATCGTCGTTCCGTCGGCGCACGCCTCGACCGCGACGTCCACCCGTAAGCCACGGCTCCTGGTGATCGGGGACAGCATCATCCTGGGCACAGGTGATCGGATTGCCCAGGATCTTCCCGCTTGGGATGTCACCTTCGACGCGAAGGAGTCCCGCTCCACCGCGGTGGGACTGGACGTGCTGCGGGCGCATGGCACCGACTTCACCACCGTGGTGGTCGAGCTCGGCGCGAACGACAGTGGCACCCCCTCGGTGTTCACCCCCCGGGTCGACGCGTTGCTGGCGGCGCTCCGCGGGGTGCACCGCGTGCTCTGGCTGACGATTCCCGAGGCGCGTCCCTACTACCGGCAGGCAAACGCCATCATCCGCACGGCAACGGGTCGGTATCCCAACGCGAGCGTGGCCGACTGGTCGGGCGCCATCCAGCCGGGGGACGTCGTCGATGACGGCCTGCACCTGACACCGAAAGGGTACGCGGACATGGCGGCCTGGGTCGCGAAGGTGGTGGCGTCGCCGCAGGCACCGACGACCACGACCACGACAACGACGACGACGCAACCGGCGAGACCGACCAACAGGTCGACGTCTGCGAGCGCTGCCACGACTCGGCCGGTCACGGGGGCCTCCGGCGGGCTGACCGCCGGATCGAAGCAGCACGATGGAAGGACGACGGCGTGGATCCTGGGAGTTGCCGCGATGGGCGCGATCGTGGTCGTGGTCGTTTCGGTACTTCGACGTCGGCGAAGGACCTGACCACCCAGGCGTCGGGCGACTCGCTGGTGGTTGCGCTCTATGCTGGTGACGGGCCCGACCGGAAAGGTGGGACGTGGACGACGCCGAACTGCTACATAGCCAGATCATCGACCGGGTCGGAGCGAGGGAGGGATTGCGACCTGAAAAGGCCCTGCCGCTCGAGGCCGTGGGAACCGGAGCGGTCGTCGGCGAGGTGCAGGAACTCTCGGGAATGAACCTCGACAAGGCGGTGGTCACCGAGCTGCGCATCGATGATGGCGAGCAGCCGAGCTGGACCCGGACCTTCCACGTGTTCGCGCCCAGTCGTTCTCTCGTGCCCCATCTCGCGGTGGAGTGGGCGGGGAGTGTCGACGACGGGGTGGAGCGGGTGCGCCTGTTGGTCGACCTGCTGCCCCGTATCGACCTGGCGGTGAATCTCGACTACGTGGACGAGATCTACCAACCGTTGAGCCGTCTGCACCGCGACGCGGCCGACATCCCCGACATCGTGATCGTCCGCGTGCCGCCGCGCCGGGCAGTTGCGATGTCCCCGTGGCGACTCGCGGCTTCGGTGCCGGCAGGGTCGGTCGGCGAGTTCAGGACGATCGTCGACGGCTACCTGGATCACTGGATGGCGATCAACACCGGTGGCGTCGGCTCGCCGGTCGACCCGCTCGCGAGCGATCAGGCGAGGTTGGTGCAACACGACCGTTTCCACCGCAACGCTCTTTTCGACGCCGATTCGGACCCGTACTGGGAGCGCGTCGACCGGTGGTTGGGCATCGACGCGGCGGCCGAACTGCGGACGACGTTGCGGAGCCAACGTGATCGCTGAGAGGCTTGATCCGTGACCGAGGAACTTCTGGTCGCGGATGTACTCGCGACCGTACCGTCGAGCTGGCGCATGTTCGGGCGTGCCCTGCGGCTCCGCTGTCCCCGATGTGGGAGCGACGGTCAGTTCCACCGTTGGATCCGTCGCAGTCGACACTGCCCGGGTTGCGGGTACACGCTGGAGCGCCAGAGTGACTTCTTCTTCGGCGCGTACATGCTGAACCTGTGCGTGACCCTGTTCGCGCTGTTCTGCGTGCTCGCATCGGTGGTCGTGTTCGAAGCCGCCCAAGTCCCCCCGCCGGTCATCCCGATCGTCGTGGTCGGACTCTTCTGCGCCACGGTGCTGCCCTTGTTCTTGTACCCGTACTCGTTCACGATGTGGGCGGTCATCGACCTTCGCTGTGAGCCGCTCGAACTGCACGAGATCGCCACGGCAGTCGACAACCTCAATGAGGACCAGTCGGCCGACACGTCGGTGACCGAACACACCCACTGTTGACGCCCGTGTCCTCATGGACCGACGGGGGGTCGAGTCGCCCGCCGAGCGACGAGGTCGGCGCGGCGCGTTGCACGAGCTGCGGCGGTCAGATCGAGGATGACTGGGCGATGTGTGGTTGGTGTGGAACCCCGGTGGGAGGTGGGCTCGAGGGGGCCGAACACGTCGACGACGACCTCACTGCTGTGGTCGATCCTGTGCCCGAGGTGTCCCACGGGGCCGATGCCTATCCGCCGACCGCACTCCCGGCCGGCACGGAACTCGTCGGGCGCTACCGGATCGACGCGGTCCTGGGGCGGGGCGGCTTCGGCATCACCTACCGGGCCGACGACCTGCGCCTCGATCGTTCCGTCGCGATCAAGGAGCTGTTTCCGCTCACCGCCCACCGTCGAGGCCTCGAGGTGACCGTGGCCGCTCCCGACGTCGACGGATTCGAAGCGGCACGCGTGCGCTTCGGGCGCGAAGCCGCAGCACTGGCGCGTTTCAACCATCCCGGCATCGTCCGGGTCTTCGAAGTGCTCGAGCTCAACGGCACCGCCTACCTGATCATGGAGCTGATCGAAGGCACCTCGATGGGCGAATTGCTCGCATCACGGGGCGCACCGCTCGGCGTCGACGAGGCCCTGGAAGTGGTGGGGCGGGTGGGACGAGCGCTTCGAGCGGTGCACGAGGCCGGTCTGTTGCACCGCGACATCAACCCGTCCAACATCATGTTGGACCCCTCGCGGCGGATCGTGCTGATCGACTTCGGCCTGGCCCGTCGGTTCGGTGACGACATCTCCGGTTCGTTGACCCGTGCGGTCACCCCCGGTTATGCGCCTCCCGAGCAGTACGCGGGCAGTGCGCTGAGCGGTCCGCCTTGTGACGTGTTCGGTTTGGCCGCGACCGCGTACAAGCTGCTGACCGGGGTGACTCCGACCAATGTGTTCGACCGGCAGGCCGGTATCCGGCTCCCGGCCCCGGCAGATCTGCGTGGCGAGGTGCCGGCGCTGGTCTCTGCGGGAATTCTCGACGGGATGGAGCTCGATCCGGCCCATCGCCCGGCCACGGCCGACGCCTTCGTGGCCCGACTCGGTCTGCACGACGCACCGGCCACGTCCCAGGTCCACCTCGGGTTTCCTGCAGCAGCTGCCGCACCCGTCGCCGCCCCGGCGGCCGTGGAGGTGTCGCCGATTCCGGTGCCCGAACCATCCGAGGCGGAAGTCCGCGCCGTCGTGGCGCCGCCAGTCGTCCCACCTCCGCCCGTCGCGCCACCCCGACCCGCCGGGTTCGCCCCCTGGCACGACGGCAGCCCACCCGTGATCGGACCAGGTGACGGACGGCGGGGCTGGGTGACCTGGCCGGCCGCGACCGCGGCCATCGCGCTGTTGTCCGCGTCGCCGATCCTGCTGGGCGGGGTGCTCGCACTCGTCGTCATCCCCTGGCTCGCCACCGTGGGCGATCTCGCCGCCCACCGACATCGGCAGCGGATCGGCGCCCAACGTCGACGCTGGCATGACGCGGGAGCAGGGATCGTCGCCCCGGTGCGCTTCGCCCGCAACGTCGTGGTCGGGCTGTTGCGGGCACTCCCCGCGGCGGGACTGGCACTCGTCGGGGTCGCCGTGGACCGTGCCATCGTCCACCAAGGTTCGGCAACGGCGTTTCGGGATCTGACCATCCGCCTGACCGGTGTGGCCATGGGCCTGGTGTTGATCCTTCCCGCCCGTGAGGCCGGTCGGTCGTTCCGGACCGATCTGGGCGCGACCGTGGTGGCCGACCGCCTCATGGAGGGCCGACGGCGGCCCGGATGGCGAACGGTGGTGTTCTGGGTGGTGATGGTGGCGGTGGTCGCCTTTGCCGCCTGGCTCGATCCGGAGCTCTGGCCGCTGACGTGACGGCCGCGCCGATCAGCTGCCGCGTTTGCCCGCGTTGGGCTTGGTGCCGTGGTTCGCCTTCTTGCGGCGGGCGTTGATCTTCTTCTTGAGCGTCCGCTTCGACATGGTCGACCACGCTACCGGCCGGTGGGTCCGTGGCCACAATGGGCCTCGTCTCGTCGGGGCCGCGGAGTGTGGTGCGCGATGGTTCGAGGGCGACGAGGTGCCGATACCTTGGCGGGCCATGGAACGATTCGGGTTCGTGGGCCTGCCCAATGCCGGGAAGTCATCGCTCTACAACGCCCTGGCGGGCGGTGGCGCCCTGGCCGCGCCGTACGCGTTCGCGACGACGGATCCCAACGTCGGCGTGGCGAAGGTGCCCGATGACCGGCTCGACCGGCTCGCCGAGATGAGCGCGAGCCGGAAGGTGATACCGGCATCGGTCCAGTTCGTGGATATCGGCGGTCTCGTCGAGGGCGCGAGCAGAGGGGAGGGTCTGGGCAACCGGTTCCTGGGCGGAATCCGGGAGGTCGACGCGATCGTCTACGTGCTCCGTGCGTTCGGCGACGGCGACGTGCCCGGTCCGACCGATCCGCTCGACCATCTGCAGGTGCTGGAGATCGAGCTCACGTTGGCAGATCTCGAAGCGGTCGAAGCACAGCTGCCCAAACGCGCCAAGGCGGCGAGACAGGACCCTGCGATCGTCGATGAGATTCGGGCGCTGGAGCATGCCCAGGAGTTGCTGGCAGAAGGAACTCCGCTGTACCGGTCCACGCTCGACGACTCCGAGCGGGCATTGCTCTCCGGCTATTTCCTGCTCACGAACAAGCCGGTGATGGCCGTGGTCAACTTGGGGGAGGACCAGCTCGACGACGGTGATGCCGTGGTGGCACCGGTGGTCGCCGAGCTCGGCGGAGCAGGCGAGGTGATCGGCATGTGCGTGCAGCTCGAGGCGGAGGCGGCGCAGTTCACCGGTGACGAGCGGGCCGAGATGCTCGACGCCTTCGGCCTGGGCGAAGGGGCGCTGCCGCGGTTTCTGCACACCGCTTATCAGCTTCTCGGATTGCGCACGTTCTTCACCACGGGCGAATCCGAGTCCCGGGCCTGGACGTTCCGGGCCGGATCGAAAGCGCCACAGGCGGCGGGGGTCATCCACACCGATTTCGAGCGCGGGTTCATTCGCGCCGAGGTCATCGGCTGTGACGAGCTGCTCGCGGCCGGATCGTGGCACACGGCCCGCGATGCGGGAACCCTGCACGTCGAGGGCAAGGACTACGTGATGGCCGACGGCGACGTCGTGGAGTTCCGCTTCAACGTTTGACGCGGCGCGGAACCGGGTACGGACGCGGCGTGGAACCCGTGGATGCCGTCACCTGCGACACGACCGGATGGTCGTGCCGGCCGATCGCACCAGCCGACGTCGCGACCTCGGCGCGCGAGCGAAGACATGGTCTGCTGGGTCGGGAGGGATACCGGCACGTCCTGGTGCTGAAGCCCGCGCGCCAGATCCACACCTTCGGAATGCGATTCGCCATCGACGTCGCCTGGTGCGACCGGTCGGGAAGGGTGCTGACCACGGCCACGGTGCCGCCCAACCGGTTGAGCGCCTGGGTGTTCCGCGCGCACACCGTGCTCGAGGCCGAGGCCGGTGCGTTCGCCCGCCTGGGCATCGTCGCCGGTGAACGGTTCGCGTTCCGTCGCCTCGACTCACACGGCGGGCACCTGGCTGGTGAAGTGTCCGGACGAGTCGGGGTTGCGCCACACTTGACCCATGGCGAGAAGCGGATCCGGAGCGGGAGCGCTGGTGCTGGTGGGCACGCCGATCGGGAACCTGGACGACCTCACGGCCCGGGCTGCGGCAACGCTGGCCCAGGCGAGCGCGATCGCCTGCGAGGACACCCGTCGCACCGGTCGACTCCTCGCCCATCTGGGAATCGCCGCACCGAAGCTGTTGGTGGCCAACGACCACACCGAAGCGGAGGTCGCGGCCGAGATCGTGCGTCGGGTGGAGGCGGGCGAGCGGGTCGCCCTGGTCACCGACGCGGGGATGCCCGGTATCGCCGACCCCGGTGCGGAGGTGGTCCACGCGGTGTTCGCGGCGCGCCACCCCGTCGAGGTCGTCCCGGGTCCGTCCGCCCACACCACGGCGCTGGTGGGTTCGGGGCTCCCGACCGCCCGGTTCGTCTTCGAGGGGTTTCTGCCGCGCAAGGGCGCGACCCGCCAGGATCGGATCGCCCAGGTCGCGGCGGAGCGCCGAACCGTCATCCTCTATGAGGCGCCCCACCGGCTGATCCGCACGTTGGAGGACCTCGAGGTCGCCTGCGGTGGTGATCGTCAGGTCGCGCTGGGGCGGGAGCTGACCAAGCTGCACGAAGAACATCTTCGTGGTTCCCTCGCGGCCGTCCTGGGCGAGGTGCGGTCCGTGGCGCCGCGAGGCGAGTACGTGATCGTCGTCGGCCCGGCCCCCCCGGACGCGGAACCCGACGACACGCTGCTGAAGGAAGCACTGGCGGCCAGGCGTGCGGCAGGTCTTTCCACACGGGACGCCGTTGGAGAAGTGGCCCACGACCACCGGGTCTCCCGGCGCAGGGTCTACGACCTCGCGATCGACCTGGATCGGGACGAACCTGCCGGCCCCGATCCGCAGACCGGTCGATGAGTCCTCGCCGGGACGGGTGGCGACCCTGACGCGTCGTTCCACGTTGGTCCTAAGCTGGGCTGGTGATGAACGATCGGCCTCGGAGGCGACGAGACGAAAGCCGGCCTGCCCGGCGGCTCGGTCGTGCCGGGCGCGGACATCTGGGACGATGACGACGAGCCGGTCGAGGATCAGTCGGCAGGTGCCGAGGTCATCGAACTCGGCGACCGACTCCCCGGCGTGCTGGACGGGACCGAGGCCGGAGGCGACGTCGATGACGACGACGTCGATGAGGACGAGACCTGGCTGATCGAGGCGCAGGTCGTGCCCCGGGTCGATGACGAAGGCCCGCACGACGGATCCCGGGGTGTGGAGGTCGACGAGGAGGATTCCGACGAGGCCTTCGGATCGAAACTGCAACGGTGGGGCGCCACCTCGGTGCTCGGCGCGAGCCTTTCGGGAATCGGCCTCGGCATCGACAAGGCCGTTTTCGGGCGTGAGTCGACGCAGATCGAGATCGAGGCCGACGATGACGACGACGGTCGCCGCGACCCGATCCAGGTGAAGCTCGACCCGGACGACCCCGACCGGAGCGTGGCCGTCCTGCGTCCGTGGATGGAGCATCCGAGCGGTCGGCCGGGGGACTGATCCGGATCCTCGCCCGATTCCCGGCCGTGTCGGGCCGCGGGATAGTCGTTCCGTGTCCGTCGGAGGTCGTCGGTAGGGTTGGCCCCCGATGAACACCGAGAACGCCGTGGGGACCCCGGGCCGCTTCTATGTGACCACCCCGATCTACTACGTCAACGACGCGCCCCACGTCGGCCACACGTACACCACGGTCGCCGCCGACGCCCTGGCGCGCTGGCATCGGCTGCTGGGCGACGACGTGTTCTTTCTGACCGGTACCGATGAACACGGTCTCAAGGTGCAGCGCTCGGCCGACGAGGCCGGACGCACCCCCCAGGAGCAGGCCGACGTCAACGCCGCGCACTTCGCCGCCGCATGGAAGCTCCTGGACATCAGCAACGACGACTTCATCAGAACCTCCGAACCCCGCCACCACCGCGCCGTGAGGATGCTCCTCCAGCAGGTCTTCGACCGTGGCCACATCTACGAGGGGGACTACTCGGGTCTCTACTGCGTGTCGTGTGAGGAGTACTACACCGCCGATGACCTGGACGAGAACCCCGACCCTGACGGGCTCGGGTTGTGCCCGGTCCACCATCGCCCGGTCGAGTCGTTCAGCGAGCGCAACTGGTTCTTCCGGCTCTCGGACTTCGCCGAACCGCTCCTCGAGCACTACCGGACCCATCCCGAGGCGATCCGACCCCTCGGCAAGCGCAACGAGGCCCTGGGGTTGATCCGTCAAGGACTGCGCGACATCTCGATCTCACGCTCGTCCATCGACTGGGGCGTACCGATCCCCTGGGACACCTCGCAGGTGTTCTACGTCTGGTACGACGCGCTCATCAACTATGCGACCGCCGTGGGCTACGGCACCGACCAGGACCGTTTCGCCACCTGGTGGCCGCATGTCCACCACGTCATCGGCAAGGACATCCTCCGGTTCCACTGCGTCTACTGGCCGGCGCTGCTGCTCGCCGCCGACATCGAACCGCCCCACCGGATCGACGTGCACGGCTTCCTGCTGGTCGGTGGCGAGAAGATGTCCAAGTCCGGGCTCACCCAGATCACCCCGGCCGAACTCGTCGATCAGTTCGGCGTCGACGGCGTCCGGCACCACCTGCTCCACGATCTGAACTTCGGACCGGACGGCGACTTCAGCGAAGAGGCGATGATCGCCCGCTACAACACCGACCTGGCCAACAACCTCGGTAATCTGCTGGCGCGGGTCGCCACGGTCCTGGCCAAGAAGTGCGACGGGATCGGCACCGCGCCGCGGGCCGATTCCCCGCTGGCGGCCGTTGCGGCCCAGGTGGTGACCGACGCGACGGCCGCGTGGGAGGCCGTACAACCGTCGACCGCCCTGGACGCCACCTGGCGGTTGCTGCGCGAGGCGAATGCGTTGCTCGAAGCGACCGAGCCCTGGAAGGCCGAACCGGGCCCGGAGGTGCAAGCGGTGTTGGGCGACGCACTCGAGGTGCTGCGGATCGTGGCGATTCTCGCCTCGCCCGCGCTCCCCGGCGCCACCCAGGAGATCTGGCGGCGCATCGGGTGCGACGGCGAGGTCGCCGACCAGCGCATTCCGGCCGACACGTCCTGGGGCGGCTATGTGGCCGGCCGTCGGGTGGACAAGGGCACACCGCTGTTCCCACGCATGAGGCCGGTCGAATCGTGAGCGGCGACACGGTCGACCACGAGGCGCTCGCGGCTGCGGGCCCGTGGATCGACACCCACTGCCACCTGAGCCTTCACGACGACCATCCTGCCGATCCGGGCGACGACGACACGACATCGCAGCTCGACCTGGACGCGACCCTCGCCGCGGCGGGCAAGGTGGTCGGCGCGGCGCGGGCCAACGGCGTCGCACGCCTGATCACGATCGCCACCGACCTCGAATCGGCACGCACCGCAGTCGCCATCGCCGCAGCGCAGGACGGCGTGTGGGCCACGGTGGGCCTGCATCCCCACGATGCCTCCCGCGGCACCGACGGATTGGAAGCGCTCCTGGGCGAATCCCGGGTGGTGGCGGTGGGCGAATGTGGACTCGACTACCACTACGAGCACTCTCCGCGGGACGCGCAACGCCGCGCGTTCGCCGAGCAGCTCGACCTCGCGAAGCGGTACGACCTCGCGCTGGTGGTGCACACCCGCGACGCCTGGGACGACACGTTTGCGATCTTCGACGCGGAGGGGATGCCCGACCGCACGATCATCCACTGCTTCACGGGCGGTCCCGACGAGGCACGAGCCTGTCTGAACCGTGGCGCGATGCTGTCCTTCAGCGGCATCGCGACCTTCAAGAATGCCGCGGACGTGCGCGCCGCCGCCGCGCTCTGTCCCGGCGATCGGGTGCTGGTCGAGACCGACAGTCCGTTTCTGGCTCCGGTTCCCTTTCGTGGCAAGACCAACCGGCCCGCGTGGGTGCCCTTGGTGGGCGCCGCGATCGCCGAAGTGCGCGGTTGCCGCCCGGCCGAGTTGGCCGAGGCCGTCTGGGCCAACGCGGCGACCGTCTTCCGCTTGGATTGACCGGCGCGCGGTCGCACGGACGCGTGATCGGTGCGTCTGACGTGCGTAACGGATGCGTGTCGATGTTTGCGGTTTCGTTACGACTCACCTAGGGTGCCTGACTGTCATGTCACCGCACCGTCATCCCCGCTACGCCCATGTCCGCCACTCGCAACGGACGACGAAGCGGCTCCAGGTGCTGCTCTGTCTCGGTGCACTCCTGCTCGCGGTTCCGGCGCTGATCGCCCGGGCACCCGCCGAGGCTCAGGATTCCGGTGGCCATCACGCATCGGGGATCAAGGCCGCGCGGGTCACGGCCACCAGCGAAGCCACGACATCGACCACCGAAGCTGCGCCCACCACAGTGACGACCAGCACTCCGCCGCAGACGGCACCGTCGTCCAGCACCTGGGCGGCTCCCTCCACGACGAGCGCACCGCCGACCTCGGTGACGACCCTGCCCCCGACCACAACGGCGCCACCGACCACCCCGGCCCCGACAACGGCTCCGGCTCCGGCGCCGGCCGCGACCTCCAATGCCGAGCACGGTGTCGCCAGCTACTACAACGACCCGCACAACGGGTGCGCCCACAAGACCCTGCCGTTCGGCACGGTGGTCCACATCACCGCTTCGAACGGCCGGACGGCCACCTGCGTCGTCGACGATCGCGGACCGTACGGTGCCGGGCGGATCCTCGACCTCGACACCTCCATCTTCGCCCAGCTCGCACCGTTGAGTGCCGGCGTCGTTTCGGTCACGGCCACCTGGTGAGCATCAGACTCCTGGGGTGACCCTCACCCGTCGTCAGGTCACCGATCTGCTCGGAGCCCACGATCTCGGCCCCAGCCGGGCACTCGGTCAGAACTTCGTCGTCGACCCCAACACCGTCCGACGCATCGCCCGCCTTGCCGACATCGGCCCCGGTGACCACGTTGTCGAGATCGGAGCCGGACTCGGATCGTTGACCCTGGCTCTGGCCGAGACCGGAGCGTCGGTCACCGCCGTCGAAGTCGACCGCCATCTCGTTCCCGTGCTCACCGAGGTCGTCGACGGCTCCGGTGTCCGGGTCGTCGAGGCCGATGCCGGAGATCTCGACTGGCCGGAGCTCCTGAGGGGGGCGACGCAGTGGCGACTGGTCGCAAATCTTCCGTACAACATCGCCGTGCCACTGATCTGTGATCTCCTCGATGACGTCCCGGCGATCGCCCGGATGCTCGTGATGGTCCAGCGTGAGGTCGCCGACCGACTGGTGGCCGGCCCGGGCGACAGTGCCTACGGAATCCCCTCGGTGAAGGTCGCCTGGTGGGCGACCGCCCGACTGGTGGGTCGGGTCGGTCCCGACGTGTTCCTGCCGCGCCCACGGGTCGAGTCCGCGTTGGTCGAGATCGTCCGGCATCCCCAGGGTCGACCGTCGGCGTCGGCCGACGCCGAGTCGGTGTTCACGTTGGTGCGCGCCGCGTTCGGACAGCGTCGCAAGATGCTTCGCCGGTCACTCGCCGGCCTCGTCACCCCCGAGACCTTCGCCAGAGCCGGAATCGACCCGTCGGCCCGGCCCGAGACGCTCGCCGTCGGAGACTGGGCGAGACTGGCCGAGGCGGTCGACGGGGACCAGTAGGGTCGACGCCGCTGCGACGATGAGGAGAACCACCGTGCAGGCATCCGATCCGACCGAGACCGCCCCCAGGGTGGTCACGGCGCCGGCCAAGCTGACGCTTTCACTGCGGATCACCGGTGTCCGCGAGGACGGATTCCATCTGCTCGACGCCGAGATGGTCACGGTCGACCTTGTCGATGAGCTCCACGTCGACCCCGAAGGTGACTCCTTCGAAGTGGTACCCGTGGCCGGCGGGTTGTCGGTGACGACCGGAGAGGACAACTCCGTACTCCGGGCTCTGGCATCCACCGGGCGACGTGCCGGAGTCCGGATGGTCAAACGCATCCCGGCCGGAGCGGGCCTCGGCGGTGGGTCGGCGGACGCCGCGGCGATCCTGCGCTGGGCGGACAGGTGTGATCCGGTCACCGCGGTGTCCCTGGGTGCCGACGTGCCGTTCTGCGTACGAGGTGGACGGGCCAGGGTCACCGGCGTCGGCGAGGTGGTCGAACCGTTGCCGTTCGAGCCCGCCACCTACACCCTGCTCATCCCGCCCTTCGGTTGTTCCACCCCGGCGGTCTATGCGGCCTGGGACGAGCTCGGGGGACCGCGTGGCGAGGGCGTGAACGATCTGGAACCCGCGGCGCTCCTGGTCGAGCCCAGACTTGCCGCGGTGGCGGGATCGCCTCGCCGAGGCCTCCGGCGCGCGACCGGTCCTCGCAGGCAGTGGCAGCACCTGGTTCGTCGCCGGGAACCACCCCGGCGACGGGCACCTCGTCGTGCACACCTTGCCCCCTGAACCGGGGCACGACTGAACGACGCGGAATCGGTGGTCGGCGACCGGCGGGTCGACGACCGGGCTGGGTCTACTTGCCTGCGGCCCGCCGCTGGAAACGCGTGCGCTTGAGCATCTTCTTGTGCTTCTTCTTCCGCATGCGCTTCCGGCGCTTCTTGACCAGTGATCCCATGAGGGCCCTGAACCTAGTAAAGAGTGCCCCGCCGAGACCAAACGAGGACGTGGTCCGGTGACGACGGTCCGGTTCGGTCCCCTCGCACGGGCACGGTACCGTGTGGACTTCCCGATCGGGGGTCGTCCAACCGGCAGGACACCGGACTTTGGATCCGGCAATGGAGGTTCGAGCCCTCCCCCCCGAGCAAGAGATCCCTCACACGAATCGGGTCGAGCCGTCGACCTGTCGCACGAGTCCGGCCCGTTCGAGCGCATCGATCGTCGAACGGTTCCATCCGAGCGCCGCGAATCCGGTGTCGAGGTCGTCGAACGTCCTGGTCGTCGCTCGGCCCGAACCACCCGACCAGGTCGTCACCTCGAGTGCGTGACCGTCGGCCGAACGCCGGGCCTTGACCATGGTGTCACCGGGCAGGAGACGCGCGAAGAAGCGGTCCCGGCGGAGTCCCGAATGGGTCGCAGACACCCTGCAGAAAGCGGCCACGTCGGTGCGGTCCATCCTGGTGGACAGCAGGTGGTAGCGGAACGGGGACCCTTCGGCCCGTACGACGTGCTCGAGCCGCCCGTCGACGAGTTCGAAGCCGACCCGAAGCGGGCCACGGGTCGAGACCGCACCGTCGCGCAGCGGGAGTCCGCCGCTGGTCGCGTGGATCAGGTCGTAGACCACCGGGGCGCCGTCCTTCTCGGCGGCCACGTGGCAGTGGAAGTCGATGCCGTCGACGTCGGCCATGCGCTCCATGCCGATCCACGTGTCCGCCCCGGCGTGGGCGATGATCGCGGCGAAGGCGACCGACTGACCCCAGCAGGTTCCACCCAACCCGGTCGCGAGCCATTCTCGGCACCAGGCGTCGGCATCCGCGCCCGGCGGCTCACGCCCGGCCCGGACTGCGGCGATCTTGGCAATCGGGTCGAACCAGACCTGGGAGAGCCAGTGTTGATACAGGTCGTCGACCTCGGTCCAGTTCGACGGCAGTGGACACCCCAGTCGGGTCGTCACCTCCGCAGCCAGACCGGGATCCACGTCGAATCGGGCCACACCGGCACGCTACCGGTCACGACTCCCGGACTTCGGGGCGCCGCCGGTTCCATGGGTCACCGCGGCGGCGGGAACCGCTAGACCAGGGGAGATGAACGGAACGCAACGGCCCCTGTGTGCGATCGTCCTCGCGGCCGGGCAGGGCACTCGGATGCGGTCGACCCGTCCCAAGCCGTTGCATCTGCTCTGTGGCCGCCCGATGATCCGGTATGTCCTGGACTCGTTGGTCGAGGTCGCCCCCTCACCGGTCGTGGTGGTGGTCGGCCATCATGCCGATCGGCTGACCGGCAAGCTCACCGAGGACCCCGACGAGGTCGCCGTGACCTTCGCGGTCCAGGAAGAGCAGCTCGGCACCGGCGACGCCGTGGCCAGCGGTCTGCGGGCCCTGGACCCGGGCGACGAAGGTGACGTGATCGTGGTGCCCGGCGATGCACCGCTCCTCCGGCCCGGGACGCTCACCCGACTGGTGACGACCCATCGCGGTCGGGGCGCGGCGGCGACCCTGCTGACCGCCCGACTGGACGACCCCTCCGGCTACGGACGCATCATCCGCGCCCCGGACGGTCAGGTGCTCGAGGTCGTCGAAGATGCCGACGCCACGGCCGAGCAACGGGCCGTCACCGAGGTGAACACATCCATCTACTGCTTCCGACGCCCGCTGCTCGCCGAGGCGCTGGCACAGGTGGGTACCGACAACGCCCAGGGCGAGATGTATCTCCCCGACGTGATCCGGCTGTTGTCGTCCACCGGACACGCCATCGCCGTCCACACCGTGGAGGATGCTGCCGAGGCCCGCGGGGTGAACGACCGGGTGCAACTCGCCGGCGCCGAGGCGATCCTGCGCGCCCGGATCAACGAGGCTTGGATGCGGGCCGGGGTCACGATGGTCGACCCGGCGGCGACCTATGTCGATCGTTCCGTCGAGCTGGACACCGACGTGACGCTGTTTCCGGGCACGGTGCTCAAGGGAGCGACCGTCGTCGGTGCCCGAAGCGTGCTCGGCCCCGAAGCCCACCTGGTCGACACGGTCGTCGCCGAGGGCGCCGTCGTCGAACGGAGCACGGCATATGCGAGCACCATCGGTGCGCGGGCCCGAGTGGGCCCCTACGTGACCCTCGAGGTGGGATCGGTCGTCGCCCCGGACGCACAGGTGGGACCACGACCTGGCCGCCGCGGCGATCCGTCCGACTGAAAGGTCCCGGACGGTCCTGTCCGCCGGCCGACCGGCTCGGGCACTACCATCGGCGATTCCAGGCGAACGATCGGAAGGCCCCATGGAGCTGGTCACCAAGAAGCGGCTGCAAATCTACGCCGGGCGGGCCCACCCCCAGTTGGCCGCCGACATCGCCGAGTCACTGGGCGTCGAGTTGGGCCAGACGAACCTCCGCGAGTTCGCCAACGGGGAGATCCACTGCCGATTCGGCCAGTCCCTCCGCGGCGCCGACGTGTTCATCCTCCAGACCCATGGGGGCCGGGTCAACCACTCGATCATGGAACAGCTCATCATGATCGACGCCGCCAAGCGGGCCTCGGCGAAGCGCATCACGGCGGTGTGCCCGTACTACGGCTATTCACGGCAGGACCGCAAGGCCGAAGGACGCGAACCCATCACCGCCAAGTTGATCGCCGACATGCTCCAGGCGGCCGGCGCCGACCGGGTGGTGAGCGTCGATCTGCACACCGGTCAGATCCAGGGCTTCTTCGACGTCCCCTTCGACCACCTCACCGCCATGCCGGTGCTGTTGGACTACATCGACCAGAACGCCCCGGACGATCCGGTGGTGGTCTCGCCTGATGCCGGCGGCGTGAAGGCGGCGAAGCGCTTCAGCGGGCTGATCGGTGCCGATCTCGCGTTCGTGAACAAGTTTCGACCCAAGGGCACCGCAAACGAGGTCGTTGCCGCAGATGTGATCGGTGACGTGAAGGGTCGCCACTGCATCCTGTTGGACGACATGATCGACACCGCCGGGTCGATCTGCGCCGCATCCGACATCCTCGTCGACCACGGGGCCGAGGACGTCTGGGTCATGGCCACCCATCCGGTGCTGAGCCACCCGGCGACCGATCGGCTCAAGAACAACGACGCGATCTCGAGGGTCGTGGTGACGGACACGCTGCCGTTGTCCGACGAGAAGCTGATCGACAAACTCGAGGTCCTCTCGGTCGCCGGGATGATCGCCGACGCGCTCGACGCGGTGTTCGAGGACACCAGTGTGTCGGAGATCTTCGACGGGGAGAATCAGAAGTAGTTCGGCCGCTTGGGAGGCCGACCGGTCGGATCGGTAGGCTCGTCACTTCGTCCAGATCCCTGCGCTCCGGCGCGATCTCATGAAGTAGGAGTTTCCGATGGCTGAGATCAGACTCGCGGTGAAGACGGGCCGCCCGCGCGGCTCGCGCCCCTCCAACCGGCTGCGTGCGGAAGGGATGATTCCCTCGGTCGTCTACGGGCAGGGCATCGAGCCGGTGCCCGTCGCCGTCGACTGGCACGACCTGCGCGCGGCGCTTTCGACGGACGCCGGGTTGAATGCGCTGTTGGACCTGGAGATGAACGGTGAGACCAACCTCGCCATCGTCAAGGACATCCAGCGTCATCCGGTCCGCCACACGGTGCACCACGTGGACTTCGTGCTGATCGACCGGGCCCGGGAGCTGAGCGTCGACGTGCCCATCACCGTGGAGGGCGAGGCTCAGGAAGTCACCCGGGAGAACGGCATGGTCGACCAGATCCTGTTCAGCCTCACCGTGTGGGCCCGTCCCGAGGACATTCCGAACGAGATCGTCGTGGACATCTCGGAACTGACGTTGGGCGATTCGATTCGCGTTTCCGACCTGCCGCTTCCGGCCGGCGTGACGACCGACGTGGATCCCGAGGAGCCGGTCGTGGTCACCTCGGTCACGCGGGCGGCGGCCGAGGACGAGGAAGAAGCCGAAGGCGAGGAAGCCGAAGGCGGCGAAGGTGGCGAAGGCGAGTCCTCCGGCGACGAAGGCGGCGACGCGGAGTCCGAGGACTCCTGAACCTCCGGCGAACCGGAACCCCGGCCGACCTGCTCGTCATCGGTCTCGGCAATCCCGGCGAGCGGTATTCCCACACCCGTCACAACGTCGGCGCGGCAACCCTCGCGCTGCTGGCCGAACGTCACGGAACGGCGCTGCGGGCCGGACGGCAGCAGGCGCTCGTCGCGGAGATCCGCCTCGGTGACGCGCGGGTGGCGTTGGCCTTCCCCCAGACCTACATGAACGAATCGGGGCGTTCGGTGCAGCTGCTCGTCCGTCGCTACGGCGTCGACGATCCGACCCGCCTCGTCGTCGTCCACGACGAACTCGATCTTCCGGTGGGCCGATTGAAGCTCAAGATGGGGGGAGGCCTGGCCGGTCACAACGGGCTGAAGTCGATCAGGGACCATCTGGGAACCACGGACTTCGGCCGGGTCCGGATCGGGATCGGCAGACCACCCGGGCAGATGTCCGGGGCGGACTACGTCCTGCGTCGGCCGGCGAAGTCCGAAGCGGGCGACCTCGCGGTCGGCGTGGCCGAGGCGGCCGACGCCGTCGAGGCGATCGTCACCGCGGGCTTCGATGCGGCCATGCAACGCGTCAACGCCCGGTGAAGCGCCCTCGGCAGGACTCGAACCTGCGCACACGGCTCCGGAGGCCGATGCTCTATCCGCTGAGCTACGAGGGCTGGGCCCGCCAAGCGTAGCAGCGGCGCAAAATCGCCGACAGGTCCGGAATGGACGGGCCCGCGGACTCGTCCCGGGTCGGCATGGTGATGCGACAATGGTGGGCCCGACCACGGGTGCAACGCCCTCGACCGGAAAGGTGCCGCCCAGGTGATCCGCGAAACGCTGGTCGAAGCGCTGCGCGACGCGCTGCGGGAATGCGGCATCGACGAGCCTGCGGTGACGATCGGGTTGGAACGTCCCGCACGACGTGACCACGGCGACTGGTCGTCGAATGTGGCGTTGGTGGTGGCGAAACGGGCAGGTCGAAATCCGCGGGAACTCGCCGGCGCAGTCGTCGGCGCCCTCGAGGTGGACCTTCCCGACCATGTCGAATCGGTCGAGGTCGCCGGACCGGGGTTCGTCAACTTCCGCCTGCGTCCGACCTGGCTGCACGACGTGTTGACCGAAGCCGTCACGGCCGGCACCGAAGGCTATGCTCGGCCGGTCGCGGAGCAACCCGAGAAAGTCATGGTCGAGTTCGTCTCCGCGAACCCGACCGGCCCGATCCATGTGGGAAACGGTTGGTTCGCCAGTTACGGCGACGGAGTGGCACGACTGCTCGAGCGGTGCGGACACACGGTCAGCCGCGAGTACTACGTCAATGACACCGGTGGGCAGATCCGCCGTCTCGGCGCCAGCCTGTTGGCGCACGCGAATGGCGAGCCGGTGCCCGAAGACGGCTACCCCGGCCAGTACGTCGCAGACCTCGCCGAGGCCTACGACGGGCCGCTCGACGACGTCACCGCGGCGGGATCCTGGGCTGCCGCGCACGTGCTCGAAGGCATCCGGGCCACCATGGAGTCGGTCAACATCCACTACGACGAGTGGTACAGCCAGGCGTCGATCGAAGAGAGTTCCGCCGTTGCCCAGGTGGTCGACGAGCTGCGCGCCAAGGGCGTCATCACCGACGAGGACGGGGCCCTCTGGTTCGAGTCGAAAGCTTTCGGTGACCCGCGTGAACGGCGCGTGCTGCGCAAGGCCGACGGCGACTACACCTATCTGGCCGGCGACATCGCGTACCACCGGAACAAGTTCGTGGACCGTGCATTCGACCGGGTGATCAACGTCTGGGGGGCCGATCATCACGGTCAGGTCGCCAGCCTGCGTGCCGGCGTGGCTGCGTTGGGCATCGACCCCGGGCGTCTCGAGGTGCGCCTCGGCCAGATGATCTCACTGACCAGCGGACGGATGAGCAAGCGGGCCGGAAACGTTGTCGACCTGGATGATCTGGTGGCCGACCTCGGACCGGACGCGACGCGGCTGCTGTCGCTGCTGACCTCCATCGACCAGCCCGTGACCATCGACCTCGACAAGGTGCGTTCGGAGAGTCGCGAGTCTCCCGTGTACTACGTGCAGTACGCCCACACCCGGATCGCGTCGATCGGTCGGGTTGCGGCCGAACGTGGGGTCACCCGGAAGCCGCTCGCCGAGGTCGACCTTTCGCTGTTGGTGCACGAGCGTGAGCTCGAACTGCTCCGGTCACTCGAGGAACTTCCCGAGCTCGTCGCGATGGCCTGCGACGAGCGCGCCCCGCACAAGGTCGCCACGTGGGTGCGCGAGTTGGCCGACCGATTCCACGGCTTCTACCACGACTGCTACGTGCTGGGCGACGACGTCCCCGCGGGGTTGACCCAGGCCCGACTGTGGCTGGTCGAAGCCGCACAGATCGGATTCAAGATCGGGCTCGACCTGCTCGGGGTGTCCGCCCCGGAGTCGATGTGACCGCGCGACCGATTCCCCGGGAACTGCTGCCCGACTCGGCGACGGTTGCGGCCGACGGTTCGCTCGTCGTCGGCGGGGTCGAGGTCGCGGCGCTCGCCGCGCGGTTCGGTACGCCCCTGTTCGTCTACGACGAGCTGCAGCTGCGGACCCGGTGTGCCGAAGCACTCGCCGCGTTCGGATCCGGGGTGTCCTACGCTTCAAAGGCCTTCTTCTGCACGGCCATGGCGCGCCTGGTGGACGAGGAGGGCCTGTCGATCGACGTGTCGACCGGCGGCGAGCTGCACCTCGCGCTGGGAGCCGGCGTTGCCCCCGAGCGACTCGTGCTGCACGGCAACAACAAGTCCGACGACGAACTCGCCACCGCATTAACCGTCGGCGTGGGCCGGATCGTGGTCGATTCCTTCGACGAGATCGACCGGATCGAACGACTGGTCCCCGAATTGCGCGTGGAGCCACCGACGGTGCTGATCCGGGTGACGCCGGGGGTGGAGGCGCACACCCACGAATTCGTCCGCACCGGCCAGGACGACTCCAAGTTCGGTTTCACACTCTCGACCGGACTTGCCTCCGAGGCCGTGCAGCGGGCCCAAGCGTCACCGTCGATACTTCCGGTGGGCATTCACCTGCACATCGGTTCGCAGGTGTTCGTCGCGGACTTCTTCGCGCAGGCGGTCAGGACGATCGCCGAGTTCGTCAACTCGCTGGATCTGAACGAACTCTCCATCGGCGGCGGTATCGGCGTCGCGTACGTCGAAGGTGAACAGGCGCCTTCGATCACCGACTGGGCTGCTGCGGTGCACACGGCCGCGCGAGCCGAAGGGATCACCGCGCGGGTCACCGCCGAACCGGGACGGGCGATCGTCGCGGCCGCCGGGCTGACGCTCTACACCGTGGGCACGATCAAGGAGCTCACCGATCTGCGCACCTACGTGTCGGTGGACGGTGGCATGTCGGACAATCCACGGCCGGTGCTCTACGAAAGCGGCTACGAGGCCTTTCTCGCACGCGCCGTGGACGCCGCCCGTCACCGGCGGGCCCGGGTGGTCGGCAAGCACTGTGAATCCGGTGACGTCATCGTCGCCGATGCCTACCTTCCCGACGACACCGCGGTCGGCGATCTGCTGGTCACGCCGGTGACCGGCGCGTACGGTTACTCGATGGCGTCGAACTACAACAAGGTGCCTCGACCGGCTGTGGTGTTCGTGGCCGATGGATCCGCACGCGAGGTGGTCCGGCGCGAGACGTTCGACGATCTGGTTCGGCTCGACATCGGCTGAGGAGCCGTTGGACGGCCACGGCGCAACGGGCACCGGAGCAGGTTCGGCCGACGAGTACCGTGGCCCCTCGTGAGCGAAAAGGTCATCCGACTCGGCATTCTGGGCAACGGCAACATCGGCGAAGCGCTCGTCGAGCGCATCGAGGTGCAGGCCGACACGATCGCCGCGCGCACCGGCATCCGCCTGGTCATCGCCGCGGTTGCGGTGCGCACCAGGGAGGAACTCCGTTCCACCCACCTCGCCGACGACGTGGTGACGACCGACGCCGCGGCGATCTGCGCGGATGCAGACATCGACATCGTGGTCGAGCTCATCGGCGGCATCGAACCGGCCCGCACGTTCGTGTTGGCCGCCCTCGCCGCCGGCAAGCCGGTGGTCACGGCGAACAAGGCGCTCATCGCCGCGACCGGCGGCGAGCTCTACGACGCGGCGCATGCCGCCGGCGTCGACTTTCTCTTCGAGCCGGCCGTGGGCGGGGGCATCCCGATCATCCGACCGTTGCGCGAGTCACTCATCGGTGACCGCATCACCCGGGTGCTGGGAATCGTCAACGGTACGACCAACTACGTGCTCACGCGCATGGCGGAGGACGGTTCGGACTTCGACGAGGCTCTGGCCGACGCCCAGCGGCTCGGTTTCGCCGAAGCCGACCCGACCGCGGACATCGAAGGCCACGATGCCGCGTCCAAGGCCGCGATCCTGGCGACGATGGCATTCGGTACGACCGTGGTCGCCGACGATGTGTTCACCGAGGGTGTGCGCCAGGTCAGCTCCGATCTGATCGACCGGGCGACGCGTCTCGGGTACGTCATCAAGCTGCTGGCGATCGTCGAGCGGGTGCCCGGAGCCGATGGTTCCGACCAGGTCGCCGTCCGTGTCCACCCGACGATGGTGCCGACCTCGCACCCGTTGGCGACCGTGCGGGACAGCTTCAACGCCGTGTTCGTGCAGGGTGACGCGGTGGACGACCTGATGTTCTACGGGCGCGGCGCCGGTGGTGGCCCGACGGCCACCGCGGTGCTCGGCGACGTGGTCGACGCGGCACGAAACCTGCTCCAGGGAACGCACACGGACATCGGCTACCTGGTGCCCGCGGTGATCCGCCCGATGGACGATCTGCGCAGCGCCTACTATCTGGATGTCGAGGTGCTCGACCGTCCCGGAGTGTTGCACGCCGTGGCCGGAGTGCTCGCGGAACACCGTGTCTCGGTCCGGTCGTTGGAACAGATCGACGTGCCGGCCGGAGCGCGGCTGATCTTCATCACCCACACGGTCCGGGAAGCCGACGTGCAGGCGACCCGGCGCGATCTGGCCGACCTGGACGTGGTCGTCGACGTCGGATGTCTGGTCCGCGTCATCGACGATGTCTGAACCGCGCCTCGCCTATGTGAGCACCCGGGGGACGGCCCCCGTTCTGGACTTCGCCGATGTGCTCCTGCGCGGCCTCGCCGATGACGGGGGGCTCTACGTGCCCGACGAATACCCCGAGCAGGACCTTGCCGGCCTCGCCTCGGAGGCGGGTTATGTCGAGGTGGCCACCCGGGTCATGTGGCCCTACGTGGCGGGCACCGTCGAGCGGGCCGCCTTCGAGTCGATGGTCGCGGACGCGTACGCCACGTTCCGTCACCCCGACGTGGTGCCGCTGCGGGATCTCGGAGGCGGGATGTGGCTGGCCGAATTGTTCTGGGGTCCGACGTTGGCGTTCAAGGACGTGGCCCTGCAACTGGTCGGTCGACTGTTCGATCACGAGCTGACCCGGAGGTCCGAGCGGGCCACGATCGTGGTCGCCACGTCGGGTGACACCGGTTCGGCGGCGATCGAAGGATGCCGGGGGCGATCCGCACTCGACATCGTCGTGTTGCACCCCCACGGGCGGGTCTCGGACGTGCAGCGTCGCCAGATGACCACGGTGGACGAACCCAACATCCACAACGTCGCGATTCGTGGGACGTTCGACGACTGCCAGGCCCTGGTCAAGGGCCTGTTCGCCGATCACGCCTTCCGTGACCGGGTCGGCCTTGCGGCGATGAACTCGATCAACTGGGCGCGGGTGATGGCCCAGATCGTCTACTACGTCACGGTGCAGCGCACGCTCGGGATGCCGGCGTCGTTCTCGGTGCCGACGGGAAACTTCGGCAACATCCTGGCCGGTTGGGTGGCCCGCTCGACCGGTACGCCGATCCCACAGTTGGTGATGGGATCGAACGTGAACGACATCCTCACCCGTTGGGCGGCGACCGGGGTGATGGCGACTTCGACGGTGCAACCCACGATCTCGCCGTCGATGGACATCCAGGTCTCCTCGAACGTCGAGCGACTGCTCTTCGAGTTGTACGAGCGGGATGGTACGGAAGTCGCAACGGCGATGGAGGAGTTCCGCACGTCCGGGAGGATGGACGTCGGCGCCGACCGTATGGCACGGATCTCCGAGACGCTGGACGCGGCGAGCTTCGACGACGACGCCACCCGGGACGAGATCCGCCGTACGCACGAGTCGACCGGGGTGTTGATCGATCCGCACACGGCGGTTGGCCTGGCTGCGGCCCGCCGGGCACGGCGTGACCCGTCGGTGCCGATGGTGACCCTGGCCACGGCCGACCCGGCGAAGTTCCCCGATGCGGTCTTCGCAGCAACCGGAGTCCGCCCTGGGCTGCCGGACTTCCTCCGCGATCTGATGGAGCGCCCGGAGCGATTCGACGTGCTGCCAAACGACCTCGAGGCCGTCCGAACTCGCATCATCGAGGTGTCCGGCCGCTGACGGTGGCCCGCTCCCACCCCCGACCCCCTTCCCGATCCGAATGTCGGGGCACAGAATTGGGACAAGCAACTTCAGCGCGCTGCATTCGGCAAGCACGGGCGCGCCACTAGGATCCGGTGCCGTGAAACACGTCGTCTGTGTACCCGATGGTTGTGCGGACGAGCCCGTCGACGAACTCGATGGCCGCACGCCGCTCGAGGTCGCCGACATGCCCACCCTGAGATCGCTGGCCGCGGCGGGTGAGGTCGGTCGGGCCGCAGTGATCCCCGACGGCATGGCCCCGGGCAGCGACGTGGGGAACATGTCGATCCTGGGCTACGACCCGCACGAGTACCACACGGGTCGTGCCCCCATCGAGGCCGCGGCCCTCGGAGTGACCCTGGCCGACGACCAGGCCGCGTTCCGGTGCAATCTGGTGCGCATCGAGGACGGGATCATGGCCGACTTCGCCGGGGGCCATCCGACCAGCGAGGCCGCTGCGCCGGTGATCGCTCGGCTCCAACGGGATCTGGGCGGGTCGACCGCTGAGGGTGGGGTGAGCTTCCATCCCGGTGTGCAGTACCGCCACGTCACGGTCACGCCCCGATCCTGGGCCGAAGCCGAGTGCACCCCGCCACACGACCTGTCCGACAAGCCGATCATCCAGCCGGTCGGACCGGCCGCCCCCCAGCTCATCGATCTGATGGACCGATCCCGGCACATCGTCGAATCGTCGGACCTGGCCGCCAACCAGATCTGGCTGTGGGGACAGGGCACCCGTCCCGACCTCCCGGCATTCGGTGACGCCTACCGGCTCGATGCGGGTCTGGTCACCGCGGTCGACCTGGTCAAGGGACTGGGCGTGTTGGCCCACATGGAGACCCTCGTGGCCGAGGGGGCCACCGGCTGGTACGACACCAACTACGAGGCGAAGCGCGACGTGGCCCTGCACGCACTGGAGGACTGGGCCGACCTGTTCGTCATCCATGTCGAGGCGACCGACGAAGCGGGCCACGCCGGCGATGTGACCGAGAAGGTGCGGGCACTGGAGAACTGGGATCGGCGGATCCTGGCCGACCTGGTCGAGGGACTCGATTCGATCGGGCCGTGGCGACTGTTGTTGTTGCCGGACCATGCGACCCCGTTGCACCTGAAGACACACACTTCCGATCCGGTGCCGTACCTGCTCTACGACCGCCAATCCGCGGCGGAAGGTGGAATCTTCACCGAGGCGGGTGTCGCGGATCGTCCGGTGGTGCCGGGTCACCAGCTCATGGGACGGCTCATCGGCGTCGGTTGACCCCGACCTCGCTGGGTGGCCGAAAGTTCGCCTCGATGGGAGGTGGTGCTACGGTGACGAAGACGCTCAAGGCCCACTCGGCCGGTCGGCGGATTCGACGCCGGAGCGGACAGCACGCAGGTTGTCGGGTGCCTCTGGCGCACCCTGTGGTAGCCCGCTGCCGGGGAAGGAACCGATTCCGGCCCCGTGGTGTGGCAGAAAAATGTGAGAACAGGAACGAGGACGAACGGAATGAGTGACGGTTCGGAAGGATTCGACCGGTCGCAGCTGGAGCGGAAGGACCGCGAGCAGCTCGTGGTCATCGCGACGACGCTTGGCAAGAAGCCTCCGTCGCGCGCTCGCAAGGCCGAGATCGTGGATCTGATCCTCGATCTCGCCGGCGTCTCGCCGGCCGAGACTTCGGGCCCATCGCCCGAAAGTGGGGGAGGGCGTCCCGACCGTGACGAGAACGACAGGAGCGGTGGGAACAACGGTGGTGGCGACGCGGAAGGCTCCGACGGCGTGACAGAAGAAGGGCGCCGGTCGAAGAACGGACGGGACTCGGCGAATCGAACCGAGGGGTCCGGAAAGAAATCGGCCGAGCCTCGGTCGGCGGGCTCGACCGAGAGCGCTGCCGACGAGGGACGTACCGCCAAGCGGCGCGGCAATGCCGCCGGAGGCGAGTCCGCGAGCCACGACGGCAACGGCAACGACAAAGGCAACGGAGCGGAGTCCTCGGACAACGACGAGTCCGGCAACGGCAACGGCAACGGCAACGGCAACGACGGCGGTGGGCAGAACGAATCGTCGAATCGGCGCCGTCGCCGTCGCGGTCGCGGTGCGGGCCCATCGGACGGCCAACCTGCGGCCGATCCGGTCGATGTCGAGGGAATCCTCGATCTTCGTGACGACGGGTACGGCTTCCTGCGATTGCACGGCTATGTCGCACATCGGGACGACTCGTACGTGTCGGTCAAGCAGGTTCGCCAGTTCGGTCTCCGCAAAGGCGATCGCATCACCGGGCTGAGTCGTCCGCCCACCCGGTCCGAAAAGAATCCTGCCCTGCTCCGGATCGACGAGGTCAACGGCGGCGAACCCGCCCTGGCGCGCGAACGGCCGAGATTCGGCCGCCTGACGCCCGAATTCCCGACCGAGCCACTGCGCCTCGAACACCCCGACGAGATCGTCGACATGACCCGCCGGATCATCGACCTGGTGGCGCCGATCGGCAAGGGCCAGCGTGGCTTGATCGTCGCACCGCCGAAGTCCGGGAAGACCACGGTGCTCAAGGCGATCGCCCGCGCGATCGAACAGAATCATCCTGAGGTCCACCTGATGGTGGTGCTGCTGGACGAGCGTCCCGAGGAGGTCACGGACTTCCGCAGGTGGATCAGTGACGGTGAGGTCGTCGCTTCGACGTTCGACCGCCCGCCTGAGGAACACACCACCACCGCCGAGCTCGCGGTCGAGCGAGCCAAGCGGATCGTCGAGGCCGGAGGCGACGTCGTCATGTTGGTGGACGGCATCACCCGGCTCACCCGTGCGTACAACCTGACGGTCAAAGAGAGTGGCAGGTTGATGAGCGGAGGGATCGACGCGGCCGCGATCTGGCCGCCCAAGCGCTTCTTCGGTGCCGCACGGAAGCTCGCCGAGGGTGGTTCGTTGACGATGCTCGCCACGGCGCTGGTCGACACCAACTCGCGGATGGACGACCACATCTTCGAGGAGTTCAAGGGTACGGGCAATGCCGAGTTGCGTCTGGACCGTCGGCTCGCCCAGCAGCGGATCTATCCCGCCATCGACGTTGCGGGGTCGGGCACCCGCCACGAAGAGCTGCTCTTCTCCAAGGCGGAGGCGAACCAGATCACCAAGTTGCGTCGCGTGCTCGCCGGCGTCGGTGACGACGGCCGCGACGGCGGGGCGACCGGATTGCTGATCGAACGTCTCCAGGCGTTCAAGTCGAATGCCGAGTTCCTGGCCGAAGTCGCGCGCACATCGACCTGAACCGACCGATCCACGTTTCCCCAGGTTGTGGGTGCCCGGTACAGTGGACGATCCCACCGAGGAAGTGGGTGAACCGAGGAGTGCAGATGAAGGCCGACATCCATCCCGACTACGTTGAGACCACCGTCAGTTGTTCGTGTGGCAACACGTTCACGACCCATTCGACGGTCCCGTCCCTCAGCGTCGACCTGTGCAACGAGTGCCACCCCTTCTATACCGGCAAGCAGAAGCTCGTCGACACCGGTGGCCGAATCGACCGGTTCGAACGGCGTTACGGTCGTCGCAAGCGTTCCGGCGCGGAGCAGGCCGCAGAAGCCTGAACGCAACGCTTCCCGCGCGCCGCGTCGTGAAGCGGGCGGTGATGGGACGATGAACGACAGCGCGCATCGGACCAAGACGTTCGCCAGAGAACTGCGCGACGTCGAGGCGCGCCTCGCCGATCCCGGGGTGTTCGCCGACCAGCACCGCTACGCCGAGCTGGCACGGCGCCACAAGGAACTGGAGCGCATCGTCGCGTGTGGTGAGCAGCTGGAGCGACGCAGCGGAGACCGAGCCGCTGCCCTCGAGATGGCCGCCGAAGTCGACGGCGAGGACCGGGAGATGATGCTCGCCGAAGCGGCCGAGGCCGCCACCGACGTCGAGCGACTCGAAGCGGAGCTCCGGCTCCTGCTGATCCCGCCCGACCCGAACGACCAGCGCAACGTCATCATGGAGATCCGGGGTGCCGAAGGGGGCGAGGAGGCGAACCTCTTCGCTGCTGATCTATTCGCGATGTACCGGAATTTCGCCTCCGATCGCGGCTGGAAAGTCGAGGTGCTCGGCGCCGAGGAGTCCGATCTCGGCGGGTACTCGAACGTCACGTTCCGGGTCGTCGGCGACGGGGTGTGGCAACGGCTGCACCACGAGGCCGGCCCGCACCGGGTGCAGCGGGTGCCGGTCACCGAGTCCTCGGGGCGTGTCCACACCTCCTCGGCCACGGTCACCGTGTTGCCCGAAGCCGACGAAGTCGATGTCGACATCGACCCGAACGACCTCAAGATCGACGTCTACCGTTCGTCGGGGCCGGGAGGTCAGTCGGTCAACACGACCGACTCCGCCGTGCGGATCACCCACCTTCCCACGGGCCTGGTGGTGGCCATGCAGGACGAGAAGTCCCAGATCCAGAACCGGGCCCGGGCGTTGGTCGTGCTGCGCAGCCGACTGTTGCAGCTCGCCCAGGATCAACAGGCGGCCGAGGCGTCCGACGCCCGGCGGGGCCAGGTCGGTTCAGGCGGGCGGAGCGAGAAGATCCGCACGTACAACTTCAAGGAGAATCGGGTCACCGATCACCGGATCTCCCTGACGCTCTACAAGCTCGACAAGATCCTGGCCGGCGATCTCGCCGAACTCTCCGACGCGCTGGTGCTCGACGAACAGCAACGACGTCTGGTCGAGGTCGACGAAGGGGTATGAACAGCGCCGTGGTCGGAGGACGGCGGTGGGAGGAGGTGGGGCGACGTGCCGCGGCGCGCCTGGCGGCTGCCGGAATCGCCAATGCCGCGCAGGAAGCACGCTGGCTGATCGAGGAAGTCGGCGGTGCGGATCGCGAACGCGGATCAACCGACGTGGGGCCCGGTCCCGAGCCTGCGGCCGAGGCCAGGCTCGAGATGCTCGTTGCGAGGCGGGTGCGCGGTGAGCCCCTCCAGTACGTGCTGGGGCACTGGCCCTTTCGCATGCTGGACCTGATCGTCGACGACCGCGCCCTGGTTCCACGTCCCGAGACCGAGCAGGTCACGCAGTGCGCTCTGGACGAACTGGTCGCGTTGGATCTCACCGGACCGCTCGTGGCCGACCTGGGTACCGGTTCGGGCGCGATCGCGCTCGAGCATCGCCGTCGAGCACCCCGCAGCGACCGTTGTCGCCGTCGACCGATCGGCACCGGCACTGGAGCTCGCCCGCGAGAACCGGAAGCGGGTCGGCCTCGATGCCGACCGGGTCGCATTCCACCAGGGATCGTGGTTCGAACCGCTGCCCGGCTCGTTGCGCGGCGCGATCGACCTGATCGTGACCAATCCTCCCTATGTGGCCGACGACGATGAGGTGGAGCGGGTCGTCGCCGATTGGGAGCCGGCGGTGGCACTGGACGCGGGGCTGGACGGGCTCGATGCGCTGCGGGCGATCATCGGGGCGGCACCGGAGTGGCTCGCGCGCCACGGCGTGCTGGTGGCCGAGATCGGCGCCTCCCAGGCAACCGCGGTCGAGTTGCTCGCCGCGCAGGCGGGGTTCGCCCGGCACGAGGTGCGAATGGATCTGGCCGGCCACGCGAGGACGCTCATCGCCCGTCGCTGATGTCCGCGGTGTCGGGCACCGTCACCAGCGCCAGGAGATCTCCTCGGCGAAGCCCATCACGTCGTTGCTCAACGTGAGTGGTTCGCCGTCGTCGCGGGGTACCGTCCCCGTCCAGGCGCCGAAGACCTGATGGCCGGTGTTGGCCAGGACTCCCAGGTCGATCGTGGAGGGCTTGTCGTGCACAGGTCGCAGCGTCAGATCGAGCGATCCGTCATCCGAGCGCACCCGCCACGGGTCGAGGGGTCGACCGATGTCGTAGTCCCAGGAGAGTTCTTCGCCGAGCTTGGTGAGTCGGCCGTCGACGAGGATCCCATTTTCGGTGGCGCCGGTTCCGTCGGTCCACTTGGCTCCCATCTGGATGCCGACCACGTGCCCGTCGGTGCTCGTCCCGGTACCTGCGGCCCAGTTCCACCTGGCACGGTACGGCCAGCGTCCCCGGCCCACGTCGAGCGTCGCCCACGCCGGGGTGTCGCCGCCGATCCGTCGGGTCGCGCCTGCGGTCCGCAACGTGCCCGTGGCCGGTCGGGCCTGATGTTTGGACGTGAACTGGAATCGCGTGGCACTCCAGGGCACCACGACGTTCAGCGACTCGTGCCCGTCGGGCAGCCCCACGAAGACGTCGAGCGCATCTCGCCGGCCGGCGCCGGTGGCCCAGTCGGCGACGAGGCGCGTGCCGCCGTCGACCGTGGCGACCTCGGCCCGGAGCTTGCGGGTCTGGCACCGCAGTGGTGCTGATCCGGGGACCTCGGGCAGTGCGATGCGATGAGCAAATGGGGCGATGTGGGACGCCCCGCCGACTTCACCGGTGGTGAAGTCCGCCCAGTCCACAGCCACCAACCCCACATAGTCGAGGGACGCGAAGGTCACCGACACGACCGCGTCGCCGAGCAGGATGCCCCAGTAGTCCCAGCGCTTGGTCCGGCCCCAACCCGACAGGTTCGCCCGGTGCAGGGGGCGGCGAGACCAGCCGACGGCCCCGGGGTTCAACCGCTTGCCATCGACGGTGCACAGGTCGACAGGTTCGGTGAGTTCACGTTCGGACGTGGCCATACCCGGTAGTCCAGCAGACAAGGGCTACGGTCGGAGACGTGCCTTGCGGACCGCGGGTGATCGATGCGACGGCACTCGAGGATGCCGAGTCGCTCCGAAGGGTCGTCGAGATCGCCGCGACCGAGCTGGAAGCCGGCGGAGTGGTGGTCGTGCCGACCGACACCGTCTACGGGGTGGCGGCCCACCTCGGGCGGCCCGACGGGCTGGATCGGCTCTTCACGCTCAAGGGTCGGGACCGCTCCAAGGCGCTGGCGGTCCTGGTCGCCGATGCCGCGCAAGCCTGGAGTCTGCTGTGTCCGACCGCCTTCGACCGGGACGAAACCGAAGTCGTCGGATCGATGATGGCCCTCGGGTGGCCCGGCGCGTTGACCCTGGTCGGGCCGAGGTCGGAGCATCTGCGCGCCGTGGACATCGGGGGGGATGCGTCGACGATCGGCGTGCGCGTGCCACGATCGCCGGTCGTGCGTGCCATCGCCGACCGGGTGGGACCGATCGCCACCACCAGTGCGAACCGGTCGGGAGACCCGACTCCGACCGACGCGACGACGGCCGCCCATGGGCTCGGGCCGGAGGTGGCGGTGGTCATCGACGGCGGTCCCGGCGGCACGGTGCCGTCGACGGTCGTGGACGTCACGGACCGGCCGCTACGGGTCCTGCGCACGGGAGCCTGGGATCCCGTTGCGAACGGATTCGCCGCCCACTTCGCGCCGGCGCCGGCTCAGCGTCCCGAGGGCCGGCATGGGTGAACGTCGGGTCGGTTTCTGGTTGGGATGGGCGGCGATCGTCGCCGGGCTCGTCTTCGCCCTGGTGTTCACGAGCCGGGAAGGACTCGCCCTGGGCGGGTGTGGGCTGATCGTGATCGGTGCGATGTCCGTCGCGATCGGCTTCGATGACCCGCCGGCCGACTGACCGGGCCGCAGTCGTTCAGACGAACGTGAACGCTCCGCTCTCCGCGATCCGGGCCTGCACCCCGACCGTTTCGACCTCCTCGATGCGCGTCATGTCGTCGGCGTCGTCGCTGGCGCCCCAGACCCGTCGACCGTCGGCGGTGCGCGCGGTGATGATGGCCTTCTCGGGAAGGTCGTCACGATCGTGCATGACCGTGACCGATTCCACGGTCGCCTCACCCTCGTAGGTGTCGAGCACCTCGACGGTGCCCAGAGCATCGATCTCATCCTGGGGCTGTGCCCATGCGAACGACTCGGCGGGAGGTTCGGTCGCATAGACACCGAACGCGTGTTTGGTGAAGAACCCGCCGTTCGCCGAGACCAGACCGGTGCCTCCGGTCTCCCGGAGCAGTTCGACCGTACGTCCGATCGAGTGGGTGACGTAGTTGCTCCAGGGGCCACCGGCGAAGGGCAGACCGCCGGTCACGGTCAGGTCCCGGTCGATGGAGAGTCCGAGCTCGTCCGCGGCGAGCTGCACCGCCACGGGGAAGCACGAGTACAGGTCCACGTAGGTGAGCTCGTCGGCGCTGACGCCGGCCAGCTCCAGGGCCCGGCGGCCGGCGATCCGCATGGCGCCCGACGACGAGAACGACTCCCGGTTCGACACGTACTGGGCATCCATCCCGTCGGTCCCGGCGACGGGGAACACCCACCGGTCGGTCGAAACACCCAGTTCCCGGGCCTTGCCGACCGTGGTGATGATCAGCGCCGCACCCTGGTCGACCCGTTCGAACGAGTTGACGATCTTGCGATACGGAAACCCGACCATCCGGTTTCCGTTCGCCGATGAGTCGACGTCGGCGGGGCTGTACGCGACGTGGTTCCAGGCATGCGGATTGTCGGTCGAGACCCGACTGAGTCGGGCCGCCACCTCGGCGATGCGACGACGGTCCTCGGCGAGGCTCCAACCCCGTTCGGCACGCCAGGCACTCTCGAACATGGGGTAGATCTGGATGGGCCAGACCACGCCGCGCATCATCTCGGTGCTGGTGAGCAACGGAAGATCGGTATCGGCCCAGTGATCGGGATCGACATCCGCGTCCTGCACCGTCCAGTCCGGATCCTCTCCGGCGCGCCGCTTCATCGACTTGGAACAGCCCGCCTCGCCTCCCGCGAAGAGCACGATCTCGGCCCGCCCGGCGGAGAGGTCCCGACAGATTCCGTTGACGGCCATCTGCGGAACGTTGCCGCCGATGTGCGTGTAGGTGGTCTCGGCGTCGGGGCAGCCGACGGCCTGAGCGACGAGGCGAGCAGGGTCGCGGTACTGCCAACCGAACACGTTCACGGCGCGGATCGAATCAGCCCGTCGCAACAGCTCCGGAGCCGCGGCGTCGTCGGCCGCGATCCGAAGGGCCTCTGCCATCAGCTCGACCGGCTCGAGTGATGGCTCACCCTCGTCGACCCGCTGGTTGAGTTGGCCGACACCGACGATGATGGGGGTGCGGTCGTCGAGATTCCCATTTCCAGTCATGGTGCCATTTCAATCGCGGACCGCCGTGAGCGGGCAATTCGTCGGGCGTCGGCTCAGAGGGTGACTCGCCCGACCTCTAGACTCCCGGCCATCAACATCGAATTCATCTGCTCCGGAAATCAATGTCGTTCACCGATGGCCGAGGCCTTCGCGCGTCGGGCGCTCGCGACCAGACCGTCGGCTCCGACCGTGTCGTCCAGCGGCCTGATCACCGAGGGGCGGCCTCCCCCCGACGAGGTGCTCGAGATCATGGGTGACCGGGGGATCGACCTCGGCGACCACCGCAGTCGGCTGCTCGATGCCGATGTGGTCGCCAACGCCGACCTCCTCATCGGGATGGAACGTCGCCATCTGACCGAGGTGGTCGCGATCGATGCGGACGCCTACCGGCGGAGCTTCACGCTGCCCGAATTCGTTCGGTGGCTGGACGGCTTCGAATCCGACGGACTCCTCGACCTCGACCGCGTCCTCGCCGACATCGCCGAGCACCGTGGCAGGCGGGATCTGCTCCGGATCACCATCGACGAGGAGATCCCCGACCCGATGGGGCATCCGATAAAGTTCTTCGAGCGGGTCGCGGCTGCAATCGAGGACCTCGTCGAGCGGATGGTCGGCGCGTTCTGGGTGGAGGATCAGCCGAAACCGACGGTGGTCCCCTGATGCGCCTCGCGATCGGATCGGACCATGCGGGATTCGATCTCAAGGCGGTGCTGGCCGCCGCGTTGAGCGACGACGGTCACGTCGTGGTGGACCTGGGCACCCACGGGCACGAGTCGGTCGACTATCCCATCTTCTGTGCCGCCGTCGGCCGGGCGGTCGCCTCAGGTAGGGCGGAGCGCGGCATCGTGATCGGTGGGTCGGGTCAGGGTGAGCAGCTCGCGGCCAACAAGGTCGCCGGTGTGCGAGCGGCATTGTGCAACGAGCTCTACACCGCGCGGATGGCCCGTGCACACAACGACACGAACGTGCTGTCGATGGGCGCTCGGGTCGTCGCCGAGGCGCTGGCTCTCGAGATCGCGAGGCTCTGGCTGGCGACCCCCTTCGACGGCGGCCGGCACGTCCGTCGCATCGACGAGCTCCGACGACTCGAGGAGACGATGGGGGACCCGGACGCCCAGGACGCCTATCTTGGCGACTGTTGGGCGGAGCTCCCGCCCTCCGCCCGGGGTGACGGCGTCCGGCCATTCGAAGGAATCGAACGACCCGTCGGACAGACCCGTGAACAGTCCTGAGGGGATGGATCGATCCCCCGGGGCGCCGTCCCATACACCATCGGGTTGACCGAACGGTCGACCCGCACCCGTCCAGAAGGAGCATGACCCACATCGATGTCCTGGCCCGCAACCCGTGATCACGAGATCTTCGACCTCATCGACGACGAGGTCACCAGGCAGAACACGACGGTGCAGTTGATCGCATCGGAGAACTTCGCGTCACCGGAGGTGATGGAGGCGACCGGTTCGGTTCTGACCAACAAGTATTCCGAGGGGTACCCGGGAAAGCGGTACTACGGCGGGAACGACGTGATCGACCGGGTCGAGAACGTGGCACGCGACCGGGTCTGCGCGCTCTTCGGGGCCGAGCACGCCAACGTGCAACCTCATTCCGGTGCGAACGCGAACCTGGCCGTCTACCAGGCCCTGCTCGAACCCGGTGACACGGTGCTGGGCATGCGGCTGGACCAGGGTGGACATCTCACCCATGGCTCGTCGGTGAATGCGAGTGGAATCCTGTACCACTTCGAGTCCTATGGGGTCACCGCCTCCGACGAACGCATCGACTTCGACCAGCTTCGTGCACTGGCCCGCAAGGCCCAACCGAAGTTGATCGTGGCCGGAGCCACGGCCTACCCCCGTCGCATCGATCCCGAACCGTTCCGGGAGATTGCCGACGAGGTCGGTGCGCTGTTCATGTTCGACGCGGCACACATCGCCGGACTGATCGCCGGCGGAGTCCATCCGAACCCGGTGCCCTTCGCCGACGTCGTGACCTTCACCACCCACAAGACTCTGCGTGGACCGCGGGGTGGGTGCATCCTGAGCCGGTCGGCGCATGCCAAGGCCGTCGACAAGGCGGTGTTCCCGGGAATGCAGGGTGGACCGCTGGATCACGTGATCGCCGCGAAGGCCGTCGCGTTCCGGGAGGCCGCGACTCCGGAGTTCGCGGATTACGCACACCGGATCGTCGAGAACTGCTCGACGCTCGCCGGCGCGTTGGCGGAACGAGGACTGCGGCTGGTGTCGGGCGGATCGGACAACCACCTGCTCCTCGTCGACCTGCGGAGTTTCGACGAGGACCTGTCCGGAAAGAAGGCCCGTTCGGCCCTCGATCGTGCCGGCATCAGCCTGAACGAGAACACCGTCCCCGACGATCCGCGACCGCCCTACATCAGCAGTGGGCTGCGAATCGGTACGGCTGCAGTGACGACCCAGGGGATGGGCGCCGCCGAGATGGGGACGGTCGCCGAGTTGATTCTGCGGGTACTCCAGGGCCACGGCGACGACCGTGTGATCGAGGACGTGCGCGAAGAGGTCGCGACGTTGTGCAGCCGCTTCGCGCCGTATCCCGTCGGCTGACCGATGCTCCGCTGGACCAGCCTCGCACTGGTTCTGGCAGTTTCCGCGGGTGTCACCGCCGCGCTGACCCCGGTCGTGCGGAGGCTGGCCGTGCGTCGGGGGCTGATCGTGGCCCCCGACGAAGGCCGCATCCACGAACGACCCGTCCCGCAGTTGGGGGGCGCGGCGATGTTCGGTGGGTTCCTCGCCGGCATGGCCGTCGCCTGGCTGGGGGGTGGTTTTCCCCAGGTCTTTGCCACCAAGTTGACTGCGTTGGGGGTACTCGCCGGTCCGGCGATCATCTGGATCGTCGGCACAGTCGACGATGTCCACGAGGTGTCCCCGCCGGCCAAGACCGCCGGCATCGTGCTGGGCGCCTCGGTGCTGTACTGGATGGGCGTCTCGATGGACTACTTCCGCATCCCCTTCGCCGGCACGATCGTGCTCTCGGCCGATTGGAAACCGCTGCTGGTCGTCCTGTGGGTGTACGCGATGTCCAACGCGGTCAACTTCATCGACGGCCTGGACGGTCTCGCAGCCGGCATCGTCGCGATCGCGGCCGGTTCGTTCGTGCTCTATGACCACAAGCTGCTGACCGCAGGGGTGCTCACCTTCGACAACCCTTCGATCCTGGTCGCCACCATCGTGCTGGGTCTGTGTCTGGGTTTTCTCCCGTTCAACCTGCACCCGGCGCGGATCTTCATGGGCGATGGTGGCGCGTTGCTGCTGGGCACGCTCATGGCCGTGTCCACGATGCTGGTCGGCGGGCGAACCACCGAACCGTTCAGTGGGCAGACGTACTTCTTCTTCGCGCCCCTGTTCATTCCGGTCTTCATCCTGGGAGTTCCCATCGTGGACACCATGTTCGCGGTGATCCGTCGCGCCAGGAGTCGGTCGGGTGTGGCGAACCGGGACATCGACCATCTGCACCACCGGTTGATGCGTCTCGGTCACGGTCATTGGCGCAGTGTGATCATCCTGTGGTCGTGGACGGCGTTGCTCTCGGCGTTCGTGCTCTATCCCGCCTACACGGGGCGGGGGAACGGCCTCGTCCCGGTTCTGCTGGCGGCGCTCGGTCTCGGTCTGTACACCTGGTTCCGACCGTCGAGACGCCGCAGCGAGGCGGCCGATGTCGTCGAGACGGACCCTCCGCGAGTGCGGATGTGGAGTCCGGCGAGGTCGGATCGCCCCCACTGGGTGGATTTGCAGAATCCGACCCGCAGACCTAAATTGCTCTTTCCTTCACAAGCCCGGTGGAGGCTGGAACGGCAGTGACCAAGTCGGCGTGTCAGCCTCGTGACGTCCGGGCGTGACGACCTCACCAGATGAGTACCCCGTGCATCTCCGATCTCGCCACGAAATGAACAATGGTCTCGGTGCGGCGCCCGAATCGACCCGCGGGCGCGATCGTGCCCGATGCCGCAGTCACGCGGCGCGGGGGCACGCACCGGGCGTCGAGCGGGGCCGGGGACCGATGATCTCCTCGGCTCGATCGGTGCAGTCCTGCAAGGCTCGTGTGACCATGCCGAATTCAGCGGACGACCCGAAGCAATCCGAGGTGACGACGCTTCGGCTGTTGGGCGCCGGTTTCGAGTTCGTCGCCCTGTGTGGCGGTGGGGCCCTGCTCGGGCTCTGGCTCGATTCGAGGCTTGGCACCGCGCCATGGATGCTCGTGGGCCTCGCGGTGGCTGGATTCGCAGTTGCGACGTTGATCCTCCTGCGTGGACTCGTCGAAGCCGATCGCCCGAGGGACGACGAAGCGTGAGCGCAACGGTGCTCCGGCCGCGGTCGGCTGCTGTGGGAAGTGCGGCTCTGGTCGTCGCCGGTGCTGCCGTGTGTCTCCTCACCCAGAGTGCGGTGGTGCGGGGAGCGGCGATCGGTGTGGTCCTCGGCCTGGTGAACTTGTGGGTCGGCCTGACGTTTCTGCAGCGTGTCCTGCAGTCCCGCACCGGTGACATGATGCAGCTCATCGCCTTCGGCTTCGTTGCGAGGCTGGCGGTGCTCCTTGGGATGCTCGGCGTCGTCGGTATGACCACCGCGATCTCGGCGACCGCCTTCGGGTTCAGCTTCCTGGCCCTCGTCGTGATCTACTTCGGCATCGAGATCTCGATGGCTGTGCGCTGGCAGGATCGGATCGCCGCATGATCCTCGCAATCGGCAACATCGTCGAGGAATTGCTCGACTTCAAGGTCCTCGGACCGGTCACCGCACATCAGATCCTGCTCGTCGTCGCCATGGTGCTCACCTGCGGCGTGTTCTACTGGGCGGCTCGGGCGATGCCGAAGGATGGGCCGAAGAACCGGCTCCTGTCGTTCATCGAGTTCGGAATGGTCTGGGTGCGCGACGAGATCTGCTACGCGTTCATGGGCCCTGAGGAGGGCCGCAGGTTCCTCCCGCTGATCTGGACGCTCTTCTTCTTCATCTTCTTCTCGAACCTGTTCGGTCTGATGCCGTTCCCGGTCGTGCCCGACGGCAAGACCGACGCGCTCGTGGTCGCCACGGGCAATCTCGCGGTCACGACCGCTCTGGCGCTCGTGGTCTTCGCGGTGACCCAGGTCGCCGGCATCGCCAAGAAGGGGACGTTCGGCTACCTCGCGGGTCTGGTACCGCCGGGACTGCCCAAGGCCATCGTCCCGTTTCTGTTCCTGATGGAGTTCATCGGGCTGTTCACGAAGACGTTGGCGCTGCTCATCCGGTTGTTCGCGAACATGCTCGCCGGGCACGCGTTGTTTGCGGTGCTCTTCGGCATCCTGCTCGGAATCGGTGCGTTCGGCGTCGGCAGCGGGGGCATCCCGATGACCCTCATCGGGACGCTCGGCATCCTGGGCGTCTTCCTGCTCGAAGTCTTCATCGCCCTCCTCCAGGCCGCGATCTTCGCTGCGCTTGCGTCGCTCTTCATCCACATGGCCGTGGCGGAGGAGCACTGAAATGACCGTTTCTCATCCACATTCCGCCCCATCTCTTCACCAATAACAAGGAGAACCCCCCATCATGCACCCACTTCTGGCGTCACTGTACGTTCTGGCAGCGTCCAGTCCGGTCGGATACGGCGCGCTGGGCGCTGGTATCGGTGCCGGACTCGCGGCCATCGGTGCCGGTATCGGCATCGGCCACATCGGTCAGGGAACGGCTGAGGGCATGGCCCGTCAGCCGGAGGAATACGGCCGTCTCCGGACCTTCGCGCTGATCATGGCGGTGCTGGTCGAAGGGGTGGCCCTGTTCGGCATCGTGGTCGCACTCATCGTCATGGCGAAATAGGTCGTCGTGTCACTTCTCGCCGAAGGATCGGTCGTATCGTTCAACTTCGCGACCTTCGTCTGGACGCTCGGTACCTTCCTCTTCACCCTCTGGTTCCTCTCGAAGTTCGCCTGGCCGGCGCTCACGAAGAACATGGAGGCCCGGGAGGTTCGCATCACCGAAGGGCTTCGCAAGGCCGAGGAGGCCGAGGAGCGCGCACGGGAACTCGCGGAACGCCAGGAGCAGATCCTGGCCGAGGCCCGGGCCGAGGCCAAGCAACTCCTTGCCGAGAGCCGTGCCGCGGCAGAGACCCAGCGAGCCTCGTTGGTCGAAGCCGCACAAGGTGACATCGCGGCCGAGCGTGAACGCGCCAAGCGTGAAATCGATCTGGAACGCGCCCGCGCGGTGGACGAGCTCAAGGCCACCACGGTGGACCTCACCCTCGAGGCGTCCAGCCAGCTCCTCCAGCGAGAGCTCAACGACGACGACCATCGTCGCCTGGTGCGCGGGCTCATCGACGAGCTCGCGGCCCGCGACATCGTTGACGAGGTGGCAGGCCGGCTGTGAGCACCGAGAACATGGTCGCTCGCGTCTACGCCCAGGCGTTGTGCGAAATAGGATCGGAGAACGATTCACTCACCGCACTTGCCGATGAGCTGAACGCGGTGCGCGACGTGATCGCGGATCTCGAACCGGAATTGCGGACGTTCATCGAAATGCCCCAGCTTCCCAGAGACGAGAAGTGGCAGGTGCTCTCCGCTGCCTTCGAGGGCAAGGTGTCCCACGACATCCTGGGTCTGCTGCATGTGATGGTCGACCGGCGCCGGGAAGCCCTGATCGCCGATGTCGCTCATGAGTTCGCGCAACTCGTGGATACGGCCGAGGGTCGGGTTCACGCAGATCTCATCTCTGCCCGCCCCCTCGACGACGAACTCGTCGCCGCACTGCACGAGGTGATCGAGCGCCAGACCCGGCGCAAGATCGTGCTCGACCAGCGCGTCGACCCCAACATGATCGGGGGCGTGCGTCTCAGCCTCGGCGACCTGGTCGTCGACGGGACCACACGCCGCGCGCTGCACGACATGCGCCGTACGCTCGCCAGCACTCTGGCCTAAGGAATGTGAACATGGAAATCAGAACCGACGAAATCACCTCCATCATCCGCCGTCAGATCGAGACCTTCGACGTGGACCTCCAGGTCGATGAGGTCGGCAACGTCCTCGAGGTCGGTGACGGCATCGCGCGGGTTTTCGGACTCCGCAACGTCATGGCCTCGGAGATGGTCGAGTTCGAGAACGGCTCGCTCGGCATCGCGCTGAACCTCGAGGAGGACTCGGTCGGTATCGTGGTGCTCGGCGAGTACACCGACATCTCCGAAGGCGAGACGGTCAAGCGCACCGGCAAGGTCCTCTCGGTTCCCGCAGGCGAGGGCCTGATCGGTCGGGTCGTCAACCCGCTGTCGCAGCCGATCGACGGCAAGGGCCCGATCGAGACGTCCAAGCTGATGCCCGTGGAGGGTCGAGCGCCGGGTATCGCCGACCGTCAGCCGGTGACCGAGCCGTTGATGACGGGCATCAAGGCGATCGACGCCATGATCCCGATCGGTCGCGGCCAGCGCGAGCTGATCATCGGCGACCGTGAGACGGGCAAGTCCGCCGTTGCGATCGACGCCATCCTGAACCAGAAGGACACCGGCGTCATCTGCGTCTACGTGGCGATCGGCCAGAAGGCGTCCACGGTGGCCGGCGTGGTCGAGTTGCTGACCAAGCACGGCGCCATGGACTACACCATCGTCGTCGCCGCCACCGCGGACGACCCCGCCCCGATGCAGTACATCGCCCCGTACGCGGGATGTGCGATGGCCGAGTACTTCATGTACAACCAGCAGCACACCTTGTGCGTGTACGACGATCTCTCCAAGCAGGCCGCGGCCTACCGTGAGCTGTCGCTCCTGCTGCGCCGCCCGCCCGGTCGTGAGGCCTACCCCGGTGACGTCTTCTACCTGCACAGCCGCCTGCTCGAGCGCTCGGCAAAGCTGCATGACCGCCTCGGTGCCGGGTCACTCACCGCGCTGCCGATCATCGAAACTCAGGCGGGTGACGTGTCGGCGTACATTCCGACCAACGTGATCTCGATCACCGACGGCCAGATCTATCTGGAGCCGGATCTGTTCTACGCCGGCGTCCGTCCGGCGGTGAACGTGGGTATCTCCGTGTCACGAGTGGGTGGAAACGCGCAGACCAAAGCCATGAAGAAGGTCGCCGGCACGTTGCGCCTGGACTTGGCCCAATACCGCGAGCTCGAGGCGTTCGCCCAGTTCGCCTCGGATCTGGATGCCAGCGCCAAAGCCCAGCTCGCCCGAGGTGAGCGGACGGTGGAGCTGCTCAAGCAGGGCACGGCTTCGACGTTGCCGATGGCCGAGCAGGTCGCGTCGATCTTCGCGATCGGCAAGGGATTCATGGACGACATCCCGATCTCCGACGTGCTGCGGTTCGCCTCGGAGCTGTTGACCTCGCTGCGCGACTCCAAGAGCGCAGCCTTGGCGACGATCGCCGAGACCGGAAAGCTCGAGGACGACACCGCGGAGCGGTTGCACACGGAGATCACCAACTTCAAGAAGAACCTCTGGAAAGCATCGGAGGTTGCGGCCTGACGAGGGCCTGAGTCGCCATGGCAGATCAGCCGAAGGTCATTCGCAAGCGGATCAAGAGCGTCGAGTCGACGCGCAAGATCACGCGTACCATGGAGATGGTGGCGACCGCGAAGCTGCGCGCGGCACAGAACCGGGTGTCTTCATCGGGTCCGTACCTCGAAGCGCTGCGCACCTTGATGGGTGACATCTCCTCGTCCGATGTGGACATCTCCACCTGGCCCCAGTTCGCCCAGCGCGACGTCGGCAAGACGTTGCTGTTCGTGGTGACCGGCAATCGAGGATTGTGCGGTGGCTACAACGCCCACCTGGTGCGCCTGGCCCGACAGACCGTGGAGGCCGAACGGGCCGAGGGGCGGGAGGTCGAGTTGTACGTCGCCGGCAAGAAGGGTGTTGCCGCCTTGCGATTCGCCGGATACCCACTGGTGAAGTCCTATTCCGATGAGCTGTTGGACAACCCGACGATCGATGAGGCCGAGTTCTTCCTCGACGAGGTGCGTACCCCGTTCCTGCGGCGGGAGGTCGACAAGGTCCTGATCGTCTACGCCCACTGGGAAAGCGCGTCGCGCCAGCCGAGCACCGTCGTCCAGCTGTATCCGATCGCACCTGATGCCGCCGGCCAAGGTTCGTCGGGTACGCCCGAGTTCGAACCGTCTGCCGACGCCGTCCTGGATCGCCTGCTCCTCCGCTATGAGCGCCAGATCATGTACGCGGTGCTCGCCGAGGCCGTCGCATCCGAACAGATCGCACGACGGATGGCGATGAAGCAGGCGACGGACAACGCGGCCGAGATGGCCGACGAACTCAACCTGAAGTACAACAAGGCACGGCAGGCACTGATCACCAAAGAGCTCTCCGAGATCATCGGCGGGGCCGAAGCACTCAAGGGCTGACCTCAGGTCACGCACGCAACGATTCGAGACAAGGAATGACAACGATGACCGACACGACGACACCAACCCTGCATCACGGCCGCGTGGTGCAGGTGATCGGGCCGGTGCTGGACGTCGAGTTCGACACCCAGGCTGATCTCCCCGAGATCCACACCGCCTTGAAGATCGACGCCGGTACCGGTGAAAATGCCGTTTCGCTCGTCGCCGAAGTGGCTCAGCAGATCGGGCGGAACCAGGTGCGCGCGGTTTCGATGTCCTCCACGGACGGCGTGGTGCGAGGGACGCACGTCGAGAACACCGGGGCGCCGATTTCGGTGCCGGTCGGCGAGGAATGCCTGGGACGGGTGTTCAACCTGTTCGGGGAGCCGGTCGACAACGAAGGCCCGGTCGAGGCCAAACATTTCCGGCCGATCCACGCGCCGGCGCCCAAGTTCCAGAATCTCACCACCCGGACCGAGCTGTTCGAGACGGGTATCAAGGTCATCGACCTGCTGGCTCCCTATGCCAGAGGTGGCAAGACCGGTCTGTTCGGTGGCGCTGGTGTCGGCAAGACCGTCATCATCCAGGAACTCATCAACAACGTGGCCCAACAGCACGGTGGGTATTCGGTGTTCTGCGGGGTCGGCGAGCGGACCCGTGAGGGCAACGACCTGTGGTTGGAGATGCAGGAGTCCGGAGTCATCGACAAAGCCATCCTCTGCTACGGCCAGATGAACGAGCCGCCCGGCGCTCGACTTCGAGTGGCACTTTCGGGACTGACGATGGCCGAGTACCTGCGCGACGAAGGCGGCCGCGACGTGCTGATGTTCGTCGACAACATCTTCCGCTTCACGCAGGCCGGTTCCGAGGTCTCGGCACTGTTGGGCCGGATGCCTTCCGCGGTGGGCTACCAACCCACGCTGGCGACCGAGATGGGTGAGCTGCAGGAACGGATCACCTCGACCGACCACGGTTCGGTCACCTCGGTGCAGGCGATCTATGTGCCCGCCGACGACATGACCGACCCGGCGCCGGCTGCGGCGTTCGCCCACCTGGATGCCAAGACGGTGTTGTCCCGGGCGATTTCCGAGCGGGGCATCTACCCGGCGGTGGACCCGTTGGACTCGACCTCCCGGGTGCTGGCGCCCGAGAACGTCGGCCAGGAACACTACGATGTCGCCCGCGAGATCCAGCAGGTGCTCCAGCGGGCCAAGGACCTCCAGGAGATCATCGCCATTCTCGGGATGGACGAACTGTCCGAGGAGGACAAGGTGCTCGTGCAACGGGCCCGCAAGATCGAACGATTCCTCTCGCAACCGTTCCACGTGGCCGAGGTGTTCACCGGGGTGCCGGGCAAGTACGTGAAGCTCGCCGACACGATCCGCTCGTTCAGAGCCGTGCTGTCGGGTGAGTACGACCACCTTCCCGAGAGCGCCTTCTACATGAAGGGCGACATCGACGACGTGGTCGAAGCCGCCGAACGGCAGGCCGCCGAAGAGAAGGCCTGATGTCGTCGGTGTCCGAGATGCTGCCCGAACACCCTGATGACGGGGTCTATCACGGCAACATCGTCGATGACCTGGCAGGGGGGCAGATCGAACTGCAGATCAGCCTGGTCTCGCCCGAGCGCGAGCTCTACTCGGGGAACGCGCACTGGATCACCGCGCCCGGCGTCGACGGACAATTCGGGGTCTGGCCGCGCCACATGTCCATGGTGGCTGCGCTGGGAAGCGGGAAGCTCCGGATCGGACTTCCGGAGCACGAACGTCTCGAGTACCTGGTGCGCGGCGCGTTCCTGTCGGTGAACGCCAACGTCGTCACGGTCCTGGTCGACACGACGGTTTCCAGCGCGGATGAAATCGACGTCGAGGCGACCCGGGAAGAACTGGCAGAGGTCACAGAACGGCTGGGCCAGCGACTGGACCCGGTCGAGTACACCCAGTACCAGGACCGCCAGGCCTGGTGTAAGGCGAAGTTGCGTTTCGCCGAAGCGTCCTGAGCGACCGCCCGGTCCTCTCAGCCGCCGAATTCGATCGCGCTGTACTGCTTGAGTTTCGCCAGCGGGTGGTGGGCGTCGACGAGCCGGACCGTGCCCGATTTCGACCGCATCACGAGTGACTGGGTGGTCGCTCCCGACGCGTCGTAGCGCACCCCTTTGAGCAGTTCACCATCGGTGATCCCGGTGGCCGCGAAGAAGCAGTTGTCCCCGGCGACCAGGTCGTCGGTGGTCAGCACCGCGTCGAGGTCGTAACCGGCGTCGAGTGCGGCGCGACGTTCGTCGTCGTCGCGCGGCCACAGCCTTCCCTGGATCACCCCGTCCATGCACTTGAGCGCGGCCGCGGAGATCACCCCCTCCGGGGTGCCACCGATGCCGAAGAGCACGTCCGCGCCCGAGTCGGCCCGGGCGGTGGAGATCGCCCCGGCGACGTCGCCGTCGGGAATGAGGCGGATCCGGGCGCCCGCGGCCCGCACCTCGGCGATGAGATCGGCGTGGCGGGGGCGGTCGAGGATGACCGCGGTCACGTTGGTGACGTCTTCACCCTTGGCTTTCGCGATCGCGTTGAGGTTCTCCGTGGGAGAGCGGTTGAGGTCGATGGCCGCCGCGGCTTCAGGACCGGTGGCGATCTTCTCCATGTAGACGCAGGGGCCGGGGTCGAACATCGTTCCCCGCTCGGACACCGCGATCACCGCGATGGCATTCGGTCGGCCCAGCGACGTGAGGGTGGTGCCGTCGATCGGATCGACGGCGATGTCGGTTGCCGGCGGAGTCCCGTCGCCGATCTTCTCGCCGTTGTAGAGCATCGGCGCTTCGTCCTTCTCGCCCTCGCCGATGACGACGATGCCGTCCATGGGTACGGTGTGCAGCACGATCCGCATGGCGTCGACGGCGGCCCCGTCGGCGCCCTCCTTGTCGCCCCGACCCATCCAGCGGGCCGCAGCAAGTGAGGCCGCTTCGGTGACCCGGACGAGTTCGAGCGCGAGATTCCGGTCAGGGACCTGTCGGGTCGATGGCATGGTCGAAAGAGTACCGGACGGCCGGCGCCGGTCAGTGCACTAGCCCCCCGACGGGTCTGGGTGAGCAGACCGCTGGGCGACGGTTCAGGGAGGCGTCGTACCGATGATGATGTCGCTCCACTTGTACTGCTGGTACCGGTTCAGGTTGACGACGGAGATGGTGAACGTGCCGCAGTTGCCGCCGAAGAGCAGTGAAATGTCGATGGGTCCGGGCCACGGCGTGTCGGTGGTGTAGCCGGGGTTGCCCGTGGAGGAGGTGGGAGGTGTCCCGGTGGGTTGGCTGTTCGTCCACCAGGTCGGGGGATCGGTCGTCTGAGCGGACCCACCCGTTGGTTGGGGTGGAAGGTAGTCCCAGATGAGACTGCCGCCGATCGTGTAGACGCGCTGGACGGTGTCCGAGTAGCCCGTGACCTTGTCGGTGGCGGCGGGGACATTCGAGCCGCCCTGTCGGCAGTAACTCTGGAACCGGTAGATGTTGCCGTAGCGGGTCACGTTCGTGGAGTTCTCCACCACCGTGACGATGCCGATGTCGTCGAACAGCGGCCCGTTGGTGCCCGTGGTGTTGGTGCCCGTGCCCCAGAGATAGACGGCGTCGGTCGGGTTTTCTCGGCAGAACGCGAGGCTTGCCGAAGCTGCGCCGGTCGGCGTGGTGCAGGTTTGTGGCAGGGGGTTCGGCGTGGTGTCGGGTTGTGCCGTGAGGAATTGCAACGCCGCGGTGGATCCCCCGCACGAGCATGGGGACACGGCGGCAACGGTTGCGTCGAAGTGCAGCACCGTCGGCGCGATCCACATTGCGCCGGTGGTGATGCCCGTCGCCGCGAGGAATCGTCGACGATCGATCCGACCGGGTGTATGTTCGTGGTTTTCAGAGTGCACGCTGTCCGCCATTCTTTCTGATCTGGGGATGGCCGCAATCGTAGGTGATGGCAACTCGTGCGGACGAGCCTCGTCGACGGCCGATGGCGCCGTAGCCCGGCCGTTAGGATCCCAGGACGATGATCCGGGTACCTTTGCCGTGCGGTTGACCGAGCGGCTGAAACAGTTGCGGCGGGAGGCCCGAACCGAGGGGGACCGTACGCCGCCGCCGTGCGTGGGATGCCGCGAACGGACCGACCGTCTGGAACCGGTGGACGCGGTCGGGGTGGCACCGTCGACCGGTGCGTCGCTCATCGGTCCGGTCCACGGGCTGCAGACCGCTGTCGTCGGTGACCAGCTCATCGTGCTCGATCCGATCTCGAATCGTCGGGTGCTCTTGAACGCAACGGCCGCGCTCATCTTCACCGGGGTCGACCGCGAGCGGCGACTCGACGACGTGGTGATGCAGATCGTCGAGGAAACCGGCATGGACGTGGACATCGTCGGGGACGACGTGCGGAACACCGTCGACCGGTTGCTTGCCCAGGGAATGCTGCACCGTGGGGACCTTGCCGTGGCGGAACCTCCCGGGCCGGCCGACACCGAATTCGACCGCGGCGAAGAACCCGTCGATCCGACCATCGGGGTCAACTGGACCTATGAGAGCGGCCCCCTGGCGACGGCCGGGACCACCGTGGTCGTGCGCGCCGGGGCGGCGGCACCGGTCGATGTCCTGGCGGCAGCATTCGCCGGGTTCGAACCCGCAGGCGGCGACGCAGATGCCGTGCACCGGATCGAGATCATCGAGGTGGTCGACGACACCGGTGACGTGGCCCCGTTCGCCGCCGACGGCGCCGCGGCGCTGCAGATCGTGGTCGACGGCGCCGCACGGTCCGGGCCCCTGGCCCCCAGCTCAGTGGTCGCGTCGGCGCTCGACCAGCTCGACCTCCTCCTGGTCGACCGTGCCCACGGGCTGCGCTTCCACGCGGGCGCCGTCGAGTGCGACGGCGACGTGGTGATCGTTCTCGGCCAGAGTGGCCGGGGCAAGTCCACCCTCACCGCCGCGCTCGTGCAGGCAGGTTGGTCGTATGTGACCGACGAACTGGTCGTGGTGGAACCGGCGACCCGCTGGGTCCACACCTATGCCCGTCCGGTCGAACTGGATGCCTCCTCCCGTGACCTGCTCGAAACCCCACTGGTCGATCTCCCGACAGTGGTTCGCCGGGAGAAGAGGTTCTGCGCACCGTTCGGGGCGACCTCACCTGGTGGTACCGCGGCGCTGCTCGTGGTGCTGACAGGCGAACCGGCCGGTGCAACTGGCGGAGGTCCGGTACAGGATGTGGCGGCCGCCGAGGCGGTCATCTCGCTGCTCCCACTGACCTTCGCCCAGACCTTTGACGATCCGGACGCACTGGCGCACCTCGGTGCATTGTGCGAACAGGTGCCCACCGTTCGCCTCGCCCGGGGTCCATTGTCCGAGATGCTGCACGTGGTCGAGCGACGAGTCGCAGGGCACGGCCCGGACCCGAACGTGGCTTGACCGGTTCGTTGCCTCGTCGACGGCACCGTCTCCCACGGGCAGCAGGCGCATTCTGGGCGCGGATCAGATCCGGTCTTCTACGATTGGTGCATGGGTGACGTGAACGAGACGGGACCGACTCCTGCGACGACCCGTTCCGATTGGGAACGGGCCTACCGCGACGGGGTGGACGAGGTGCTGCGGCCGCCGAACGACACGGGGCTGAACCGGCGGGCGATCTACGGGCCGTCCGAGGTGACGACCGCCGATCCGCAGGGGGAGCCGGATGCCCGCATCGGATGGCCGGGCTTCTACCCCTACACCCGAGGGCCCTACGCGTCGATGTACCACACCAAGGTCTGGACGATGCGCCAGTTCGCCGGGTTCGGCACACCGGTCGACACCAACGAGCGCTTCCGCACGATGCTCGCAAACGGTGGCAGTGGTCTGTCGACCGCTTTCGACCTGCCCACCCTCATGGGTCGTGATTCGGACGATCCGATGAGCGATGGCGAGGTCGGCAGGTGCGGGGTGGCGGTGGACACGCTCGCCGACATGCGCGACCTGTTCGACGGGATCGACCTGGGTGAGGTCACCACGTCGATGACCATCAACGCACCGGCGGCGATCCTGCTGGCGATGTACGTCGCGGTCGCGGACGGCAACGGTACCGACCGCGCCGCGCTCGGCGGCACCCTGCAGAACGACATTCTCAAGGAGTACCAGGCCCAGAACGAGTTCATCTTTCCGCCGCGACCGTCCATGCGCCTGGTGCGGGACACCCTCAGGTTCTGTGCGGCCGAAATGCCCCGGTGGCATCCGATCTCCATCTCGGGCTACCACATCCGGGAAGCCGGTTCGACCGCGGTGCAGGAGCTCGCCTTCACCCTCGCGAACGGTTTCGCCTACGTCGAGCTGGCCCGCCGTGCCGGACTCGACGTCGATGCCTTCGCGCCGCGCCTGAGCTTCTTCTTCAATGCGCACACCGACTTCTTCGCCGAGATCGCCAAGTACCGGGCGGCACGACGGATCTGGGCCCGCTGGATGCTCGAGCGCTACGACGCCACCGAGCCGAACACGATGCGGATGCGGTTCCACACCCAGACCGCCGGCGTGTCACTCACTGCCCGGCAACCCGAGGTCAACATCGCGCGTACGGCGATCGAGGCGCTCGCCGGAGTGTTGGGTGGAACCCAGAGTCTGCACACCAACTCCATGGACGAAGCCCTCGCACTGCCGACCGACAAGGCCGTGCGGATCGCCCTGCGTACCCAACAGGTGATCGCCCACGAGACCGGCGTGACCGACGTGATCGACCCACTCGGCGGTTCCTGGTACGTCGAGTCCCTCACCGATGCGATGGAATCCGGGGCCGAGGAGATCTTCGCACACCTCGAGGAGATGGGACGCGGATCGATGCTCGACGGGGTGCTCGCCAGAGTCGACGACGGGTGGTTCGTCGACGAGATCGCCGAATCGTCCTATCAGACCGAACAGGCCGTGCAATCGGGCCGGCGGATCGTCGTCGGCGTGAACGCCTTCACCGACGGGAACGACGACGCACAGCCCGACCTGTTGAAGATCGACGCCGAACACGAGCGCCGTCAGGTCAAACGCCTGGGCGAGGTGAAGGCCGACCGGGATTCGGCCGCGGTCGACCGGGCGTTGAACGAGATCCGGACGGCCGCGGCGGAATCCGAGGCGAACGTCATGCCGGCGCTCATCTCCGCGGTGAAGGCGATGGCGACCGAAGGCGAGATCGTCGACGCCCTGGCCACGACATTCGGTCGGTACCGTCAACCGGCATGACGTGACGCTCGTCACGACCGCTACGAGCGCCGGTCGCAACAGGGTAACGTCGGGTGACGGCCACCCGAAGGGGCAGCACGGGAGGCCGCAGTCGTCCGAGCGTCCGGGGGTCGTGCATGCTCACCATCAGATTTCACGGAGTCCGGGGATCGACCCCCTCACCCTGCGCACTGAACGAGCGCTACGGAGGGAACACGGCGTGTGTGAGCCTCGAACGACCCGACGCCGACCCGATCGTGTTCGATCTGGGGACCGGTCTGCGGAATCTGGGTGTTCACTGGCCGCACGACACCCCCTTTCGCGGTGCGGCGCTGGTGAGTCACCTGCACTGGGACCACATTCAAGGACTTCCGTTCTTCGCTCCCATCCTCCGCGAGGGGTCGCGACTGGACATCTACGGTCCGGCGACCGAGGGGATGGACATGGCGACGGCGTTCGACCGGTTCATGTGCCGGCCGTACTTTCCGGTCACCGTTGCCGATCTCGCCGGTACGATCGTCTTTCACGACGTCGAACCGGGGACCTTCACCATCGGTGACGCGCAGGTCACGGTGGCCGAGGTCCCCCATGTCGGACTGACGCTGGGGTACCGGGTCGAGGTCGACGGTGTGCGGGTCGCCTACGTCTCGGATCATCAGCAACCCGGCGTGGACGATTTCACGGTCGCCACGTCGGTCGTCGAACTCTGCAGGGACGCCGATCTGCTGATCCACGATGCGCAGTACGACTCGAAAGGTTTCGCGGCCCGGTCGACCTGGGGGCACTGCACCGTCGACTTCGCCGTCGAGGTAGCGCTTCGGTCGAACGCCCGGCATCTGGTCCTGTTCCATCACGACCCGGCCCACGACGATCGGCGTCTCGATCTGCTCCTCGAACAGGCGAGGCGACTGGTGCCCCACGACGCAGAGACCGAGGTGTCGCTCGCAGTCGAAGGCCGTGCCATCTCGCTGCACCGCGAGCCTGCCGTGCCTCGGCCCCGTTCCGGGGTCAGCTAGCCTCGCCGGGGTCCGCGACTCCCGGGGGAGCCTGCATTGTCCGATCCGTACGAACCGTCCAGTGGCGGCTTCGATGCCGCCGAATTCCGTCGGGTGCTCGGCCACGTTCCGACGGGGGTGACCGTGGTGACGGCGCAGTGCGACGGGCAGCCCGTGGGGCTTGCGGTGGGCACGTTCTTCTCGGTCTCGTTGGAACCGCCGATGGTCGGTTTCTGTGCGGCGAAAACCTCGACGAGCTATCCGAATGTCGAAGTGTCGGGAACGTTCTGTGCGAACGTGCTGGCGGCCGATCAGGAGTCGGTGTCGCGCGTGTTCGCATCGAGCGGTGCGGACAAGTTCCGCGGTCTGGGATGGCGGCCGAGTGCCGACACCGGTTCGCCGATGGTCGCGGGGGCGCTCGCCTGGATCGACTGTCGGATCGTGTCGGTGACCGATGCCGGCGACCATGTCATCGTCCTGGGCGAGGTGCTCAGCCTGGAGGCATCGCGGGACGCCGCTCCGCTGGTCTTCTTCCGGGGTGGTTACCACTCGATCGGCGTCTGAGACCCCGTTGCCGCTTCGCGTCTCCGATACGGTGACGGCGATGCCGATCTATGCCCTGGGGGACCAGGCCCCCCAGATCCATCCGGAAGCCTATGTGTCACCGGACGCGGTGATCATCGGATCGGTCGTTCTCGGCGCCGAGGCCTCGGTGTGGCCGTCAGCGGTGATCCGCGGTGACGACGGCGAGATCGTGGTCGGGCCCCGCACCTCCATCCAGGACGGCGCCGTACTGCACACCACCGCGGTGACTCCCACCACGGTCGGCGCCGATTGCGTGGTCGGACACCTTGCCCACCTGGAGGGTTGCACGGTCCACGACGGCGCGCTCATCGGCTCACAATCGGTGGTGCTGCACAATGCGATCGTCGAGTCCGGCGCACTGGTGGGTGCCGGCGCCCTGGTCCCGAACAACATGGTCGTTCCCGCGCGTGCCATGGCGCTCGGGGTGCCGGCGAAGGTCCGTGAGGACGCCGCGTCCGGTGCGTTGATCGCACTGAGCGCGCAGTCCTATGTCGAACGGTCGCGTCGGTTCCGTGTCGATCTTCGCCGCGTGGATTGACACGACGCTGGTCGGATTGCTCAGCCCGCCGGTCGGGGGGCGACGAGAGACAGACCCCCATCGGCCTGCTCGGCCTTCGCCCACTCGGTGGTTTCGTCGTCGTCGGTGAGCAGGACGATCTGCGTCACGTTCGCAACTTCTCCGACCGCGTGAAGAAGACGCTTCTTCAGGTCCGATTCGAGGGCCGCGAAGGGATCGTCGAGGATGGCCGGTGAAGGTTCGAGTTCGCCGGTGGGCCAGGTCGGACGATGCTGGAGCAGCGTCGCGACCAGGTGGTCGACCGGCCGTTCGACGACCACGCGCGCATCGGAGGTCAGGGAGTGTTCGAGGCCCTGGATGTGCTGCTCGACCTTTTCGAGTCGCCGCTGCATACTGGAATCGTCGACGACTTCGTCGGCTGCGATCCGGGCACTGAGTTCGTCGCGCCGGCGACGGAGATCGGCCACGTCGGCGGTGTCGTCATGGTCTGGATGGGGGAATTGGGGAGCGGGCTGCGCGAGTTCGGATTCGAGACGCTCCATGTCGGCGACCAGCGCGGGTCGGTCCGCGCCTTCATCCCTGAGCTTCTCGCGTTGCATGGCTGCGTCCAGCTCCCGTCCGAACGCGCTGATTCGGGTGGTGAGGTTGCCCGTTTCGAATCCCAGTGTGGTGAGCTGGGACTCGAGGTGGGTCGTCAACTTGCGTTCGACCTCCACGGCGTCGTCGAGCTCGATCTGCAACCGGGCATGGCGGCCCTCTTTGACCCGTCGGTCGAGGGCCGTCGACAGCGAATCGGTGTCGATGGTCAGTCCGAACGGGGAGAGCAGTGGGGAGAGTTGTCGGGATTCGTGGGAGATCTCGGCCTTGAGCCGTTCCAGGCGTCGGCGCACCGAAGCCGGCCCCGATTCACTCCGTTCCGGGTCCGTCGCGGCAATCCATGCCGCCACGGACTTCTCGAGGTGCCCTGCATCTTCCGGTGAGATGTGACCGACCAGTTCGTGCCAGTCCTGCATCGCGTGCTGGTAGTCCTCGATCAGCCGGTCGGCCCGTCGCCAGCGTTCGCTCTCCGGGTCGTCGCGGAACCGGTGGCGGTACTCGGCGATCTCGCTCGCTCCGACCTTTGCGAGTGCGCTGTCGTGTCGTTGTCTGGCCTTGTGGACCGCGAGCTTCGGACGGGCGATGAACAAGCCGATGCTGGCGATGGTGAGTAACAGCAGGGCCGGTATCGCCATGAGGTAGAGGTCGGTGATCACCAACATGCCGGCGATGCAGGCGCTGACCGTGGCCAGGAGGATCCCCCGGGTCCAGTCGTGGTCGGCTCGTTCGACGGCCTCGTCGAGGTCGGACTTGGTCTGCTCGACGTAGTCGCGTTCGCCCGGGTCTTCCAGCGCCAGGCGGGCTTCGTCGGCTTCTGCGGCCTGGAGAGCATCGGTGGCCATGACCACGTTGCGATGCGTCATCCACAACGTTTCCTGGTCCACGGTTGCGAGCACGAGGACCCTGGTGTCCGCCGGGGTTGCGAGCCTCGGAGCCTCCAGCGCCGTGTCGAGCTCGATCTGGAGCGCGTCGCGTTGGGCGAGCAGGTGTTCGTGATCGTGCACGGCCCGGGCGAGCGTGGCGGGGATCGCATCGGGAACGTCGACCAATTCGGCCAGCTGATCAGGTTCGATGCGGGGCTGGTCACCGACCTGGGTTCGCAGGACGTCGAGCCGTTCACTGACCTCGGACCACTGGTCGGCGAGGTGTTGGATCTCCATCGTCGAGTCGACCAGCGCCCGGTCGCGGGAACGTCGATTCGCGGGTGCATCGACCGCGGCCAACGCGGCGCGGACCCCTTCGAGCTCGACGAGTGCCCGGGCCCGCCGGTGGGTGTAGCGATCCATCTCGCTGCCCAGCTCCGCGAGTCTGGCCTCGAGCCGGTGAAGCTCGTCGAGGAGTGCGGCATGTTGCCGGTTGCGCCGTTGGACTTGGGTGACCTGCGTGCGGAGTTCGGCCGCTTGTCGCCGTGCGCTCTGGAGCTCGCTCTGGAGTGCGAGTTGACCCGGATCGTCACTCGGTCGGGGAAGGCCCAGGTCTTCGGCACTCACCTCGATCAGGTTCTTCATGCGGGAAGCCGTGCCCAGATCGGCGAAACCGGGGTCGGGGGGGTCGGTCGGGTCCCCCACGGTGTTCGTGCGCCCGCTCGCATCGACCAGTGAGATGCGGGCGCCGGGCACCGCGCCGACCGTCGCCCCGGCGATGGCCCCGATGATCGCCTGACGTTGGACACCCGAGAGGCCCGCAAGGACGGTCAGGCGCGGGTGGAACCCGATTCGCAGCTCGCTGTCAGCGAGCGGTAGGGACAGTTCTTCGTACCGCACGGCGCGCTCCTGGAAGCTTCTGTGAACGTATCGGCATGTCCGGCCGTCGACCTGTAGGACTTTCGGCCTAGGCCAGATGACCCTGGCCCACGCGTGGTCAAACCGTCTTGAGCAGAGTTCCCGCGGCTCGTTAGGATCTTGACCCGCAGGTCAGGCCGCGGCCTGTTCGGGTTCGGAGTCGCGTCCACGAGCCGATCGGTCACACCCCGGTGATCAGTCGTGGCCGGACCGAACTTGGTGAGCGCCGGCATTGAAGGACCGTTGACGACCGAAGCAGACACTTCATCGAACCGCATGGGTTGGCAACTGCTGCGTCGGCAGATCCGGATTCAACGCGCCGGTTTCGTCCTCGGCATCGGCGCCGGAGTCATCTGGACCGCGGCGAAGATCACGATCCCGACGCTGATTCAGGCAGGGATCGACAACGGCATCGACGCCCGGGACTCCCGCAAGGTGATCCAGTGGGGCGTCCTGATCGCCCTGACGGGCATCGTGTCGGGGGTCTTCACCGGCGTGAGGCGCTACTTCGCGTTCCGCGAAGCGCGGTGGGCCGAAGCCGATCTCCGGCACCGGATGTTCGCGCATCTCCAGCAACTGCATTTCTCCTACCACGACGATGCCCGCACCGGTCAGCTCATGAGCCGGGGCAACACCGATCTGCAACAGATCGTGAACTTCCTGGTGCTGATTCCCCTGACCGTCGCCAACCTGCTCACCACGATCGGGGCGATCATCCTGATGGTCCGGATGGACTGGCGACTCACGGTCCTCGCGGCGGGAAGTCTCCCGGCACTCAACTTCCTCGCCAGACGTTTCACCAAGCAGCTCCAACCCGCCGCGCTGGGCATCCAGCGTGAGTCGGCAGCGCTGGCAGAGGTCGTCGAGGAGAGCGTGGCCGGTGTTCGGGTCGTCAAAGGATTCGGTTCCGAACCGACCCAGGCGGCGGCCCTGCGGGGCGCGGCGGGCGAACTGTACGACCAGGCGATCGACACGGCCTGGATCCGGGCCCGGTTCGTGCCGCTGCTCGACCTGCTCCCGGTCATCGGACTGGTGCTGGTGATGCTCTACGGGGGCCATCTGGTGATCGACGGTCGCCTGACCCTCGGGGAGTTGGTGGCCTTCAACGCCTATGTGGTGCTGCTCATCTGGCCGCTGCGCATGTTGGGGGGCATCCTCACCCAGGCGCAACGTGCCGCCGTTTCCGCGAAGCGGGTCGCCGAAGTGCTCGCGGTCGCACCGTTGGTCGTCGATCCGCCTCGGCCCGAGAAGATGCCGCCCGGCAAGGGCCGTGTCGACTTCCGCGGGGTCACCTTCGGCTACCCGTCATCGGATCACCCGGTCCTGGCCGATCTCGATCTGACGATCGAAGCGGGGGAATCGGTGGCCCTGGTCGGGGCGACCGGTTCGGGCAAGTCCACGGTCGCCAAGTTGATTCCGCGTTTCTACGATCCCCAGCGCGGCACGGTGAGCATCGACGGCGTCGATGTGGCTCGGGCGTCGTTGCGCGAGGTGCGCCGCAGCGTGGGCATCGTCTTCGAGGACACGTTCCTGTTCAGTGACACGATCGCCGCGAACATCGCCTTCGCCGATCCCGAAGCAACGATGGCCCAGGTCGAGCGGGCGGCCCGCCTGGCCGGCGCGAGCGAATTCATCACCGGCCTGGCCGAGGGCTACGACACCGAGATCGGCGAACGGGGCTTCTCGCTTTCGGGCGGACAGCGTCAGCGCATCGCGATCGCCCGCGCGATCCTGGCGGACCCGCGCGTGCTCATCCTGGACGACGCCACCTCGGCGGTGGATCCGTCCAAGGAACACGAGATCCGAGCCGCGCTTGAGGAGGTCATGGGCGGACGGACGACGATCGTCATCGCACATCGTCCGGCGACGATCGCGCTGGCCGACCGGGTGGTGCTGATCGACGATGGAAGAGTCGTCGCCACCGGGGATCACACCGATCTGCTCGCTTCGAACGCCAGGTACCGCGAGGTTCTGGCCGCCGCGGAGGCAGCGGCCGAGCACCGGAGTCATCTTGTCGGTGTCAGAGCCCCTGTCGGTGCCGTCGACGGCGACGGCGACGGAGACGGCGACGGAGAGGACGAGCGATGAGCGTGCGACGACTCAACCGCAGGATCTGGGAGAAGCCGCCACCCCCGCCGGTGGACAGTCAGCGATCGGATCTTCCCCACACCTGGGCTGATGTCCGGCGACTTGTCTCCCGGCTGGCCCCGATCGCGCGACCGTACAAGCGGGAGTTCTTCAAGTCGCTGGCGATGGTGGTGGCCTACGCGTTGACGATCCTGGCCGGCCCCTACCTGCTCAAGTTGGCGATCGACAAGGGATTGCGCCAGGGCGACGGGCGCACCTTGAACGTGATCGTCGCGGTGTACGCGGTGGTGGCGGTCTTGTCATGGTTCTTCGAACGGGAGCAGATCCGCAGCATGTGCCGGGTGGGCGAGTCGTTTCTGCGGGATCTGCGGGCGAAGGTCTTCGACCACCTCCTGTCGCTGTCGATGCCCTACTACGACCGGGAACCCGCCGGCGTGGTCGTGTCACGGATGACCGCCGACATCGACGTGATGGAGAACCTCGTGCAGCAGGGCTTGATCCTGGTCACGATGAACCTGGTGCTGATGGCCGTGTCGGTCGTGGTGTTGGCGCTGGTTTCGTGGCAGCTGCTGCTGCTGTGCACGATTCCGGTGCCGTTCGTGGCCTGGGCGGCGATCAAGTACAACCGGGACACCAACCGTTCCTATCTGCTCGTGCGCGATTGGATCGGGCTGACGCTGACGTCGTTGCAGGAGGGCATCAGTGGCATCCGGGTGATCCAGGCCTTCGATCGCTCCGACGTGGAGGTCCAGCGATTTTCGCGGCGGAACGGTGGTCTGTTCGACGAGTACATGCGTTCGGTGTGGATCTCGTGCTGGTTCCTGCCGGTGATCGACCTGGCCGGCATGGTCACCACCGGTCTGGTCATCGGTGTGGGGGGACTGATGACCTTGCACGGGGTGGTCACCATCGGGACGATCACCTTCTTCGTGCTGACCCTGTCGAACCTGTTCGACCCCGTCCAGCAGCTCAGCCAGTATGTGAACCAGGTCCAGCAGGCCGGCGCGGGGCTCGCGAAGTTGGCCGACCTGTTGGACGAGCCGATCCAGGTGCCCGAACCCGAAACGCCGGTACCCGCTCCGAACCGGGGAGAGATCACGGTCCGGGGGTTGTGGTTCGGCTATGGCGACACCGCGGAGCTCGCGGCGTTGCTCGAGGATTCCGGAGGTGACGCCGCAGAACGGTTCGTGTTGCGCGACATCGACCTGGAAATCGCCGACGGCGAGCGGATCGCGTTGGTCGGCCCGACCGGTGCGGGGAAGTCGACCCTGGCCAAGTTGATTGCCCGGTTGTACGACCCGGTGGCCGGGTCGGTGACCTTCGGTGGGGTGGATGTGCGCGACGTGTCGGGGATCGAGCTGCGTCGACGCATCTGTGTGGTGCCCCAGGAGGGGTTCCTGTTCTCGGGCAGCATTCTGGACAACGTGCGGATCGCCCGGCCCGGCGCCACCGACGAGGAGATCCTGGCGGCGTTCGATTCGGTGGGGGTGCGGGAGCGGTTCGAGGCGCTACCCGAGGGGCTGGACACCGAGGTGCACGAACGCGGGTCGCGGTTGTCCGCGGGGGAGAAGCAGCTCGTTTCGTTGGTGCGCGCGGCGTTGGCCGACCCCGCGGTGCTGGTGCTGGACGAGGCGACGTCGTCGCTCGACCCGGGGACCGAAGCAGTCGTCGAACATGCGATGGAACGCCTGATGGTGGGACGCAGCGTCATCGTGATCGCCCACCGCCTGTCCACGGCCCGTCGGGCCGACCGGGTCGGCGTGGTGGCTGACGGTCGCCTCGCCGAGCTGGGTTCCCACGATGAGCTCGTTGCCATCGGGGGGCGTTATGCCGCCCTGTACGAGAACTGGGTCAGCGGGCTCGCCACGGCGTGACTTGTCGGAGTCGTCGCCCACGGGGCTTTCGGCGACACGGCGCCAGCAGGAGGAGCGTCCGAGCGGTCCTGGGGTGCCGAGCGGGCGGCCGCGGTCACGGTGTGCGAGGCTGTGGTCGTGGACGCCTGTTGTGGCCCCCCCAGAAGCACGGGCAGTCCGGTCTCCGGGGAGTCCGGACCATACGATGTCGGCACTGCTGGGGACGAGTTCGCGCTGGACCTCGTTCCGGTCCCCGGCGGCAGTTTCGAAATGGGAACCGACGACCCCAAGGGGTATCCGGACGACGGGGAAGGTCCCGTCCACCGCGTGACCCTCGACCCGTTCGCCATCGGACGGTATGCGGTCACGAACGACCAATTCGACGCGTTCACCGCGGCGACCGGCTACCGAACCACCGCCGAGCAGTTCGGCACCACGTTCGTGTTTGCGGGCCTTCTGCCCGACGATTTCCCGGACACTCGTGGCGTCGCAGCAGCACCGTGGTGGCGGGAAGTCCTCGGTGCCGATTTCCGTCATCCCGAAGGACCCCAGAGTGCGATCGGTCCACGCGGGGATCACCCGGTTGTCCACGTGAGCTGGCTCGACGCCATGGCGTTCTGTGCATGGAGTGGGACCCGACTGCCGACCGAAGCCGAATGGGAGTTCGCGGCCAGGGGTGGGATCGACGGGATGCATTTCCTGGGGTAGCGAGCGTGAACCGGGCAGCGAACACCGGATGAACGTCTTCCAAGGCGAATTCCCCCAGCATGACACGGGCGATGACGGCTGGGTCGGAACGTGTCCGGTCGGTACGTTCCCACCCAACGGATTCGGCCTGTACGAGATGACCGGCAATGTCTGGGAGTGGTGCAACGACTGGTTCGAGCCGGGCTCCTACGCACGGTCATCGGCCGAGAACCCGAGGGGTCCGGACAACGGGGTGGCCCGGGTCATGCGCGGCGGCTCGTATCTCTGCCACGAGAGTTACTGCTGGCGGTACCGGGTGGATTCCCGCAGTGCGAATACGCCGGACAGCACCACGGGCAATTGCGGCTTTCGCGTCGTTCGCTGACCACCGGGACGCCCGCCACCACGCGCGAGAGCGCAGACGTGCCGCTTGTCGTTCCCGCCGACGTCGGCAGATCTTGGAGGAGTTGGCCGACGGCGTGATGGAGGACGAGTGGGTCGTTGTCGATCGGCCAGCGCCGCGCGCCTCCCCGGCGGTCTGCCGTCAGGAGGCGAGGATCTTGGCCTTCTGCGCCGCGAACTCGGCATCGGTCACGACACCTTGGCTCCGGAGCTCGGCGAGCTTCGTCAACTGGTCGACCGACGTTTCCGGGGACGGCGGAGCCGGGGGCGCCGGAGCGCTTTGCACGTACTGCTGTTGTTCGTACGCCTGGGATTCGGCCTGCGTTTGATAGCGCCGGTCCTGGCGTCGTTGAACGCGGCCGGACACCGCGGTCGCCGTGCCGGCAATGACCGCGGTGCCGACTGCGGCTCGCATGATCGGTCGTCGTCGCAACATGTCGTGCTCGCTTTCTCAGCCGGCGTCAGCCAGCGTTGGTTCCAGGGTCTCCGCCAGGTCTCCGGGGATTCGAAGGCCTTCGATCAGTTCGCCTCCCGCCCTTCTGAGCGCGTCGCCGAACGGACGCGCCCAGAGATCCTCCCAGACGATCATCAGGAGCGCGGTACCGCCGTCGATCGATGCCGCGGCGTGCTCGATGTCTTCGGGCCCGATCACACCACCGACCTCGCCGTCGAGCGCGGCCAGTGCGCTGGCGCTCTCGTTCTCGTCGACCTCGAGCACGGCAATCGTGCCGTCCTCACCTTTGGCAACCAACACCAGGTCGACGAGGCGGATCAGGCCGGAATCGATCAGATGGGCCAGCTCTGCGGCGATCTCGCCGGAGAAGTGGGTCTCGGGGAACCCGATGATGATGGACTCCAAGGATGCGGACATGAATGCTCCAAAGCTGGGGACGACCTCGGGCGCGTCGCCGGATTCGGCTGCGCGTGCTGACCCGAACCTACGCCAGGCACGTCGACCTGGCATCCCCCACAGTGGGCGATCTGGCACTTCGGGCTCGCCGCGGTCACTCCGAATGCCGGCCGCCCCCAAGGCTGACCGTAGCGGTCGAGTTCGGACACCGGCGGCCAGGGAATCGTCCGGTTTGGGTGATGTGGCGCAGATCCGCGGTACGTACCGTCAGAAGGTCACCCACAAAGGAGAGCACCGTGCTTGCTTACGACTATCCCATTCTCGGGTTGTTCTGGACGTTCCTGATCTTTGCCATCTGGGTCGCCTGGCTGATCCTGCTGTTCCATGTGTTCGTCGACATCTTCCGCTCCGACATGCACGGCGTGTCGAAAGGGATCTGGGCGATATTCGTGATCGCCGTACCCTTTCTCGGGGTCTTCATCTACCTCATCGCGCAAGGAGGCTCGATGGCGCAGCGGAGTGCCGATCGCATGCAGGAGAACGAAGCGGCCTACGCGTCCTATGTGCAAAGCGTCGCCGGGAGCAACAGCGCAGCGAGCGAGCTGACGCAGCTCGCCGACCTTCACCGGAATGGGGCGCTCACCGACGCCGAGTTCGAGGCGCAGAAGGCTTCGATCCTCGCAAGCTGAACGTTCCGAAATCTTGACGCGGTCGACCTCGAGCATCGAACGGGCCAGGGTTGTCGCACAAGCGCCGGCAAACGCAGGGCGCCTCGGCCACACCTGACCGGCGTGTGCGGCAGGATCACCCAGTTTGGCGGATGCCGACAGGCGGTGGCTCCTTCACAATTGGACGATGACTGCGCGTGACGCGCCCCAGTCGAGTAGCCGACGTGACCATCGAACGGAGATCAACCATGGCGAACCGCCCGGACCAACACGCTCGCTCGATGCTCCCGATCCCGGACCGACCAAAGCCGGGACACACCACATATGACGCGCGTGATCCAGAGACGGACTTTCCGCCGATCGAGCCGCTGCTTCCTCCAGAAGGTGCGCCGAACGTCCTGATCGTCCTGCTCGACGACGTCGGGTTCGGCGCCTCGTCAGCGTTCGGTGGGCCGTGCTCCACGCCGAACGCCGAACGTCTGGCCGCGGGCGGTCTTCGGTACAACCGCTTCCACACGACCGCATTGTGCGCACCGACGCGTCAAGCGATGCTCACCGGCCGCAACCACCACTCGGTCGGCATGGGCAGCATCACCGAGACCGCCACCTCCGCGCCCGGCAACAGTTCGGTTCGGCCGAACACCAAAGCCCCGCTGGCAATGACGTTGAAGCTCAACGGCTACTCGACCGCCCAGTTCGGAAAATGCCACGAGGTCCCCGTCTGGCAATCCTCACCGATCGGCCCGTTCGACGCGTGGCCGTCAGGGGGTGGGGGTTTCGAGACGTTCTACGGCTTCATCGGCGGTGAGAACAATCAGTGGGATCCGGCGCTCTACGACGGCACCACGCCGGTCGAGCCACCAGGGACACCGGAACAGGGCTACCACCTCACCGAGGATCTGGCCGATCATGCGGTGAGCTGGATCCGCCAGCAGAAGGCTCTGATGCCCGACCGGCCGTTCTTCGCGTACTTTGCGCCCGGCGCGACCCACGCCCCGCACCATGTGCCCAGGGAGTGGGCCGACAAGTACGCGGGGAAATTCGATGACGGCTGGGATGCTCGAGCGCGAGCGCACCTTCGCGAGGCAGAAGGAAATGGGCATCATCCCCGAGGACGCCGGACTCACTGCCCGGCACGACGAGATCACTTCCTGGGACGACATGCCGGACGAAATGAAGCCGGTGCTCGCTCGCGAAATGGAGGTCTACGCCGGATTCCTCGAGCACACCGACCACCACGTCGGGCGCGTCATCCAGGCGATCGAGGACCTGGGCGTGATGGACAACACCATCATCTACTACATCGTCGGCGACAACGGAGCGTCGGCCGAGGGCACCATGAACGGCGCGTTCAACGAGATGGCCAACTTCAACGGGATGGCCGCGCTGGAAACCCCCGAGTTCATGCGTTCCAAGATGGACGAGTTCGGTACCCCGAGTTCCTACAACCACTACTCCGTCGGGTGGGCGTGGGCGATGAACACCCCCTTCCAGTGGACCAAACAAGTTGCGTCGCACTGGGGTGGCACGCGCAACGGCACGATCGTCCACTGGCCCGACGGCATCGACGAACCGGGCGGTCTGCGGTCGCAGTTCACCCACGTGATCGACATCGCCCCCACGATCCTCGAAGCGGCAGGCCTTCCGGAGCCGACCATGGTGAACGGTGTGCAACAGAGCCCGATGGAGGGGACGAGCATGGTCTACTCGTTCCGCGAGTCCTCCGCGGAGGAGCGCCACGACCTTCAGTACTTCGAGATGTTCGGCAACCGCGGAATCTACGACAAGGGCTGGAGTGCGGTCACCAAGCACAAGACACCCTGGATCCTGGTCGGTGGCGATGTGCCGGCGTTCGACGACGACGTCTGGGAGTTGTACGACGGCACCACGGACTTCAGCCAGGCCGTGGACCTGAGCAAGGAGCAACCCGAGCGGCTCGCCGATCTGCAGCGGAAGTGGCTCATCGAAGCAACCAAGTACAACGTGCTCCCGATGGACGACCGCACCGGAGAGCGGCTCGTTCCGAGCATGGCCGGTCGACCGACGCTGATCCACAGTGACACACAGACGTTCTTTGCGGGCATGGGTCGACTGTCCGAGAACAGCGTCGTGAGCATCAAGAATCGTTCCTTCTCGCTCACCGCGGAGGTGGACGTACCCGACGCAGGGACCAGCGGCGTGGTCATTGCCCAGGGAGGCAGGTTCGGCGGCTGGTCGGTGTACGCCTTGAACGGTCACCTGAAGTTCGCGTACAACGTGCTCGGGATCCAGGAATTCATCGTGGGTTCCGACAGCAAGCTGCCCACGGGGACACATCAGGTGCGCATGGAATTCGCCTACGACGGCGGCGGGCTCGCCAAGGGCGGTGACGTGACGCTGTACTGCGACGGAAACCAGATCGGTGCCGGGCGGGTCGAGGCGACCCAGCCGATGGTCTTCTCGGCGGACGAGACGACCGACATCGGCTATGAGTCGGGAACGACGGTGAGCTCGGACTACGACAATTCCACGAGCCGCTTCACCGGCAAGGTCCACTGGGTCGAGCTCAGTGTCGGACCGAACGACAGCGATCACTTCATCGACCCCGAAGAGCGACACCGCATCGCGCTCGCGCAGCAGTAGCAGGCCCTCGAAGTCGCCCAAGACGGGAGCGCCCGATGGCTGACGTGCCCAATCCCGACCCTCCGGTCGTCCACGCCGCGGACGAACGCCGTCACAAGCCGGCATCCGACGCGCTGTGGAACGAATCGTGGTATTTCGACGTCGCCGACCCGGTGAACGAGGTCGGTGCCTACCTGCGCTTCGGGCTGTATCCGAATCTGGGGCGCACGTGGTTCCAGCTCACGGTCGTCGGCCGGGATCGACCGCTGGTGATGCTGCACGACGAGACCGCTCCGTCGGCAACGGGGGACGGCATGCACCTCGTGACCGAGAGGTGGTCGTGTGCGATGACGATCGAAGAGCCGCTTCGGCGGTTTCGCGTGGGTCGCATCGGGAACCGCCGACCGATTCGACGACCCGGCCGCGGTCTACCGCGGCGAGCACGGTTCGCCCTTACCCGTCGAGGTCGACCTCACCTGGAGTTCGGTGGCCCCGCCGTACCACTACGGCGTGACGACCCGTTACGAGGTGTCGTCGCAGGTGACGGGCACGATCCGGGTCGGCGACGAGCGGATCGCCGTCGACGCGCCGGGTCAGCGCGACCATTCCTGGGCGGTCCGTGACTGGTGGGCGTTCGGCTGGTGCTGGTCCGCGGGCGCGCTCGACGACGGCAGCCATTTCCACTTCTCCGACATTCGCCTGCCCCAACGGCACGGTGGGTTTCGGCTACCGCGTGCCCCCGGGCGGCGAGCTGGCGCCGGCCTCGACGGTCACCGCCACCGAGCAGCTCGGCGCCGACGACTTCCCGACGAGCGCCGCGACTGACGATCGACGACCACGGTGGCGACGAGGGCCTCGTGATGGACGTCAGCCGATCGCGTTCGGCCCGTTGGTGTTCACCGCGGACGAGGGGCGGGTCGACCCACTTTCCCCGGGCGCTGTGTGCGTTCCGCACGCCTGACGGTCGGACCGGGACGGGGTGGACCGAATGGAACCAGGTGCTCGATCCGCCCTGACCGGCGCGGTCGGCGTTCGGTCCGGTTCTCCGCCACATGCCGGCAGTGTCGCCGGGCACCGGCGGGAGTTCAGTTGCCCGAGGTGGCCGCGGTCGTGGTGGGGGCAGGAGGCGGCGCCTTCAGATGTCGCTTTTCGATCAGCTCGGGGGCGAACAGCGCGATGATCCGATTCATGCCGGTCATGGTCGGGTGCACCCCGTCACCGGCGCGCACCAGCTCCTCCTTGCCGCTTCCGTCAGGGAGGTAGGCGACGAACCCGCCGTCGGGGCCGTTCAGTGCCTTGCCCGCGTCGACGAAGGTGACCGAGTCGGGGCGGGCCGCGGCCTCGGTTCGGGCCAGTGCGTTGATGGTCGGGACGTACTGGTTGAGGTGGGACTTGCCCATGGCGGGCATGCCGATCCAGTAGACCGACACCCCTTTGCGGGACGCGATGTTCATGATCTGGGCAATCCGCCGTTGGTACTCGGCTTTCCATTCGTCGATGTGGGTGATCGGGATCCAACCGTCGCTGGTGCGAAGGTCCTGGTCGTCGTTGCCGCCCATGAAGAACACCACCACGTCGGGGTTGTCGCGATCCATGTCCTGCGACAATTCGGTGGGCCAGTCCACGACGTCCGGTCGGGCCAGGCCCGTACCCACGTGTTCGTCCTCGGTGACCTTGGCCGGCAGACCCGCCAGTGCGTTCGACAACGCCGGACCCACATAGCCGGAAAGTGAGTCGCCGGCGACCAGGATCCTCAACGGGTCCTGGCTCGTCGGGGTGCGATAGTGGGGCAACGTGGTCGTGGTGGTGGATCCCGGGGCAGGCCCCGTGGTGGTCGGGTGCCGGTCCGCGAGCTCGACGCCCTTGGTCGGCGTGATCTTGGTGGTCTGCTCGTGGCCGGTCGCCCGAGCCAGCCACGTGCGGGGACGGTCGATCCGCAGCGTCCGGGAAACCCAACGGATCGGGTGCATGACGGTCAGCGCCGCGCTGCGGGTGAGGCCAGGTTGCTGGCGTTCAGCGGTGCGGGTCAACCCATCCGCGTCGAGGAAGAGCACCAGCGCCAGCGTGGTGAGGGTGATGAGGATCGCGTACCCCGCAGGCTGCCGGCGCCGCGGCGTCGGCTCGTGGGGGAACTGATCGCCTTTGTCGGGATCGGAGCTGACCATGATCAGAACTGGAAGTAGATGAACGGCGCGACGCCGGTGGGACCGAGTGTATTGGTGACGACCATCGCAACCGCGAGGAGCGCCGTCTGGGCCCACCAGGGGAAGTTGCTGAACGCGGTGCGGATCATGCCCGAAACGTGCCGGGGCAGATACTGTACGGCGATCGCCCCGGCGATGACTGCCACGAGCACCGGATTTACCGGGCCCGACGCGGCGAAGTCGAACAGGCTGCCCAGCACCTCGAAGGCATTGGTGAACGACGTCGCCCGGAAGAACACCCACCCCAGGCACACCAGGTTGAACGTGAGCACCCGCGTCCAGACGGCCCGCCACAGTTGCTGGTTCCGGGTGAGCGGCGGGGGAGTCGGTCGGCTCGCACGCACGTCGGCCCGCCACCGCTCCACGGCCAACCCGACGCCGTGCAGCCCACCCCAGATCACGAACGTCCATGCGGCGCCGTGCCACAATCCACCCAGCAGCATGGTGATGGCCAGGTTCACGTACCCGCGGCGTTTGCCGCGCCGGTTCCCACCCAGGGGGATGTAGAGATAGTCACGCAACCAGCGCGACAGCGTCATGTGCCACCGTCGCCAGAAGTCCTGCAGCGAATCGGCCGCATAGGGCGAGTCGAAGTTCTGGGGGAACCGGAAGCCCAGCAGCAGGGCGAGTCCGATCGCGATGTCGGTGTAGCCGCTGAAGTCGGCGTAGATCTGCACGGCGTAGCCGTAGATGCCGAGCAGGGTGTCCAGGCCGCCGTGCTGGTGCGGCAGTCCGAAGACCGGGTCCACGATGCGCGAGGACACGTAACTGGAGATCACGACCTTCTTGAACAGCCCTGAGGCGATCAGCCAGAAGGCCAGGCCGGTGTCGACCCGTCGTGGGTCGAGCCGCACCTTGAGTTGCGGGAGGAACTCCGCCGCCCGGACGATCGGACCGGCGATCAGGTGGGGAAAGAAACTCAGATAGACGGCGAAGTCGAGCAGCGACGTCGGCTCGACCCGCCCGCGCCAGGTGTCGATCACATAGCTGAGCGCCTGGAAGGTGATGAACGAGATTCCCACCGGGAGCACGTACTGGCGGAGCGGAAGTTGCCAGGGCAGCCCGAACGTGTCGAACAGGCTGTTCGACGAGTTGACGAAGAAGTCGTAGTACTTGAACCAGGCGAGGAGCCCGAGGTTGAGCGTGACTCCGACAGCCAACACGATGTTGCGGAGCCGTTGGACACGGGCCCGGTGGATCAGGACCGCAGCGGCCTGGTTGATCAGCGTGGACCCGGCGAGCAGGAAGACGAATCGCCAGTCCCAGGCACCGTAGAAGAAGTAGCTGGCGATGATGATGAAGATGCGCCACGTGATCCGTCGGTGCGCGAGCAGCCAGCTCGTGGGCAACACGATGGCGAAGAAGATCGCGAATTTGACGGTGGGGAAGAGCACGTAGGGGCCAAACGGGCAGGTCCGGAGGGCTCGTCCGCCCTCATCGGAGTCAGTTTCTCATGCCCGGGTTGCGGCGGCGTGCATGCCACGCAGCCCGTGGACGCGGCAAGGCGTCGGGTCGGGCGCGCCGGGAGCCCCCTGCTGTCGGTCGGGCCTCAGTACCTGATTTCGTAGCCGCAGTTGTAATGGCCGTCGCGCCGGTGCACGATCCGGGTCACCTTCACGTCGCCGAGCACCTCACGCAGAAACTCGAGTTCGGTCGCGCAGGCCAGGGTGTAGTGCTCGGCCACGTTCCAGATGGCGCAGTTGTTGAAGCTGACCGCGTAGGAGCCGTCGTCGAGTCGGGACCACTTGGTCAGGTACCCCTCGGCGTCGAGCAGCTCGGTGAGCCGGGCGAGCTTCTGCTCCAGGTCGAGCCCGGCCAGCTCGGCGGCAAAGGTCGCGACCCGGCGGTGCTCGCGACGCTGGAACACCCGTCCGACCAGTGCGGGGTCCTCGGCCTCGAGATCGCGGAGCAACTCCAGGGTGAGCGAGGAGTCGTCGGGAGCGAACAGCGCGTCACCGCGGGACGTGGAGTGGTAGATGTCGACCGGACGGCCCGGGCGACCGCGTGTCGGACGGGCCTCGACGACACCGGCAGCCCGCAGACCGGCCAGGTGCTGTCGCACCGCGCTGGCCGAGATGCCGAGGCTGCTCGCGAGGTCGTCCGCAGAAGCCTCGCCGTGCTCCTTGAGCGCGATGAGGACGTTCCTCTGCGCGGGAGACAGACTGTCCCCGAGTGGATGGACACTCGTCACAGCCTCAACCCTAGTCGTTTCGGTGGGTTTCCGCTAGATTGACAAGCAAGAACTTGTAGAAATACCCTGACGCTTCGGCTGATTCCGCACTTCGGGCGGGGTCCTGCCTGCGAATTCAGGCCACGAACCAACCCCGACCGCTGGGATATCCGCTGCCCATGACCGACCTCACCGACGAGAAGACGGACCAGATCGCCGAGGAGAAGGCCCAGCTCCAGACGTTCGCCGATCGGGAGTACCGCTACGGCTTCTCCAGCGACTTCGAAGCCGACGTCGTGCCCCGCGGACTGAACGAGGACGTCATCCGGCTGATCTCCGCCAAGAAGGACGAACCCGATTGGCTGCTCGCCTGGCGGCTGCAGGCCTACCGGGCATGGTTGGAGATGACCATGCCCGACTGGCAGATGTTCCATCTCGACCCGATCGACTTCCAGGACATGAGCTACTACGCGGCTCCCAAGAAGAAGCCGCAGCTCGAGAGCCTCGACGAGGTCGACCCCGAGATGCGCGAGATGTTCGACAAACTGGGCATCTCGCTCGCCGAACAGCAGCGGCTCAGTGGTGTGGCGGTCGATGCGGTGGTCGACTCGGCGTCGGTGGCGACCACCTTCCGCAAGCAACTCGCCGAGGTCGGTGTGATCTTCTGCTCGTTCTCGGCCGCGGTGCGCGATCATCCCGACCTGGTCCGCGAGTACCTGGGCTCGGTGGTCCCGTTCCGTGACAACTTCTTCGCCGCGCTCAACTCCGCGGTGTTCTCCGACGGATCGTTCTGCTACATCCCCAAAGGGGTGCAGTGCCCGATGGAGCTGTCCACCTATTTCCGGATGAATCAGGCCGACACCGGTCAGTTCGAGCGGACCCTCATCGTTGCCGAGGAAGGTGCCTCGGTGTCGTACCTGGAAGGTTGCACTGCTCCCCAGCGGGACAACAACCAGCTCCACGCGGCCGTCGTGGAGATCCTCGCCAAGGACGACGCCGACGTGAAGTACTCCACCGTGCAGAACTGGTATCCCGGTGATGCCCAGGGTCGCGGCGGCATCCACAACTTCGTCACCAAGCGTGGCAAGGCCCTGGAGAACGCCAAGATCTCCTGGACCCAGGTCGAGACCGGTTCCGCGATCACCTGGAAGTACCCGAGCGTGATCCTCAAGGGCGACAACTCGGTCGGCGAGTTCTACTCGGTGGCGCTCACCACCCACCACCAATGGGCCGACACCGGCACCAAGATGACCCACATCGGCAGGAACACGTCGTCCACGATCGTGTCCAAGGGCATCGCCACCCATGTCGCCCAGAACGTCTACCGAGGCCTGGTCAAGGTGATGCGTTCGGCGGAAGGGGCGCGGAACTTCACCCAGTGCGACTCGCTGCTGATCGGCGATTCCTGCGGCGCCCACACCCTGCCCTACATCGAGGTGAAGAACTCCTCGGCCCAGGTCGAACACGAGGCCTACACCTCCAAAATCGCCGAGGACCAGCTCTTCTACTGCCGCCAGCGCGGCATCTCCGAAGAGGACGCCGTGTCGATGATCGTGCACGGCTTCTGTCGAGAGGTGTTCAAGGAACTCCCCATGGAATATGTCGTGGAAGCCCGCAATCTGCTCAATCTGAAACTGGAGGGCAGCGTCGGATGAACCTGCTCGAGATCGAGGGACTCACCGCATCCATCGACGGCACGGCAATCCTGCGCGGCCTCGACCTGGCCCTCCCGGCCGGCCAGGTGCACGCGATCATGGGACCGAACGGGGCCGGCAAGTCCACGCTCGCCCATGTGCTCGCCGGGCGGGACGACTACGAGGTGTCCGGTTCGGTCCGCCTCGACGGGGTCGACCTGTTGGCGATGAGCCCCGAGGAACGGGCCGTCGCCGGGCTGTTCCTCGCGTTCCAGCATCCGGTGGAGATCCCGGGGGTGGGGAACTCGTATTTCCTGCGCACGGCCCTGAACGCGGTGCGCGAGGCCCGGGGCGAGGATCCCCTCGACGCGATGGACTTCATGGCCTACACCAAGGATCGCATGGCGTTGGTCGAGATGGACGCCAGCTTCCTGTCGCGCTCGGTCAACGAGGGGTTCTCCGGTGGTGAGCGCAAGCGCAACGAGATCCTGCAGATGGCCATCCTCGAGCCGCGCATGGCGATCCTGGACGAGACCGACTCGGGCCTGGACATCGACGCGTTGCGCATCGTCGCCCACGGGGCGAACTCGTCTGCGCGCACCCGACCGGTCGATGCTCGTGATCACCCACCACCAGCGGCTGCTCGACGAGCTGGTACCCGACGTGGTCCACGTGCTGGCCGAAGGTCGGATCGTCCGCACCGGGTGGGCCCGATCTGGCACACGAGCTCGAAGCGAGTGGCTACGCCGGGATCGACCTCGAAGGCGCCCGGTGACCGAGCCGACACGCGTCCCGACGACACCCCGGTCACACTGGCCGAGTTGGCCGACGTGCGCCCGGTCGCCTCGATCGTGCCGGGCGACCCGGCACGCGAGCCCGAGTGGCTGTCGAGCCTGCGGTCCGATGCCGCCGACTACGCCGTCGAACACGGCTATCCGACCCGCAAGCACGAGGACTGGCGGTACGTGCGCCTCGACGGGTTGCTCGACACGGCGTTCGTCACCCCCGCCGCGGGCGCCACCGACGCCACCGCGGCCGATCCGCTGCTCCGGCGGCTGCTGAACAGGGTGCCCGATCTGGGGGGCAATCGGATCGTGTTCGTGGACGGACGCTTCGCTCCGGGACTGTCGCGTCTGGTCGACACCGAAGGGTCTCTCGGTCACTCAGCTCGCCGCGGCGCTGCACGGCGACGGCGTCGTGGACCGCGACGACCTGGGGGGCGCTGAACCCGCCCACACCTTCGACGCGCTCAACCTGGCACTCGCCACCGCCGGCGTGCACCTCACCGTGGACGACGGCGCGGTGATCGACGACCCGGTGCACCTGGTGCACATCGTCACCGGCCGCGGCGACCCGGTGCTCGCGAACCTGCGGCATGCGGTGCGGGTCGGAACCGACGCCCGACTCACGCTGGTGACGTCCGCGTTCGGGGCGCCGGCGGCACGGAGCTGTCTGAACGTCACCACCAGGGTGCGGCTGGCGACCCGCGCGACGCTGCATCACCGGGACCTGCAGAACCAGCCGATCGGCGCGTTCCACCTTTCGCTGCTGGAGGTCACCCAAGAGGCCCGCAGTGAGCTCGACGGGTTCGTGAGCGCGCTGGGCGCGGCCATCGCCCGTCACGAGGTGCACGTCCGCCAGGTCGGCGAGGATGCGAACACCCAGCATCGACGGGCTGTACGTGCCCCGCGGGTACCCAGCAGCACGACCACCCGATTCTGATCGAGCACCTCGCCGAAGGTGGGGTCTCCCGGGAGACCTACCGCGGCGTCATCGACGACCGGGGCCACGGGGTGTTCAACGGTCAGATCGTCATCCATCCGGGTGCGCAGCGGATCGACTCGGATCAGTCCAACAAGAACCTGCTGCTCTCGGACACCGCGGAGGCCGACACCCGACCGCGTCTGCTGATCTACGCGGACGACGTGAAGGCGACCCACGGTGCGTCGGTCGGTCGTCTCGACGACGAACAGCTCTACTACCTGCGGACCCGCGGGATCTCCGAAGCCGAGGCACGGCGGGTGCTCACCTACGCGTTCGTCGCCGAGATCGTCGCAGGACTCGGTGCCGGGCCCCTGCACGATCACGTGTCCGCACTGGTGTCGGCCCGGCTGCACCCCGACGACGACACCCGCCACGCCGCGGAGGTGCTCGCCGAGGCGCTGCCGGGCATCGAGGCCGACGGCGACGGCGACGACGGCGAGCCCGTCGGACGAACCGGAGGCGGCCGGTGAGCTTCGACGGCGACCCCGATCTGGCCGAGCTGTATCGCGAGGTGATCGTCGAGCACGGCCGCAAGCCGCGCAACTTCGGCGAGCTGGACGGTGCGAATCGGCGCATCGAAGGTCAGAACCCGCTGTGCGGTGATCACCTGGAGATCGCGTTGCGCATCGAAGGCGACCGGATCGTCGACATCGGGTTCACCGGAAGTGGGTGCGCGATCTCCCAGGCCTCCGCGTCGTTGATGACCGAGGCGGTCAAGAACACGAGCGTGGACGATGCTCGGGATCTGTTCGCAAAGGTCCACACGATGTTGACCGGTGCCACCGGGCAGGGGACCGAGCCGGTCGATCCCACCGAATTGGGAAAGCTGGCCGCGCTCGGTGGGGTCAGCCAGTTCCCGACCCGGGTCAAGTGCGCGGTCCTGGCCTGGCAGGCCCTCCGGCAGCTGTTGGATGCGGACCGGGAAGCCGACATCTCCCCGGTGACCACCGAATGAACCGGTCGGAACGAAAGGTGTGCCCATGCCCATGAACCATCCGGTCGTGGAACTCCCCGACGACTGCCCGGTGTCGCTGATCCCCAGTGGCATGGCCGCGGTCCTGCACGCCGGGGACGAGGTCGTGGTCACCCAGGCGCTGGGCGGCAGCATCACCGTGCAGACCCCGACCGGGCACCTCGCCCGCATCGAGGCGGCAGACCTGCGCCGACTCGGCCTGGAGGACCTGCTCGGGTGAGGAAGCAGCGCCCGAAGGGGTCGATCCGAACGGTCCGTTCTCCATGGAGGCGGTGACCGAATCACTGCGGACCGTGTTCGACCCGGAGATCCCGATCAACGTGGTCGACCTGGGACTGATCTACCGCTGCGAAGCCACCCCGGTCGCCGGCGGGGGGAACCGCATCGACATCGACATGACGATGACCGCGCCCGGGTGCGGCATGGGCGACATTCTCGCCGAGGATGCGCGCGACAAACTGTTGCGCCTCCCGGGCGTGGCAGAGGTCCACATCGAGTTGGTGTTCGACCCGCCGTGGGGGATGGAGAACATGTCCGAGACCGCCAAGCTCGAGCTCGGCCTGTACTGATTCAGGAGCGCGCGATGCCCCACGGAGACCCCGACCGCCACGAGCCGTTGCCCGGGATCGGCCACATCGTCGCCGTTGCCAGCGGCAAAGGTGGGGTGGGCAAGTCGACGGTGGCGGTGAACCTGGCCCTGGCGCTCGCCGGATCCGGCGCTCGGGTGGGTCTGGTCGACACCGACGTGCTCGGACCGTCGATTCCCGGCATGCTCGGTCTGGGCTTCGGCGAGCCACCACAGGCATCGCCCGAGGGCAAGCTGCTGCCCACCGAGGTCCACGGCGTCAAGGTCGTGTCGATGGGGCTGCTGCGCAGCGACGATGAACCGGCGATCATGCGCGGGCCGATGGTCACCAAGTACCTGCAGATGTTCCTCGGTCAGGTCGAGTGGGGCGAACTGGACCATCTCATCCTCGATCTGCCTCCGGGCACCGGCGACACCCAGCTCACCCTGGCGCAGAGCGTGCAGCTCAGCGGGGCCGTGATCGTGACCACCCCCCAGGACGTGTCGCTCAGGATCGCCCGCCGGGGGCTGCGGATGTTCGAGACGGTGTCGGTGCCGGTGTTGGGCATCATCGAGAACATGGGTACGTTCACGTGTCCGCACTGTGGGTCGACCACCGATGTGTTCTCCCACGGCGGCGGTGAGCGCATGAGCCGCGAGCTCGGAGTGCCTTTCCTCGGGTCGCTGCCGCTCGATGCCGAGGTGGTCGCCTCCGGTGACGCCGGAACGCCGATCGTGGCCTCGTCACCCGAGTCGGTGTCCGCCCGCGCGTACCAGGCGATCGCGGCCGCGTTGAGCGACGCGGTCGAGGGCCGGGGGAGTGTCGGGCTGCGGCCGTTCCAGTGGGACTGGGATTCGGGCGAGGGCGCCCCCGAGTGGTCCGAGGGCGCCGGATCTCCCGATGCCGATCCCGAGACCGCCCTGGGGTTGCGGGCCCGTGACCCGCGCACCCTGTCGGTCCGCTGGGCCGATGGCCGGGTCGATGATCTGGACGTGCGGGACCTGCGTCTGGCGTGCCCGTGCGCGCACTGTGTGGAGGAGATGAGCGGACGTGCGCTGCTCGATCCGGCCACGGTCCCGGTCACGGTCGCCCCGCGGCGTCTCACCAGTGTGGGGACCTATGCAGTGCTCATCGACTGGTCCGACGGGCACGGCACCGGCATCTACACGTTCTCCTACCTGCGACGCCTGGCCGACGCTCTGGCGGCGAGCGTGAGCGAGGAAGTCTGAGGTGACCGTCGCGCCCGACGTTGCGGTGTCGATCCGGGCGGAGGTTTCAGCGGCCGATCCGGACACCTGCCGGTTCGTCTGCTCTCAGGTGGTGCATCCGGGAGGGGGATTCGCGTTCTCCGACGCCGCCTCCGCCGCGGGTTCGCCGCTGCCCGAGCGCCTGTTCGCGCTTCGAGACATCGCCGAGGTCCTCATCGCCGAGACCGTCGTGACGGTCACCAAGACGGCCGGGGTCGACTGGGGCGATCTGCGCGCCCGGGTGGGCGCCTGTATCCGTGAACAGCTCGCCACGGGTGCGCCGGCGGTGCTCGCCTCGGCGCCGGATCTCGACGGTCGCCGTGGCAACGGGCCCCGTGATGCGGCCGCGTTGGAGACGATCCTCGCCGGGCTGTTCGAGCGGGAGATCAACCCGCGGGTCGCCGCCCACGGGGGTCGGATCTCTCTGGTCGGCGTCGAGGGGTCGACGCTGCGGATCGCGATGGGCGGGGGGTGTCAGGGATGTGCCTCCGCGCAGCTCACCCTGCGAAGCAGTGTCGAGGTGATGGTGCGTCGGGTGGCCCCGGAGATCACCGAGATCGTCGATGACACCGATCACGCCGCCGGTCTGCGGCCGTACCGGCGCGTCCCGGTCCACCTCGTCGGTACCGATTGACCTCGAGGGTAGGCTTCGGTATGGCGATGCGCGAGGAGTGCAAGCACTTCCAATCCCGCACCTATGCGAGCGGGGACACCGTCCGCAAGTGCGCGCTGGACCTCGCTCCCGAGGCGCCGTGGCGTTGCCCGGACGACTGCGCGTCCTTCGAGCGGCGATTGGCCGATGTGAACTGGAGCCACGGTTCGCTCATCGCGCCGCCCACACCGGCGGAACCCGACGCGCAGGCCGTCGGCGAGTTGCTCGACGAAGCCGAGGACATCGTGAACACGGTCGCCGACTCGGTCACCGCCCAGGTCGAAGCCGAACAGCGGCGCTCACGGGGCATTCTGGGCTGGTTCCGTCGCCGGAACTGAATCCCGAGCCCTCAGCCGCCCGGCGGGGATGCTCCGTGTGGTGTCCTCACCCGAGTGCGAGCGCCTCGGCAAGGGTGCTCCAACCGAGGGTCGCGCACTTGATCCGGCGCGGGTAGCGGAGCACGCCACGCAACGCCACGAGATCGCCGAGGATCGCCTCGTCGGCGCCACCGGCGCCGTCGTCGGCGGGCAGTCCGTCCTCGTCCAGTCCACTCGGCTCACCGAGTGACGCCTCGTGCACCGACATCAGCGTGGTGAACGCCTTGATGATCTCTTGCGCCTCGTCCAGTGACCGCCCCTCCAGCGCCTCGCCCATCATCGACGCGGAAGACAGGCTGATCGAGCAGCCCTGCCCGTTGACCCGCAACGTCTCGAGACGGTCTCCGTCGAGCTGGCAGAACACGGTGATCTCGTCCCCGCACAGGGGATTGAACCCGTCCGCGCGCACCGCCGGCGGAACGTCGAGCTCCCCGCGGCAACGGGGGTTGCGGTAGTGATCGAGGATGACCTCCTTGTAGAGGTCCTCGAGACCGGCCATGACGCCTCCTTCAGCGATTCGAGCGGGATGCGGCTTCCATCAAACGGTGAAGAACGCCGCGGTCGCCTCCAGGGCGTCACCGAGGGCGTCGATGTCCGCCTCGGTGTTGTAGACGTACCAGGAGGCCCGGGCGGTCGCCCCCATCCCGAGACACCGCATGAGCGGCTTGGCACAGTGGTGGCCGGCCCGGACGCACACTCCGTGTTCGTCGAGCACCTGGGAGATGTCGTGGGGATGGATGCCGTCGAAATCGAACGAAGCGATCCCGCCGCGCGCCTCGGGTTCGGCCGGACCGAAGATCCGCAACCGGTCACCGAACCGGTCGGCCAGCGTCGACAGGGCGTAGCGGTTGAGCTGCACCTCGTGGGCGCGGACCCGGTCCATGCCGATCTCCTCTAAGAAGGCGATGGCCGCGGAGAGCCCGACGGCCTCGACGATCGGCATGGTGCCCGCTTCGAACTTCCAGGGCAGCTCGTTGGGGGTGAACCCGTCCAGGCGGACGTCGAGGATCATCTCCCCGCCGCCCAGAAACGGAGGCATCTCCTCGAGGAGCTCCGATCGGCCCCACAACACCCCGATGCCGGTCGGCCCGAGCATCTTGTGGGCGCTGAACGCCGCGAAATCGACGCCGAGCTCGCCCAGATCGACGGGCATGTGCGGTACCGACTGGCAGGCGTCGACCAGGCAGCGGGCGCCGACGGCGTGGGCCGCATCGGCGAGGGATGCCACGTCGTTGATCGTGCCCAGGACGTTCGACTCCGCGGTGACGGTCAGGAGCTTCGCACCACCCAGGATCGCATCGAGGTCCGAGAGGTCGAGACGTCCGGTGTCGTCGATCGGGATGAAGCGCAGCTCGAAGCCGATCTCGGAGGCGAGCATCAGCCAGGGCACGATGTTGGCATGGTGCTCCATGGTGGTGGCGACCACGACGTCGTCCGGGCCCAGATTCGCCCGCCCCCAACTCTGCGCGACCAGGTTGATCGATTCGGTGGCGTTGCGGGTGAAGACCACCTCCCGGGATTCGGGCGCTCCGATGAACCTGGCGACATCGGCGCGCGCGGCTTCGTAGGCCGCGGTGGCCTCCTCGGCCAACGTGTAGACGCCCCGGTGCACGTTCGCGTAGTGATTCCGGGAGAAGTCGGTCATCGCATCGAGCACCCGGTCGGGCTTCTGTGCGGACGCCGCGGAATCCAGGTACACCACCGGCGTCCCGTGGACCCGGCGATCCTTGAATCCGAACGCACGCGCGACCGTCGCGGCATCGAGTCGGCCCTCGGTCGATTGCGGGGTCTCCACGGTCGTCATCGCCCTTGCAGTCTACGGCCCACGCGGCGTTCGTCGACAAGCAGATCACCCGCCGTCGCCCCGTCCCGTCACCGCGCCGCACCGCTCGTGACATCCGACTCGGCGTGGTGGTAGCGTGGGTGCCATGGGCGGAAGATTCGATCGGTCCCTGCGTCTGTTCTCGGCCTCGTGGAGCGTGCTGCGGGAGGACAAGAAGCTCGTGCTCTTTCCGGTCATCTCGGCGCTTTCCGGGCTGGCCGTCATGGCGACGTTCGCGGTGCCGATCTTCATGATGTTCGTCCACGGGCACACCGAGAGCACCTATTCGGCCACCCAGGGGGCCTGGGTGAACCAGTCCTCGTTGCAGATGGACCCGCTGGGATGGGTACTCGCCGGCATCGGTTACTTCGTGCTGATCTACGTGGGGATCTTCTGCAACGCGGCGTTGATCGTGGCCGCGAACGAACGGCTCACCGGGACCGGCCCGGGCTCATTGGGCAGCGGGTTTCGGGGCGCGGGGGCCAAGGCCGGGGCGTTCGTTCCCTGGGCGGTACTGAGCGCCACGGTCACCCTCGCCCTGAGGATGCTCGAAGAGCGGATGGGCCTCGTCGGGCGGATCGTGATCTCGCTGGTGGGCCTGGCCTGGACCCTCATCACCTACCTGGTCGTTCCGATCCTGGTCCTCGAGGAGGGGTATTCCACCGGCAGCGCCGTCAAGCGTTCGTCGCGTCTGTTCAAGGAGACCTGGGGCGAGAACGTGATCGGGAATGCCGGGTTCGGGATCTTCAGCCTCTTCCTCATTCTTTCGGGGTTTGCCATCGCGCTGATCGGGGTCGCGATCGGAACGACCGCGGGTTTTGTCCTTTTCCCGGTCATCGCCGTGGTGTGGGTGCTGGTCGGCTCCGAAGTGCTGGCCGCCATGTCGGGGATCTACCGGGTTGCGCTCTACCGCTATGCGGTCGACGGTGCCGCCCCTCGGGCATTCGTCACGTTCGACTTCGACGGCGCATTCCGTGCCAAGCGATCCACGGGATTGTTCTCCTCGCCGGGATCCCGCACGATCTACCGATCCACGCCCCCCGGGAGCGACCCGCGCCGTGACGCCTGGCGCGAATGGCAACCACCGAAGAACGACGTCGACGCCGAGTTCGGCATCGACATTCCCGGTGCGCACGACCTGCCGGAGAACCGCGACCGACCGGGTGCCGCCGGACCACAGGATCCTCCGCCGCCCCCGCCCCCGCCACCGGCGCCGTTCTGAGATCGAGCGCGGTCGAAGCGCTAACAGGATCCTCACATTGGGCTCATCGGGGCCACACGTCGGGCCACGACCATGGCGGTGTTCCAGTGCCCAACCCTTCGGAGGTTCCTCCATGTCCACCCCGTTCCGCCATCGTGTCGGCAGGATCTGCGCCGTCGGCGCGCTCGCGGCGACCGCGGCGGTCGCCATCCCCCTGGCCGCATCGGCGACCGCCCCGTCGGCTTCGCTGACCCCGCCTACGACGACGGCGTCTTCGAGCACCCCCCCGACGACCACGTCGTCCCACAGCTCCACCGATCTCGCCAAGGCCCGCACCCGGTGTCTGGATGCCCGGTCACGACGGTCCGAGGTCGTGGCAGGAGACCTGACCAAGGTCCAACACGCAACTCGGGTTTCCTCGAGCGTGCGCCTCGAGGTCGCTTCGCAGCTCACCCAGGTCCAGGGTGAGCTGCAACATGCCAAGCCGGCCATCGAATCCGCGGGGACGCCGAGCGCCCTCCGGAATGCCTGCAAGTCCATGATCACCGACACCCGGGTCTTCCTGCTGTACGGACCCAAGACCCACGCGGTCGTCGCGACGAACCGTCTGGCGATCGTCGACCAGCGCATTGCCCGGATCCAAGGTCACGTCGATCAGGTCGTTGCCCGTGCGGAGAAGCGTGGGGTGTCCGCGGACAAGATCGCGGACGCCAGGCGGCACTTCGCCGATGCGTTGAGCGAGGTGCACGATGCCCACGGTCACATCGACGGACTTGCCGCCGAGCTCACCCCGGTCACCCCGGCTCAGGTGAACGACCACTCGGCCGACGCAACCTTGACGAAGGCTCGCAGTGATCTGAAAGCCGCCGCCGGCGATGCCGCGAAGGCCCGGTCCGATGTCCAGTCGATCCGCCAGGATCTCAGCATGAGGTGAGCGCGTCGCGCCCGAGTCGACGGGGCCGGATTCGCCGGTCCCGTCGACCGGCGCGTGCGGGCGCAGCGTTCGAGCGCATCGTGGTCGGCGGAGCGCACGAGCGCATCGTGGCCGGTGGTGTGCCGGATGCCGAGACGGCGCCCGGTCCGAGATGGAAGGATGAAGCATCGTGGATGGTCGAGAACTGATCGTGGTGATCGAGGACGACCCCGAGATCTCCCAACTCATCGAGCTGTACCTCCGTCGTGACGGCTTCGATGTCCGGGCCGTGGACACCGGCGAGCGGGGCCTCGAGGTGATCGACAACCGCGGCCCGTGCCTGGTGGTCCTCGACATCGGGCTGGCCGGCGCGATGGACGGACTTCAGGTCTGTCGGCGGCTGCGGGAGACGAGCGCGATTCCCGTGGTCGTGGTCACCGCCCGCGACGACGAAGTCGACCGGGTCGTCGGTCTCGAACTGGGCGCAGATGACTACGTCGTCAAGCCGTTCTCGCCGCGGGAGCTCGTGGCCCGGATCCGGGCGGTGTTGCGACGGGTCGAGCTCGACCTCACCCAGGGAGCTCCGGCGGCGCCTTCCCCGGTCGTCCTCGGGCGGATCGTCATCGATCGAGCACGTCACGAGGTGCGTGTCGGCGATGCGCCGGTGGCGTTGACCGCACGGGAGTACGAACTGCTGACGTGCCTCGCCGATCACCGGGGTCTCGCCTTGTCGAGGCGCCAACTGCTCGATGGTGCGTGGGGGTCGGACTGGATCGGTGACGAACGCACGGTCGACGTCCACGTTCGTCAACTCCGGCGCAAGCTCGGCGAGGATTTCGACCTCGAGACCGTCCGCGGCTTCGGTTACCGGTTGGGTTGAGCGATGCGACGCCGGATCACCGTTGCGGTCGTGGCGGTCGCGCTCGTCTCCCTGGTGCTCGCCGGGGTGGGCACCACGCTGTTGAGCTGGGCCCAGAACCGTCGTTCATCGGCCGCGCAGCTCCAGCAGGAGGCGACTGCACTCGAGCCGTTCGTGACCCGGGAACTGGCGCGCGGTGCCGCCGGTGGGTCCCTTGTCAGTGGGTCGGGGACGACGAAGGACACGTCGGTGCTGGAACGTCGCATCAGGGTCGTCCGGCAGGCGCTCCATCTGGTCGACGCCTCCGCGCTGGTGGTCGACGGACAGGGCCGGATCGTGCGCGGCACGCTTCCCGCCGGCGTCGCTCTCGACGACCTGGGCGGGATCGCGCGGAACGGCGGCGCGACCTCGGGGACGCAGGGCCGCTTGGCGTGGGGGGCGGCGTCGGGGGCGTCGGGCGCGCAGGGTCGCCGGCTCATCGTGGTGTTGACCCGGCAGGTGTCACTCGCAAGCGGAGTCTGGCGGTGGGTGCTGATCTCCAGTGCCGTGGTGCTGGGACTCGCCGTGGTCATCGCCGGTCTCGTCGCCCGACGCCTTGCCGCGCCGTTCCATCGGGTCCAGGAGGCCACGCAGCGCATCGCGGCGGGCGATCTCGCCGCTCGTGTGGGGGTACTTCCCGGTTCGGGAGACGACGAGGCGGCGCAACTCGCCCGATCGATCGACTCGATGGCCGGATCCCTGCAGCGGGCCCGCGCCCACGAGCGTGACTTCCTGATGTCCATCTCGCACGAGCTGCGGACTCCGCTCACCACGATGCGCGGTTACGCCGAATCGATCGCCGACGGTGCAGCCCCGGATTCGATCGCCGCGGCCAAGGTGATCGTGCGCGGTGCCGAACGTCTCGAGCGACTCGTCGCCGACCTGTTGGACCTTGCCCGACTCGAGGCCAGGCGCTTCACCTTCGATCGGGAGCCGATCGATTTCGGCGCCACCGTGCAGGAGTGTGCACGGGGATTTCTGCCGCTCGCAAGTCGCGAGGACATCGCGCTGAACCTGCGCGGCCCGGAACGGACCGTGGTCGTCGATGCGGATGCGGACCGCATCAGCCAGGTCGTGGCGAACCTGGTGGAGAATGCGCTCAAGTACGCGGCGACGACCGTCGAGGTCGTGGTCGGCGAGGACGGACCGTGGGCAATCGTTCAGGTGTGCGACGACGGCCCGGGCATACCCGTCGAGGATCTCCCTCGGGTCTTCGACCGGCATTTCGTCGCCCGTCGGCCGCTGCACACGGGGGGGCCTCGCACGGCGTCCAGCGGCCTCGGGCTGACCATCGCCCGCGAACTCGTGTTCGCGATGGGCGGTCAGATCAGTGCGTCCGCCGAACCGGATGGAGGCACCATGATCGAAGTTCGGCTGGCCAGGGACGACCCGAACGCAGGTTCCCGGTAGCGGTCACGGAGAGCGGGAGGGAACCAGAGTCGGTTGCGCCTCTGGTAGCCCCTGCCGGCGGGGTGGTCACCAGCCGCGCTCGATCCAGTCCTCGAGTTGGGGCCGCTCGGCGCCGATCGTGGTGTCGCGGCCGTGCCCGGGCATCACGATGGTGTCGTCGGTGAGCGGCGCGAACAACCGCTCGTCGATCGAGCGGATGATCGCGTCGAAGTCGCCGCCCTCCAATGACGTGTTCCCGGGCCCGCCCGGGAAGAGCGTGTCGCCCGAAAACAGGACCGGGGCGTGATCAAGGCGGAAGCAGATCGATCCCGGGGTGTGACCCGGCGTGTGGATCGTGTGCAGCCGAAGGTCGCCGACCTCGATGACCGTGTCGTCGTCGAGGGTGGTGTCATAGGAAGGGAGCATGTCCGCGTCGGCGGCCGTGACCCCCACCGAGTAGCCCGCCTCACGCATCTGAGGGATCGCTTGGATGTGGTCCCAGTGCCCGTGCGTCTCGAGTACCCGTCGCACACCGAGGCCGCGGGCCAGCTCCAGCAACAGTTCGTGCTCGTTGGCGGCGTCGATGAGCACCGCTTCACCACTGCGGCGACAGCGGAGCACGAACACGTTGTTCTCGAACGGTCCGACCACGACCTCGTGGATCTCGGCGCGGGCGTCGGACCAGTGCAACGTGTCGGAGGCCATGGATCCACCCTATGGCCTCGGTGGAGCGTTCCGGACCCAGGATGCACGGTGCCGCTCCACTGCAGGCGTGTCGTCGGTCGACCGGTTCCGCGATCGGCCACGTGATCCGCTAGAAACTGTGCTGACAGAACCGTGTCCGACCACCGGTCGCATCCCAGATCGGCCGACACCCAGCATGACAAGGGGACTTGCGTGAACTTCGCCTTCAACGATGAGCAGGAGGAACTCCGTCGGATCGTTCGACAGTTCCTCGACGACAAGTCCGATGAGGCGGCCGTGCGCGCGCAGATGGACACGGACGCGGGCTTCGACGAAGCGGTGTGGACCCAGATGGCGGAGCAGCTCGGCCTGCAGGGACTCGCCATCCCCGAGGAGTACGGCGGTTCGGGTTTCGGTTTCGTCGAGCTCATCGTGGTGCTCGAGGAGATGGGCCGATCGTTGTTGTGCGCGCCCTACTTCTCCACCGTCATCCTGGCCGCACAGACTCTGCAGCACAGCGGCGACGACGAGGCGAAAGCAGCCCATCTGCCGGGTATCGCCGCCGGTGAGACCCGCGCGGCGCTCGCCTTCAGTGAACCGAACGGCCGCTGGGACGACTCGGGGGTGACCGCGACGGCCACCCGGTCCGACGACGGCTGGAAGATCAACGGCATCAAGTCCTACGTACTCGACGGTCACACCGCGGATCTGCTGATCGTGGCGGCCCGCTCCGACGCGGGCGTTTCGCTGTTCGCGCTGCCTGGCAACGCCGATGGCGTCACCCGCACCGCCCTGTCGACGATGGATCAGACCCGCAAGCAGGCGAAGATCGAGTTCGTCGACGCGCCCGCCACGCTGGTCGGCACCGACGGCGCCGGGTGGGAGGTGCTGTCCAAGGTGTTGGACCTTGCCGCGGTCGCGCTCGCGGCCGAGCAGGTCGGTGGTGCCCAGCGGGTGCTGGACATGTCGGTGGACTACGCCAAGGAGCGGATCCAGTTCGGACGTCCGATCGGGTCGTTCCAGGCCATCAAGCACAAGTGTGCCGACATGCTCGTCGAGGTCGAATCGGCCAAGTCGGCGGCGTACTACGCGGGTTGGTGCGCGGCCGAGGACAACGACGAGTTGCCGTCGGTGGCCTCGCTCGCCAAGGCGTACTGCTCGGAGGCGTACTTCCACTGCGCGGCCGAGAACATCCAGATCCACGGTGGGATCGGGTTCACCTGGGAGCACCCGGCGCACCTGTACTTCAAGCGGGCGAAGTCGTCCGAGTTGCTCTTCGGCGACCCCGCGTACCATCGCGAGCTGTTGGCGCAGCGCATCGGCCTGTAGCACCGGGGCCCTTCTAAGCTGGGCGTGTGCTCGCCATCGGGATCTACGTCGTCGCGGCGATCGCCGTGGTGGTCATCGGACTCGTCGCGGTGGGCCGCGAGACCTTCATCGCCTCGCACACGATCCGCCAGGCCGTGTTCGACATGAACGAAGCGGTCGACTTCGTTTCCGAGGGCCTGGACGACCGGTCCGCGGGACGTCTCACGCCCGATGATGTGCGCTGGATCCTCCAGGTGGACGCGGATCTGATCGAGGAGGCGGCCGGAGGTTCGGAACGGATTCTCGACGCTGACGAGGCGGCGGCCGCGGTGCTGGTGCGTCTGGACGGCGAGCGGCTCGCCAACATCGACGAACAGGATGTCGCCGCCGTCCTCACCCTGCGCAGCCGCTACCTCGAGGCGATCGGCGCAGTCGGAGCGCGAGCAGCCGGACCGATCAGTCGGCGCTGACCGTGACCGTCAGGGGTTGCCGGGCGCGGGCTGCGATCCTCCCGCCGAAGCCCATCAACGCGGCGCGCTCGAGCAGCATTCGAGGCCCACATCGATCCGCCGAAGTACCGGTCCCGGGTCGCGGTGACCGTTGCGGGGCTGGCCGTGAGGGTCGGGTCGGTGACCAGGGTCTGGGTGCCGGTCAGATCGACGCCGCTCTGGCCCCATTTGCTGGTGTCCCCGGTGCAGGTCGACGTCGGACTCGCGTCGTCGTAGCTGCTGGTCGCGGTCAGCCCGGACTCGCTCGTGTCCAGGTCGTAGCTGGTCACGACCGAACCGTTCTCGCCGCCGACCAACTGCCACAGCGCGGGGAGCGGTTGACCGGTCTGGGCGGTGATCGGGGTCACGGTGTCCGCTTGGCCGTCCACGGTGACCCCGCCGGGGTTCGCCGGGTCGAAATACTGCAGGGCCAGCCCGGTCCTGTAGTCCGTCGCCTGCCCGAAGCTGGGCAGACCGGCGTGTCCGCGTAGCTCGGTGACCGTGTGGGTCCACTGTGGATAGAAGATCTGGGTGTTGACCGTGTACTTGTAGCTGTTGGCTCCCAGGTACGACCGAAGCGCCCTGACCGGGCCGGAGATGTTCACGATGAAGGCACCTTCTCCGGTGTCCTTCCCGTCGAAGGTGTCCTCGGTCCGCCCACAGAAGACCTTGGCAAAGTACTTGGCCCGGTCGATCAGGTTCGATGCTGACGTCCCTGCAGCTTTGGCCGTCATCGAATCGTTGAGCCACCGGTCGGAGAACCCGAGCGAGTACGCGGGGGTGTCTACGGTGGAGTGTTCGGGATTCAACCCCCAGGAATTGTTCGGGGCGAGCGACGACGTGCCCATCTTGTAGGTGCCCCGGTAGGTCCCCGAGTCCAGACTGAAGGTGTAGTGCACACCGGTGCTTCCGGCCGCGGGCAGGGCTCAGTATTCTGCTGCGGAACAGGTAGACGTAGCCGGTCGCCGTGGAGTCGAGTGGGTCGTGCACCTCGACCTGCTCCCGGCTGGCACCGTCGACTCCGCCTGGATTCTCGACCGAGGAATCGGCTCGACGTCCGGCCTCGTTCGCCAGCAGGGAAACCTGGTCGTTCGCGTCGAGGGTCGGATCGGAATCCCGCGGTGTGTAGGTGTCGGTCGACGTGTAGCCCGGCGTGCCGGACGGTGGTGGCGTGTACACGAGCATCTTGTACGGCGTGGTGGTGCCGTACAGGTCGGGCCAGGCGCTCTGCGGGAGGTGGTACAGGACACCTGGACTGACCAGATCACGTTCGTCGACCTGGACGGGCACCTGATGCCAGGACCGCCCGTCCCAGGCGAAGGCGACGATCTGCCACGGATCCACGCCGTTCAACTTCGTCAGGGCGCTGCCGCTGAACACCACCGGATCGTCCCGCCGGGCCGCCAACGTCGAACCATACGTCGTGTTGCACCCGGAAAGCGCGAACGCGGCCGCCGCCAGCACGGCAACCGCCGCGATGGCCGGATAGCGTCGCCGTCGAGGACTCGTCGTCATGGGCTGGGACGGTAGCAAGGCGACGATCCCGCGGCAACGGAGAGGTCAGCAGCCGATCCGATCGGCTGATCGACGTGCCGCGACAGGCGCAGTGGTCCCCGCTCGAGTCGTCGCCACGGGCCCGCCCCGGGCGTTGGACGACCGGTTCCGACTAGCATCCCAGCCCATGGCGAGACCCACCAGGTTCGAGGATTTCCGCTGGCTCGGAGACAAACGCACCCAACGCGTGCACGACCTGGACCACTGCGACCAGTCGGTGATCGACGAGCTGATGGAATCAGGACAATTCGCGAGCTTCGGACCCGACACCATCGACGAGGCCCGCAATCGCTGCTACCGACCGTGCGACTGTGCAGGGGCGGTCGCGGCCCGCGCCGCCTGAACCGGGACGCGGCGACCGGCGGACCATGGAGCGACGGTTCGATTCCGACGGTGTCGAGCTGGTCGGTGAACTCGTCGAACCTGCCGAAGGGAGAGAGTCCCCGCCGACCCTGGTGCTCTGTCACGGCTATCCGGATCCATCGGTCGGGCACACCGGAGCCGGCCTGGACCTGAGCGAGTTGGCGGCCCGCATCTCCTCGACCATGAATTGGCGGACCTTCACGTTCCGCTTCCGGGGGTGCGGGGCTTCGGGAGGGAACTTCTCGCTCGGCGGGTGGCAGCGGGACATCCTGGCGGCCATCGACCACCTCGAGGCGACGACCGGCGCCGAACGGGTGTGGCTGGCGGGGTTCGGTACCGGGGGAGGGCTCTGTGTGAGTGCCGCGGCCCGGCTCCAGGGCCGGGTCGAGGGGGTGGCGACCCTGGGCGCACCCGCCGACTTCGACGACTGGGCTTCCCACACCCGCCGACTCATCCAGCACAGCCGACGCATCGGGGTCATCCGCGACCCCGACTTTCCCGAATCACGCGATGCCTGGGTGGAACCGATTCGGACACCTGCGTCCCGCCGACGATGCCGCGAACCTCGGCGGTATTCCGATGTTGGTGATGCACGGAGCGGACGACGAGAGCGTGCCGGTGTTCGATGCCCGGGTCCTCGCCGACGCCCATGGCACCGCCGAGTTGCGGATCATCGCCGGGGCGGGCCACGGGCTCTGGTACGACCCGAGGGCGATTGCCATCCTGCTCGGCTGGCTCGACCGGTCGCAGGCACGTCGATCCGCCACGTCCTGACCGGGGCGCAGCTCAGTCTGCCTTGGAGCGGCCCTTCGCCTTCTGCTGCTTCTTCCACTCGCGGACGCGGGCAAGACCCTCGGCCGAGTCGATGTCGGCGACCGAGCGTGGGGTGTCGTCGGCGAACGGCCCGGCAGCGACCTCCCAACCGTCCGGTTCGACGCCGAACCGCTTGGCGAGCACGGCGATGAAGATGCGGGACTTCTCGTCCCCGAAGCCCGGAAGGGCGCGGAGCCGCTCGAACAGCTCGGCACCGTCGGCCGCTTCGGTCCAGATGCGTTCGGTGTCGCCGTCGTACTGCTCGACGATGGCGGTGGCCAGTGCCCGGGCGCGCTTGCCCATCGACCCGGGGAACCGGTGAATGGCGGGTTTGTCCCGAAATGCCGCGTCGAAGACGGCCGGATCGCACGCGACGATCGAATCAGGTGTCAGGGTTCCGCCCAGCCGCTCGCGCAACAGGTACGGGCCGGCGAACGCCTTCTCCATGGTGATCTGCTGATCGAGCATCATGCCGAGGAGTCGGGAGAACGGATCGGCGACGAGGAGTCCGTCCATGTCTTCGTCGCCAGTCACGGGGAAGGAAGGCGCGGCCATCACCAGAGACTACCCCCACGGTATGCGCACAAGGGCCGGTCCAACACGTCGTTCCGATTCGGCCTGGGTTCTTCTCGGACGCTGGTGGTTTGGGATTTGCAGGTTGCGTCGGCCTGGGATTGCGCATCCGAAGTAGGCGGTTTCGATCTCGTCGGGTTGAGGTTGTCGAGCTCATTGTGGAACTGGTCAGGGCGTGATGGCAGCCATGCTGGCTGCCGTTGACACAGCCGCCACGTGTGGCTCGCCGATCTGCCCGAAGGCCACACCGTCCCGCGACGCCCGCGGCGGTCGGCGAGAACTTCGAACGCATCCGAACCGGGCTGCGTCGCACGCTCACCTTGGACCAAGGATCCGGAATGGCTCCCCGCCACCAGGTCGCCCAAGGGTGGGAAATCGACGTGTACTTCGCCGAGCCACGCTCGCCCTGGCAACGCCCCACCAACGACAACGGCAACAGACTCCTGCGCCGCTGGTTCCCCAACAACTCCAACTTATCCGTTCACGGACCCGACACCCACGACCACGTCGGATACCGCATCAACACCATCCCACGACACTCACTCGACTGGGACACCGCACACGACCGCTACCATGCCGCAGCCGCGATGACCGATTGAAGTCGCCGTCCTGTAGAGCGTCCACTGCTTCAGCCCCGGAAGGTCCCCCGGTTTTGTCCACCCTGCCCGTGAAACCGGGGGACCTCCAGATGCTCGTCGTTCCCTTGACTCAATCCGACTACCCACATATGGTCGAATCGTCGCTGGACAGACGACGCACAAACGCGAACCTCCCATCGGGGGCTTCATGAAGGTGAAGGGGCATGGCAAACGGGCGGCATCGGCTTCCTTGGCGGGTGCCGCCCTCACCGCCTTCGCTCTACCGAGCGCTGCGGGCGCAGCTGGGGCGGGTAGGGCGGATCAAACCGACACCGCTCCCATCATCTGGACTGGTCAAGCCTCGGACAAATCCAGCGCCACGATCATAACGGGTCGCGTCGACCCGGTTGATCCTTCCGCCGACCCTTCGGCGTCAGAGCCGTTTGTCAACCTCAGCGAGGCGACAGCCGGCAAGGCGGGAACGTATGTGCTTCGTGCCACTCCCGGCGATTGGTACCGACGGCTTGCCGATCAGGATGGCTGGGTTCGCCTCACCCTGATCGCGGGCGAGCCAGCTCAAGTCGGCCTCGGGCTACTCCACGTCCGCTGGGTAGCTGATGGACCGGGTGGGATCGGACATTGGGTGACACAAGATGGCACCGCGGGAAAGGACGCCCCCAACTCAGTCACGAACTCAGCGTACACGCCTTCGACCGACCCGTTGACGGACACACGCGCCGAGACAATCAGAATGACCCCGATTCCGGAAAACGCCTCAGGGTGGTCGACGCAGGGTGACGTTCACCCGAGTTCGGCCTTGTCGACGGGATATTCGTGCTACGGATCACAAACCTACGTAGCCGAGTCCAATAACTGGGTGAACCTCGGAAAATACTACAATACCTCGGGGCCTACCGAAGAGTTCACCTACCAAACGTCGCACTCCACAGCCACCAGCTACGGGTTCTCGATTGGCGCCGCGACTGGCAGCTTTGCGGTCGGTGGAAATATCACGTTCGAAACCAGCTACTCTACAGGCGCACTGGGCGGCACGTCGATTGTAGCCGACGGCACGAATCCCTGGGGTGCCGACCAAATCCAGGTGAATTACAGACTCTACGCCCTCACCAACTGTTATCCGAACGGCCAGCCACCAGCTTCGTATGGTGGGGCGACAATGTACCTAGCCGTACCCCATCGATGGACCGGCGGCATCAAGAACGCACGCTGGAACGCAAGTTCACCGATCACACACGCGGCGTATCGCCAGACGGTGTATCCGCATTCGTCCATCGGGAGGAATTCGGGCAAGACCAGCACGTCGTCCTTGGGCGGCAGTGTCAACATTTCTGGCGCGGTGTTCTCAACGGGCGTCACGTCGACGTCTTCATCAAGCAGCGGATCGAAGGTTACGAGGCTCTGGGACAACTCGGGAACCACGACAAAGTACATCCAGGGGCAGACGGGAAAGCCGCAGTTCAGCGGAACGTTCGTCGTGCGTGGATGGAACTAAAGTCTCGCCGTTTAGCGGGTCGGAGATCCGGCCGATGGGTGGCATTCGTGGCATGCCTGTTGCTCGTTGGGTCACTCGCCGTGGCCTGCTCTCGGAAATCGAAGACACCGAATGTGCTTGCCCCGCAGATGGCCGATTCGTTCTCATTTATGCAAATTAATCCGAGTAAATTCCGTTGGGCGACGGTCATGCCATTCTCGGTGCAGAACACATCAGACCGCCCCGTCCATATCGTTGCTGTTCACCCTTCCAAGCTTGTCAACGTCAAGATTGGTGGGTTCTACATGATCGGACCCCGAGTTCCGTCACTGGCCAACGCGGTGCTCCGCGGATGGCCGCCAGTGAATGGGCCACCAAACATATCTCCGCTGAGCGACAAATCCAACCAGCCCTCCATGCCGACGCTGCACGAATTCCACAGGGTCGAGGGGTTCATCGTTCATGCGAAGCCCAAGGGGAAGGAGGCGCGTATCGCGTTCGGTCCTCATAGACTGTACTCAGACTTGTCAAATGAGGCAACCTTGGTGATGAAGTATCGGCTCGAAGCCGGGAAGCGGGTTGGCTTCGTCAAGGGATTTACGGTCGAGTATCGGATTTCGGGAGATCGATCTAGAACGTTGAGCGTACCAGAAAGCGCGATGGGGTTATGTCTCCCGTATAGTACAGGATCAGTGACGGAGAAGTGTAGCTTCAAGGCTGCAGCGAACGACCAGAGCGAAGGGGTAGCCAGTGCAAATTGATGTTGTATAGAATGATCTGAATTGTATTGAGTATGTTGAATTCAAGCATCGATAAGTACAGGAGCTGAAGTCGAGTGAGCAATGTCGAATTGGTCCCTTGTGCGCTTGTTCCCCTGGAAAGCCTATATGAGATACTCTACTTGGGTGGCGCAGCTTCCGCTTGGCGAACCCGGGGGAGAACTGTGAGTATGGAGACCCTTGCCGGGCTTCTCATGGCCGATAGCGACGCTTCATTTTGTGTGGTCGACAAGGGAGAGGGCGGAAGGCTTGTCGGACACGTGGGTCTGTACAATTGCGACCAAGTCAGTGGTGTGGCGAGCCTGGCTGCTTTTTTCGATCAGAGGGCGGTAGGGCGTGACTGGGTCATAGCGATCGGGCTGCGGAAGTTCCTGGACTACGTATTTCAGACGATCGGGCTTCGAAAAGTGCATTTCGAGATGCCGGATGCGAACTATGGGTCTTTGCGGGACCTGGTGGCGCGCATGAACGTCGTCCGTCTCGAAGGCGTCCTCCGCCGGCATGTTCGTATTGGTGACGACTATCGCGATATGTATCAATTCGCGATCTGGGCTGAAGACTTCGCGGAGCTTGGGGTGCGAGCGAGCGATCAAGACGCCAAGCTCGGGTGTGACGGAAGTGGGTTCAGTCTGGTGGAGGCATGTTTGCGTGAGATGGGCAATCTCCCCGCCGGCCAGCTCGCCGGTGGAATGCGTTTTGTCGAAGACCTGGAGCTGGATTCGCTCGCGCTGATCGAGCTGTGGGCTGCGCTTGAGGACCGAGTGGAATCAAGGCTTCCGGACGACGCACTTGTCTCGGCTCGCTGCGTGCAGGACCTCGTGGAATTACTTGAACGAGCACCGGTCGACAGTGCGACTGTCGGGGTCACCTCGCAGAACTGACGGCAACACCGCCGCATCCGGGGGTGTATGGGGCCACTGCAGCCTGCCGGGTCATCGCTTCGATCAGCGGGTGAACGGCGGGGTGGTCTCAGGGTCGATGGCGAAGTCCCGGATCGCCTCGACCACGGTCCCGGAATCGAGGTGACCGCCTCGAGCGAGGGCGGTGAGCATTGCGATGGCGATGTGCGTTTCGTCGATCTCGAAGAACCGGCGGAGCGCCTCACGGGTGTCGCTGCGACCGAATCCGTCGGGGCCGAGCACCGTATAGGGACGTGGCACCCAGCGCGTGACCTGGTCGGGCACGAGGGTCAGGTAGTCGGTGACCGCGACGATCGGCATCTGATCGGCGGGAAGGTCGCCGCCTGCCGCCCCGTCGCTCAGGAGCCGGGACACCGTTGGGATGCGGGGCTCGGCATCGGGATGCAGCCGATTCCAGCGTTCCGTGGTGAGCGCATCGGTGCGCAGATGTTTGTAGGACGTGGCGCTCCAGAGGTCGACGCCGATGTCGAACCGTTCGGCCAGTAGCTCGGCGGCGGCCCGTGCCGGCACGTTCGCCGGCCCCGAGAACAGCACCGATCCCCGCCAGGGGACCCCGTCGGGCGCCGGTGCAAAGCGGTAGAGCCCTCCGACCACGTCCGTGCCGGTCACCTCGTCGGGCATGGCGGGCATGGCGATGTTCTCGTTCGTCAGGGTCAGGTAGTACATGACGTCCCGGGCGTGTTCGCCGTGCATGTCGTCCAGGCCGTGGCGAACGATCTCGGCGGTCTCGTAGGCGAACGCCGGGTCGTACGCCTCCAGGGAGGGAATCACCGTGGCCAGCACCTGGCTGTGTCCGTCGCAGTGCTGGAGTCCCTCGCCGGTGAGCGTCGTGCGTCCGGCGGTGCAACCCAGCAGGAAGCCCCGGGCCCGTTGATCGGCCGCGGCCCACAGCAGATCACCGACCCGTTGGAATCCGAACATCGAATAGAACGAGAAGAACGGGACCATGGGTACGCCGAGCGTCGACAGCGACGTGCCGGCGGCGATGAACGACGACAGGGCGCCCGCCTCGGTGATGCCTTCCTCGAGGATCTGACCGTCCCGGGATTCGGAATAGCTGAGCAGCAGGTCGTGATCGACGGGTTCGTACTTCTGGCCGAACGGGGCGTAGATCGACAGCTCGCTGAACAGCGAGTCCATCCCGAAGGTGCGGCCCTCGTCGGGAATGATCGGCACGATCCGTCGACCCGATGTCGTCATCCCGGCAGAGGTTGCGCAACAGCCGGGTCATCGCCATGGTCGTGGACACCTCCTGGTCGCCCGAACCGGCGCGCGAACTCTTCGAAGGGTTGGCCCCCGGGGAGGGTCAACGGCCGAGTGACCGTGCGACCTCGGCTGGGCAGGTAGCCGCCGAGTGCGGTGCGCCGGCGGTGGAGGTACTCGTACTCGGCGGATCCTTCCGGCGGACGGAAGTAGGGCGGATCGCGGTCGTCGGCGAGCGATGCCTCGGGGATCTCGTCCTGCAGGTACAGCCGTTCGCGCAGGGTGCGCAGCTGCTCGGTGCTCATCTTCTTGATCTGGTGGGTCGCGTTGCGTGCCTCGATCTGGGGACCCAGGGTCCAACCCTTGATCGTCTTGGCGAGGATGACGGTGGGCACGCCCGAGGTCGACACTGCGGCCTTGTAGGCCGCGTAGAGCTTGCGGTAGTCGTGCCCACCGCGGGGAAGGTGCTGCAGATCCTCGTCGGAGTAGTCCTCGACCATGGCCCGCAGGCGCGGATCGGGTCCGAAGAAGTGCTCGCGGATGTACGCGCCCGACTCGGTGGCCATGCGTTGGAACTCACCGTCCACGGTCGCGTTCATCTTGTCGACCAGCACCCCGTCGGTGTCTCGGGCGAGCAGAGCATCCCACTTCGAGCCCCACACGACCTTGATGACGTTCCATCCGGCGCCGCGGAACACACCTTCGAGTTCCTGGATGATCTTGCCGTTGCCCCGCACCGGTCCGTCCAGGCGCTGCAGATTGCAGTTCACCACCCAGGTCAGATTGTCGAGTCCTTCGCGCACGGGCAGGGTCAGCGCGCCCAGCGTCTCGACCTCGTCGACCTCGCCGTCGCCGACGAAGCACCAGGTCCGCGAGCCCGAGGTGTCCTCGACGTGTCGGTTCGCCAGGTAGCGGTCGAATCGCGCACGGTAGATCGAGGCGATCGGGCCGAGCCCCATCGACACGGTCGGGAACTCCCAGAAGTCCGGCATGAGGCGTGGATGCGGATAGCTGGCGAGCCCGCCGTCGACCTCGCGGCGGAAGTGGTTCAGATCGTCCTCGTCGAGCCGGCCCTCGAGAAGGCGCGCGCGTAGAACCCCGGTGACGCATGACCCTGGAAGTACACGTGGTCGCCGGGGGCGCCCTCGGTCGGGCCGCGGAAGAACCAGTTGAACCCCACCTCGTACAGTGCCGCCGAGGAGGCATAGGTCGAAAGGTGTCCGCCGATGCCGGCGGCCGCGTGGTTGGCCCGAACCACCATCACCGCGGCGTTCCATCGGATGAAGGCCCGAATGCGACGCTCGAGGTATTCGTCGCCCGGGAACCAGGCCTGGTCCTCGGCGGGAATGGTGTTCACGTACGGAGTGGAGACCGACGCCGGTGAACCGACGCCCAGCTGACCGGCCCGTTCGAGCAGCTTGGCGAGCAGATATCGGGCTGCGCACCGGGCCGCGGGCGCTGACGACCGCGTCGAGCGAGTCGAGCCATTCCCGGGTCTCCTCCGGGTCGGTGTCGGGGAGTTGGTTGATGAACGCGTCCATGGCCATCTCCCCAGTGAACTCGCTCGGTCGACCAATTGCACGTGATGACCCGTCGGACGTGTGATGCTTGGGCGATGAGCGACCACGAGCCCGACCGCACGACCGTGTACACCGACGGTGCGTGTTCGGGGAATCCGGGGCCCGGAGGTTGGGCCTGGGCGGTGCCCGATGGCGAATGGGGGAGTGGCTTCGACCCGCAGACCACGAATCAGCGCATGGAGGTCACCGCCGTGCTCGAAGCGGTGCGGTGCCTCAGCGGTGGGCCTCGATGTCGTGAGTGACTCGAAATATGTCGTCGACTGCTTCCGGGATCGATGGTGGCAGGGTTGGCAACGGCGCGGCTGGAAGAACGCTCAGCGACGACCGGTCGCCAATCGGGATCTGTGGGAACCGCTGATCACGCTCGTGAACGCCCGGCCCGAAGGCATCCGATTCGCCTGGGTCAAAGGGCACAGCGGTGACGAATGGAATGACCGCGTCGACGCCCTCGCGGTCGCCGCCCTGCGGACAGGGGACGGGTTCGTCGCGTTCGACCGGCTGAGGCGCAGCCCGGACGTTCGGCGTGGTGACCATCCGGCGGGGGAGGAGCCCGCTAGCCTCCCGACCGGTACTCACGATCTCATCGGCAGGTCACCACCATGACTTTTCTCGGACTCATCTTCCACAACGTGAACGCCCACAAGTTGCGGGCGCTCCTCACCGCGACCGCCGTGGCGATCGGGGTCATGGCGGTCCTGGCCCTCGGGGTGCTCACCTCCAGCCTCCGGGCGAGCGCCACCGAGATCCTCGATGTGGGAAATGCGGACTTCACGATCGTCCAGAAGGGCGCGAATCCGCTCAACAGCGTGATCGACTCCCAGGATCTGGAGCACATGGCAAAGGTCGCCGGAGTGAAGAGCATCGTGGGGGCGCTCATCGAGACCGACAAGTACGACTCGTCGCATCCCGCGGTGATCGAGGTCGGGCTGGCGCCTTCGGCCCAGAAGCCGTTCGGCGTGGTGCTGTTGAAGGGTCGCACCTACGCGGCCAACTCCGCAGACGAGGTCATGCTGGGGTATTCGCTTGCCGAGAGCATCACAAGACCGTCGGCGACACACTGACCATCGGGGAGAAGAACCGGAAGGTCGTGGGCATCTACCGGACCGGCGTGTCGTTCGGTGATTCGACGATCATGTTCCCGCTGTCGACACTGCAGTCCGAGAACCAGGTCGCCCGGTTATGTGACCCTCGGGTTCGTCAAGGTCGACAAGGGCGTGCGGTGACGCAGGTCAAGGACCAGATCGCCCGCAAGTATCGTCCAGTATGCGCCGATTTCGTCGCTCACCGATTTCGGCAGAACAACAACACCCTGACCCTCGTCAACGCCGCCAACACCGGGGGGACGATCCTCGCGGCGGTCATCGCGATCTCCGGCGTGCTCAACACCACGTTGCTCTCGTTCTTCGAGCGCATGCGGGAGTTCGGGGTGATGCGATCGATCGGCTGGAGCACGTCCGCGCATCGTGTGCCTGGTGCTGGGCGAGGCCGTGCTCGTCGGCGTCGTCGGCGGGGCCATCGGCCTGGTGCTGGGCTGGGCGGCCGTCAACGTGCTGCAGAACCTCCACTCGCTGCAGGGCTACTTCGTGCCGACTTGGGAGATGGGCATTTCGGCCGGGCGCTCGACTTCGCCATGGGAGTGGCGATCATCGGAGCGTTGTACCCGGCGGTGCGTGCCGCGTTCATCTCGCCACTGGAGGCGTTGCGTCGTGAGTGATGACGCTGCGCCGATCATCGTGGTCGAGCGGGCTTGTCAAACGCTTCGGTCCCGACATCGTGCTCGACGGCGTCACCTTCACGGTGCGCGCGCCGAATGGTCGCGCTCGCCGGTGCTTCGGGGGCGGGGAAATCGACACTGCTCCACCTGCTCGGGGCGCTGGAAGCTCCCGACGGCGGGACGATCGAGGTCGACGGCGTCCGCCTCGCCGGCACTCCCAGGTGAGCCTCAGCCACTTCCGGCGTGACCACATGGGCATCGTGTTCCAGCTCCACAACCTGATCCCCGCCTGACGGCGCATCCCAGAACGTCGAGTTGGCGATGTTCTCGACCCGCCTGCCCGGTCGGAACGCGTGCAGCGGGCCCCGAGCTGCTCGAACGTCTGGGTCTGGGTGCGCGGGTGAACCATCGGCCGCCGCAGCTCTCGGGAGGGGAGCGCGCACGGGTGGCGCTCGCCGGAGGCTCGCGAACGAGCCGGCCGTGCTGCTGGCCGACGAACCGACCGGCAACCTCGACGACGAGTCGGCCGAATTGCGTGTCGACCCGGTTGCGCGGACTCGTGGCCAGCCGACGGTGTCACCGTGCTGGTCGTCAGTCACGACAGTCGACCAATCGCCTGAACGACAGGATGCACCGCCTCGCTGATGGTCGCATCGGCAAGGTCCTCGGCGGAGTGAGATTCCGATCGTTAGACCGTGTGTCGGTGGCCGCCAGGCGGGTGCGGAGTTCCTGGTAGGCGGCGTTGATCGTGGCCATCCGCTGGGCGGAGTCCTGGCGCTGGTCGTCATCCGCGCGTGGTGACTGATCGGGGTGGTACTTCTTGGCCAGGGCGCGATGAGCCGCCACGACCTCGCTCGAGTGAGGCGCCCGGTTGCAGTCCGAGAACACCGTAGGGGTCGATCGGGGTGCCGTTCCCCCCGTGGGTCGGGTCGTCGGGTTCGGGCCCGGCTGCCCAGTTGAAGAGCGATTCGGTCGAATAACGGCTTCGAAGTCGGAGGACGGTTCGGCGGTCTCGCCGTCGGCTGCCGCACCCTGGCGTGACGCTTCTTGGGAACGAAGACCTGCTCAGTTCGTCTCGCCCTGCCCACCAGGCGTGACTCTCGTCGTCCAGACTCACGGATCCGTCGGGTTCGGGTCGGGCTCGTTTCCAGATCGTCATTGTCCGCTTCTCCAGTCACCGTGGGGCTGCCGCAACCCCGAGCCAGGTAGGAACTCTCATCCGGGATCGGTCCTGGACGCCAGTCATTCCGCAGGCCGATCGCTTGGGGTGGACACCGGGGACTCAATAGGCTCGCCGCATGGAACTCAACGGCAATTCAGCAATCGTCACCGGAGGGGCCTCGGGCCTGGGGGAAGCGACGGCGCGACTGCTCCCGAACGTGGTGCCAAGGTCGTCATCGCGGACATGAACGACGAACAAGGGCAACGCGGTCGCCTGCGAGATCGGAGGGGCGTTCGTCCACGTCGACGTGACCGATCCCGACCAGGTGATCGAGGCATGCGAGGCTGCCAAGGGGATGGGGCCGCTACGTGCCCTGGTCAACTGCGCCGGCATCGGATGGGCGACCCGGACCATCGGCAAGGACGGTGCCTACGCCTCGGCCCACGACCTCGACATGTACCGCAAGGTCATCGAGGTGAACCTGATCGGAACCTTCAACTGTGTCCGGCTGGCCGCCACGGCGATGTCGACCGAGGAGGCACTCGAGGACAACGAGCACGGCGCGATCGTCAACACCGCTTCGGTGGCGGCGTTCGACGGCCAGATCGGCCAGGCCAGCCTATTCGTCTTCCAAGGGCGGGGTCGTCGGCATGACCTTGCCGGTCGCACGGGATCTGGCCGCGGTCGGGATGCGGGTGAACACCATCGCACCGGGCCTGATCGACACCCCGATCTACGGTGAGGGCGAATGCTCCGAGCAGTTCAAGGAGAAACTGAAGAAGGATGTGCTCTTCCCGCAAGCGCCTCGGTTCATGCCTCCGAGTTCGCCATCCTGGCGGTCGAGTTGCTCTCGAACAGCTACATGAACGCCGAGACGATCCGCATCGACTCCGGTACCCGGATGCAGCCCAAGTGACGGTGTTGGCTTGCGAGTTGCGACGGCTTTGCCTTGCAACCCGGGCTTCGCCATCCGGGCTTCACGTTGGTTGCTGCTCCGCCTGGCGCCTGCGCAGCGGAGAACGCTCGGCGAAATGAGAGTGCCCCGCCGATTCCGGCGGGGCACTTGTCATCTCTGGGTAGCTGAAGTTCTCAGCCCGTGTAGGTGGGAGTGACCCGCACCGTGGGGGCGGGTGGTGCGACGGGAGGAACCGAGGTCGTCGTCGTGGACGGCATCGTCGTGGTGGTGGTCGTCGTGGTCGCATCGGCCAACACGGTGATCACCCCGTTCTGGTAGATCTCACCTTCGCCATAGCAGTGGGCGCTCACGGTGTACTGACCTGGTGCTGTCCCCTCCGGGACTGTGAGCGATCCGGACCAGGCGCCGGTTTGCTGGTCCCAGTTCGTGGGGGTTGTCGTCACGATCGGGGTTCCGGCCGGTTGCCCGTAGCTCGGGCTCGCCCCGGCGAACAGCAACAGGCTGAGGTCGGAATCGTTGCAGTAGCTGCTGGCGTTGACGGTCGCTCCGGCGTGGACCGAAGTCGGGTCGACCTGGAGCGGTGCGGCGCCGGCCGACGCCGGCAGGCCGCCGACGATCGTGAGCAGTCCGACCGTGGTCAGGGCGGCGAGACCTGCCCGCACCTTCACAAGCGTGTTCTTCATGTCGATTCTCCGTCCTCCGTGGCCGCCGGGTCGCTGATCGACGCCGATCGTGAGTTGTCGGGAGTGTACGCCTCTTGGAGCCGCTTGGGAAGGTCAGAATCTGGGAACCTCGATGGCTTGTCGGCCGACCCAGACGGGATGGTCGGCCATGGCGAGCAATTCCCGGTCGCCCTCCGAGTCACCGTACGCCCAGATGTCCACCGACGACCCGGCGCCCACGTTGGTCTTGATCCATTCGTCCAGGCGTCGGGCCTTTTCGGGGCCGCGCACGTTGACGCCGCGCTCGACCTCACCCGTGAGGCGCCCGGATGTGTCCGAGACGAGCTCCACGGCGGTCACCTGGTCGAAGCCCAACGTCTCGCCGAACGGACGTAGGTAGGCGCCCAGCGATGCCGAGACGATCACCAGGCGGTGGCCGGCACGGCGGTGGGCGCGGAGCGCGGCGACCGTGTCCGGACGGAGCAGGTGGTGCAGACCGACGGAGTAGTCGCGACCCAGCATGGTCAGCCGCTCGGCATCCTCCCCGACGGTGAGGCGCCGAAGAAGGTCCAGCTTTGCCGCGTCGGAGTCTGTTCGCACCCGGCGAGTCTGGGCTGCGAGCGCGGTCACCACCCGGCGTCGTCCCGCGAACTTCCACAGAAACGGCAGCAGTGTGTCCCGTCGCACGAGGGTGCGGTCGAAATCGAAGGCCACGAGAGCTGGCGGTTCGCCGTCGGGCGCGGGTTCGGGTCGGTCTTCGTCCACTGAATGGCAGGATAGACAGACGCAACCGAGTCGAGGAGATCTGCCGTGATTCAGGAGTTCAAGGAGTTCATCAACAAGGGCAACCTGGTCGACATGGCGGTCGCCTTCGTCCTGGGCACGGCGTTCGCCGCACTGGTGAAGTCGTTCACCAATGACATCCTCATGCAGGTCGTTGCGGTGATCTTCGGAAAGCCGGACTTCTCGAGCCTTTCGATCACCGTCAACCATTCGGTGATCCGAATCGGATCGTTCATCAACGCGTCGATCAGCTTCCTCATCGTCGCGGCGGCCATGTTCGCCGTGGTCAAGGGGTACAACCACCTGCGAAAGGACCTCGCCGACGAGGAAGAAGTCGACGAACAGGTGCAGTTGTTGACCGAGATCCGCGACTCGTTGCGTGCCCGTTGAACGATGCCGCGAGGCCGCTCAGGGGATTTCCAACCGCCGCGCCAGATCGCTGCGCAACACGCCGTCGGGGTCGAGCTGGGCGCGGACCTCGAGCCACTCGTCCAGCCGGGGGTACCCTGCCCGGAACGTCTCGGGCTGCATGCGTGAGTCCTTGGCGAGGTAGTGGCGGCCACCGGCGTCGAGCACCCATCGGTCGATCCGGTCGAGCACCGTTCCCGCGTGGGTGACCTCGGCGGCGATGTCGACCGAGAGGGTCCAGCCCTCGTGGGGAAACGAGAGCATGCCGGCATTACCGGGCCCGAATCGTTTCAGCACGTTCACCACCGAAGCGCACTGGGTGGCCGCCAACTCGGCGATGATGCGCTGGAGCACGTCCTCGGCGCCGAGGGGCACCACGACCTGCCACTGCAGCAGGCCGGACGGGCCGTAACCGCGGTTCCAGTCCCGCACCATGTCGAGAGGGTGGAAGTACCAGGGGATGGTGAGGAGTCGTTCCCGACGCCGACGGGGAGACTTGCGATACCAGGCCTCGTTCAATGCTCGGACCGCGAGTGGGTTGAGCACGTGGGGCGGCGCAGTGATCGGCATCGGCACGAGTGATCGTGCGGAATAGGCAAGTGGGTCGGCGCGGTCGGCCTCGTCGAGTTCATCGACGCGGGCGAACCGACCCCGCTCGAGTACCGAGCGTCCGAGCCATCGACCGGTCGAGGACAGATCGATCCAGGCGACCGAGAATTCGTAGTCCGTCGTCACCCGAGGACATCAGGGACATCACGTCGTCGACGTTTTCGGTCTTGTCGGTGTCGGCACTGATCATGGCGGTCTCGATCCGCTGCATCCGAAACGTCGCATCGACGATGATGCCGGTGAGCCCCGCGCCGCCGACGGTTGCCCAGAACACCTCCGGATGGGTATCCGGACCGACGACCATGACCCCTCGGGCGGGTGTGGCCAGGGTGATGGCATCGACATGGTCGCCCCACGAGCCGACGGCGTGGTGATTCTTGCCGTGGATGTCATTGGCGATCGCGCCGCCGACGGTCACATGACGGGTCCCAGGAGTGACCGGGACGAACCAACCCTGGGGGATGAGCCAGCTGCATCAGGTCCTCGAGCGACGTTCCCGCCAGCACGGTGACGGTGCCGGTGGAGGCGTCGAACCGCACGAGACCCGAGAGCGAGGTCATGTCGATGACCGCTCCACCGGCGTTCTGGGCCGGGTCTCCGTAGCTGCGCCCGAGGCCGCGGGCGATGACGCCGCGCGGACCGGCCCCGGACAACTGCTCGAGAACCTGTTCGGACCGGTTCGGGTGGGTCACCCGTCCGATCGAACGCGGGGTGCGGCCCCATCCGGTGACGAATTCATCGCTCATGTGACCATCAACCCGATGCCGAAGACGAGGGCCCAGGTGGCCCCGAGACCGATGAGCACCCGATCCGAGAGTACGACATCCTCGGGCGCGCCGCCTTGTCCGCGGTCGACCAGGAACGCATAGCGCAGGATCGCCATGGCGAAGGGGACGATGGAGAGCTGAAACCAGGGAACCGACACGTGGTACACGTTGCGGGCCAGATCGGCCTTCTCGAAGGCCCACAGGCAGTAGGCGACCAGCACGACCCCTGTGGAGACCGAGCGGAGAAACTCGAGGTAGGACTCGGAGTATTCCCCGAGCGTGGCCCGTGTCGAGGCGTTCCCGGCGCCGACGTCACGGGATTCGGCGTGGCGCTTCCCGGCCACCATGAACAGCGAACCGAACGTCGCCACGATGAAGAACCAGTTGGAGATGTCCACGTTGGTGGCGGCCGCGCCGCCGATCGCGCGGAGCACGAAACCGGCCGCGACGGCGACCACGTCGAAGATCACGACATGCTTGAGCCAGACCGTGTAGGTCGTGGTCAGGACCACGTACACCACGACCACCACGGCGAGCTGCCAGTGGGCGAGGAACGACACCGCGACTCCCGCCGCGATGGCGATGCCCCCGATGGCCTGGGCAAGAGGGACGGGAATCTCGCCGGCGGCGATCGGGCGGAATCGCTTGGTCGGGTGCCGTCGGTCCGCTTCGACGTCGCCGGCGTCGTTCAGGTAGTACGTTCCGGACGCCGCCAGACAGAAGGCGACGAAGGCCACGAGTGTTTCGAGGGCCTCGGTCCGTCTCGTCAACACGCCGGCGGCACCGGGCGCCGCCAGGACGAGGACGTTCTTCAACCATTGGCGAGGTCGGGCCTCGATCAGGAGTGCCCGCGGCAGGCTCCGACGTGGTCCGGTCGACGCGTCGGTGTCCTCTTCGGGCCCGCGGCGCGGTTCGACGTCGTTTCGCACCGGACCACAGTAGCGGCCTCGATCACCGATCAGGTGAGCCGCCGGGTCCACTCGTCGTCCGACGGCGAACGCCCCATGGCGATGCGGTCTCCGTCAGCCGTCTGCTGAAACCCGGCGCCAGACGGGGGTGGGAAGATGACGCATCGCGCTGAACAGCCAGCGCAGGGTTCCGGGTACCCAGACGATCCGCTTGCGCTTCTTCAACCCGTCGATGATGGCATCGGCCACCGCGTCGGGCGTGGTCGAGAGCGGGGCAGGTTCCATGCCTTCGGTCATCTTGGTGTGGACGAAGCCGGGTCGCACGATGAGGACGTCGGCCCCGGTGCCGACGAGTGAATCGCTCAGGCCCTGCGCGAAGGCGTCGAGTCCGGCCTTGGTCGAGCCGTAGACGAAGTTCGAGCGACGGGTCCGTTCCCCGGCGACCGAGGACAGCACCACCAACGTGCCGTGTCCCTGGGCCCGGAACCCGTTGGCCACGGCCAGGCCGGCGGAAACCGCCCCGGCGTAGTTCGCCGCTGCGGCGGTGGCGGCCGTGACGGGGTCGGCCTCGAAGTCGTCCTGGTCGCCGAGCACGCCGAACGCCAGGATCGCCACGTCGATGTCCCATTCTCTCTCGAAGATCTGATCGATCGCCTCGACATGGCCGGCGGGGTCGAGGGCGTCGAATGGGGTCGTGACGACTTCGACCGCGCCCGCCTCACGCAGGGCTGCCGCGGATTCGCCCAGTTCGTCGGGTCGGCGCGCCGCGAGCACGACCCGACGGGTGTGGCCTTCGCGCACCAGCTTGGTGACGGTGGTGAGTGCGATCTCCGAACCGCCGCCCAGGACGAGGACGGATTGGACGTCACCGAATGCGTCACGCATGATCAGGTTCTCCCGGTCTGGAGGTTCATGGTCACAGAGCATCCTCCCACGTCGGATCGGGGTCGCTCCCAATGTCGGGCTCGCTCCGGTCCGACGCGCACCGACTCACGACGTCCGGAGGCGCGACGCCGCCTGTTCGATCCGGTCCCGATCAGGCAACGACCACCGGTACGACGAACTGCTCGACCAGCATCCGTTCCTCGTCGGCCGAGGATCCGGGCATCGTGAGCAGCGACACGATCGCCCGTACCACCCAACGTGCCCGTCGCGCGGTGTCGGCATCGGTCGGATCTCCCAGCGACGCCGCCACCATCGCTTCGATGGTCGAGGCCCGGGCGACCGATGGGCCGGCTGCGAAGTGCTCGGAGGAGAACCATGCGTGGAGCAGCGGCTGGCTGCGGACGTGGCGGACCGCGGCCAGGATGCGTTCGGTCGTCGCCACCCGGGGGTCCCCGATGGATGCCACCTCTTCGGCGACGCGGGCGCCGACACGCCGGGCCTCGCGTCGGACGAACGCGGCCTGCAGCGCATCGCGACTGTCGAAGTAGCGGTAGAGGGTGGCACGTGAACAGCCCGCGGCGGCGGCGATCTCGCCCATGTTGACCTTCGCACCGCCCCGCTCGGCGAACACGACGCCCGCCGCGTCCAGGATCCGATTGGTCGCCACTTCCTCGAGGTCGCCCTCGAGCCAGGTCCCGACGGTCATCTCGGGCCTGCCGGGCTGAAGGGAAGGTACTCGTATCTCCGGACGAAGTTGCCCGGCGCGAACGTCCCCCGCGTTGGATCGACGGTGAAGTCGGGGAACCGGGCGAGGAGCTCTTCGAGCACCACCCGGCCCTGGAGGCGGGCCGCCGCGGCGCCCAGACAGTGGTGGGCACCGGAACTGAACGAGAGGATCTGACGTGGTCGTCGGTCGGCGACGAACCGGTCCGCGTCGGGGCCGAACGCCCGCGGGTCACGATTTGCGGCGGCGTAGAGCAACAGGACCTTGCGGTCGGCCGGAATGGTGGTGTCGCCGATGCGCACGGCCCGGGTCGTGGTGCGCGCCAGGCCTTGGACGGGGCTGGTGAGGCGGAGGAATTCGTCGACTGCGTCGCCGATCAGCCGGGGGTCGTCGAGGATCCGCTGGCGTTGGTCGTCGAAGGTGGTGAGCAATTCGACGGCACCGCCGAGCAGACCGGTGGTGGTGTCGTTGCCGCCCGCGACCATCGTGAAGGCGAACCCGAGAATCTGCAGCACGTCGACGTCCCGGTCGTGTGCACTGGCCGCGACGAGATCGGTGATGACGTCGTCGCTGGGATCGCGACGACGTCGTTCGACGAGGTCTGCGAAGTAGCCGAAGAGTTCACCGACGGCGTCGGAGGCGTCGAGCGCCTCGCCGTGCGCGTTGGCGGCCACGATCGCGGAGGTCCAACGGTCGAAACGGTGTCGGTCCTCCTCGGGCACGCCCAGGTAGTGGGCGACGACCATGCTCGGGAGGGACTTGAAGAGCGCGGAAACGATGTCGACTTCCTTCACGTCCCGGAGCGCCTCCAACCGCGCCACGACGAACGCCCGGATCGTCGCTTCGACCGAGCCGACCGCCCGCGGGGTGAAGCCGCGCCGCGCCATTCGGCGGAACGCGGTGTGGTCGGGTGGATCGAGCATGACCAGTGGGCGGACCGCCGACAATCCGGCCAGGTCCATGTCGTCGTAGGTGAAGGTCAGACCACGGGCGGACGAGAAGGTGGCGGCGTCGCGGGCGGCGGTGAGCACGTCGTCGAATCGGGACAACACCCAGTAGTCCCCGCCGCGGACGTGGTGTACCGGGTCGTGCTCGCGCAGCGCCTCGTACATCGAGAACGGGTCGCGCCAGGTCGCGCCGGACCGCGGGACGAAGGTGGGGTGCGTGCTCGACAGATCAGAAGACGTGTCATGACCATAAGACAAAGGTGCAGAAGTGTCCAGCACAAGTCCGCACCCCTGCATCGTGCCCCCAGGGCCATCGCCATGCGGCCGAGCGGCATCGGTGCGGCCGTCTGCCTGGACGTGGGGCGGAACGGGGAGAGCCTGGGGGAAGGGGGCTCCGAACTTCGCTCCAGGTAGGATTTCGGACCGTGAGCACCCGAGGACTCATCATCGCGGCGATCTGCTGTGGGGTGCTGATCCTGGGGGCGTCGGCACTCCAGCTCTACCTGGCCACCAGGTGACGCACGTCGGCCGACCCGATCTCCACGTCAGCCTCTAGGGTGGACCGAAGATCAGGAGGTGGTACCGCTGGCCGATTCATTCGACGTCGTCATCATCGGAGCAGGTCCCGGTGGTTATGCAGCGGCGCTCTACGGCGCGGCTGCCGGGTTGCACATCGCCCTGATCGAAAAGGACCGGGTGGGCGGTACGTGTCTGAACCGGGGATGTATTCCGGCCAAGGAACTGCTCGAGGCTGCGGCAGTCCACAGAGGTGTCGCCAATTCGGCCGAGTTCGGGATCGTCACCGACGCCCCGCGGGTCGATGCCGCCAGGCTCTTCGCCCGCAAGAGCGCCGTGGTCGACAAGCTGGTGGGCGGCGTCACGGGTCTGCTGAAGAACCGCAAGGTGACCGTGTACGAGGGGGAGGGACGACTCGGCGCCGACCGGACCGTGACGGTGACGGCCCCGGACGGCACGACCGACGAACTCGTCGGTGACCACATCGTGCTCGCCCCCGGGTCGGTGCCCAGCACCATCCCGGGTTTCGCCATCGACGGCACGGTGGTACTCACCTCCGACGAGGTGTTCGAGCTCACCGAGCTGCCCGAACGCGCGGTGATCATCGGCGGCGGGGTCGTCGGATGCGAGTTCGCGTCGATGCTGGGCGATCTGGGAACCCAGGTGACCCTGCTCGAGGCGCTGCCCGCAATCCTCCCGGGAGCCGACCCCGACGTGGTCCGACCCGTCCAGCGGTCTCTGGGCGGGCGGGGGGTGGAGATCCGTACGGGCGTGCGCGTCACCGGCCACGACCCGTCATCGGACGGTGGCACCGTCGTGCACGTCGAGAACGGCGACGACCTGCCGACCGATGTGGTGATCGTCTCGGTGGGGCGCCGACCGCTCACCGACGATCTGGTCACCGAAGGTGCAGGTGTGAAGATCGACGAGAGAGGATTCGTCGACGTCGACGAATACTGCCGCACTGCTGCCGACGGGGTGTTCGCCGTCGGCGACGTGATCGCCACGCCGGGCCTGGCGCACGTGCGGATTTGCCGAAGCGATGCTGGTGATCAAGCAGATCCTCGGCGAGCGGGCCGTGCCCATCGACTACTCGGGTGTGCCCTGGTGCGTGTACACGCACCCCGAGATCGCCTGGGCCGGGCTCACCGAACAGGCGGCGAAGGACGCGGGCTACCAGGTCGTGACCTCGAAGCATCCCTGGGGAGGAACCAGCCGGGCGCTCATCATCGGGGAGACCGAGGGAGCCGTGAAGGTCGTGGCAGAGAAGCGCGACGATGGCAGCGCGGGGCGGGTGCTCGGTGTCCACCTGTCGGGTCCCTGGGTGACCGAACAGCTCGGCGCCGGGTATTTCGCGGTCAACTGGGAGGCCACCGTCCAGGACATCGCATCCCTCATCCAGCCGCACCCGACGTTGTCGGAGAACTTCGGCGAAACGGTGCTCAAGCTCACCGGCCGGGGACTGCACACATGAACCTCCGTCGTCGCAAAGGAGCGACCTGCCCATGACCGATGTGACCCTTCCCCAACTCGGTGAGACCGTCACCGAAGGCACGATCACCCAGTGGTTCAAGTCGGTGGGCGATACCGTCGAGCTCGACGAACCCCTCTTCGAGGTCTCGACCGACAAGGTCGACTCGGAAGTGCCCTCGCCGGGTTCCGGCGTGCTCACCGAGATCCGGGTTCCCGAAGGGGAGACCGTCGACGTGGGCACGGTACTCGCCGTCCTCGGGGAGGCAGCCGATGCTCCGGACGCCGAGCCAACCTCGGAAGCGGCCGGCGCATCGCCGGATCGTCCCGACGACGCTGCCGCAGCCGATTCGAACCGGGTCGCCGCGGAACCGGCCGACAATGATTCCGCGGCCGACCGGGGCCGGCCGCACGAGGACTCGCCCGCGGGATCGCCCGTGCAGGCCTCCAGCGCCAGTGGCGGTACCGGTACCGCACCCACCGGTGAAGAAGCATCTGCCCGCGGTGTGCTCCTTTCGCCGGTCGTTCGATCGCTGGTGGACGAACACGGCCTCGACGTGGCCGCGATCGAGGGCACCGGGCCGGGAGGTCGAATCACCCGCAGCGACGTCGAGGCCATCATCGACCGGCAGGCCTCGGGCAGGCCCCGATCCTCCCCGCAACCTTCCGATCGGCCTTCGTCGTCGCCTGCCCCTCCGCGCGCCCCGGCCCCGGCCGAGACCCGTTCGCCTTCCGGCTCCGGAGTGCCCACACCCCAGGCCGCCGCGCCGGGCGAGCGCGACACGGTCGAACCGTTCAACAAGATGCGGAAGCTGACCGGCGAGCACATGGTGTACTCGAAGTCGGTCGCACCGCACGTGCTCATGACCAGTGAGATCGACTACGAAGGCGTCGAGGCGGTCCGCCGTGCGCACGGGGCCGACTTCGAAGCCGACGAAGGCTTTGCGCTCAACTACCTGCCCTTCATCTCCCTGGCCGTGGTCGACGCGATCCGCGAGTTCCCGAAGGTGAACGCCTCGGTGGGGGATGGCGCGCTGGTCATCCACCACGACATCAACCTGGGCATCGCCGTGGACCTGCACCACGAGGGCCTGATCGTGCCGGTCATCCACGCGGCTGACGGTTTGCGCCTCCGGGCTGTCGCCCGGGAGATCCGCGCTCTGGTCCAGCGGGCCCGGTCCAACGAACTCACCGCCGACGACGTCACGGGAGGGACGTTCACGGTCTCGAATCCCGGGCCGTACGGCACGCACTTCACCGCTGCGATCATCTCGCAGCCGGAGGTGGCGATCCTCTCCACCGAAGGGGTGAGCCGCAAGCCGGTGGTGGTCACCGCCCCCGACGGCACCGAGGCGATCGGAATCCACTCGGTCGGGCTGGTCGCGCTCAGTTTCGATCACCGTGCGTTCGACGGTGCCTATGCGGCGGCGTTCCTCGCACAGATCAAAGCGAACCTCGAGACGAGGGACTGGGCCGTGGAGCTGGCGTGACCCTGCGTCTGCGCTGGTTGGGCCGGGTCGCCTACCGTGACGCCGACGCGCTGATGCACGGGTTGGCTCGCACCGGGACCGACGACCATCTGCTCCTCCTCGAACACCCGCACACCTACACCCTCGGCGTGCGGACCGATCCGGCGAACCTGCGACCCTCCGCCGCGGCCAGCGGCGCCACGATCGTGCAGGCCGACCGTGGCGGCGACGTCACGTATCACGGTCCGGGTCAGCTCGTCGGCTATCCGATCCTCACCCTGCCCGGCAAAGGTGGAGGCACCAGCCCCGACACCGTCGCGTACGTGCGCTCGGTCGAACAGCTCGTGATCGATGCGCTCGCCGACGTCGGGGTCGCCGGAGCAGGACGACTGGATGGCTACCCGGGCGTCTGGATCGAACCGGACGGTGACGCACCCAGGAAGATCGCGGCGATCGGGGTGCGGATCGTGCGGGGACGCACCCTCCACGGTTTCGCGCTGAACGTTGCTCCGGACCTGTCGATGTTCGACCACATCGTGCCCTGTGGCATCACCGACAAGGGGGTCACCTCGGTGGCGGCCGAGGGGATGTCGGTCGACCATGCGCGAGGTCGTCGATGCCGTGGCCGAGCGTGCAGTGAGCGCGATGGGCCCCCGACGGGCGGTCGAGCGCACCGACGTGGTCTGGCGGCACGCGGTCGACGAATCGGACCTGGCGCCGTTCAGCCGCCGGACCGACGGGCTGGGTCCGGCATCGGCAACGGTTCCGGGGGGTTCCCCGGTGGCCATCAGCTCGCCGCGGCGCCGCCGGCTCGCCGAGGCCGGGGTCACCGCCGGGGTGGCCATCGACGAACCGAAGCCCGCCTGGGCAAAGGGCCGACTGCGCCTCACCCCCGGCTACACCCGGATCAAGCGAACCATGCGTTCACTCGATCTGGTCACGGTGTGCGAGGAGGCCGGGTGTCCGAACATCTCCGAATGCTGGACCGAGGGAACGGCCACGTTCATGATCAACGGCGACCGGTGCACCCGGGCGTGCGGGTTCTGCCTGGTCGACACCCACAAACCGCTGCCGCTCGACCCGGGTGAACCCGAGCGGCTCGCCGACGCCGTGGCCGAGATGGACCTGGCCTACGCAGTGGTGACCTGCGTGGCCCGCGACGACCTGTCCGACGGGGGAGCAGCGGCGTTCGCCGAGACGATCCGGGCGATCCGTCGTCGCTCACCCGGCACCCTGGTCGAGACCCTGATCTCGGACTGCAAGGGCGATCCGGAATCGCTGGCGTCGATCTTCGACGCGCGACCTGATGTGTTGAACCACAACGTCGAATGCGTGCCACGGCTGCAACGGGCGGTTCGGCCGTCGGCGTCCTATGCGCGTTCGTTGGCCGTGTTGGCTCGTGCCAAGGCAGCAGGCCTGCTCACCAAGTCGTCGCTCATGGTGGGCATCGGCGAGACCGACGACGAGGTGCACGCCACCCTCGCCGATCTGGCCGCAGTGGGTTGTGACATCGTCACGATCGGCCAGTACCTGCGTCCCACGGCCGCGCACCTGCCGGTGACACGCTGGGTCACCCCGGACGCCTTCTCCGCCTATGGAGAGGTCGGCCGGGAACTGGGCATCGCGCACGTCGAGTCGACGCCACTGACCCGCTCGTCGCATCACGCCCAGGCGGCGTACCGTGCGGCGACGGCCGTGCTGCGTGGCCCGGCGACCCGCGAGCCCTCGCTGGTCTGATCGACGTCACGGTGATCGACGAGGCGGACATCCCGCGGCCCCCGGATCACGCGGCGACTTCGGTCCCCGCCGCAGGTGATGCCGGATACGCGCGCGCGGGAACCGGTCCGGTGCACAAGGCACTCGACGCCCGATTGGCGGGCTACGGGCGCACCACGCGTCGGTATCCGGCCTTCGTGGTGGCGCTCGGCGGCTGTGCCGCGGTGCTGGTGATCGTCCAGGCCTGGGCGCTGTCCACCGTGATCGCGGGAGCATTCGTCGATCGGGACGCCCTCCGCGCCCTGCGCACCCCGATCGTCCTCCTCGCCGTCGTCGTGGTCGGTCGCGCGGCCATCGTGTGGGGGACCGAGCTCGTCGCCCACCGGGCAGCCGCCTCGGTCAAGTCGGAGCTCCGGCTCGCGCTGGTGACCCGCGGGTCCCGCGTCGTCGACCATGGACGGGCGATCGGCCGGACCGGTGCGCTCGCGACCCTCGCGACCACTGGCCTGGACTCTCTCGATGCGTACTACGCGAGGTATCTGCCCCAGGCCGCGCTCGCCGGGATCGTCCCGGTGCTGGTGGTGGCGGCCGTCGCGACCCGGGACTGGATCTCGGCCGTGCTTCTGGTGGTGACCCTCCCGTTGGTCCCGGTGTTCATGGCGATCATCGGCATGGCCACCAAGGCCCGCACCGACCAGAAGCTCCGGGCGCTCACGATCATGGCCGGCCACTTCCTCGACGTGGTGACCGGACTCACCACCCTGAAGGTCTTCGGCCGTTCCCGCACCCAGGCGAAGGTCGTCGGCGAGGTGGCCGACGACTACCGCAGAACGACCATCGCGACCCTGCGTGTGGCGTTCCTCTCGTCGCTCGCGCTCGAGTTGGTCTCGGCGATCGCGGTGGCACTGGTGGCGGTCTCGGTGGGCCTACGCGTGCTCGATGGGCATCTCGGCCTGGACGCCGCACTGTTCGTCCTGATCCTCACCCCCGAGGCGTTTGCTCCACTCCGGCAGTTGGGCACGAACTTCCACGCGAGCGCCGACGCCCGCAGCACTGCCGATGCCGTCGAGGAGATCCTGGAACGTCCCCAGCCGGTGGTCGGGACCCGGACCGATGTTCCCGATCCGGCGCGGTGCAGCCTGGTGGTCGAGGACCTCACCGTGCAGTACCCGGGCCGGGATCGGGCGGCGCTCTCCCACGTGCACCTGGCCACCGAACCCGGGCGGATCCTCGCGCTCTCCGGGCCGAGCGGGTGCGGCAAGACGACCCTGTTGCGGGTCGTCCTCGGACTGGTCGCTCACCAGAGTGGTCGGATCACCATCGGGGGAGTGGATCTCGCCGACCTGGATCCCGACGCGTGGCGTTCACGGATCGCCTGGGTTCCCCAACAGCCGCATCTGTTCGCCGGGTCGTGGCGGGACAACGTGTCGCTCGGCGCCCGGGGCGCGGCCGACGACGACGTCCGCCGGGCCATCTCCTCGGCCGGTCTCGATGCCGTGGTCGCCCGCCTGCCCGACGGGATCGATGCGCCCATCGGCGACCAGGGCTTCGGGCTGTCCGCCGGGGAACGCCAACGGATCGCGATCGCCCGGGCCTTCTACCGCGACGCGTCGCTCCTGCTGCTGGATGAACCCACTGCCGCCCTGGACGGCGAACACGAAGATGCCGTCATCGAGGTCATCGACTCCTTGGCAGCCGACCGTACGGTCGTCATGGCGGCCCATCGACCCAGTCTCCTGGAGGTTGCCGACCGGGTCGTCGACCTGTCGACCGAAGCAGTGCCGGTGTGAACCGCGGCCCCGACGCGTCGGTCGCCGCCACCACGGTGCGACGTCCCGACCTGGCGTCGCTGCGGGCCACGCTCGACTTCGCCCGACCGGTGCGCCGGCGGATTCTCGCCGGAGCACTGCTGGGTGCCGCGTCCGAGGGATGTGCGATCGGGCTGCTGGTGTCCGCGGCCTGGTTGTTGTCGCGCAGTGCCCAGCACCCGTCGATCGCGGTGCTGGGCCTGGCCATCGCACTGGTGCGCTTCTTCGCGATCGCCCGGGGACTGTTCCGCTACGGATCCCGGCTCGTGGGCCACGATGCGGCATTCCGTCTGCTCGGCGACCTGCGGGTGGCATCGTACGACCGGCTCGAGGTCCTCGCGCCGGACGGGATGGCCTCATTCCGCCGGAGTGACCTGCTCGCACGGCTGGTGGGTGACATCGAGTCGCTGCAGGATCTCGTCCTGCGGGTCGTCCCGCCGTTCGTGATCGCCGCCGTGGTCGGGGCCGGATCCGTGTTCTTCATCGCCCTGCTGCTTCCGGGTGCCGCCGCGGTGTTCGCCGTCTGTCTTGTCGCCGGTGGCGCGGTGGTTCCCCTCCTCACCCGGTACCTCGCCCGCCGCGGTGAGGTCGACACCGCGCTGCGTCGTGGCGAACTGAGCACGGCCATCGTCGATCTGGTCGACGGGGCGGACGAGCTGGCCGTGAACGGGGCGACCGCCACGCACCTCGACCGGGTCCGGCGGGCGGACGCAGCGTTGACCGCCAGCTTCCGTGCGGCGGCGCGCACCGCCGGCATCGGCCAGGGTCTGAGCGTGCTGTCCGGTGGCCTGGCGATCCTCGGGATGGTGCTCGTGGCCGTGCCCGCCGTCCAGACCGGTCGGCTCGAGGGAGTCTGGTTGGCGTCGCTCGTCCTCCTCCCGCTGGCCGCGTTCGAGGTGGTGGCCGGACTGCCGTCCGCCTCGCAGGACCTGGAGGTCCTCCGGGGCAGCGCCGCCCGGGTCACCGCGATGTTCGACGCCGAACCGGTGGTCACCGACCCGCCACATCCGCTCGCGGTGCCCACGGGTCCACCGACGGTTCTCCTTCGTGGGGTGGCGGTCCACCGCCCCGACGTCGAAGATCCGGTGCTCGTCGACATCGATCTCGATCTGACGCCGGGAAGACGGGTGGCGGTCGTGGGACGGAGTGGTGCGGGAAAGTCGACGCTCGCCCACACCCTCGTCGGCTTCCTGCCCTATGACGGTTCGATCAGCGTCGGTGGCCGGGAGTTCCGTGACCTGGCCGGCGACGACGTGCGCGAACAGGTCGGGCTCGTCGCCCAGGACGCGCACGTGTTCAACACGACGATCCGGCAGAACCTGCGCATCGGCCGCAGTGACGCCACCGACGAGGAGCTCTTCGCCGCGTTGGCCCGGGTGCGCCTGGACCGCGCCGTCGCCGCGCTGCCCGACGGGCTCGACACCTGGGTCGGCGCGGACGGCGCCACGCTCTCGGGTGGCCAGCGGCAACGCCTCGTGGTCGCCCGTGCGCTGCTGCGGGACTTCGCCTTGCTGGTGCTGGACGAACCCGCGGAACATCTCGATGCCGCCACGGCCGACGCCCTCATCGCCGATCTCGCGGATGTCACCAGGTCACAGTCCTGTGTGTTGATCACGCACCGACTGGTCGGCCTCGAGACCATGGACGAGATCGTCGTGCTCGACGGCGGGCGAATCACCGAACGCGGCACCCACCGGCAACTCTGTGCTGCGGGCGACTGGTACGCTCGCATGGCTGCTCGCCAATCGGGTGCGGTGCAACCGGTGCGACAAGGAGACTCGCGATGATCGTCGCTGACACCACGGTCGGGCTCTCTCGCATCCAGTTCGCCACCACCAGCATCTACCACTTCATCTTCGTCCCCATCACGATCGGGTTGGCGTTTCTGGTGGCGATCCTGCAGACCATGTGGCACCGGTCCGAGGACGACCAGTTGCGTCGGCTGGCACGTTTCTTCGGCACCCTCCTCCTGATCAACGTGGCGATCGGGGTCGTCACCGGCCTGGTCCAGGAGTTCGAGTTCGGCATGAACTGGTCGGCGTATTCGCGCCTGGTCGGCGACGTGTTCGGCGCACCGCTCGCCATGGAGGGGCTCGCCGCGTTCTTTCTCGAATCCACCTTCCTGGGTCTGTGGATCTTCGGCTGGGACCGCCTGCCCAAGCGGGTGCACCTCGCCTGCATCTGGATCGTGGCGATCGGCTCGGTCCTGTCCGCGGCGTTCATCATGGCGGCGAACTCGTGGATGCAGAATCCGGTCGGCTACGAGATCGACCCGACGACCGGCCGCCCGGTGCTGAACGACATCTGGGCCCTGTTCACCAACCCGGTGTTCGTCTGGGGCTTCCTGCACGTGATCGGGGCGTCGATGGTGGTGGGAGCGACCTTGATGCTGGCGGTCTCGGCGTGGCATCTCCGGCGGGAGGGCCCGACCCATCCGTTCCTCCGGAGCGCCCAGGTCGCCTTGAAGGTGCTGGTGCCCTCGCTGATGCTGGTCATCATCTTCGGGGGCCAACTCGGGGTCAACGAGACGAAGTACCAACCGATGAAGGTCGCGGCCATGGAGGCCCAGTGGGAGACATGCGGTCCCTGTTCGTTCTCGATCGCCCAGTTCGGTGGCGGCAAGCAGAATCCGGACGGGGGCAAGATCATCAAGATGCCGCATCTGCTGTCGGTGCTGGCGACCAACTCGTGGAACGGCCAGGTCAAGGGCATGAACGAGGTGCAGGCCCAGTACGTGAAGCAGTACGGACCAGGGGATTACATTCCCAACATCTTCATCCAGTACTGGTCGATGCGGGTGATGGCCTACGTTGCGTTCGCGATGCTGGCGTTCGCGCTCTGGGGAGGTCGGTTGGTCTGGCTGGGGAGGCTGGGTGAGTCCCGCTGGTTCCTGCGCCTGGCTCCCTGGTCGGCGACCCTGCCCCTGGTGATGACCACGGCCGGCTGGATGCTCACCGAGAACGGTCGACAACCCTGGATCGTGCAGGGCCTGATGAAGACCGCGGACGGGGTTTCGCCGTCGGTTTCGGCTCCGATGGTGGCCCTGAGCCTGGGGCTGTTCGGGGCGATCTACCTGGCGCTCGGCGTGGTCTGGTTGAAGCTGATGTTCCGCTATGCCCGCCGCGATCTGACCAGCGAGGACGACGAGACGTCCGACGCCGAGTCGGACGCGGAGTCCGATCCGGATTCGTACCCGGTGCTCACGTACTAGAGGGAGTGGCATGGAGATCTTCTGGTTCATCGTCGTCGCCTTCCTCTGGTGTGTCTTCTTCGTGCTCGAGGGATTCGACTTCGGCGTGGGCATGCTGAACGTCTTCCTCGGACGGACCGACACCGAACGGCGGGTCGTGATCAATTCGATCGGCCCCTACTGGGACGGCAACGAGGTGTGGTTGATCGTGGCCGGGGCGGGCATCTTCGCCGCCTTCCCGGACTGGTACGCAACGATGTTCTCCGCGTTGTACCTGCCACTGGTGGTCGTCCTGTTGGCGTTGATGATGCGGGGAGTGACCTTCGAATGGCGCGGCAAGTCCGATCATCCGGCCTGGCGGAACCGGTTCAGCTGGATGCTCGCGATCGGAAGCTTCCTCGTCCCCCTGCTCGTCGGGGTCGCTCTCGGCGACCTCCTCGTCGGGCTGCCGATCGACCGGCAGGGCGAGTTCACGGGGAACTTCCTGGACCTGCTCACCCCGTACGGCCTGTGGACCGGTCTCACCCTGTTCGTGCTCTCGCTCGCCCACGGGGCCGCCTTCCTGGACCTGAAGACCACCGGCATCGTGCGCGAGCGTGCCCACCGACTCACCGCCGTCGTGCCCTGGATCGCGGCAGTGTGTGTGATCGTGTTGGTGTTCTGGACGAACGCGCTCGGTGACGACTCCGGCGTCATCCCGGGACTGCTGGGAGTCGCGGCGATCCTGACCGTGATCGCCGCGGCCTGGTCTGCCCGAGACGGCTACGCGGGCTGGGCCTTCGCGATGACCGCGGCCACGCTGGGGTCCGCGGTCGGGTCGATCTTCGTCTCGCTCTATCCGCACGTGATGATCTCGAGCACCGACAAGGCGTACAGCTTGACCGTGGCCGGTGCCGCGTCGGGGCACTACGCCCTGACGGTGATGACGGTCGTCGCGGTCCTGTTCGCTCCGCTGGTGATCGCCTACCAGGCGTGGAGCTACCACGTGTTCCGGGCCAGGGTCCGCGGTCCCGAACGGGCCACCGAGCCCACGGGTTCCGAAGCCGACCAGGGGTCGACGGGCCCCGCTTCGGTGTGAGCTGTCTGACCCGACTCCCCTAGCCTCGCCCGGGTGATCCACCTGGACGCACCCGATGTGTTCGGTCCCTGGGCGACCGGACTGATCGCCTGGATGTTCGTGGTCGGGCACCGAGGGCGGGTGCCGTACGGTTACGCGTGGGTGTTCAGGGTGATGGCGCTGGTGCTCCTGGCCATCGGTCTGACCGCCGCAGCACTGACCGGTTGGGTGTGGAGTCGCGACGCCGGTTTCTGGGTGCTGGCCGTGGCCCTGGCCGTGGGCCTGGCGTGGTCGCTTGCCACCCATGAGGCCGGAGAGACCGTCGAGCCGGCGGCGGTGGCGGTCCTGGATGCGCTCGCGGTGGCGGCGGGAACGGTGGGCACGATCACCGGCGCCGTCCACGCCGGTGGCCCCCATGGCCTCGCGGTGGCACGTGCGCTCGTCGGCGCCGCGTTCCTCGGTGGCATCAACGCGGCGATGCTGTTCGGCCACCGCTATCTGGCCAAGCCGCAGTGGGGTCGCGAACCGCTGCACCGGACGGTCACCGGTCTGATCATCTTGTGGCCCCTCGAGGTGGCCGTGATGCTGATTCCGACCGGGATGGTCGCGGTGTTCACCGGTGCGGTGGACGACCACTACGGCGGCATCCTGGGTTGGATGTGGGCGGCGTGTGCGGTGACCACCGGGGGACTGCTGGTCATGGCGCGGGTGATCCTGCGTGACCCGCGTCATCGCGTCGTCGCCTCGGCGACCGGGTTGGTCTATCTCGCGGCCATCACCGGATTCGGCATCGATCTTCTCGCCCGGGCCGTGCTCAGCGGTTGAGGAATCAGGTTCAGCGCGACACCGAGACGGTCGCGCCGCCGTCGACGATCATCGTCTGACCGGTGATCCACGACGCGGCGTCCGACGCCAGGAACACCACCATGGCGGCGATGTCGGAGGGTTCCCCGAGACGACCCAGGGGCAGGCGTGCCGCGATCACGTCGCCGTGCTCCTCCCACAGCGCGCGGGCCATGTCGGTCTTCACGAGGCCGGGTGCGATGGCGTTCACCCGGATGTTCGGGCCGAGCTCGTGCGCCAGGTTCCGGGTGAGATGGATCACTGCGGCCTTGGTGGTGTTGTAGATGCCGATGCCGGCTTCGACGCTCAGCCCGCCGATGGAGGCCAGATTGATCACCGACCCGCCATGTTCTCCGAGCGAGGCACGATACGCCTCCTGGGTCCACGCGAGCATGCCCCGCACGTTCACCTGCCAGGTCTTGTCGTAGCGGGGAAGGTCGATGTCGATCGCCCGACCGAAGTAGGGGTTGGTGGCGGCGTTGTTCACCAGGATGTCGACAGATCCGAGCTGCTCCACGGTGGCCGCCACGCACGCCGCTGCGGCCTCGGGGTCACCGGCGTTGGCGGCGAAGACGGCGGTGTTCCCGTCGATGGTCGCCGCGGCGGCTTCCAGGGCGTCCTGCTTGCGGGACGAGAGCATCACCGTCGCGCCCGAGGCGGCGAGCGCCTGTGCGGTGGCCAGACCGATGCCCCGCGACGCGCCGGTGACGAGAGCGACCTTGCCGTCGAGTCGGAGATCCATGGTCCGGCACCCTAGTGGCGCCGCCCCCGGCGGACGCCTTAGGGGAAGGTCCGGCTGATCAGCGGGCGACGAAGTACTTCGCCTGGGGGTGGTGGAACACGATCGCCGCGGTCGACTGTTCGGGGTGGAACTGGTAGCCGGTGTCCTCGTTGCACTCGATACCGAGCTGTGCCGCGTCGAGGAGTTCGGCACAGCGCTGGTTGTCCTCCAGGTCCGGGCAGGCCGGATAGCCCCACGAGTAGCGTCCGCCGCGGTAGCGCTGGCGGAACAGCCCGGTGAGGTTGTCGTCGTCGAAGTCCACGAAACCCCACTCGGTGCGGATCCGATGGTGCACGTACTCGGCCATCGCCTCGGCCATCTCCACGCCGAGCCCGTGCAGGTGCAGGTATTCGCGGTAGCGGTTCTCCGCGAAGAGCTGCGCGGTGCGCTCGGAAACCCGGGGTCCCATCGTGACGATCTGGAAGGCCACGTAGTCGACGTCGTTCGAGTCGATGGGGCGGACCATGTCCGCGATGCACAGGTACGGGTCCTTGGTCTGGCGGGGGAAGCTGAACCGGGTGCGCTCCTCCGTGCGGTTCTCGTCGGTCCAGATCACCAGATCACGACCATCGCCGTTGCAGGGGAAGAACCCGTACAACGCGGCGGGCACCAGCAGGTCTTCGGTGCACGCGTAGTCGAGCTGTTCGCGCAGGATCGGGCGGATGCGTTCCTTGAAGTCGGCGTCGGATTCGGTCGGCTTGCCGGTGCCCTCACCGCCGGTTCGGGCGGCCTTCGCGTTCTTGCGGGCGCCTTCGGGCAGATATTGCCATTGGAGGCGGAACAACGAGGTCTCGTTCAGATAGGCGGCGATGTCGTCGATCGGCACCCCCTTGACCATCCGCACCCCGAGGAACGGTGGCTTGAAGATCGGGTTGTCGGTGGCGACCTCGGGGGAGCGGCTCGGCAGTTCGGCGTCGTCGACCTCGACCCGGGCGTGCAACCGCGAGGGCACCTTCGAATCGGAGGGCACCGTGCCCCAATCGTCGTCGGTGACCTCGCCGCGGCGGATCTCCCCGAGTCGGTCCATGACGTCCAGGCCCTCGAAGGCGTCCTTGCCGTAGAACAGCCGCCCGGCGTACACCTCGCGCAGGTCCCGCTCGACGTAGGAACGGGTGAGCGCCGCGCCGCCGAGGACGACGGGGATCCGCGACAGCTCCCGGTCGTTCAACTCCACCAGGTTGTCGCGCATCACCAGCGTGGACTTCACCAGCAGGCCGCTCATGCCGATGGCGTCGGCGTCGACCTCGACGGCCTTGGCGATCAGGTCCGACACCGACACCTTGATGCCGAGGTTGTGGACGTCATAGCCGTTGTTGGTGAGGATGATGTCGACGAGGTTCTTGCCGATGTCGTGCACGTCCCCTTTGACGGTGGCGAGCACGATCTTGCCCTTTCCCGACCCGCCGTCGACCTTCTCCATGTGCGGTTCGAGGTGGGCGACGGAGGCCTTCATCGTCTCGGCGGACTGCAGCACGAAGGGCAGTTGCATCTCGCCCGCCCCGAAGAGGTCACCGACCACCTTCATGCCTGCCAGGAGCACGTCGTTGACGATCGCCAGCGCCGTCATGCCGGTGCCGAGGGCCTCGTCCAGATCGGCTTCCAGGCCGTCGCGGTCGCCGTCGATGATCCGTTGGGACAGCCGCCTGTCCACGGGCCACCCCGACCGGTCCTCTTTGACGGCTTCGGCGACCTTGGCGTTCTCGAACATCGACAGCAGGGTCTGCAGCGGGTCGTAGTGCTGGTCACCCCCGGCATGGGTTCCCGCGGTGCCGCGGCGGTCGTAGATCAGATCCAGGCAAACGTTCCGCTGGTCCTCGGGAATCCGTGACAGCGGCAGGATCTTGGAGAAGTGCACGATCGCGGAGTCGAGTCCGGCCTGGGTGCACTCGTGCAGGAAGACCGAGTTGAGCACCTGGCGGGCCGCGGGGTTGAGCCCGAAGGAGATGTTCGACAATCCCAGGGTGGTGTGCACACCTGGGAGGTGTTCTTTGATCAGGCGGATGCCCTCGATGGTGTTGGCCCCGTCGTAGCGGCTCTCCTCGATGCCGGTGGCCAACGTCAGCGCCAGGGGGTCGAAGAGCAGATCCGACGGCTCCAGGCCGTACCGGTTCACGGCCAGATCGTGGATCTTGCGGGCAGCTTCGAGCTTGTGCTCGGGCGTGCGGGCCTGACCGGTCTCGTCGATGCAGGTGCACACGACCGCGGTGCCGTAGTCGTGGGCGAGCGTCAGGAACCGGTCCAGCCGGGTGCCTTCGGCGTCGCCGTCTTCCAGGTTCACCGAGTTCAGGATGGGACGCCCGCCGATCCACTGCAGGGCCGTCTCGACGACGTCGGCCTCGGTGGAGTCGATCATCAGCGGCGCGTTCACCTGGGTGGCGAACCGACTCGCGAGCTCCTCCATGTCCACGGTGCCGTCGCGGCCGACGTAGTCCACACAGACGTCCAGGACGTGCGCGCCTTCCTTGACCTGGTCGGTCGCCATCTTCAGGCAGGTGTCCCAGTCGCCGTCGAGCATCGCCTCTCTGAACTTCTTCGAACCGTTCGCGTTCGTCCGTTCACCGATGCCCAGATAGGCGGTGTCCTGGTCGAAGGGGACGAGCGAGTAGATCGAGGTGACGCCGGGTTCGTGCACCGGTTCCCGGGAGGCCGGCACCAGTCCGTCGGCCGCCTGGACGAGCTGACGGATGAATTCGGGGGTGGTCCCGCAGCACCCGCCGACGACCTGCACGCCCAGTTCGGTGACGAAGCGCGTCTGGTGGGCGACGAAGTCCTCGGCGGAGAGGTCGTAGTGCATCTCGCCGTCGACCACGCTGGGCAGGCCGGCGTTGGGCAGACACGAGATCGGCATGCGGCTGTGCTGGGAGAGGTGGCGGAGATGTTCGGACATCTCCACCGGGCCGGTCGCGCAGTTGATGCCGATGATGTCGATGCCCAGCGGGTCGAGTGCGGCCAGCGCGGCTCCGATCTCGGTGCCGGGCAGCATGCGGCCGGTCAACTCGATGGTCACCTGCGCCTGGATCGGGATGTCCCTGCCCTGGGCGGCCATCGCCCGGCGGGCACCGATGATCGCCGCCTTCATCCCCAGCAGGTCGAACTGGGTCTCGATCAGCAGCACGTCGACGCCACCCTCGAGCAGCGCGGCCGCCTGGACCTCGTACGCGTCCCGCAACGACGCGAAGCGAATCTGGCCGAGCGATGCGAACTTGGTGCCCGGTCCCATGGACCCGGCGACGAAGCGTGGGCGATCGGCGGTGGTGAAGTCGTCGGCCACCTCGCGGGCGAGGCGGGCGTTGGCCAGGGTGATCTCGTGCGCCCGGTCGGACAGGTCGTATTCGCCCAGGGGGATGGCGAACGAGCCGAACGTGTTGGTCTCGACGATGTCCGCCCCGACGTCGAAGTACGCGGCGTGCAACGCCCGCACCACGTCGGGTCGGGTGATGCCGAGGTATTCGTTGCAGCCTTCCAGGGCATCGCCACCGAAGTCGTCGACACCGAGGTGCTGAGACTGCAGCCAGGTGCCGGTGGCGCCGTCGTAGACGACGACGCGTTGGTGGACGAGGTCGAGGAACGCTGACACGACAATCGATGCTAGAGGTTGGCGATGACCGTGGGCGGGTGCGACGGTCGTTGCGGAGTTCCGCACCCCGACCGCCGGACGACCTCAGTGACGGATTCACGGCGCCGGCCCGGGCGTTAGGTTGGCCGACGATGAAGATCTACACGCGCAAGGGAGACGACGGCACGACCGGGTTGTTGTACGGCGGACGGGTACCCAAGGACTCGCCCCGCCCCGTTGCCTACGGCACCGTCGACGAGGCCCAGGCCGCGCTCGGCGTCGCCCGTGCCGGTTGTGCCCCCGACGACGAGCTGAACCGGATTCTCGTGCAGCTCGAACACGATCTGTGGGTGCTCATGGCCGAGCTGGCCACCGCACCGGGGAACCGCCACAAGCTCACCGCCGGCAAGAATCTCGTCACCGCCGAGATGGTTGCCGCGCTGGAGGAGACCATCGACGACATCACCGGTCGCTTCGCACAACCCACCGAGTTCGTGGTGCCCGGCGAGGACGTCGTGGCCGCCCAACTCGACGTGGCCCGCTGCGTGGTGCGTCGGGCAGAGCGCGACGCGCTGGCCGTCCGTGACGAAGCCGAAACCCAGGTCCTGCCGTATCTGAACCGCCTGTCGGACCTGTGCTGGACACTGGCGCGGTGGCGCGAGGCCGAAGCGGTCGGCGGTTCACGGGCCAGCCGGGCCACCTGACGACGGCGTCCTGGCGTCACCGATCGACGGGTGACGGGTGGTGAGCGCGGCATGCGTCGCCTGGAGCGACTCGGGAAGACGGCGCAACTGCTTCGGGCGCAGCGAAGGTACCCGGGTGCGCACCTCGAGGGTGTCGTCGACGAAGCGCGTCACACCGAACACGCAGCACCGGTGCAGTGCCCGCACGAAGCTCGAGTTCCGTCCGCCTGGTCGACCCAGACCGAGCGAAGCGGAGGTGTCGACCACCGGCAGCAGATACCCCTCGGGATGGTGGACCAGCCCGGCGGCGAGGCGTCGCAGCAACCAGGTGGCCGACGGCCCGAGTATCCCGAGCCAGAACAACTCCACGTAGCTCGATCGGGCGTCGTGGCCGAACTCGGCCAGATAGGGATCGACCCACACCTGGACCGGGATCGACCCGCCGGCGGGGACCGGCAGCTCGTGGGTGTCGATCCGACCCGGTCCGGGGTGGGCGCGTGGCGGGTCGGTGGCGTGGTCGGGCGAATCGGCGAGCGGGGAAACCGTGGGCACGGATGCCTCCTTCAGTGATGATGTTCCATGACATCTGATGTATGTCCGTTGCCATTCGATCTCAAACCTCCGAGGAGAGGTTCCGGGGTTGTGGCAATACCTGACCAAACCACTAGGCTTTTGATCCGAGTCGGGTTGCACCCGACGACATCCTGCAAACCGATTTCCGAGAGCTGAGACCATGGCCTCTTTCCGAGAACTCCTCAACGCCACCAAAGCCGAGATCGCCGAGGTCACCACGGCGGAGACCGACGAGCTGCGCAGGCAGCCCAACACGGTCGTGCTCGACGTGCGGGAACCGTCCGAGTACGAACAGGGGGCCATTCCCGGAGCGGTCCACATCGCCCGCGGGCAGCTCGAAGGGTCCATCGAATCCAAGGTGCCTGACCACTCGGCGAAGATTCTCATCCAGTGCGCGAGTGGCATCCGCTCGGCCTTCGCGGCCAAGACCCTGGGTGAGCTCGGCTACACCGATGTCGCCTCGGTCGCCGGTGGGTTCAACCAGTGGAAGGACGAGGGTCGCGAATGGATCACCCCCCGGGCGCTCAGCCCCGAACAGCAGAACCGCTACCAGCGGCATCTGCTGCTGCCCGAGGTGGACGTCGAGGGCCAGGTGAAGCTCCTGGACGCCAAGGTTCTGCTGCTCGGTGCCGGTGGGCTCGGCGCGCCGTCCGCCTTCTACCTCGCCGCCGCCGGGGTGGGGACGATCGGTGTCGTCGACATGGACGTCGTCGACGAGTCGAACCTGCAGCGCCAGATCATCCACAACCTCGACCGGATCGGTGACCGCAAGGTCGATTCGGCCAAGAAGACCATCACCGCACTGAACCCCGACGTCGACGTGGTCACCTACGACACCCGGCTCGGTGCCGACAACGTGATGGACATCCTCGAAGGCTGGGACGTCATCGTGGACGGCCTCGACAACTTCCCGACCCGCTATCTGGTGAACGACGCCTCGGTGAAGTTGGGGATCCCGGTGGTGCACGGATCGATCTTCCGCTTCGAGGGCATGCTGACGGTGTTCGATCCACGCCGTGGGCCCACCTACCGTGACTTCGTGCCCGAGCCGCCTCCCGCCGAGCTCGCCCCGTCGTGCTCGGAGGCCGGCGTGCTGGGCGTGCTGCCCGGCATCATCGGCAGCCTTCAGGCCGTCGAGACGGTCAAGCTGATCCTCGATCTGGGTGACCCGCTCATCGGACGGATGTTGCAGTACGACTCGCTCGAGGAATCATTCCGGGAGTACAAGATCCACGTCGATCCGGCGAACGAGATCACCTGGGAGAACCGCGATCGGATCGTCATCGCCGAGATGGAGGGGCTCTGCCAGCCCGAACCGCTCGAGGCGCCCGCCGCCTGAGGGACGCTGAGGAGGCGAACCGAGCGACACGCCGGATCGAATCGCCCGGCGGACCACTTCTCACAGGTGTGCTGGAACTAGCGTGTCCGGGGTCGTGACCGAGCCCAACCGCACCGCCCGACGACGTCTGCGCCGCTACGCGCCATTCGTGGTGGGCACGGCGCTGACGGTGTTGTGCGGCATCTTCATCGTCAGAATCCTCATCGACGACTGGGCCCAGGTCTCCGACTCGATCGCCCACGCTTCGCCGGCGTGGCTCGCGGCTGCGCTGGGGTTCGGCGCGCTGGGCATGGTCGTCATCGCGTACACCTGGGCGGACGCCGTGGCGGTCATGGGTGGATCGGTGCGGCGCTGTCAGTCGATCGCCTGGTACTTCGTGGGCGACGTCGCCAAGTATCTTCCGGGGTCGATCTGGGCTGCGGTCGGGCGAGGGGAGATCGCGCGTCGTCGGGGCGTTCCGGCTGCGCAGGCCTATCCGAGCGTGGCGTTGTCGTTGATCGCGGTGTACACCGCGTCGGTGTTGACCGTGGGAATCCTGCTCCCGTTCGGCCTGGTGGGTTCCAGTGACCTCGGTTCGTCGTTGTTCCTGCTGTTCCTCGTCCCTCTCGGGATCGGGGCGTTGAACCCGCGGGTCCTCGGTTGGCTCCTGGGCCACGCCAGACGTGTGACGAAGCGGTCGCTGGAGATCCGGATCCCCGCGTGGCACGAGTCGATCATCCTCGTGGTGCGTTACATTCCGGCATGGCTCGCGATCGGTGCGTCGACGTGGTGCCTGACCCGGGCGCTGCCCGGTGTCCATGCGCCGATGTTGCGGATCTTCGTGGCGACGATGCTTTCGTGGACCGCAGGGTTCGTCACGCCGACTCCGGGCGGGGCCGGGGTGCGCGAGGCGGTGTTCGTGGCCATCTCGGGCCTCGCGGCCGGGCCGGCGGTGACCGTGGCGGTCACGTCGCGCGTCATCTTCGTGCTCGTCGACGTGCTGGGCGCGCTCGCCGGTCTGCCCGTCACCGGTCGCCGGGCTCAACCGGTGGATTCGGTAGACTTGTCCGGTCTCGGACCGACCCAGGTCCCCGTCGACGAGAAAGGCTGAAGCGTGGGAACGGCGCTGTCGGTGCTGATGCCGGCGTACAACGAGCGCGAGAACCTCGTCGAACTCGTTCCCGAGACCCTCGCCATGCTCGACACGGTCGACGGCGGCTGCGAGCTGCTCATCGTCGACGACGGTTCCACCGACGGTACGGCGGCGTTCATGGACCAGATCCACGACCCACGTGTCCAGCACATCCGACTTCGGCGCAACGGTGGCAAGTCCGCCGCGCTCAGTGCCGGACTGGCCCGCGTCAAGGGCGAGATCGTCGTGCTCATGGATGCCGACGGTCAGGACGACCCGGCCGAGGTGCCCCGCCTGATCCGGATGATGGAGGAGCGCGATCTGGATCTGGTCACCGGGTCGCGCGCCGACAATCGCCACGACCGCTTCATCAAGCGCACCACCTCGCGGATCTACAACCGGACCACGGCGCTCGTCTCGGGCGTCGACATGCGGGACTTCAACAGTGGCCTCAAGGTCATGCGCCACGAGCTGGCGACGTCGCTGGAGATGTACGGCGAGCTGCACCGCTACATCCCGGTGCTCGCCCACTGGTCGGGGTTCAAGGTCGGCGAGGAGTCCGTGGCGCACCACGAGCGTCGCCACGGCACGACGAAGTTCGGCCGGGCGCGCTTCTGGCGGGGATTCCTCGACCTCATCACGGTCAAGTTCCTCACGACCTACACGTATCGACCATTCCACCTGTTCGGCTCGGCGGGCATGCTCATGGGCTTGTGCGGCGCCGGTCTGCTCACCTGGATGTTGGTGGTCTGGATTGCCGGCGATCGCGTCGGCAATCGCCCGGCACTGCTGATCGGCGTCTTCCTCATGGTCGTCGCCGTTCAGATGATGTCGCTCGGCCTGATCGCCGAACTGGTCGTCAACCTGCGGCGTCGCAAGAATCTCGACGCCACCATCGAGGAGATCGAACAATGAGCACCACCCCGATCGGCCTGGCGCCGGGCGCACCCGAGGAAGCCGCCGGTCAGGACGAGGAGAAGTACAACTCGGACAGCAGGATCATCCAGACCGTGTTGAAGTCCTGGGTGGCGAAACTGCAGGAGACCATGGGCACCCTGGACGACGACGCCGTGATCGCCGACATCGGTGTCGGTGAGGGGTACTGCCTCGAGCGCTTCCTGCCCGATGGGCATGCGGCCATCGGTGTCGAATACCGTCTCGACAAGGCCCGGGTGGCCGCGCGCGCGCATACCCCGGTTGTCGCCGGTCCTCGGTGATGCCGGAATGCTCCCCCTGCCCGATGATTCCGCAGACCTGGTGACCTGCATCGAGGTGCTCGAACACCTTGTCACCGACGAGCCCGCGGTGGCCGAGCTGGCACGCATCTGTCGGGGTCGGTGTGTCGTGTCGGTGCCCTGGGAACCCTGGTTCCGACTGGGCAACTTCGTGCGTGGCAAGCACCTGAGTCGTTTCGGCAACAATCCCGAACACGTCCAGTTCTTCACCCCCGGACGTCTCGAGCGGATGATGGGCAAGTCGTTCTCCCAGGTTCGGATCGTGAAGGCGTTCCCGTGGCTCATCGCCGAGGCGACCGGATGACCCGAGCGGTGCTGCCGGCGGAACGCCGCGCGGGGAGATCGCAGAAGCGAACGACGTGAAGCTCATCATCCAGATTCCGTGCCTCAACGAAGAGGAACAGCTCCCGGTCACCCTCGCGGAGCTGCCACGTCATCTCGACGGTGTCGACGAAGTCGAGTGGCTGATCATCGACGACGGTTCGACCGACCGCACCATCGAGGTCGCACGTGCCCACGGGGTCGATCACATCGTCCGCTTCACCCGCAACAAGGGACTGGCCGATGCCTTTCAGGCGGGACTGGACGCGTCGTTGAAGTTGGGCGCGGACATCGTGGTCAACACCGATGCCGACAATCAGTACTCGGCCGCGTCGATCCCGGATCTCATCGCTCCGATCGTGGCAGGGACGGCCGACATGGTCATCGGTGACCGCAACACGTCGAGCATCGAACACTTCTCTCCCACCAAGAAGCTGTTGCAGCGCCTGGGAAGCGGTGTGGTACGACGGGCGTCGGGCACCTCGGTTCCCGACGCCACTTCGGGTTTCCGCGCGTACAACCGCGACGCGGCGATCGGGTTGACCGTGGTGTCCCGGTACACCTACACGCTCGAATCGATCATCCAGGCGGGGAAGGGATCGGTGGCCGTGGACAGCGTCGCCGTCCACACCAACGCGAAGACGCGCGAGTCCCGCCTGTTCGGGTCGACGGGTTCGTACGTGCGCAACAACGCGGTGGGAATCTTCCGCATCTACATGGGTTATGAGCCGTTGTTCGTGTTCAGCCTGCTCGCCGTGGTCGTGTTCCTCTGCTCACTGGTCGCGTGGACTCCGTTCCTGTGGGACTGGATCGTGCACGGAAACCGAAACGGCCACATCCAGTCGGTCGTGCTCGGCGGGGTCCTGTTGGTGTCCGCCGTGCAGCTGTTCGCGCTCGGGGTCCTCGCGGATCTGATCTCTGCCCACCGGGCCGTGACCCAACGCACCCTGGAAGCGGTCCGCCGGGTCGAGCTGCACGTGGGAATCCCCCCGTCCCACTACCAGCCGGCCGATCGTCCCGACTCGGGCTGAGCCAGGTCGGGACGATGGGCCGGTCGCGGTGGCGAATCCGAGATCGGGGTCAGCCGCCGGCGACCTTGATCACGAAGAGGGGCAGGTTGCCATCGGGGTACCCGGCGACGCGTCCATCGGGGACGATGTGCTCGGGAACCCGGTCGACCGTTTCCTCGGGGGCTTCGAGCGTCGGGCCGAAGATCCGAATGTCTCGACCGGTCACGTCGGCAAAGCCGGTCGCCCCGGTCGCCACCAACAGGAGTTGCCGTCCCCGCCTGTGCCACGACCGCGCCAGCGCATGGATCTGGGCAGCGGTGATGTCGGGGGTCGCGCCCGCGACGGGCACTTGGCACCAGCCACCCAGCGTCTCGGGAATGGTGTAGGAGAGCGAGCGAGCGGGGGTCACCAGGATGGCGCTGGGCTGCTGGTGGGCGATGGCGCAGATCTCGTCGAATCGGGTCGCCAACGACGCGCCCACCGAGGTCGATTCGAGGTGATGGGTGACGCGGGCCGGCGCGACGAGCGAGGCGGCTCCCAGGACGCCGGCCAGGGCGACCGACCAGGGACGTCGGAGACGGGCGAGGGCCGCAAGGCCGAGGCCCGCGGCCAACAACAGAAGGGGAATGGACACGGCCACGAACCGGCGCGTGGCCCACGGCTGGTCGGGCGTGATCGACGGTGTGTACAGGTACAACAGCGTGGTGGCGAACCCGACCCCGGCGGCCGGGAGCCAGCCTCGATCCGTCTGTGAGAGTCCTACCCAGGTCATCCAGATCAGTCCTGCGAAACCACCGGCGACCAGCAACGGGCCCAGATACCACTCGAGCCAGAAATACGAGATGGTGTCCGCCCACGGGCCGAGCTGGAGCGTCGTCATCTGACGGGTCATCGCACCCCGGAGGGCGGCGAAGTTCGGCCGGATGTAGCGGGCCCAGAACAGGAAGCCGACCACCCCGAGGGCGATGGCCGCGTAGCCCCATCGCACCACGGATGTGGCGGATTCGGGATGGGGACGCGAACGGATTCCGAAGCGGCCGACGAACCCGCCGACGACGGTGGCAGCGACGATGGCGGCGACCATCGACGGGAGACGATTGGCGAGGTTGGACTCGAAGTAGGACCGTGAGAACTCCCATGCCTCGAGGGCTCCGGCCGTCGCACAGACCGCCATCGCCGCCCAGGCCACGGCGAATCCGCGGGCCCGCCGACGGTTGCCACGGCGCAGGGCGACCACTGCGCCCATCGAAATCACCCCGGCCAGGGGGATGAGCGGGATGTAGCCGTCGATGCGCGCCAGGCAGGTCGCGCCGAGAAGAGCGCCGGCGACGATCCCGGGCCGAACCCCGCCGCGCCGGACGAACGTGAGCGCCCACAATCCGGCGAGGAGCAACACCAGCGCCACCGGCTCCGAGTAGGTGTCACGCGCCACGTAGATGAACGGGAAGCTCACCGCGAGCGCGAGCGCGCCGAACGCGCCTCCGGCCGGGTGGCCGAGGCGCACACCCAGCGCGTAGACCAGGACGAGGGCGGCCGCCATCAACAGCGCGGGCACCATGAAGATCTTCGTCGGCCCGATCCACACCGCACCCGCCAGAAAGACCGCGTTGAGGTGGACGAACTGGGCGTCGAGCGACCCGGCGCTGTTCGGAGAGAACCCGATCGCGCTCTGGCGGACTCCGGGGGCATCGTGGAACGGTCCCTGGGGGGTGGCGACCCGGAGGTTGCCGTCGTGGGCGAGCCAGAGGCCGGTCGCGGCGTAGACACCCGGGTCGCGTTCGGCGACGAGGTGTTCCCCGTGGTGGGCGCCGTTCCAGATCCCCGACCCGGCCGCCAGGACGAGCACGGCCGCCGTGAGCAGCCAGTGCGGGCGCACCGGCGGTGGATCCGAGAGAATGCGGGGCCGTACCCAGACGAACAGGGCGACGGTGACCGCCAGGCTGCCGCCGATGACCGGGACCGGAGTGAACCAGCCGAGCACGGCGAGGCCGAGGCCGACCAAGGAATACGAGATGAGGGCCACCGCACCGAGCCACATCGCGGTCTCCCAGAGCGATGGGCGCGTTGGTTCGGGCCGTTCGTCGGACACGGCCTCTACGACGTGATTCGGCTCAGCGATACTGATCAGGGCCGGCAACTCCTCGTTGTGTCGCCGCATTGAGACCGGGGTGAACCTTAGGGGTTGGGAACCTCTGAGCCCAGGCATGACAGGTTCTGGCGGCCGGTTGGTCTGATGGGACTGCTGCACGATCCGGTCACGTCTGATCTGTGACCGCACGGCGCGGCGCCACGTTCCGGCAACGGGGTCGCCACCGTCGACGAACCCGTCTGGGAGGTTGACACTCTTCGAATTCGAGCGGACCATCGAACCCGCCGCCGAACAGGCAGCCTGACCCCGACACCCAGCCTGTCACCGGACCGTGCACCAGTCTCCTGGCGCACAATTACGGTCTCGGGTCGGGTTTCGGGTCGTCGGGCTGACCGATGGGGTCGATGGGTTGTCCCAACGGCGTGTCTGCGGCGACCTCCGGTCGTGCCCCGCGGCGGCTGAGATACCTGCCCAACGCCCGCGACGACAGGGCCGCGAACGCTTCGGCGGCGATGTTCACCAGCCTCTGGGCCAGGCTCGCGGTGAGAAGCGCCGCGGTGGCAATGCCGGGCGCCAACGCGACGAGAACGACCTCGCGTGCTCCGATCCCCGAAGGCAGAGGCAACGCGAGAAACCCAATCGCCCAGGCCACGACGTATGCGCCGACCGTCAGCGTGATCGGCACGCGCGGGTCGGTCGCGTGCAGGATCATGACGAACGTTGCTGCCTGGAGGGCCTGGTTCGCGCAGCACCAGAGGAATGAGCGCAGCAACGCGTCCTGTGGCGGGAGTACGTGCGCTTGTGGCACCCGATGGACCACGCGTCGAGCCAGGTCCAATACCGCGACCAGCGTGCCCCGATAGACGAGCACCACTGCGCAGAGCGCGCCGACGATCCCCACGATTCTGATCCAGAATGTGGCACCGCCGGCGAAGACGAGCACCACCCCGAGCGCGAAACACGACGCGACGGTGAGCGCCGCCAGCGCGATGTAGGCCAAGGTGACCTGAGCGACCGACACCCCGGTGGTTGCGGTGAGGGTGACCTGGCCCGCCGCCTGGGCAAAGCCACCAGCCGGCAGGTACTTGACGAGCTGGGAGTCATAGAAGGCGCGGGCCACCCGGTACCGTTCGGGTCCGGGCCCGATGAGATCAGCCCACGCCCGCGCGGTGCACCACAACGACACCCGAATCGCGACGAAGGCGATTGCCAGGGGCACCGGCCCAGGAAGGTGCACCCCGTGGGCATCCCTGAGGGCCTCGCGCACCGCGATGGTCAGACCGATGAGCCCCAGCACCAGAATGCCGGTGGTCAACAGCCGCTTGCGCCGCTCGCGGGTGAGAGGTTGTACTTCGACGGCGGGTTCGGTCACCGCAGTGGCCGTCGGGCCACGGCGACCCAACACGTGGCACGGTTCGAATCGGTGGCGCGGCGTTGCCACCGGCGGAACGGCGCGCTCGTGGCCTGCATGAGCGTTCCGGCGACGGCCGGAGGCTGATAGGCCCGGCCACTGGCCGCGGTGCGCTCGGCGTTCGAGGCGCCGCCACTTCGCCACTGGTCGACCCGGGCGATGCTGTTGCGGATGTGCTCGAGCACCATGCCGAGGGGGTAGCCCACCGCGTCGATGGCGACCGTTTCCAGGCCGGCGTTTGCGAACAACGCGTCGATGCCGGCCCGTGAGTAGCGCCGGTAATGGCCGACTCGACGGTCCCACGCGCCCATCCGGTCGGGGTCCGCAGGCGTCGACAACAGCAGATGGCCGCCCGGTCGGACCCGCTCCGACCAGGTACACAGTGCCTCGAAGTCGTCCTCGATGTGTTCGATCACCTCGAACGCGCACACCAGGTCGAACTGCTGTGTTGCATCCAGATCGTCAGCCGAACCCAGGAGTGCCGCATCGGTCGGCAGTCGGCTGCGGGCAACGGCCCGGGACTGCGCGTCGGGCTCGATACCGACGTAGGCGCCGAGGCGGGCCAGGCGCGCGCCGGCCGCTCCCTGGCCCGCTCCGATCTCCAGGATCGTCTCGGGAGCGGGGAGTCGATCGAGCTGCGCTTCGATGCTGTCCCATCGGAGCCAGGCATTCAGGGCGAGGGGTGGAATGCTGTGGCTCGACGGGGGAGGTTCCAAGCGGCTGCACAGTGGCCCCACGACCTCCGCGGGGGTGAAGGCGTTGTCGGCACGAAGAGCTGCGGCCCGTCGTGCTGCCGCGAGATGCTCCGGATTCTGCGCCAGTTCGCGAATCACGTCGGCCAGCGCTTCGGGGTTGCCCGGCTCCACATAGACGGCCGCCTCGGCGAGCATCCGTCGCTGGGGCGGCGTGTCGGAAGTGACGATCGCACACCCGGCGGTTGCTCCCTGGTATACCTTGTTCGGCACGACCCGCATGGCTTTCTCGGTCGTGCCGAAGATCCCCAGACAGACGTCGTGGTCGGCGACCGAGGCGCGCAGTTCTTCGCTGGTCATCCAATCGACCCAACGCACCGGTGCGTTCGGTCCTGCAGCACGTTTCGTCGCGTCCAGATCCTGGCCGTGTCCGGCCATGGTCCACTGGACCGGCGCATCGGCCTTGTCGAGCAGCGCTATTGCCTCACCGATGACCGGCGCTCCCTGCAGGGGTGTGTAGAGGCCGAAGAAGACGACCCGCAGCGGCAGCCGTGGCTCAGCCGACAGAATGGGTCGTCGGTTGCGAGCCCAATCGCGCGTTGCCCCGACGGGCACCTCGATCGCCTGACGGCGCGCATTGGCCGGTAGTGCGTCGAGCTGCTCGTTCGTGTCGACGAGCACGACGTCCGCACGACCCAACGCCGACCGGTCGGCAGACTCCATGAGCCTCTCGGTGAATCCAGCGGAATCGAGGTCTCGGTCGCGCATCGTCGCGGCGAGGGAAACCAGATGGTCGAGCACGATCGTCGTACGCGGAAATCGCAACCTCGCCAGGTGGATGTCGAAATGACCCAGATACCCGACTACGACCACGTCGGGGTGGGTACGTCGGCTGCGCCAGAGCAGCCGCAGCCAGCACCGCGCCAGACGGGCGACGAAGCCCGGATGCCGCCATGGTTGTGCGGCGAGTGCCACGCGTCGACTCGTGCTGACACCGAGGGGCGCATTGACGACCACGATCTCATGGCCGTGGGCGGCAAGCCCGTCTCGGAGAACCTGAACCCGGGGGTGCATGTCTTCATCGAATGTGCCGAAAAACAGGATTCGCATCTGGTGGAGGACCCATCGGGACGGGTTGCCCGATCCTAGTTGTCCTGCACGCGCGCAACGGATTGGCTCGGCAACCGTTCGGTCACCAGGCGAACCCGGGAAGGGTCGTCAGGCAACGGAAGCATGATCGGCATCACGTCGAGTCGCAAAGCGGGGAACCAGTCTGTTGTTGGGGGGGCACTGCCACGTCATGCCGGAGGTCTCGCGATGTCAGGAGGCGGGTGCTTCGACGTGGTTCACGTCGATGACGAACAACGGAAGATCGCCATCGGCGGACTGAGCCACTCGTGCGTCGGGGGCGATGCGCGTCGGCGGTCGGTCGACGGTGTCCTCTGGCGCTTTCAGGATCTCACCGGGGATATCGGTGACCACCCCGGTGGCTCCCTTGATGCCCAGCGGCGAGGTTGCCACCAACAGCAGGCGCCGACCTTGCTTCGCCCACTTCCGATCCAGGGCCATCACCTGTTGCGCGTCGATACCGGACGTGGCTCCGGCAACCGGCACCTCGCACCAACTGCCGAGCGTCTCGGGGATCGTGTATCCCAGCGACCGATCCGGCGTCACGAGGATGGCGCTGGGCTGCTGGTGGGCGATGGCACAGATGGCGTCGAACCGATGAGCCAGCGACGCGCCGACCGAAGTACCAGCGAGGCGATGGGAGAACCGTGCGGGAGCGAACAGGGCAGCCAGCCCCAACACGGTGGAGAGCACGACCGTCGCCGGGCGGCGCAATCGGGCGATGGCCGCAAGTGCGCATCCGGAAGCCAACAAGAGAATCGGGATGCTCACGACGACAAAGCGCCGCATCGCCCAAGGGTGATCGGGCGTGATCGATGGCGTGTAGAGGTACAGCAACGTTGCTGCGAGTCCGACGCCGGCAGTCGGCAGCCACATCCGGTCGGGCCGGATCAGGCCCTGCCAGGTCATCCACAGCAGCGCGGCGAACGAGCCGGCGACGAGCAGGGGGCCGAGATACCACTCGAGCCACAGATACGACAGCGTGTTCGCCCAAGGCGACAATGCCGTCGTCGTCGCCTTGGTCGCCATCGCGGCGCGCAGACCGACGAAGTCGGGTCGAATGTAGGCACACCACGCAAGAAATGCGATGACACCGACGGCGAAGGGGGCGAATGCCCAACGCAACAAGCGGTGAGGCGACTCGCGTTCACCTTCGGTCCGGAACCCGAACAGACCGATGAGTGCCCCTGTGACCGTCGCCAGCACGATGCCGCCGATGAGGGCCCCGATCCGCGGGCCGAGGTTGGTGGTGTAGTAGGAGAAGGAGAACGTTCTGACCTCGAGCGTTCCTGCGGTGGCGCATCCCGCCATCGCCACGTACGCGCCGCCGTAACCGAGCGCCCGGGCTCGGACGTGTTTGCGCTTGGCGATGGCTACTTCCATCGCGAGGATGCCCGCGACCGGGATGAGCGACACGAGACCGTCGATGCGGGCCATGCAGATTGCTCCGAGAAGCGCGCCGGCGACGATTCCCGGCCTGATTCCGCCACGGCGCACGAAGGTGAGCGCCCACAGGCCGGTGAGGAGCAGGAGGAGCGCGACCGGTTCGGAGTAGGTGTCGCGCGCCACGTAGATGAACGGGAAGCTCATCGCCAACGCGAGCGCGCCGAATGCGCCACCGAAGGGATGGCCGAGACGGCAGCCCAAGGCGTAGACCATGACGAGCGCACACGCCATGAGGAACGCAGGAACCAGGAAGATGCGCACGGATCCGAACCAGGCGCCTCCGGCGAGAAAGACGGCGTTCAGATGGGGAAACTGGGCGTCGAGAGACCCGGCGCTGTTCGGGGAGAACCCGATCGTCGACTGGTGGACAGATGGGTTCCCGGCAAATGGTCCCTGGGGGGGCGCGACCCGGAGGTTGCCTTCGTGGGCGAGCCAGAGGCCCGTTGCGGCGTAGACACCCGGGTCGCGTTCGGCGATGAGGTGTTCCCCATGGTGGGCGCCGTTCCAGAGCCCCGACGCGGCTGCCAGGACGAGCACGGCCGCCGTGAGCAGCCAGTGGGGGCGCACCGATGGTGGATCCGAGATGATGCGGGGTCGAACCCAGACGAACACGGCGACGGTGAGCACCAGGCTGCCGCCGATGACCGGGACCGGGTGGAACCAGCCGGCGGCGGCGAGGGCGAGGCCGATGACGGAGTAGGAGATGAGGGCGGCGGTGCCGAGCCAGAGGATGGTTTCCCAGACGGACACGCCCGGTGATTCCACCGACTCGACCGAGGTGGCCGTGCCCAATGGTTGCATCTGCTCGGGACCGGTCAGGACAGCCAACTCCTTGCTCTGCAACTGTGGCGAGACCGACGGGAACCTTAGAGGATCGTGCGTTTCGGGCGGTGATCAGCGATGCCGGGTGACCGTGGGCGTTTCAGTCGGGTTCGATGCGAAGCCGGTCGAGGATCTGCCGTGCCGCGGTCACGGGAAAGACGGCACCCTCGGTGACCTGGGTCTCGAGCCTGTTGACTTCGGCTCCGAGGTCGCCGTCGGTTTCGAGTCGCTCGCGGATTCCTTCGGTGATCTCGGCCCAGAACCACGAGCGTTGCTGCGCCGCCCGCACCCGTTCCAAGGCTCCGCTGGCGAGGAGTGACCGGTGCCCTGCGTCGATCGTTTCGGCCACCACCCCGATTCCCTCACCGGTCACCGATGAGACCGCGACAGCCGTGGGGGAGACGTCCGGGTGGGGCGGGCGGAGCAGTTGCAGCGCCCGCCTGTGGTCGGTGACCGCACGTTGCGCCGCCGGGGCGAGATCCCCGTCGCCCTTGGTGACCACCACCAGATCGGCGAGCTCCATGATGCCCCGCTTGATGCCCTGCAACTCGTCGCCACCGCCGGGGGACACCAGCAACACGAACAGGTCGGTCAACTCGGCCACGGCGATCTCGGCCTGGCCGACCCCGACCGTCTCGACCAGTACGAGGTCGAATCCGGCCGCTTCGCACAACAGCAGAACCTCGCGCGTGCGACGTGCGACGCCACCCTGGTTCGTTCCCGCCGGCGACGGGCGGATGAACGCCTCGGGCGCCCGGGCGAGACGTTCCATGCGGGTCTTGTCGCCCAGGATCGACCCGCCGGTGCGGCGCGACGAGGGGTCCACGGCGAGGACCGCGACCCGCCGACCTGTTTCGAGCTGGTGCAGACCGAATGCTTCGATGAACGTGGACTTGCCCACGCCCGGAGCCCCGCTGATCCCCAGCCGGAGTGCACCGCCGGTCCGGGGCATCACCGATTCGATCAGTGACTCCGCGGCGGCCCGGTGATCGGCACGGGTCGATTCGACCAGGGTGATGGCCCGGGCCAGCGCCCGTCGGTCGCCGCGACCCAGCGCCTCGGCCAGTGCCGTCGTGTCCCCGGCCGGATCGGCGATTCCGGACATCCGAAGTGTCAGGCGGCGTCGCCCAGGGCGGCCTCGAGGAGATCCAGCACCTCGGCGGCCGCCTGGGGGATGTTCGTGCCCGGACCGAACGTCGCCGCCACTCCGGCCGCGTCGGAGTGCGTCGTAGTCTTGAGGGGGAATCACCCCGCCGCACACCACCAGCACGTTGCCGGCGCCCCGCTCGGCAAGCTCGGAGATGAGCTGGGGCACCAGGGTGGAGTGTCCCGCGGCCTGACTGGACACACCGACGATGTGCACGTCGTTGTCGACGGCATCCTGGGCGACCTCGGCGGGCGTCTGGAACAGCGCACCGACGTCCACGTCGAAGCCGAGGTCCGCGAACGCCGTGGCGATGACCTTGGCGCCGCGGTCGTGGCCGTCCTGGCCCATCTTGGCCACGAGCATGCGGGGGCGACGCCCGTGCCGAGCGGCGAACTCCTCGACCTCATGTTGGATCGCGGCGTAATCCTCGTCGTCCTCGAAGACGGATCCGTACACGCCCGAGATGCTACGGACCTGGGCACGGTGGCGTCCGAACACGGCTTCCATCGCGTCCGACATCTCGCCGACCGTGGCGCGGGCCCGGGCGGCATCCACACAGGCGGCCAGCAGGTTGCCGTCGCCTTTCGCGGCGTCGGTGAGCGCGTCGAGGGCGGCGCGGCAGGCGGCTTCGTCACGGGCCGCCCGCATCTGCTGCAGCCGGGCGACCTGGGATTCGCGCACCTTGGTGTTGTCGATGTCGAGCACCTCGACCATCTCGGGTTCTGCGAGCTCGTAGCGGTTCACGCCCACCACCGATCTCCTCACCCCGGTCGATCCGGGCCTGGCGACGGGCGGCGGCCTCCTCGATGCGCAACTTGGGCATGCCCGACGCGACGGCTGCGGTCATCCCACCCAGCTCCTCGACCTCGTCGATGATGGCCATGGCCCTCTCCGCGAGCGCCTGGGTGAGCGACTCGACGTAGTAGCTGCCCCCCAACGGGTCGATCACGTCCGGGATGCCGGTCTCCTCGGCGAGGATGAGCTGGGTGTTGCGCGCGATGCGGGCGGAAGAAGTCGGTGGGGAGGCCGAGCGCCTCGTCGAACGAGTTCGTGTGCAGGCTCTGGGTTCCCCCGAACACCGCGGCCATCGCCTCGATCGTGGTGCGCACGACGTTGTTGTAGGGGTCCTGCTCGGTGAGCGACACGCCCGACGTCTGGCAGTGCGTGCGCAACATCGACGACTTGGGGTTCGACGGTGAGAACTGGGCCATGAGCTTCGACCACAACAGGCGTGCGGCCCGGAGTTTCGCGACCTCGGTGAAGAAGTTCATCCCGATCGCGAAGAAGAAGCTGAGCCGGGGCGCGAACGCATCGACGTCGAGCCCCCTGGCCCGGGCGGCCCGCACGTACTCGAGGCCGTCCGCGATGGTGAAGGCCAGCTCCAGGTCGGCGGTCGCGCCGGCCTCCTGCATGTGGTAGCCGGAGATCGAGATCGAATTGAACCGGGGCATGTTCTCGGCGGTGAACGCGATGATGTCCGCGACGATCCTCATCGAGGGTTCGGGCGGATAGATGTAGGTGTTGCGGACCATGAACTCCTTGAGGATGTCGTTCTGGATGGTCCCGGCCAGCTGCTCGGGCGCCACGCCCTGCTCCTCACCGGCCACGATGTACGCGGCCATGATGGGCAGCACGGCGCCGTTCATCGTCATCGACACCGACATCTCGTCCAGCGGGATCCCGTCGAAGAGGATCTTCATGTCCTCGACCGAGTCGATCGCCACGCCGGCCTTGCCCACGTCGCCGACGACCCGAGGATGATCGGAGTCGTAGCCCCGGTGGGTGGCCAGGTCGAACGCGACCGACAGGCCCTTCTGGCCGGCCGCCAGATTGCGTCGGTAGAAGGCGTTGGACTCCTCGGCGGTGGAGAACCCCGCGTACTGGCGGATCGTCCAGGGCCGGTTGGCGTACATCGTGGCCCGAGGGCCCCGGGTGAAGGGGGCGAGGCCGGGCAACGTGTCGCAGTCGATGCCATCGAGGTCTGCCGCGGTGTACAACGGCTTGGTGTCGATGCCCTCGGGGAGGTGCCGGATCAGCGCATCCGGGTCCGTGCCCTTGAGTTCCTTGGAGGCCGCGGCCCGCCACGCATTGAGATCGTTGTCGTCCACGGCTTGAGATGCTATGGGCCGACCCGGCCACAGGTCATACCGGAGCGGGCCACGCAGGACAGCGAGTCCGACCGGGGCGACCGATAGCGTGGCGACCATGGCGACGAAGATGGTGATCATCGGTGGGGGACCCGCCGGAAACCAGGCGGCGACCACGGCGGCCCGTCTGGGCGCCGAGGTCACCCTCATCGAGCGGGACGTGGTCGGGGGTGCCGCGCACCTCTGGGACTGCATTCCCTCCAAGGCGATGATCGCCACGGGTGGGGCGATGGCCGAGATGGGGCGTGCCGCGAGCATGGGGATGCGTGCCGTGTCGCCGGAGGTCGACCGGGACGCCCTCGCGAGTCGCATCGGCGCCATCCAGCAGCGGCTGTCGACTTCGGTCACCGGGCTGCTCGAGAGCCAGGGCGTGGAGATCCTCACGGGCAGGGCGCACCTGGTCGGCGCAAACGAGGTGGTCGTCGAACTCCCCGGCGGCGGCACCCAGGTCGTCTCCGGCGACGTGATCGTGCTCGCCACCGGTAGCCGACCCCGGATCCCGGACTGGGCAACCGTGGACGGCACGCGGGTGCTGACCACCCGGGATGCCTATCCGCCGCCCGAGCCGCCGGAGCATCTGATCGTGATCGGCTCCGGGGTGACCGGCGTCGAGTTCGTCCACATGTTCTCGTCGTTCGGTTCCGAAGTCACCCTGATCGTGTCGCGCCAACAGGTCCTGCCACAGAAGGATCCGGAGGTCGCGGCCGCGCTGGAGTCGAACTTCCTGTCCCGCGGGGTGCGTCTGTTCAAGGGAGCCCGTGCGGAGTCCATCACGGTGAGCGACGACGGGGTCGAGGTGGGGTGCGACGACGGTCGTCGGGCGATCGGGTCGCACGTGGTGCTGGCGATCGGGTCGGTTCCCAACTCCGACGGTCTGGGGCTCGAGGCGGCCGGCGTGGTCTCCGATGGCGGGTACGTCGTGGTCGACCACAACTGTCGTTCGAGTGTGCCGAACATCTACGCCGCCGGGGACCTGTCGGGACGATTGCCGCTGTCGTCGGTGGCGGCGATGCAGGGTCGCAAGATCGCCGAGCACGCGATGGGACTGCACACCGCCAAGCACCGACATCTCGACTACGACAAGGCGGCGTCCGCGATCTTCACCGAGCCCGAGATCGCAGACGTCGGTCTGGCCGAGGCGGACGCGTTCGCCGAGGGCCGCAAGGTGCGGGTCACCAAGGTGCCCTTCTCGGCGTCGGCGAAGGCGCTGATCAACGACGACCCCCGCGGGTTCGTCAAGATCGTGTCCGACCCGGCGACCGGCGTCGTGTTGGGGGGCTCGATCGTCGGTCAGCACGCCGCAGAGCTGATCTCGGTGCATCGCGCTCGCGGTGACCGCCGGGTTGCGGGTCAACGATCTGGAAGAGACCGTGCTGGTGCACCCGGCTCTGGCCGAGGCGCTCGCCGAAGCCGCCGAATAGGCCGCCCGCCCCACCCCACCCCCCATGTCGAACTTCGGGGCACCAGATTGCCCCGAGCAACTTGAGCGCGCTGCATTCCGCGAGCGCCGATGGTCAACCGGCGTTCCGCGCCCTTCGGGGCGGTCCCGTCCGCAGCCCGCAACACCATAGGATCGCGTCGATGACCGCCCAGCCCTTCCGATTCACTGTCCAGGCCTCCAAGTGCGGCTCGGTCGACGAGGTGACCGAGGTGGCCCGCAGGGCCGAGGACTTCGGCTACCACGCCCTCACCATCGCCGATCACTTCGACACTCAGGTGGGCCCGCTCACCACGCTGGCCGCCGCCGCCCAGGTCACCACGACGCTGCGGCTCGGCACTCTGGTCCTGGCGAACGACTACCGCCATCCGATCGTGCTGGCCAAGGAGATCGCCTCGCTCGACCAGCTCTCGAACGGACGGATCGTCTTCGGGCTCGGAGCCGGTTGGGCGGTGGACGACTATGAGCGGGCCGGTTTGGCGATGGATCGTCCCGGGGTGCGCATCGAGCGGCTGGCCGAAGCGCTCGACGTGTTCGAACAGTTCTTCTCGGGGGACGAGATCCACCACGACGGTGAGCACTACCGGGTGCAGGGCATCGTCGGCTGCCCGGCGTGCGTCCAGCAGCCCCGACCGACCCTGATGCTCGGTGGTGGGGGAAAGCGGATGCTCAGCCTGGCCGCCCGGCGGGCCGACATCGTGGCGGTGAACGTGAGCCTGCCCGGTGGGCACATCGATGCGACCGTGGGCCCCGATGCCACCGCGGCGCGCACCGACGAGAAGATCGCCTGGATCCACGCGGCTGCAGCGGAACGGGCGACCGCGCCGGTGCTCCAGGTCCGCCAGCATGTCGCCGCGGTCACCGACGAGGTGGGGCCGATGGCCGAGGCGTTCGCCGAGGCGTTCGGCATCACCCCCGACGAGGCGGTGGCCTCGCCGTTCCAGCTGGTGGGCTCGGTCGAACAGATCGTCGAGATGCTCGAGGAGCGACGCGCGCGGTGGGGGTTCAGTGACATCGGGCTGTCGGCCGGCGCGATGGACGAGTTCGCTCCGGTCGTCGCCCGCCTCGCGGGGCACTGAGACGGGAGGCCGGTTCGCCGCGGACGCTACGGTTCGGTGCCGATGCCTTCTCTGGATGAGCTGCATTCCTCCTCGGGTGCCCCGGGTTCGACGCGGTGAGTGACCACCCCGACGCGGTCGTGGTCGGCTCGGGCCCGAACGGCCTGGCCGCGGCGATCGAGTTGGCCCGCGCCGGATTGTCGGTGACGGTCTATGAAGCGGCCGAGGTGCCCGGCGGCGGCGCGACCAGCGCCGAACTCACCGTCCCGGGACTCGTACATGACGTTTGCTCTGGCTTCCATCCGTTCGCGGTGGCGTCGCCGTATCTGCGGTCGTTGCCACTCGGCGAACACGGCCTGGAGTGGTGCTATCCCGAAATCGATCTCGTGCATCCGCTCGACGGGGGTGACGCGGTCGCGTTGTATCGGTCCTTGGATGCAACGGTCGCCGAGCTCGGCGAGGACGGCCGAAGATGGCAACACCGGTTCGGGCGGCTCAGCTCTCGATTCGAGGATCTCGCTCCCGAGATCCTCGGACCGGTCCCGCACATTCCGCGGCATCCGTTGCTGCTGGCCCGTTTCGGCATGTCGGCACTCCAAAGGGCGGATTGGTTCGCTAGGTCGCTCGGATCGTCGCGCGCTCGGGCACTCTTCGCCGGTTCGGCCGCTCACGCCTTTCGGCCTTTCGACAAAGTGGCCAGCGCCTCGGTCGGGGTCGCGTTGGTCCTCGCTTGTCACCGCTACGGCTGGCCGGTCGCCCGCGGTGGTTCACAGGCGATCACCGACGCGCTGGTGTCGCTACTCACCTCCCTGGGGGAAAGGTGGTGACCGACCACCAGGTCACCTCGATCGAGGAGACCGATGGCGCTCGGATCCGCATCTTCGACGTCACCCCAGCCGCGATGATCGACTTTGCCGGCCATCGTCTCCCGCCCCGGGTGCGGACGGCTTACCGGCGATTCCGGCACGGACCCGCCGCGTTCAAAATCGATCTGGCCGTCGATGGCGGCATCCCGTGGGCTGCGGAAGCGGCGCGTCGTGCAGGCACGCTGCACCTGGGTGGCAGTCTCGCCGAGATCGCCGCGGCCGAGCAGTCGACATCGGCTGGACAGATGCCTGCCCGCCCCTTCGTGCTGGTCGGCCAGCAGTACCTCGCCGATCCGTCACGTTCGGCGGGCGACACTCATCCGGTGTGGGCCTATGCGCATGTGCCTCACGGATACACGGGCGATGCCACCGAAGCGATCATCGCCCAGATCGAACGATTCGCACCGGGGGTCCGGGACCGGATCGTGGCCACGGCGGCGCGCGGGCCTGCCGAGATCGCGGCGCACAACGCCAACTTCATCGGTGGGGACATCGGCACGGGCGCCAATGGACTGTCTCAGCTGGTGTGCCGGCCGCGGGCGGCGTTCGATCCGTATGCGACCGGACTCCCCGGCGTCGCGTTGTGTTCGGCCGCCACCCCACCCGGCGCGGGAGTCCACGGCATGTGTGGTTGGCATGCGGCGCAATCGGCGTTGCGCACCGTGCGACCGGCCACCGCGGCCACGATGTGACCGCTCGAGATCGAGCCTTTCGACATCACCGGTGGTGCATCAACTAGAACGTGTTCCAGACCAGGTGAGTACGGACAGTCACAAAGGGGTCACCTATGGGGTTCCTCCAACCCAACCTGCCGACCGTCGACCACCAGGAGTGGTCGAAGCTGCCCCGTGAGAAGCGGGTCGAGCCGATGGCGAGGCACTTCGCCGAACACGGATTCGGATCACCCGACGTGGTGGTTCTGGGCTACATCATCAAGATGGCGCTCTACCTCGTGGTCGCCTGGGCGTTCATCCTCTCCACGCCCGGCATCGACGGTTGGTTCTCCCCAGATCTGTGGTGGCGCAACGAGATCGTCATCTACAAGATCGCATTGTGGACGATGCTCTTCGAGGTGCTCGGTCTGGGCTGCGGGTTCGGGCCACTGAACCTGCGCTTCGTCCCACCGATGGGTTCGTTCCTCTACTGGCTGCGGCCCGGCACGATCCGCCTGGCCCCATTCGGGGGAAAGATCCCGCTCACCGGTGGAGACTCGCGGAGCATCGTCGACGTCGCGTTGTACGCCGCGATGCTCGTTTCGATGGTCGTCGCGCTCTGGGGTGCGTTGACCCGCACCGAGATCCTCGTCGTCCTCGTCCTGTTCGCGCTCCTGTCATTGCGCGACCAGGTGATCTTCCTCGCCGCGCGCGGCGAGGTCTACGGATCGTTTCTGATCACATTTCTGTTCGCCTCGGCCGATGTGCTCACCGGCGGCAAAGCCGTGTTGTTGATGATCTGGTGGGGTGCCGCGTTCTCCAAGATCAATCTGCATTTCCCCTCGGTGATGGCGGCGATGCAATCGAACAACCCGTTCCTGCGCTTCGGTGGGATGCGCAAGCACTTCCATCGACACTTCCCCGACGATCTCCGCCCGAGCCGATTGGCCGCGGTGATCGCCCATTCGGCGACCGTCGTCGAGTTCGCGGTACCCGCGGTGCTGTTCTTCTCCGGGGGTGGTTGGTTGACCCTGGTATGCGGGTTGATCATGATCGCCTTCCATCTCGGGATCATCTCGAGCTTCCCGATGGGGGTCCCCCTGGAATGGAACGTTTTCATGATCCTGGGGGTGATCTTCGTCTTCCTGGCCCACCCGGGGATTCCCTGGGGATCGCTGGCCGACCCGGTGACGATCGCGGTCCTGTTCGCCCTGCTCCTGGGCCTCGTGATCTACGGAAACTTCGTGCCATCGAAGGTGTCGTTCCTCGTGGCGATGCGCTACTACGCCGGCAACTGGGCCACGACGGTGTGGTGCTTCAAAGGCGACGCGCTCGACCGGCTCGACGCGAACATCGTCAAAGCCACGATGCTGCCCCACCAGCAGCTCGAAAAGGTCTACGGCAGCATCGAGGAGGCCATGGTCCCCATCCACATGGGGTACGCCTTTCGGGGCTTCCATTCCCACGGGCGTGGGTTGAACTCGTTGATTCCGGAAGCCTGCGGTGCAGACCATGAGCAGTTTCTGGTACTCGACGGTGAGCTGATGGCGGGCATCTCGCTCGGATGGAACTTCGGCGATGGCCATCTCCACGACGAGCAGCTCATCGCCGCGATGCAGCGTCGATGTGACTTCCAGCCGGGTGACGTGCGCGTGATCATTCTCGAATCCGAACCCTTCGGCAAGGGTACCCAGCAATACCGGCTCGTCGACCCGGCCACCGGGCCGATCGGCAGCGGCCACATCATGGTGCGGGACCTGTTGGAACGCCAACCAACTGCTACCGACGTGCCGCTGTACCGCGACGATCCGACGCCGGCCTCGAAGTAGTCACCCCACTGCCGATGCCACCCGAAGTGCGGTGATCGGTGGCCCGCATCGGGTCGGTGTGGTCTGATGGCGGCATGGACGTTTCTGTGTCGGTGCAAGCGGGACCTACGGAGCGAACGTCGTGGACCTCTCTCGCGGCAGACATCGAGGCGGCGGGTTTCGACACGCTGGTGGTCCCCGACCACCCCGGGACGACCCCGGCGCCCTTCGTGGCCCTGGCCGCCGCGGCCACCACAACCGAACGCATCGGGCTCGGAACATGCGTGGTCAATGCGGGCATGTGGGAGCCGCTGTCATTGGCCGCGGCAGTCGCCACACTCGACGTGGTGAGCGGCGGCCGGGCGGTGCTCGGCATCGGCGCCGGGCACACTCCGGCCGAGTGGACGATGCAGGGGCGTCGGTATCCCACGGGTGCAGAACGGGTCGCCCACTTGATCGATCTGGTGGGCGCGACCACCAGGTTGCTCGCGGGGGAGACCGTGACGATGCAGGCCGCTTCGTTCTCGTTGCAAGAGGCACGTCTGGATGCGCCACAACCGATTCAGGACCGCATTCCACTCCTCGTGGGGGGCAACGGCGACGAAGTGCTGCGCTTCGCCGCCCGCAAAGCGGACGTCGTCGGCATCACCGGATTGGGGCGCACGCTCGGCGACGGCCATCGCCACGAGGTCGACTGGAGCCGCGACGGGATTCGCCGCGTCCTGGATCGGGTGCATGCGGCGGTCGGCTCGGGCGGGTCGACCCCGGCGATCGACGCACTCGTGCAGTATGTGGAGATCACCGACGACGCCGAAGCGGTCGCCGCCAGGCTGGTCGATCACATTCCCGGTGCGACGGCGAGGGACCTGCTCGACACGCCGTTCGTCTGGTTCGGCTCCGTCGACGGGATCCGTAGCTCGCGGCGTGCCCACCGAGATTCTTGGGGGATCGATCGCTACACGATCCGTGCCGAAGCGGTCGGCGCAGTCAAGGAGATCTTCGCCGAGACACACTGACTGGTCGTGAACTGGACGCGGTGGTCGCTCCCCCGTCCGGATCAGTCGATGACGGCCAGCAGATCGCCGGCGGTCACGGCCTGACCGGCTTCGACCTCGATGGAGCGACCGTGCCGGCCTTGTCGGCCGTGATGTTGTTCTCCATCTTCATCGCTTCGAGGACACAGATCGTGTCGCCCTCGGCGACCTCGTCCCCGACGGCGACGCTCACCTTGGTCACCGTGCCCTGCATCGGCGCGACGAGCTGGCCGGCACCGACTGCGGCGCCGTGACCCTTCGACGATGCCCGGCGGGGACGCGGCGCCGTCGCGGCACCGGTGACCGCCACCGGTGCAACTGCCGATTCCGGAACCCACATCGACACGCCGTACCGCCGCCCGTTCACCTCGACGTCGACCTCGCGCTTGACCTTCGCGGGCTCTTCGTCGTCGCCGACCGGGGCGACCGGCGCACTGTCGACACCGGTGAGGTCGAGCACGTCCTCGACCCATTTGGTCGAGTGCTCGACGGCTCGAAAATCGGCGTGGTCGAGGATCGCGACGTCCGCGGGGATCGTCGTGGCGATGCCTTCGATCCTGAACTCGTCCAAGGCCCGCAACATGCGCCCGATGGCGATGTCGCGGTCGGAACCCCACACGCACAGCTTGCCGACCAGGTTGTCGTAGAACTGGCTGACCTCGTCGCCCGCCTCGTAGCCGTCGTCCCAACGGATGCCGTACCCCTGGGGTGGGACGAGCGTGGTCGATCCTGCCCGGCGAGGGGATGAACTTGCCGCCGGCCGGATTCTCGGCGTTGATGCGCACCTCGATGGCATGGCCGCGGAAGATCGATGCCGTCCTGGGTGAAGCTGAGCGGCTCGCCCGAGGCAACCAGGAGCTGCTCGCGCACCAGGTCGATGCCCGACACCAACTCGGTGATCGGGTGTTCGACCTGCAGCCGGGTGTTCATCTCGAGGAAGTAGAAGTCGCCGTCCTGGTAGAGGAACTCGACGGTGCCGGCGTTCACGTAGCCGCACGCCTTGGCAACCTTGACCGCCGCTTCGCCCATGGCCTGGCGGATCTCGTCGGGGAACGCCGGGGCAGGGGACTCTTCGATGAGCTTCTGGTGGCGGCGCTGGGACGGAGCAGTCCCGCTCGCCGATCCAGACACAGTTGCCGTGGGTGTCGGCGACGATCTGCATCTCGACGTGGCGTGGCCAGGTGAGGTAGCGCTCGAGGTAGCACTCGTCGCGGCCGAAGCCCTTCAGCGCCTCGGACTGGGCCGATTCCAATGCGGCCGCGGCTTCGTCCGCGGACTCGACCACCCGCATGCCGCGACCGCCTCCGCCGTATGCGGCCTTGATCGCGACCGGCCATCCGTGCTCGTCGCCGAATGCGACGATCTCGTCGGGTGAGGACAGGAACTCGGTGGTCCCGGGAACCCCGGCGACTCCGGCCTTCTGCCGCGGCGATCCGGCTGGAGACCTTGTCGCCCATCACCTCGATGGCTTCGGGGGGCGGCCCGATGAACGTCGACCCCGGCGTCGGTGACCGCCCGGGAGAAGTCGGTGTTCTCCGAGAAGAAGCCGTAGCCCGGGTGCACGCCGTCCGCCCCGGACCGCTCGATGACCTCGAGGAGCTTCTCGGTGTCAGGTAGCTCTCGGTCGCGGTCTGAACCACCGAGCGCGTAGGCCTCGTCCGCGAGGCGGGTGTGCAGCGCGTCGCGGTCGAGGTCGGAATACACGGCGACCGCGGCACTCCCATCTCCTTGCAGGCCCGGATGACCCGGACGGCGATTTCCCCACGATTGGCGATCAAGACCTTTTTGAGCACGGCACATGGTGGCCGCTGCGGGGGGTCCGATGCCAGATCAGCCGCGGATTACGCATGCGGGCGACCCGTTCCGAGATCGTCGCGGGAGCGACATGTCGCATCCACATCGGCAGATTCGATTCGTCGATATCCGTCGAAAGTCCTCCACGGAATCGACGAATTCCGACATGCTGGCTCTGGGTCGTCACGGCGGCGGCGAGGGGATCGTCGTCGTGGCCGACGTCCAGACCGCGGGACGGGGTCGGCACGGTCGGAGCTGGGTCGCGCCACCGGCCACGGGACTGTTGTGTTCGGTCTTGTTGCGGCCGCCCGGTCGGGTCGTCGAGCTGACGACGGCCATGGTCGCCATCGCCGTGCTCGACACGGTGCGCGGTCTTGGGGTCGAGGGAGTCGGGATAAAATGGCCGAACGATCTGGTCGTCGAATCGGTCGGAGGCCCGATACCTGGAACACCCGTGCGACGGGAGCGGAAGCTTGCCGGGATCCTCGCCGAGGTGGACTGGACGACCGGCAGCACGGCTGCCGACGGCCACCGGCGGGCGCGCGGGGACGAACGGGTCCTGGTCGCCGCCGGCATGGGGATGAACGTCACGATCGTCGATCGCCTGCCGCACGAGGTCGCCGAACGGAGAATCGCATTGCACGAGCTCCTCGACCATCCGGTCTCGTTGGACGAGGTGCTGCATGGCTACCTCGGCGCCCTGGAACGTCGCTATCGCCAGCTTCTGGACGATCGTGCCGCAACCTTGGATGCGTGGAGGGCGCCGTGTGTGACCCTCGGACGTGAGGTACGGGTCGACCTCGGGCCCGCCGAGCTGTGCGGCACGGCAGCGGACGTCGACATGAGTGGAAGACTGATCGTGACCACCGGCGCTGGCGAGCGAAGAGTCGTGGCGGCCGGAGATGTGATTCACCTCGATGCGCGACCGACCCCGGACGCTAGAAGCGGAGTCGTCACTCGGATTCGTCTCAATCTACACTGCTCGGATGATCACGTTCAGTGACGAGCAGCTGGCTTTTCGCTCGGTGGTAGCTGCATTCATGGAACAGGAGGTGGCCCCGAACAGCGAACGCTGGGACCGCGAACGGACCTTCCCGCTGGACGCCGTCCGCAAGCTGGGTGACCTGGGCGTGTTCGGCATTCCGTTCCCGGCCGAGTACGGGGGGATGGACGGCGACTTCACCACCCTGTGTCTCGCCCTCGAGGAGATGGGACGGATCAATCAGTCGATCGCGATCACCGTCGAGGCCGCAGTCGGGCTCGGCGCGAATCCGATCTTCTCCTACGGCACCGAGGACCAGAAGCAGCAGTGGCTGCCCGATCTCTGTGCCGGCCGGGCCCTCGGCGGCTTCGGACTCACCGAACCCGAGGCCGGCAGCGATGCCGGCGGCACGGTGACCCGTGCCCGCTACGACGACGCGACCGGCGAGTGGGTGATCGACGGATCCAAGGCCTTCATCACGAACTCGGGGACCGAAATCACCTCGTTCGTAATAGTCACCGCGCGGACCGAACCGGGTGGCGAAAGCGCCCCGGAAATCTCTACGATCATCGTTCCGAGCGGGACGCCGGGGATCACCATTGCGCCCCCGTATCGCAAGATGGGCTGGCACGCCTCGGACACCCACGAGCTGGGATTCGTCGACTGCCGGGTCCCCAGGGTGAACCTCCTCGGTGATCCGGGCCGGGGCTTCGCCCAGTTCCTGGCGATCCTCGACGACGGCAGGATTGCGATCGCCGCTTTCGCCCTCGGCGTCATCCGCGCCTGCCTGGACGAGTCGGTCGCCTATGCCAAGAGCCGGAATGCGTTCGGCCGCCGCATCGGAGGGTTCCAGGCGGTGTCGTTCAAGTGCGCCGACATGGCCGCGATGGCCGAATCGGCCCACCTGCTGATCTACCAGGCGGCCGCCCTGAAAGACGCCGGGAAGCCGTTCAAGGAGGCCGCGGCGATGGCAAAGCTCGTGGCCACCGAGTCGGCGGTGACCGCAGCACGAATGGCAACCCAGATCTTCGGCGGATCCGGGTTCATGGAATCGACGCTTGTCGCCCGCCACTACCGGGACGCCAAGATCCTCGAGATCGGCGAGGGGACCAGTGAAATACAGCGGCTGGTCATTGCCCGGTCGCTCGGCCTCGGCTGATCCTGCCAGGGTCCCGATAACATCGCCCGGATGGGTTCGCGCCGCTTCAAGCCGCATCGTAGCTGGCCGCAGCGCGTCCTGATCGGGTTCAACATCTGCGTCATCGTCGTGGCCCTGAGTACCGCCGCCGTGTTCGGTTATGCGAACACGAAGCTTGCGAGCGTCAATCGGATGGCGCTTTCCGGAGCGCTCACCCAACCCGATCCGACCCCGGGCGCTCCCCAGAACATCCTGATCGTGGGCACCGACAGCGACCTCGGCCTGTCGTCGTCCGATCCTGCGCTCCAAGGGCGCGGCTCGGTCACCGGGGCGCGTGGGGACACGATCATGATTCTGCACGTCGATCCCAAGGAGCACACTGCCCAGCTGCTGTCGTTGCCGCGGGACCTCTGGGTCGAGATCGCCGGCCAGGGGATCCATCAGAAGATCAACTCGGCACTCGGGCTCGGCGGCGGGGGTGTCAAGGGCGCGGAGACCCTGATCAACACGATCGAAGCGAACTTCCAGATCCCGATCAACCACTACGTCGAAGTCGACTTCGCCGGGTTCGAGAAGATCGTCTCCGCGGTGGGTGGCGTGCCGATCTACTTCAACACCGGAATCAGGGACTTCGATCCATCCGACGGCCTGGCGCACACGGCGATCGACATCCCCGGTCCAGGTTGTTACACCCTGAACCCCACCGAGGCGCTCGCGTACGCCCGGAGCCGGCACATGCAGTACCAGACGGTGCCCGGCGACCCGAACACCTGGACGAACGACAACGGCAACGACTTCGGGCGGATTCAGCGCCAACAGGACTTCATCCGCCGCGTGTTGAAACGGGCCGTCGCCAAGGGCATCCGCGACCCACTGGTGATGAACAGATTGGTCGACGCCGGGATCAAGTCGGTGCGCACCGACGGGAATCTGACCGTCGGTGACATCCTGAAGCTGGGACGTACGTTCCGCTCGTTCAATCCCGACCAACTGGTCACCACGCAGCTGCCGGTGTACGGCGTGAACATCAACGGTGCGGCCGCTCTCGAACCGCTTCAACCCGAGGCCGAAGCGGTGCTCGCCCCGTTCCAGAACACCTCCGCCGCCGATGCCGCGACGCGGTCGGTGACCGTCGAGGTGCACAACGGGACCGGCCGCTCCAACGAGGCGACCAATGTGGCCCAGGCACTGCACAAGGTCGGATTCTCGGTGGCGCAACCTTCCGACGAGTTGGGGGTTTCCAAGTCGGCGTCGATCATCCGCTACCACGCCGGACAGGAGGCGCAGGCCCGCCTTCTCGCCCGCCACCTCCGTTCGAAGGTCGTCTACCAACAGGTCGACACCTGGTATCAGCACTCGACGACCCCACTACTCGTGCTGGTGACGGGGACGTCATTGACCGGCGTCCTCACCCAGGCGAAATCGGCGGCGGCGGTGCCGGGCCCGTCGACCACGTCGACGACCTCGACCACGTCGACGGCCCCGTCCACGACCGCTCCGGGTGCGTCGGCGACCTCGACCACGAGCACGACCTCGACCATCCCGGGCTACCTGCCCGGTCCGACGCCCAAGGGCGTGCACTGCGGCTGACGATCCAGTTCCCATCCGTCCTCTACACTTCGATCCGCCATGCACACAGACATCGTCGTCGTCGGAACGGGCTACGTCGGGCTCACCACCGGGGCCTGTCTGGCGCACCTCGGTCACCGGGTGTGCTGCGTCGACGTGGACGCCGAAAAGGTCGCGCTCCTGCAGAAGGGTGAGACCCCGATCTTCGAGGCGGGACTCGACGAACTGGTGCAGTCCGGGATCGCCGCGGAACGTCTCACCTTCACCACTGATGCGATCGAGGCCGTGGCCGGTGCCGAGTTCGTGTTCCTGTGCGTTCCCACCCCGCAGGGTGGTGACGGAGCGGCGGACCTGAGCTACGTCGAGCAGGCGGCCGGGACGATCGGACCGCACCTGATGGCGGGAGCGGTCGTCGTGAACAAGTCGACCGTGCCGGTGGGTTCGGCCGGTATCGTCGCCGAGGTGATCGGCCGGGGGGACGTCTCGGTGGTGTCCAACCCCGAGTTTCTCCGCGAAGGCACTGCGGTGGCGGACTTCCTCCACCCCGACCGGGTCGTGGTCGGATGCGACGACCAGTCGGCCGCGGTGCGGTTGGCCGAGGCGTACAGCGCGACTGGGTGCTCCGGTGCTGGTCACCGACGCGGCGTCGGCAGAGATGATCAAGTACGCGTCGAACGCCTTTCTGGCGACGAAGGTCTCCTACGTGAACGCGATCGCCGCATTGTGCGAGCAGGTGGGCGCAGATGTCGAGGACGTGACCCTGGGAATGGGCTACGACAAGCGCATCGGAAGTGAGTTCCTCCGCCCGGGACCCGGTTGGGGAGGCTCGTGCTTCCCCAAGGACTCGCAGGCACTGGTCCGGATCGCGCGCGACTACGGCTACGACTTCTCGCTACTGGAGAGCGCGATCGCCACGAACGACGCCCAGTTCGACCGGATCGTCGACAAGGTGGCCGCCGCGGTCGGCGGAGAACTCGCCGGCCGGACCGTCGCCGTGCTGGGACTCACCTTCAAGGCGCTCACCGACGATCTCCGTGACTCCCCGTCGCTGGCGATCATCGATCGGCTCGTCACCCGCGGTGCTATCGTGCGGGCCTTCGACCCCACCGTGGGCGACAGTCCGCCGCGAAGCGGTCGAGGTCACCGCCGATGCCTATGCCGCCGCGGATGGAGCCGATGTCCTCGTCGTGCTGACCGAATGGGATGAATTCCGGTGGCTCGACTTCGAGCGGATCGGTGGTCTGATGCATCGACGGGTCATCGTCGACGGTCGGAACCTGCTGGATCGATCGTCGCTTCGACGTGCCGGATTCGTCGTGGACGGCCTCGGCCGGACCGACTGAACACATGGCCAGGGTCGTCGTCACGGGAGGCGCCGGCTTTCTCGGATCCCATCTGTGCCGGGCCCTGCTCGATCGTGGAGACGAGGTCGTCTGTCTCGACAACCTGGTGACCGGCAACCCGGCCAACATCGCCGAGCTGTTCGGGCAGGCCGGCTTCACCTTCGTCGACCAGGACGTCTCGAACTACGTCTGGGTTCCCGGCGAGGTCGACCGCGGTGATGCACTTCGCGTCGCCGGCTTCACCTCGTGACTACCTCGACCTGCCCATCCAGACCCTCAAGGTCGGATCGCTGGGCACCCACAACACCCTGGGGTTGGCCAAGGCGAAGCGGGCCGGCTACTTCCTCGCGTCGACCAGCGAGGTCTACGGCGACCCTCAGGTCCATCCCCAGCGGGAGGACTACCGCGGCCACGTCGACCCGATCGGTCCACGGGGAGTCTATGACGAGGCCAAGCGCTTCGGTGAAGCGATGTGCATGGCCTACCACCGGGTGCACGGTCTCGACGTGCGCATCGCGCGCATCTTCAACACCTACGGGCCGAACATGCGACCCGACGACGGACGGGTCGTGTCTTCGTTCGTGACCGCCGCGCTTCGCGGCGACCCGTTGCTGATTCACGGCGACGGAGCCCAGACCGCGCAGCTACTGCTATGTCGACGACACAGTTCGTGCCTTCCTGGCCCTGAACGCGTCGTCGTACGTCGGGCCGGTCAACATCGGCAGCACCGAGGAGCATTCGGTCGCCGATCTGGCCCGGCGGGTGCTCACGGTGACCGGCTCGACCTCGACCCTGGTCAACGTCGATCGGCCGGACCAGGATCCTTCTCGACGCCGTCCCGACATCGGTCTCGCCGAATCGGTGCTGGGGTGGTCTCCCACGATCGGCCTCGACGAGGGGCTGCGTCGGACTGCCGACTGGTTCCGTCGGACCGGTTCTCCGACCTGAAGCGGCGCGGGCCGCGCCTGGTCTTCGACTCCGGGGCGGGGCTCAGTGGTCGCGGGCCTCCGCCGCTTCACGGTTGGAGCGATACCAGTCCACGGTCCGGGCGAGGCCGTCGGCGAAGGGTGTGTGTGCCTTGAATCCGAACGCGTCGGCCGCGCGCGAGGCATCGACCCGGCGCCGGGGTTGGCCGTCCGGTTTGGAGGTGTCCCAGGTGACGCGACCCGTGTATCCGGTCGCGGTGACGATCTGGTCGACCAGTTCGCGGATGGGCATCTCGTGGTCGGCACCGAGGTTGACCGGTTCGGCACCGTCGTAGTGTTCGGCTGCGGCGACGATCCCCTCCGCGGCATCGTCCACGAAGAGGAACTCGCGACTCGCCGACCCGGTTCCCCAGACGGTGATCTCCTCGTGCCCACCTTCGATCGCGTCGACGCACTTCTTGATCAGGGCGGGGATCACATGGGAGACGTCCGGGTGGAACTTGTCGCCGGGGCCGTACAGGTTCGTCGGCATCAGGTAGATGCCGTTCTGAGAAAACTGGGCGCGGTTCGACTGCAGTTGCACGAGCTGTGCGAGCTTCGCGATGCCGTACGGCGCATTCGTCTCCTCGGGATACCCCTCGAACAGCGAGGTTTCCGAGAACGGCACCGGGGTGAACTTGGGGTACGAGCAGATCGTGCCCACGACGACGGTCTTGGGAGTCTCGTGCAGTCGGGCCTCGTCGATCACGTAGGTGCCCATCAGCAGGTTGTCGAGGTAGAGCTCGGCCGGATGCAGCTGGTTAGCTCCGATTCCGGCGACCCGCGCCGCCAGATGGATGACGAGGTCCGGTTCCGTTTCGTCGAACAGCGCGGCGGTCGCCGATCGGGTTCGAAGGTCGAAGTCGGCGCTGGAAGGGGCGACGACCCGATTGGCTCCGACGGAGGAGAGCCGTGCGCGGACCGCGGTGCCGAGGAAGCCGGAACCGCCGGTGACGAGGACGCGACGATCCTGGAAGAAGGTCGGCATGGCCGTGCATGCTACCGCCGGAGTGGAGTCGGCTTTGCGATGAGGTTTGAAGGGCGATCGACCCTGACATGCGAGAATCGGCACCGACATGGTCGCCGTTGCTCCCAAGCCCCGCATCGCGTTCACCCTCGAGGCCTGCTGGCACCGGGTGCCGGGGGGAACGGCCCGGGCGGCGCTGGAGATCAGCGAGGTGCTCCGCCGCAGCGGGAAGGTCGAGGTGATCGGGGTGGCGGCCCGCCACGCCGGACCGCCACCGGAACCTTGGGCGCCGACGGTTCCGGTCGCCATGCTGCCGCTCCCGCGGAGTCTGCTCTACGAGAGCTGGAACCGGTTCGCCGTCCCGTCGGTCGAGACCGTGACCGGCCCCGTCGACGTCATTCACGTGTCGGCGTTCGCCATGCCGACGCGGACCGTCCCGATCGTGGTGACGCTGCACGACCTCGCCTTCGTCCGCTATCCCGAGTACTTCACGCGAACAGGGGTTGCGCTTCTTCGCTGCCGCCCTGCGGCGGATCCGGCGCGATGCCGACCTGGTGCTGTGCTCGTCGGAGGCCACACGTCGCGATGCGGTCGACGCCGGGATCGCCCCCGACCGCCTGCGGGTCGTCCCCCTGGGGGTGCGTCGACCGGTCGTCACACCCGGTGCGGTCGCAGAGGTGCGGCGGAAGTTCGCCATCACCGGTCGCTACGTGCTGCATCTCGGCACCGACGAGCCCCGCAAGAACGCCGCGGCGCTTGCCCGTGTCGTCCCGCGACTGCCCGACGACGTGTCGGTGGTCTTCGCCGGTGGAGCGGGTTGGGGTGCGACGTCGAGACGGGCAGCAACACACCCGGGGCGGATCCTGAACGTCGGATTCGTCACCGAAGCCGAGAAGTCGGCCCTGCTCGCGGGGGCGGACGTGTTCGGCTTTCCCAGTGTCTGGGAAGGATTCGGCCTCCCGGTGCTCGAGGCGATGGCACAAGGCACCCCGGTGGTCACCTCGCAGGACACTGCGATGGCTGAAATCGTGGCGGACGCCGGGTTGCTGGTCGATCCAGGTGACGATGAGGCGCTCACCTCGGCGCTGGTTCAGGTGCTCGACGACGACCACCTCGCCCGGCGGCTGGCCCGGGCCGGCACCGAACGGGCCGATCAGTTCACCTGGGAACGCACCGGGGCCGCCGTTCTGGACGCCTACCGCGAGGTGCTCGGACGGTGACCGCATCGCTTCGGGTGGGGATGAATCTGATGTGGCTGCGTCCCGGCGAGGTGGGTGGCAGCGAGGTCGTCGCCGTCGGTACGGTCGACGCGCTCAGGGCTCTGGACGAACCGGGACTGTCGATCCAGCTCTATGCGCAATCGTCCTTTTCCCGGGCCCACCCCGAGATCGTCGAACGGGTGCCCACGCGGACCATCGCCGTTCCCGGAGGGAGCCGAGGCGTCCGGGTCCTGGTCGAGACGGCCAGTCTGCCCCCGCTCGTCAGGCGGGACCGTCTCGACGTGCTGCACTGCGGTGGGGGGGTCGTCCCGTTGGGAGTACGGGTGCCCACCCTGCTCACCCTCCACGACGTGCAGCCGCTGGAGCCGGGAAGTGTCTTCTCCCCGCTCAAGCGGGCGTGGCTGAACGAGATGATTCCGCGGTCGGTGCGCCGCGCGGACGTGGTCGCCGTCCCGTCCGCGTTCGTCCGCGACCGGCTCGTGCGACTCGTCGATGTCGACGAGGACAAGATCGTCGTGGTGCCCCACGGCGCTCCAGGGGTCGGGTCGATCGACGGGGACTCCGCGATGACCGAGGACGAGGTGCGGCGCGACTTCCGTCTCGAGGGTCCGTACGTGCTGTATCCGGCGATCACCTACCCGCACAAGAACCATCGGGTGCTCGTCGAGGCGCTCGCGGTGTGCGCGAAGGATCCGGATGCCCCGACCCTCGTGTTGACGGGTTCGGCCGGCGAAGCCGATGCCGAGATCGCCGAGTTGATCGAACGGCGCGGCGTGGCGCACCTGGTGCGTCGGGTCGGTCGCGTCACCCGGGCAGAGGTCGTCGCGCTCGAACGTCACGCGTCCCTGGTCGCCTTTCCGTCACGCTACGAGGGGTTCGGGCTGCCCGTGCTCGAAGCGTTCGAACTCGACACGCCGCTCGCCGCCTCGTCCGCCGCGTCGCTCCCCGAGGTGGTCGGAGACGCCGGGGTCCTCCTCGATCCCGACGACGTGGACGGCTGGGCCGAGGTGATGATGGCGGGATCACAGGGAGCGTTCGTCTCGGCAGAGGCGACGCGCCGCCGGCTCGAGCAGGCCGCGACGTTCTCGTGGGATCGGATCGTGCCCTCGCTGGTCGAGCTCTACCGTCGCGTTGCGGGTGTGCCGTCGTGAGAATACTGGTCGTCTGCCCGCATTTCGCCCCCGACGTCGCGCCGACGGGTGACGTGATGACCCGGATCGTCACCGAGCTGCGGCGCGCTCGGTCATCGACTGCACGTCGTGACCTCGTTGCCCTGGTACGCAGACCATCAGGTGGAGATCGATTGGCGCGGCACGGTCGTCGACCATGCTTCCACCGACTGGGGAACCATCTCACGGTTGCATCCGTTCCCCACCGACAAGACGAACCTCGTCTCGCGTGCCGCCGGTTTCGCGGGCTTCACCGCGTTGAGCGGGCTGACCGCCGCGTTGAGCCGCTCACGACCCGAGGTGGTGCTCGCGATGTCTCCGCCCCTCACGCTCGGCCCGGCGGCGGTTGCCGTCGCCCGGCTGCGACGCATCCCCATCGTGTTCAACGTCCAGGACATCTTCCCTGACGTCGCGGTCGAACTGGGCATGCTCACCGACGAGCGGATGATCGCCGTCGCCCGACTGCTCGAGCGGATGACCTATCGGAGCGCCGATGCCGTCACGGTGCTCTCGGACGACCTGCGTGCCAATGTCGCGGCCAAGCTGCCGCCGCGCGTGACGACAGGAAAGGTCCGGGTGATTCCGAACTTCGTGGACACCGGATTCATCCGACCGGCCGATCCCGACAACGCCTACCGGCGCGAACTGGGACTTCAGGGCAAACGCATCGTGCTCTACGCCGGAAACGTCGGGTACTCCCAGTCGCTTCGAGTTGCTCATCGCCGGGGCCCGGGCCTTCTCACAGGACAAGTCGATCGTCTTCGTCGTCAACGGCCAGGGTTCGGCGCGCGCGCGAGCTCGAGGCCGACGCGGCTGGTCTCTCGAACGTCCGGTTCGTCGACTTCCAACCCCGGGAACGGCTCGCGGAGGTCCTCGCTGCAGGTGACATCCACGTCGTCCCGCTCAAGCGGGGACTCGCCCACGCCAGCGTTCCCTCGAAGACCTATTCGATCCTGGCGGCCGGTCGACCGTTCGTGGCGAGCGTCGACCCGGGAACCGAAGTGGCGAACGGATCGCCGAGCGCTCCGGGGCCGGGATCGCCGTTCCGCCCGAGGATCCGACGGCCTTCGTCGCCGCGTTCCGCCGACCTGCTCGCAGACCCCGAGGGGGCAGCGACGATGGGCGACTCCGGGCGTCGCTGGGTGGAGGGCTGGGCGTCGCCGAGTGCCGTGGCGAAGTCCTATGAGAGAGCTGTTCTTCGAGCTGACCGGGCGGCGCGGCCGTTGACTTCCCGCGCCCGGGTCGAGTTGGTAGCGTCGGATCCCGTGACCCGCGCCATCGTGCTCGTCGGAGGGTTCGGCACCCGTCTGCGGCCCCTGACGAATTCGACGCCCAAGCAGATGCTGCCGATCGTGAATCGGCCGATGATCGAGCATGTCCTCGAACACCTGGCCGCGCATGGCGTCACCGAGGCGATCCTCTCGCTCGGGTTCCGGCCCGACGCGTTCCAGGAGGCCTACCCCGGCTCCCGGCACGGCCCGGTGCGCCTTGCCTACGCGGTCGAACCCGAGCCGCTCGACACGGCGGGTGCCATCCGGTATGCCGCTCGCTGCGCTGGATCGACGAGCGGGTCGATCGTGTGCAACGGGGACGTGCTGACCGATCTCGACATCACCGATCTGCTCGAGCGCCACGAAGCGGCCGGGGCGACGGCGACGATCGCCCTGCACCGGGTCGCCGATCCCTCGGCTTTCGGGGTGGTCGCACCGACGGCAACGGACGTGTCGAGCCGAATTCGTCGAGAAGCCGGAGGCCGGCACCGAGCCCCACGGACCAGATCAACGCCGGCACCTACGTGCTGGAACCGTCGGCGATCGAACGCATTCCCGAGGATCGCCCGGTTTCGATCGAGCGCGAGACGTTTCCCGGGCTGGTCGACGACGGCGTGCTGTATGCGTGGTCCAGGACACCTACTGGATCGACACCGGCACCCCGGCGACCTATCTGCAGGCGCAGCTCGACCTGTTCGACGGACGCCGCGGCGACCCGGTAGACGGGGTGCACCCTGAGGCCCAGCTCAGCGGCGCTTCGGTGCAGCGTTCGGTGATCGGAGAGGACGTGACCGTCGGCGGCGGTGCAACGGTGACGGGTTCGGTGGTGATGGCCGGTGCGGTGATCGGCGATGGCGCCGCGGTGACCGATTCCATCGTCGGACCCGGTGCACGCGGTCGCGAGCGGGCGCCCGGGTGGGCGACCTGTGCGTGCTGGGTACGGACTCCGTGGTGGAACGCGGTGAGGAACTGCGACGCGAGTGAAGCGACCGGAGCCGGCCTGATGCAGACCCTGGTCACCGGCGGCGCCGGGTTCATCGGTTCGAACCTCGTCGACCGTCTGCTCTCCGAGGGGCATTCGAGTCGACGTGGTCGACGACCTGTCCAGCGGCAAGCTCGCCAACCTGGCCGAGGCCCGGCGACTCGCCCGGGGAAGCGTGACCTTCCACCAGATCGACGTGCGAGACCCCGGCATCGTCGAGCTGTTCGCGCGCCGCTCGCCCGAGGTCGTGTTCCATCTCGCCGCCCAGATCGACGTGCGGGTCTCGGTCGGCCGACCCGTCGCTCGATGCAAGCGTCAACATCATGGGCAGCCTGAACGTGATCGAGGCCGCACGGCCGGCCGGCGCCCGCAAGGTGGTGTTCGCGTCGAGCGGCGGCACGATCTACGGCGACAGGTCGCCGACGACGACTTCCCGGTCACCGAGGCCCACCCGCAGGTGCCGCGTCTCGCCCTACGGCGTGGCCAAGAAGGCGTCGGCGACTACCTGGTCGCCTACCGGGAACTGCACGGCCTGGAGTTCACGGCGCTCGCGCCTGGCCAACGTCTACGGGCCGCGCCAGGACCCCCACGGCGAGGCCGGCGTGGTGGCGATCTTCGCCGGGCGGCTGCTCGCCGGCGAGCAGTGCACGGATCTTCGGCGACGGCGACAGACCCGGGACTACGTCTTCGTCGACGACGTCGTCGACGCGTTCGCCCGTGCCGCCGAGCGGGGCGGCGGCCTGGTGCTCAACATCGGGACCGGCACCGAGACCTCGGTCGTCGAGCTGTACCGGGTGATGGCGGCGGCCGCCGGCGTCGAGGTCGACCCGACGTTCGCGGAGGCACGTCTCGGCGAAGTGGCCCGCAGTGCGCTGGATGCGGCGCGGGCCGAGCTCCAGCTGGGTTGGAGACCGTGGACGACCCTCGCCGAAGGGACGGCGCAGGTGCTCGACTACTTCCGCGATCAGCGCACCTGACGCCGACGAGTCCGGGCACCAGAGATCTCACGGGCGACGGGTCGGGATCCGCGGGAGACGATCCCGGCCGGTCAGCGGAAGAGGTCTTCGGCGGCGGGACGGACGATCTCGGTTCGCACCTCGCCGCGACGGAACCAGTCCGGCGTCGACGCCACGGACGACGGCGACCGGGAAGGGCGCGGGCCTTGCCCATCACCAGCTCGGCAGCCGCGGCGATCTCGTCGACCACCGCCACCTCGGTGACCGACAGCTCCCGTCCGGTGGCATCGTCGGTGCCGCGCAGGTCGAGGATCGCCCCGATGCCGGCGCACCCGATCGCCACGTCGGTCACGCCGCGTCGCCAGACCCGACCGAAGGTGTCGGAGACGACGACGGCGACCTCGACCCCCCCATGGTGCGCGAGGCCGTCGCGGATCCGGCGGGCCGAGCGGTCGGGGTCCTCGGGCAGCAGCGCCGCCCAGCCCGCCTCGACGTTCGACAGGTCGACTCCCGCGTTGGCGCAGATGAAGCCGTGACGGGTCTGGCTGATGACGAGGTCGCCCCGTCGGCGCAGCACGCGCACCGATTCCGCCTCGACGACCGCCGGCGTGTGCGGGGTCGTCGGGGTCGCACGCCACCAGGCGCCCTCGGCCTTGGACACGACCTTCTGGGTGACGACCACGACGTCGCCGTCGCGCCAGCTCGGTGGCGGCGGCGATGATCGCGGCGAGGTCGTCGCCGGGGCGGATCTCGCCGATCCCGTCGACGCCGAACAGCTCGATCGGGTCGGGCGCTCGCCGCGGTCATGGGCGACCCGGCGATCGCGACGCGGGCCAGCGCCGTCGGCCTCGGGAATCGTCCGACATGACCGTCGGCGCCACGACGCCTCCGATGCCCGCGCCTCCACCGGCCGGTGCGAGCTCGGCGTCGGCCTCGTCGATCACGAGGGTGCGGCGCGAGGCCGGCGTAGAGCCGGGCCACGCCCACCACCGAGGATTCGTGGCCGAGTTCGGCAGCATCCGGTCGGCCGGACCCTTGAGCGCGGCACCGGCGACGATCGGCGAGACGGCGACGGTGTCGTCGGCCGCCGGGTCGACGGCCTCGCGCACGCCGGGCACGGCCAGGACCGGATCGATCGAGACGATCGGGTTCGAGGGGGCGATGACGAGCCGGTCGGCGTCGGCGATGGCCTCCAGCACGCCGGGTGCGGGTCGGCTCTCGCTCGGCGCCGTCGAAGCGGACCGCGCGTGACGGGCACGTCGTGGCGGAGTCGCACGAAGTACTCCTGGAAGGCGATCTCCCGCCCCGTGGCCGCCGTCTTCGTCGGGGTAGGAGCAACCGTGACGCATCGTGCGCAGCTCGTCGTCGGTCACCGGGAGCACCCGCACCTCGACGCCCCAGGGCGCGGGCGATCTCGGTGGTGACCCGCGGAAGCGGGGCTCCCTCGCCCAGCCGCGTGGTCCGGTAGAGGTGGGTGCCGAGGTCGCGGTCGCCGAGGTTGAACCAGGCGGGAGCCGCCGAGTCTGCGCAGCGTCGCCATCGCCTGCCAGCACTCGTCCGGCGAGGCCCCATCCCCGCTGCGGGATCGATCGCACCGGCCAGGGTGTAGGTGACGGTGTCCAGATCGGGGCTGATGTGGAGGCCGTGCATCTCACAGGTCGTCGCCCACGTTGACGATCGGCCGTGATCTCCTCGGCGGGGTGCACGAGTTGCACGCCCGCGAGCAGTCGGGCGGCGCCGACGCCGCCGGCCAGCACGGAGATCATCGGCCCCACCGTATCTGGCCGACTCCGCCGCCGGGGATTCTCCTGACGTGTCGATGCGGATTACCGTACGTTGCGTGCCTCAAGCGCTACGATGCGCAGTTGTCGAACAGGTAGGTGTGGGTATGCCAGACCAGAAGAGTCCGAAACAGGTGAGCACCGAGGGGTCCAAGACCGTCCTGAGCCAGGTCAAGGGTCGGCTGGAACGCATGGAGACCGGAGAGATGCCGGTGATCCAGCGCGTCGGACCCGACGGAACGAGCCGCTCGGGTCGATCACACCGGGGAGATGGTCCGCCCGGACACGGCGCAGGCCGAGGCTGCTCGGGCCGCGGCCGAGGCCTTCGCGGCCGAGCACCGGGCCGGGACCACCACCCCTCCACCGGCTCCGGCTCCCGCTCCGCCCCCGCAGCAGCCTGTGGTAGCGGAGTCGGAACGCCCGGGAATCTGGGCTCGTATCACCGCCTGGTTCCGCCGGTCCTGAAGTAGGTCAGTCGGTCAGTTCACCCACTGCGCCCAGGGGATCTGCCAATCGCCGTAGCCGTTCCACGGCTGCAGGGGATTGGGGGTGTTGAGCACCTGGACGACATCGCCGGGCATCGAGAAGTTGTAGAACCACTCGGCGTTGGCGGTGGAAACGTTGACGCATCCATGGGACACGTTCGAGTTGCCCTGCGCGCCTGTCGACCAGGGCGCAGCATGGACGAACTCGCCGCTGTTGGAGATCCGGACATCCCAGAGCACCGTCTCGTAGTAGCCGTCGGGTGAGTTGCGCGGGATGCCGACGGTCGCCGAGTCCATGATCACCTTCGGGGATTTCTCGTTGACGACGTGCACGCCGCTGTGCGTGGGATACTTCGCGTTGCCCGTCGATACGGGCAACGTCTTGACGACCTGGCCGTTCACCTTCACCTGCATGGTGTGGGCGGCGGCATCGACGGTCGAGACGTGCGCATCACCGATCGAGAAGTTCACCGTGCGACCGTCGACTCCCCAGACGCCCGGTCCGAGGTGCAGCCCGGCGAAGTCGATCGCGAGGTTCACCTTGGTGTGGGCCGGCCAGTACGCGCTCGGGCGGTAGTGCACCTCGGTGTCCGAGAACCAACGCCAGCCGCCGGTGACCGCGGGGGTGCTCGTCACCTTCAAACGGTCGGTGACGGCTTTGCGTTCGGCCTCGGGGATGGCATGGTCGAGCGTGACGATGATCGGCATGCCGACGCCGTAGGTCGAGCCGTCCCCGACGTTCAGGGACGTGTGCAACTCGGTGGGCGACGTACCGGTGGTGAAGTTGGTCGTGTGCTTTGCGTCGTGCCCGTCTTCGGAACGGACTGTCGCGGCGATCCGGTAGGTCGTCGAGGGTGCGAGGTCGCCCCCGGCCAACCACGCGGTGCGTGCCTTGTTGAACATGCCGTCGCCGGGCGCCGGCGCGAACTTCGGCCCGGAGGCGACCGTGAACTTCACGGACTTGAGGGTGCCGTGCTCGACGGTCACCCCCACCGGGTTGGTGAGCGCCACCCCGGTGGCGCCATCGGCGACCGAAGTGGTGACCTTGGGTGCCGGCACGGTCGTGGTGGGCGCGGCGGACGTGGGGGTGGCGCCGTCGGCGGCGCCCTGACCGGTCGTACTGCACGCGGTCAGCGTCACGGCCAGACAGGCCGTGGCCAAAATCGTGCCGATTTTGAGGCCGCGCGCGGACATGGGCCTCCATTCTGCCGGATCAGGGGCGGTTTCGCATCCTTTCGTCCCGATCCGCGCTCAGCCGGCCCGTCCGAAATCGTCTTCGAGCCGCTCGATGTCGTCTTCGCCGAGGTAGTCCCCCTGCTGGACTTCGACGAAGGTCATCGGCTCGTCGCCCCGGTTCTCGATCCGGTGAGCAGCTCCGAGCGGGACGTCGACCGCCCGACCCGTCGGGACCTCGGACACCACGTCGTCGATCGTGACGGTGGCGGTGCCGGCCACGACGAACCAGTGTTCGGCACGACGGGCATGGCGTTGGTAGCTGAGGCGGGTCCCCGGCTTGACCGTGATTCGCTTGACCTTGAAGCCTTCGGCAGTGGCATCCTCGAGGACGGTGTAGGAACCCCAGGGGCGTTCGTCGTACTCCCGTCCCTGTGGATCTTCGGTCACGACCGCAGTCCGCCGAGTTCGCCGGAGCACAGCGCGAGGTCGGCGTCGACCATCGTTCGCACCAGTTCGGGGAAGCTCATCTTGGGTTCCCAGCCCAGGGTCGTCCGGGCCTTGGTGGCATCGCCGATCAGCAGATCGACCTCGGCCGGTCGCATGAAGCGGTCGTCGGTCACCACGTGGTCGTGGTAGTCGAGACCGACGTGAGAGAAGGCCAGTTCGCAGAATTCGCGCACCGAATGGGTCTCACCGGTCGCCACCACGTAGTCGTCGGGTTCGTCCTGTTGCAGCATCCGCCACATCGCGTCGACATAGTCGCCGGCGAACCCCCAGTCGCGTTGCGCATCGAGGTTGCCCAACGCCAACTCCCGTTGGTGGCCGAGTTTGATGCGGGCGACGGCGTGGCTGATCTTGCGGGTGACGAACTCCAGCCCGCGACGTGGTGATTCGTGATTGAACAGGATGCCCGACGAGGCGTGCAGCCCGAAGCTCTCCCGGTAGTTGATCGTGATCCAGTGACCGTAGATCTTCGCGACGCCGTAGGGGCTTCGTGGGTACAGCGGGGTCGATTCGGACTGGGGAACCTCCTGGACCTTGCCGAACATCTCCAGGAAGAGGCCTGGTAGAAGCGGATGCCGGGGTCCGCGAACCTGATGGCATCCAGCACCCGGGTCACCCCGAGCGCGGTCGTCTGGCCGGTCAGGACCGGTTGAGCCCAGGACGTCTGGACGAAGGACTGGGCGGCGAGGTTGTACACCTCGTCGGGCGCCTGGTCACGCACGATGTTGATCAACGACAACTCGTCCAGCAGATCGCCCGAGACGAACGTGACACGGTCCTGGATGTGGGCGATCCGCTCGAAGGTCACGGTGGAGGAACGACGCACCATGCCGATGACCTCGTAGCCCTTGTCGAGAAGCAGTTCCGCGAGATAGGACCCGTCCTGACCGGTGATGCCGGTGATGAGGGCTCGCTTGGTCATGTGTGGGTACTCCTGGGCTGTGAATGGTGAGACATGGTGGTTCACTTGGAGTCGGACGCGGCGACGCCAGTCGTCGAGGAGGTCTTCGAGAGTCTGTGCGAGCGGAAGCTTCGGCTCCCAACCCGTGGAACGGGTGATCCTGGAGTGGTCACCGCGCAGGACCGGAACGTCGACCGGGCGCAGCAGGCTCGCGTCGGTCACGAAGCGCATCGGATGCTTGGCGTGTGAGAGGAGCATTCTCGGCCAACTCCTGCACCGCCACGTCATGCGCCGGAACAGACGTTGTACACCTCGCCGGGTGTGCCGTCGGTGATCAGCATCCGGTAGGCGCGCACGACGTCACGGACGTCGGTGAAGTCACGCCGTGCCGAAAGGTTGCCGATGGGGATCTCGTCGGTTCCCTCGAGCTCGTTGCGCGACGATTCTCGAGGCGATCGCCGAGGCGACGAAGCGGTCGGTCTGGCCCGGGCCGAGGTGATTGAACGCCCGGACCCGCAGCACGCCCAGGCCACGTCCGAGGAAGGCCTGCAGCCCGAGGAAGTCGGCGGCGACCTTGGACGCCGCGTAGGGCGAGACGGGTCGGAGCGGCGCGGTCTCGGTGATGGGGAGGTCGTCCTCGGCGACGGCGCCGTAGACGTCGGCGCTGGAGACGATCAGGACCCGTTCGACACCGGCGGCGACGGCGGCGAGCAGAATGTTGAGCGTTCCGTCGGCGTTGACCCGGAACGCAGCTGGTCGGAGTCGACCAGGAGCGCGCCGACGTCGGCCCATCCTGCGAGGTGGTAGATGGCATCGGGCCGGGTCTTGTCGAGGAGTGCGGCGACTGCGTCGGTGTCGGTGATGTCGACACCGTCGGTGGTGTGGTCGCTCTTCTCCACCTCGTCACCGTATTCGTGGAGGTGGGTGACGAGGTGGGTGCCGACGAATCCGGCGGCGCCGGTGACGAGTGCTTCTCATGCGGACACCGGACGGGCGCCGGTCGAGGATTGCCGGAGGCGTTGGCTGGATCATCCCGGGGGAGTCTAGGAGAAGCGTGGCCGTCGATCGGGTTGCGCTCGCACTCCGGTTCGTGCACTCACCTTCGGGATCGCCGCCGGTGCGGCCCGGCGCTGAGCCGCAGGGCCCCTCGGCGGTCCCGCGGTGGGTCCACGTGGCCCCGCGAAGGTAGTCTGGCAACCCTGTGACAGAGCGTGTACCCGACCGCGGTGCGGACGAATGAGCGGATCCGGCCGGCAGGTCGAGACCGTTGACGCCCCGTCGAACGAGGTCGGCGACGCACCGGATGGGTCGGCCCCGGCATCTTCGTATCGGCCGCACGGCCGGGCTCAGCTGCGGACGACCGAGATCTCGAAGCGTCCCGGTGCGATCCGGCGCATCCGCGACGTCTGGCGCTACCGGGAACTGCTCGGGCAACCTGGTCCGCAAGGAACTCAAGGTCAAGTACAAGGACTCGATTCTCGGGTTCCTCTGGAGCCTGCTGAACCCGGCTTTGCAGCTCATCGTCTACTCCTTCGTGTTCGGCGTCGTCTTCAAATCGGGTATCCCGATGTTCGCGATCTATTTCATCTGCGGACTGTTGCCCTGGACGTTCTTCACCAGCGCGCTCAGCAGTGGTTCTTCGTCGGTCGTCGGCAACGCCCAGCTGGTGAACAAGGTGTGGTTCCCCAGGGAGATCCTCCCGCTCGCATCGGTCGGCGCGGCGCTGGTGCACTGGTTGCTGCAGTCGATCGTGTTGGTCATCGCGTTGTTCGTGGTCCAGCGGGCTCCCGACTGGCCGTACCTGCCGTTGTTGATCCCGGCCGTGCTGGTCCTGGTCACCTTCAGCGCCTCGCTGGCGATCATGCTCAGCGCCATCAACGTCTACCTTCGGGATACCCAGCACCTGCTCGAGCTGGTGTTGTTGGCCTGGTTCTGGGCGACGCCGATCGTGTGGCGCGTACCCGCTGATCGCCGAAAAGCTCGCCGCGCACGGCCTGCCCGCAAATCTGGGCTTCATCAACCCGCTCACGCCGATCATTCTGACGTTCCAACGTGCGCTGTACCACGAGGATGTCTGCAATGGTACCCGGATGATCAACGGCAATCCGGTGACCGGTGTCGTCCCGGCCGGTTCGGTGTGGTGGTACCTGCGCAACCTGGTGATCATCGGGGTCGGGGCGATCGTGCTGTTGTGGATCGGGTTACGGTGTTCGGCCGGCTCGAGGACAATTTCGGTCAGGAGATCTGAACAACATCGTGGTTGCTGCAATCGAGATCGTCGACGTGACCAAGAAGTTCCGCCTGTATCAGGAGAAGATGCAGTCGGCCAAGGAACGCATCATCAAGTTCGGCCGGGTGCCCTATGAGGACTTCTATGCCCTGAAGAACGTGAGCTTCGAGGTGGCGGAAGGAACCGACGACCGGCCTGTTGGGTCACAACGGATCCGGCAAGTCCACGCTGCTCAAGTGCGTGGCCGGGACCATGCGGCCCAGCGAGGGCGTGATCCGCACCCGTGGTCGGCTTGCGGCCCTGCTCGAGTTGGGCGCCGGGTTCCACGGCGACCTCACCGGGCGTGAGAACCTCTACCTGAACGGGTCGATCCTCGGGTTCTCCAAGACCGATGTCAACCGCATCTTCGACGACGTCGTGGATTTTGCCGAGATCGCTCCGTTCATCGACATGCAGGTGAAGCACTATTCGTCCGGCATGACCGCCCGCCTCGGGTTCGCGCTGGCGATCCACGTCGATCCGGACATCGTGCTGGTGGACGAGGTGCTCTCGGTCGGCGACGAGTCGTTCCAGCGCAAGTGTCTGGAGCGTGTCCGCGAGATGCAGGCCGAGGGCCGCACGATCCTCGTGGTCACCCACGCCGCCGACCTTCTGCGTCAGATCTGCCAACAGGGGGTCGTGCTCGACCGGGGTGAGGTGGTGGCAACCGGTGACCCCGGACCGACGATCCGGGCTTTCCGCGACTCGTTGATCCAGCGGGGGCTGGCCTTCGCCGAAGGCCTCGAGGGCGACGAAGCGGATCTCGCCACCGAGCGGGAACTCTCCCGCAAGGTTCGCTTCACTGACGTGAACGTCGTCTATCCGGGGACCGAACGCTATCTCGAACCTGGTCAGTCGCTCAGGATCGAGTGTGCGTACGACGCGACCGAACGGATCGACGATGTGGTTTTCGCGATCAACATCTTCGATCCCGACGGCCACCTGATCGTCGGGACGAACTCGGACGTGGTGGACGAGGACATCGACTATGTCGAGGGAACCGGCGTGGTCACCTTCGACTTCGAGACCGTCCCACTGCTCGACGGCGATTACGAATTCCACGTCGGCATGCATTCTCACGAAGGTGAGGAGTACGACCATTTCGAGAGCAAGGAACCGATCCAGGTGATGAACCGGGGTCGGATGGTGGGTCGGGTCACCTTCCCGCTCCATTTCGAACACCAGCGCTCCTCCGACCGTTCGGTCCCACCACCCAAGGTCGATTCGCAGGCCTGAGAAACGGCCGGGGTCCGAGTCGGACGGGCCCGGTACCGGAGTCCGTCAGGACGCTGAGATGATCCGCCGGTACATCGCCGCCACGCCGGCGGCGGTGTCGTCCCACGACCAGATTGCCGCTCTGGCGCGGCCTCGGTCGACCCGATCGGCCCGAGTCCGGGCGTCGTCGTCGAGTACCTCGTCGATCGCATCGGCGAGTGCCCGGATGCCTTCGGGTCGGTCGTGGGACAGGGCCGCCGCCGACACCGTCGTCGCCGCGTCGCCGAGCACCTCCGGTAGTGCTCCCGCGTCGGTGGCCACCACCGGAGTTCCCGCAGCCATCGCCTCGAGTGGGGGCAGACCGAACCCTTCGTAGCGGGACGGATACACGAGAACCTCCGCGCGCTCGAGCAACGTGGCGCGGTCGGCGTCGGTGACCCAGCCGAGTCGGGTGATCCGATCGCGGTGGGGATTGGCGGCGATCGCCGACTCGAGGGATTCGACACCCCAGCCGTCGGGTCCCGCGACGACCAGCCGGAGGTTCGGGCGGGCACGGGCGACCGCTGCGAACGCCTCGACGAGAGCCGGCAGGTCCTTGCGTGGCTCGATGGTGCCCAACGCCAGCAGAAACGGACCACCATCGGCCACGATGCGGCGTACCTCCGGGGACACCTCGTCGAGTCGCGGCGGGGGCCCCGGCGGGTTGACGCCGTCGCCGATGACGACCAGACGGTCCGGGTCGACCGGGAACCGCTCCCGGATCTCGTCGGCGACGAACTGCGATGACGTCTGCACCCAGGCGCCCCGGCGGACCGCCCGTTCGATGAGCTTCGGGTAAGCGAGGGTGTCCGGGCTGCACAACTCGGGATAGCGCACGGGCGTCAGATCGTGCACCGTGACCACCGCCGCGGCCCTTCGGGTCGGGGGGACCACGAAGTTCGGCCCGTGCACGATGTCGACCGGCCCGGTGAACCACTCGGCCACCGGTCCGTCGATTCGCATCCATGCCGCACGCAACGGCCGGGCCGGTGCCGGTCGGGCCATGGTCCGCACCCCGTCCGGGCACACCTCTCGGAGCCGGTTCCGACCCCGCCAGGACACCGCGAATGCGACCATTTCGAGGTCGTCACGTCGGGCGAGACGGGTCAGGACCTCGGTCGCGAACGTCCCCACCCCCGTACGGTTCCCGAGACAGGCCGTCGCGTCGAAGGCCACCTTGACGAGGTTGCGAGGCACGATCGCGGGGGAGCGTATCGGATCCGGGGCGTCTGAGGTCGGACCGTGCGCCGATTCGCGCGACGCGGAAATGGTCGGCGATCGCTTGTCAATCGGGTTCCGGTGTGCTCAAATTGCAGAGATGTCGTTTCGCACGTCCCGGCGATTCGGGCTACCGCTGGCGGGGATCACGGGTTTGACACTGCTGTTGACGGTCCTTGCCGGGTGTGGTTCGAGCAGTTCCCGCGGCGGTGCCTCCGCGTCGACGACCACCACCCCCCACCTCGTCGACGTCGGCCATGGCATCGACGTCGACGCCACCCACCACTGCTCCCACGCTCGGCGTCCACGACCAGCACCGGAGCCTCGTCGACCACGGTCCCGACGACCGGATCCGGGGGCGTGAAGACTCCGAAGACCCCCGCGGGCCTCTTCCTGAACACGCACACCCTGTCGATGGGACAGGGAGACGGGCCGACTCAGGGGACCTCGACATGTCGAACCTCGCCCGGGGCGACGTGTACAATCCGGTTCTCGTCTTCGTCAGGATCGGAGGCACTACCGGTGAAGAAGGTGGGAAGCGATGGCGCGGTCTCCTGGAACTGGACCCCGGCTGCGGTCGGCCTGTCCCCAGGACAATGGAACGTCAAGGTGATCGCCGCACTCGGCGGTCACGAAGCCACAGCACGCGACGTGCTCGGACTCACGGTGGTTCCCTGACATGCATGCACGACCCGGTAGAGCCCGATCGATCGTGGTCCTCGCGCTGATCGCGGCGTTCTGTTGCGTGAGCGTCGTCACCATCCGTCATTCGAATCGTGCCGCCGCGGCCACGTTCGACCGGAACAATCTCATGTCCGATGCGGTGTTCAACGCCACCGGCACGATGAGCACCGCCCAGATCCAGTCGTTCTTGAACCGGTACCCGCACTCGTGCCTGCGCTCGTACTCGGCGCCGCTCCCGATCGACTACTCCACCTATGGCGGCAACACGTCGGCTGCGGCGGTCATCCACGCGTCGGCCCAGCTCTACGGCGTGAACCCCCAGGTGCTCCTGGTGACCCTTGAGAAGGAACAGAACCTCGTCACGGGCAATTCGGGCTGTTCGTCGTGGCGGTACTGGTCGGCGATGGGCTACGCCTGTCCCGATGGAGGGGCTCGCTACGACTATCCGTCGCTGGGCATCTACGGGACCTGTGTGTCGGCAGAACGCCACGCCGGTTTCAGCGCCCAGGTCAACCACGGGGCGTGGCAACTGCAGTTCAACGCCCAACGGGCAGTGGGGAACCTGAACTGGCGGGGCAACCAGTCGATCCACAACTACGGCTTCTACACCAAGGGATACCGCCAGCAGTACGCGGGCGCCCCGATTGTGTACTACGACGGGAAGGCCACCGTCGACGGAACGACGGTGACCATGTCGAACGGTCCGACGGCCACGCTGTACACCTACACGCCGCATCTGTCGGCCAACCAGGCGTTCGTGACCCTGTTCACGGGGTGGTTCGGATCGACGCAGACCCCAGGGCCGATCCCGACGACGGTTCCGCCCACGACCAGGCCACCATCGACGAAACTCCCTCCGGAGACCACGGCTCCTGCGACCATTCCGCCGCCGCCGACCACGTCCGGCGCGAACGGCAACTTCGTGGAGAATCTCTACTGGCTCACCGCAGGGCGTTTCGCCTCGGACTCCGAGCTGAACTTCTGGCTCGGATATCTGGGCAACGGTGGCGATCGGACCGTCATGGTCAACTGGCTGAACGCGGTGCCCGAACACCGCCAGAGCGTCGTCGCGAACGACTACCGGCAACTGCTCCGTCGCGCCGTCGACGCGGGTGGGTCGAAGACCTGGACCCACCAGCTCGCCCTGACCGGCCGCAACGATGTGGTCCTGGCGGGTCTCGCCAGCTCCTCCGAGTACTACCGGACCTGTGCGGACAACGACGATTCCCTGTACGTGAAGTGTCTGTACATCGACCTGCTGGGCCGGCCGGTCGACGCCGGAGGATTCAAGACCTGGACCAACCAGTTGGCGACCGGTGCGATGTCACGTCGGACCGTCGCCCAGCGCATCCTCGCCAGCGGCGAGTACACACAGCGCTTCGTGGCCAAGTCCTACAAGCTGATCCTGGGTCGCAACGACGTCGACCCGGGGGGGATGACCACGTGGTCGAAGGTGTATCGGGGCGCCTTCGACGAGGATCGGGTGTTCGGCGGTCTCGAGCGCAGTGGGTCCGGCTTCAACTACCTGTCCCAGTAGTCGTGAGCCCGGACGCGTGGGCCTTCGAATCGGGCGGCGCTTAGTGGGAGGCGCTCGCCGCGCTGATCATCTCGGCCATTGCCGACCCGAAGTCGTCCCAGGTGAATCGATCCGCCCACTTACGCCCGGCGGATTCGTCGGCCCGTTTGGTGTCCGCGGGGCGGTCCATGAGCGTGGCGATGCCCTCGCTGAGCAGTTCCCACCGGTTCTCGACCAACAGACAGTTCGGACCCGCGACCTCGCGGAGCGACGAGTTGTCGTAGGCGACGACCGGGCAGCCGAGACTCAGCGACTCGACGACCGGCAGTCCGAAACCTTCGTAGATGCTCGGGAAGACGAAGGCTTCGGCGTGCGTGTAGAGCCACGCCCGCAGGTGGTGGTCGACGAACCCGAGGAGATGGATGTCGTCGCGGTACGACGAGCTCTGCAGGGCATGGCGCGTCGTCGGGGACAGGACCCGGTCGACCGAGACGAAGTCGTAGCCGCCGAGGACCAGCTTCAGTCGGCGACCGGCGGCCCGCAGGGAATTGAACGCGGCGACGAGATCGTCGATGCGCCGCCGTTCGTCGGTGCCGCCCATGAAGAACACGAACGGGGTCGTGTCGAGTCCGAGTCCGGTGACCCGGTACCGGGTCATGAGGTCCGCCTCGTCGTCGCCTTCTTCGAGCCCGGCCCCGTGGCCCAGATGGGCGACGCGGATCTCGGGCATCGACGTTCCCAGGCCGTGCTCCTCGGCGAAGGACCGGGTGGTGGCGGCCGTGTGGTCGGAGATGACCAGGACACCAGCGGCGCGTCGGAGCGCGGCGGTCAGCATCCGTTCGTAGATCGTCCTCGTCGCGGCCTTGTAGACGGCCTGCTTCACCGGCAGCCCGGCGCGTCTGGCGGCGGCATAGGTCGGTCGGTAGTTCTCGGGAAACTGGTCGCCCAGGAGCAGGGGGATCTGGTCGTAGAGCACCACGATCGCCGGGACCGACTCGGGCACACCGAGCATGAAGTCGAACTCGACGAACACGTCGCAGGTGTCGGCAAGAAGCTGCTCGCGCTCGGCGGTCAGCGGTGCGATCGCCTTGGCGATGCGCGGAAAGCGTGGGTTGGGGTACACCACCGTGGTCGTGGTCCGGTCCGAATCGATCAGCGAGGAAGCCAGTCGGGACACGTCGGGGCCGTCGGGATCGACGTAGAGCACCATCGAGTCATCCACCTCGAGGTGCGCGTCCAACCACTCGAGGGTCCGTCTCGCCACTTCACCGATGCCGCGGAACTGGTGCCCGACCTGGAAGACGCGGAAGTCGATGCCGACCCGGGTGGTCATGGCCTGCCGACCGTTCGGACGATGTCGACGAGCGCGGCGGCCGCGAGGTCCCAGTCGTAGCGCGCCACGTTGGAGGCGCCGCTTGCGACGAGCTGTTCCCTCAGCGCCGCATCACCCAGGATCCGGGTCAGCCCGTCGGCGATGGCCGAGGTGTCGTTCGGGTCGACCTGGAGCGCCGCGTCGCCGACGACTTCGGGGAGCACCGAGCGGTTACCGGCGACCACCGGGGTTCCGCACGCCATCGACTCCAGCGGAGGCATGCCGAATCCTTCGTAGACGCTCACATAGGCACTCGCGGTCGCGCCGCTGTAGACCGCCGGGAGGTCCTCGAAGGAGACCTCGTTCTGGAGCATGAGCACCCGCCGACCGTCGGCGATCGCCTCGTCGATGCGGTCGCGGACCTGCTCTTCCTTCCAGGCGCCGGCGCCGACGAGCACGAGGGTGAACTGGTTCGCGAGCGAATCCGGGAGCGACCGGAACGCGTCGATGAGACGGAGGTGGTTCTTGCGGGGCTCGAAGTTCCCGACGCTCACGATGTAGTCGCCGAAGATCCCATGACGATGGGTCACCTCGGCGATCTCACGTTCGGACCGGCGGTAGAAGTGGCGGGCGTCGACTGCGCACGACACCACGTGCACCTTCGACGCCGACACCTGGTACACCTCGACGATCTCGTCGGCCATCGTCCTGGTGAGCGCGGTGACCGCGTCGGATTCGCGCACTGCTTTGGCCACTTCCCGCCGGAGGAACTCGCCGTTGGCCTCGTGCACCATCTCGGGCACCTGGACGAAGCACAGGTCGTGGACCGCGGTGATCGAGCGGGAACGCCGCAGTGGCCACTTGGCGAAATCGGGGAAGAAGTACACGCCCCGGCCCAGCAACAGGTCCATCGGAGGAAGACGATCCTGCTCGACCAACTTGCGGAAGAGTCCGAACGAGATGGGCATCGACAGCGGGCGAATGTGGCGGAACCGGTAGCGGTCGAGGCGCACCCGACGTTCCGCGGGGACGGCGAGCCGGACATCGAGGGTCTCGGTCGAGCCGAGTCGCCGATCGAGTGCCTGCAGGAGTTGCATCGTGTAGTTGCCGACCCCGCTGAAGTGGTCGTCAACCAGCGGCTTGCCGTCGATGATCAGTCGGTCCGAGCGACCGCCCGCCCGGCTACGCGGCATCGGACTTGTGGGCGAGGACTGCGTAATCCATGTGGCCGAAGAGCAAGGAGTTGAGACGCTCCACAGCCTGTCTCGATCTCTCGACGGCCTCGGGGTCCGCGTCGGATCCGACGACCAGGAGTTCCGGGTCGAGCCGGAGCGCGTCCCTGGGGTGGAGCCAGCGGACCTCGATGTCGGTGTAGCCGCGATGGTGGAGCAGGAACTCGAGCAGCCGAGGATGGACGGGGCGCAGGTGGGTCGGGTCGATCCAGAAGAATTCGCCGCTGACCGTGAGGTTCGTGGGGTTCGGAGTCTCCAGGACGAGCAGGCCGCCCGGGGCGAGCGCGACGAGGGCTGCGTCGACCAACTGGACGGCCTGATCGAATGTCAGGTGTTCCACGACGTGGAAGCTGGTGATCGCCCGTACCGATCCGGGAGGTACCGAGCGGAGGTGGGCGATCGGTTCATCGGTCCGTGCGTCCAGGCCACGTTCGGTGCAACGGGCCACCGCGGCCGGGTTCGCGTCGAGTCCATAGGCTTCGATGTCGGACGCGGAGAGGAGTTCGAGCCATTCGCCGCGACCGCAGCCGATGTCGATCACGGGCCCGTCCCCCTCGACGGCGCGGACGTCGTCGAGGTAGCCCTCGAGCATTTCGGTGACGAACGCACGGGTGCCACGGAAGGCGTCCTCGAACTCCTGGTAGAGCTGGTCTTCAGGTGAGATCACCGCGGCATCGGCGGTCGGCCGCGCCTCGGGGTGCGTCTGGGGTGCGGAGAGGTTCACACGGGCCTCGAGTAAGGCGATCCTCGCCCGGAGTGCCTCGATGTCGTCGTGGGGATCGTCGAGATGGTCGGCCCCGAAGAAGCGACGGAGATCGCGTTCGAGCCCCCGCACCCGGGCGATGAGGCGGTCGATGGAGATGGAGTCGGAGGTCGCAGCGTCGACATCGGTCGGTGTGGACGCCGAGCGCAGTTCGTCGTGGCTGTCGAGACGGATCCCGAACCGGTCGATGACCTCGACGAGCTCGTTCACGGACGCCGACAGGACGTCGGCCTCTCGTCGGCTCGCAACGAGGCCGTCGACGACCTCGGCGAGGGTCACCACGACGTCCGCGAGCGCGTCGTTGTACACGCCCTGTGGGGCCACGACGGGGCGGAGACCTTCGACGACGGCCCGTTTGAGCGGTCGGAGCCGGGCATCCTCGGGGATGTCGTAGGTGTCGGAGAGGATCCGGGAAACCGACTCGAGGCGAAGTCGGGCATGGGCGACCCGGTCGGGGAGATCGTGGCGGGCGGGCGCGCTGCCCAGGCTCGAGATGCGCAGCCGCAGATCGTCGGCATCCGGGGTCGTCGACATCGCACGGCAGTGTAACCAACGACGGGGCCGCCACCGTGGCCACCCTGGACGCGGACGGGACCCCGGGATGCATCCCGGGGTCCCGTTTCGTCGTCGCCCGCCCCCGGGGGAAGAGGCGAGCGGTACGTGTCGCGTCGGAAGGGGAACCGATGATGCGACACGCTCCGACCGGATGTGTTCACGGTCGGAGGAACTTGGCGCGACCTTGGCGCGCCGGACAACGGTCAGGCGACGCGGCCGACCAGGGTGCGGACCTGACCGCGGGCGTCACGGGCTGCGTCGCGGGCCCCGGCGATGAGGTCGGCGGCCTGGTCGGGCAGGCGTGACTCGACGGTGTCGAGCACGGTGTCGATCCGCGTTTCGAGATCGGCGAGACGCTCTTCGACGAGCTTGATCCGGTCGTCGAAGGTGTCGGACAGGCGCTCGAGTTGGCTGGTCGCGTCCGTGGTGACCCGTTCGAGATTCTCGCGGGCTTCGTTGATCTGCGCAGTGAGCTGATCGGGGAGGCCGTTGGTGAACTCCTGGGCCTGACGCGTGATTTCGCGCCGTTGGACCTGGGCCCGCTGAGCGGTGAGGACACCGAAGCCGATGGCCACGTAGGCCACGTCCTTGAGGGTCTTGGTGACATCGTCGATGGAAAGTTCCGCCATGATGCGGCTCCTTCTCGGAGGGGAAAGTGGGACTGCTTGCAAGCTAGCGGTTTTGTTTAACTATTGCAAGCACCCGGCGCTGTGGCTGTTGCCACAGCGGTCGCCCCCGGGTTCCTGCGGCCCGCAGGTTCGCCCCGATCGGGGTGTCGCAGACTCGAGAACGAGGTCGCCACGAATATTACGGAATCGTTGCGGCGCTCCCGTAGGCTGGAGTTCCCGTGGTAGCCGACGACACGACGCCGTCCGATCCGGACGATCACATTGTTCTCACGACACGAGCAGAGGCGTTCGCCGAACTCGAGGACCTGAACGCTCCGGAGACGCCGGAATCCGACGTCCCCGACGGCGCAGTGGACGACGCGTCCGGGGAGTTCGCCTCGGCCCCACCGATCGTGGCCGTCATGGTGGTCCACAACGCCGGGGAGTGGTTGGACGAGTCCCTCAGGGCACTGGGGAACCAGACGTACGAGAACCTTTCCGTGTTGGTGATCGACGCGGCGAGCGACATCGATCCGACGCCACGGGTCGCGCGGGTGCTCCCCGGCGCGTTCGTGCGGCGCCTCGAACACAACGTCGGGTTCGGTCCCACGCTGAACGAGATCCTCGAGCTGGTGTCGGGTGCGGCGTTCTTCTGTCTGTGCCACGACGACGTGGCTCTCGATCCGAGCTGTGTGCGTCGCCTCGTCGAGGAGGCGTTCCGGTCCAACGCGGGGATCGTCGGGCCGAAGCTGGTCGACTGGGACGATCCGGAAGTGCTGCTCGACGTCGGCTTCACGGTCGACAAGTCCGCCGGTCGGGCGCCGTACGCGGAGTGGGGCGAACTCGACCAGGGCCAGCACGACGCCGTACGTGACGTGTTCGCGGTGTCCGGAGGCTGCACGCTGGTCCGGGCCGATCTCTTCGAGCACCTCGGTGGTTTCGATCCTCACCTCGATCTGCTCGGCGAAGATCTCGATTTGTGTTGGCGCACCCACCTGGTCGGTGGCCGGGTGGTGGTCGCACCCCAGGCGCGTGCCCGACACCGCCAGGCGCTCGCGGATCGGGTCGACGTGGAGCGGCTCATCCGGGTCGACGCGGCCCACCGGATCCGTACGGCGCTCACCAACTACCGCTTCGCCCACCTGTGCCTTCTGCTTCCCCAGATCCTGGTCATCTCCCTCGTCGAAGCCATCGTGGAGACGTCGATCGGGCGCCGTGCCCAGGCCCGCGCCCAACTCGCCGCGTGGGGAACGAACCTGCGCGAGCTCCCTGGGATCATGCGGGCCCGCCGCAATGTCGCCCGGATCCGCGAGCACAACGATCGAAGCATCCGTCGGCTCCAGACCCACACGTGGGCGCGCCTCGACGGCATCGTCCAGGCACACCGACGAGCCGGTACCGCAGCGGACCTCGGGTTCGTGCCCGACGAATCCGAGGGGATGGACGAACCGGGGACGGGAACCGGCGCGAAGCGGTCGCTGGTCGGCTGGGGCGTCATCGCCGTCGTGGCCGTGGTCGTGTTGGGCACGCGGGAGTTGTTCTTCGGCGCGCTACCGCCGATCGGAAGCTTCGCCCGGGTCCCCGGAAGCGTGGGTGACCTGTGGCGGGCCTGGCTGAGCTCGTGGAATCCGATGGGGCTGGGATCGTCCCAGTCACCGGCTGCCGGACTCGCCCCCATGGCCCTTGTCGGATCGATCTTCGGGGGGGCGCTCGGGTTTCTCCGTCGGGTCATGATCCTGCTGCCGCTGCCTATCGGTCTTTTCGGGGCCTGGCATCTGGCTCGGCCGACCGGGTCGCGACGGGCGCAGCTCGTCGCACTGGTCGTGTACGCCGCTGTGCCCGTTCCCTGGAATGCCTTCGCCCAGGGACGCCTGGGCGGTCTGCTGCTCTACGCCACGGCGCCCTGGTTGGTGCATGCCTGTGCCCAGGCCATGCAGGTCGAGCCTTTCGTCGCGTCGCCGAGTGGTCGCAGTCGACGCCGGTGGTGGTCGCGGCTGCTTGGCATGGGGCTGTTGCTCGCCGTGGTGGGCTCGCTGGTCCCGGCAGTCGCCGGGGTGGCCGTGGTGATCGCGGTCGGTCTGGCCCTGGGATCCCTGGCGACCGGTCGGGTCGGCGGTCTGGCGCGGCTGATGGCCGTGGTGATCGGTGGCGTCGCGGTGGCCGCGGTGCTGTTGCTGCCCTGGACAGCCGTCGGACCGGCGCGATCGCTGAGCGTGTTGGCAGGTATGCGTTCGGGTTCCCACGGCTGGCTCGATCTCGGTCAGATACTCCGGTTCCAGTCGGGCCCGATGGGTGCCGGGTTCCTCGGCTACGCGTTGTTGATCGTCGCTGCCCTGCCACTGGCGCTGGGCCGATCCTGGCGATTCCGGTGGGCGGTGAGGGGATGGGGCGTGGCCCTGACCGCGTGGGCGGTCGTCTGGCTGGGCCAGCAGCGTTGGTTCGATCTGGTGGTGCCGCCGCCCGAAGTCCTGCTCGCCCCGGCCGCGATCGGACTCGCCCTGGCCGCGGCCTGTGGCATGGTGGCCATCGAGGTGGATCTGCGGGCCTACCGATTCGGCTGGGCGCAGGCGGCCTCCGTGCTCGCCGGTGTCGCCCTGGTCCTGACCGTCCTGCCCGTCCTGGGCACGGCGACCGACGGTCGGTGGAAGATGGCACCGGTTGGGTTGGACGAAGCCCTGAGTCCGGTCGTGAAGCAGCAGGCCGGACAATCGTTCCGGGTCGTGTGGGCCGGCGACCCCGACACCGTGCCGGTTGCCGGTTGGTCGCTCGGTGACACGCTGACGGTGGGCGTGTCCGACAATGGGATGCCCACCCTGGCCGACCTCTGGGCGCCGGCCGATCCGCAAGGCTCGAGAGCGCTCCTCGATGCGCTCCGACTGGCGATGGACGGTCAGACGACGCGGGTCGGACGGGTCCTGGCGGACATGGGGGTCCGCTACCTGGTCCTGCCCCGGCAGGTCGTCCCGATGCCCTACCGGTCCACCGCACATCCACTGCCCGACAAGCTGCTGAACGCCTTGGACGATCAACTCGACCTTGCCCGGGTTCCGGCCAACGACGCGGTCGTGGTTTACCAGAACGACGCCTGGCGGCCGGGGGCGACGCTCTGGCCGGCCGGCACGCCGCACGGACACTCGGTAGCCGATGCCCTGGACGCGTCGGGTGGTCGCTCGACGCTCCGACGACTCGATTCGACCCGGACCACCCGGGGTGTGCTCCCCTCGGCAGGCATCCTGGCGATCCACGAACCGGTTGATTCGCATTGGCGGCTCACCGTCGACGGTCGTGCGGCGCGCCCGGTGACGTTGTGGGGTTGGGAGCAGGGCTTCGTCGTACCGCACGGGGGACGGGCGAGCCTGCGCTACGAATCGGGTCCGTCTCGAACCGTGGTGCTGGTTCTCGTGGCGTTGGCCTGGGTGGTGGTCATCGCCGCGTGGTTGCTCAGCCGGCGGCGGAGTGGCGTCGACGAGCTGACCGCGCCGGTCGACCACGTCGACGCCGACGAGGGAACGCTCGTGCAGGTTTCCGGCGGGGACGGTGGTGGCGCCGAGGTGGTGGTCGACGAAGTCCGGGTGGGCGACGAGGCCGGGTCCGACGACCACGGTCCGGCGCGCGACGCCCCTGACGATGCCCGCGGCGATGCGACGCGCGATCCCGGTGCCGAGGGCGTGGACGACGATGCCGAGATCCCAGGAGACGATCGATGAGCGAAGAGGATCCCCCAGGTCTGCTCGGGCGGTTGGTGCTCATCGGGGTGCTGATCGCGCTGATCGGCGGTGCCGCGGTGTTCGATCGGACGTCTTCGCAACGGGCGCCCCACCCCGTCAGTCCACCGGCGGACGCGGCCCAGATCGGGGCGGAGACCTTCGCCGCGCCGACCCTGATCCAGCGTGACCGGGCGGTTCCCACGGCGTCTCGTCTCGGGGACGCGTCGGTGACCTGGTTCTGTGGGGGTGCCCCGGCAAAGGGGACGACACTGCTGCTGACCAACCGTGCTGCACAGACGCGCACCGCGACGATCACGGCGCAGACGACGACGGGCCCGGCTCGTGTGCGCAACGTCGACGTCCCGGCGCACACGACCCGGCAGGTGGACGCCGCCTTTGCCGGCACCGCGGCGCTGGGCGCCGTCGTCGAATCCCGGAAAGGTGGGCTGGTGGCGACCGAGCGGTTCACCGGTGACCAGGGCGTGACCACCGCGTCCTGTGCCACGGCGTCGTCGGCTTCGTGGTATTTCGCCGGCGGCAACACCGACCGCGGTTCGACCGAGCGGTTGGTGTTGTTCAACCCGTTCGACGAACTGGGTACCGCGGACGTGACGTTTCTGACTCCGAACGGGTTTCGGCACCCCCAGGCCACGCAGGGACTTGCGGTTCCCGGTCGGTCGGTCGTGGTGGTCGACGTGGGCAAGGTGCAGAACCGGCGCAGCGGGCTGGGCAGTGTCGTGACGACCCGTGCGGGACGTCTGGTGGCCTGGCGTTACCAGACGTTCGACGGCACCGGCCCGAAGCTCGCCGGTGGTTCGGCGGCCAAGGGGGTTTCGGTGACGCTGGGACTTTCCGCGCCGTTGACCGGGTTCGCGCTTCCGGCCGCGGTCATCGGCCAGGGGGTGACGCCGCGCATCATCGTGGCGAATCCGGGTACGTCGGCTTCCAAGGTGCGTCTGAGCTTCGATCCCGTCGATCCCGGGAACAACGCCAGCGTGCCGTCGGTCGACCTCGATCTCGCCGCCGGTGAGGTGAAGGTGCTCAGCGATGACGACCTGCGACAGATTCCTCAGGGCGCGGTGTTCACGGTGACCGGACGGGTGGTCGACGGTGGGGCCGTGGCCGCGGAGCTGTGGTTCGACGGGGCGCGGCCGTCCAAGGGTCACGGAGCTTTCGCCACGGTCGCGGTGCCCGTGGCGGCCACCGCCTGGGTCGTGCCGGTCGGACTCGGATCGGCGCCGCTCGACCAGCTCCAGATCCAGGCCCGTGGCCACGCGGCGTCGGTCCGGATCTGGCGGATCGGCGACGGTGGGAGGGTTCGAGTGACCGGCGACGGGGTCCCGACGCGGGTGACCTCGTCGGGTGTCACCGCGGTCGACCTCGCCGCAGCCCTGAAGGGTCACCAGGGCGAGGCGGTGGTCGTGGAGGCCACCGCGCCCGTCGTGGTGTCGCGGATGCAGGCCGGCGCGAAGGACGAAGGACTCGTGTCGCTCCCCGGCGTGCCCGTGGTGGGAAGCCTCGCCCCGGGGTGAGGCCCCCACGGGCTGCTGTTGCGATGCGGGCAGGTTGGGCCGCGTGAGGGCGCGGCGGACAGACTCGTGCCATGGTGCAGCTGGTCATCGCAATCGTGGTGGTTCTCGGTGGCATCGGGCTGGCGTACCTGATTCGCCGTCGAGACTCCGGGCGCATGGCGAGGGGTGGGACCTGGACCGTCCCGGCACAGCTCGACCTCTCGGACTTCGGGGCATTCGACACCGACCAGGTTGCCGTGGTGTTCTCTTCGGCCACCTGTGATTCTTGTGCCGGCACCTGGGAGCGTCTGTGCGATCTGGCCGGGGCGGATACCGCGGTTGCGTTGGTCAGCTTTCAGGAGCATCGGGATCTCCACGACCGCTACGGCATCGATGCGGTGCCGACCCTGGTGATCGCCGATGCCGAGGGAGTGGTCACCCGCTCATTCGTCGGGCCGCCTGAACCAGGCGAACTCGCCGCCGCGCTCGGGAACGCCGAAGAGGCCGACTGACCCTGGCCCTCAGGCGGGTGGCGGGTCGGTGGCCGCGCCCCGTCTGCGGAGCCACGCCGGTGACTGTTCGTCCTCGGTCACCGCCGGGGTCGCGTCTTCGGCGGGGACGCCCTGTTCGGTGGCCGACGCCGTCTCCGAGGGGGATTCCGACGTGCCCGCGGACTCGGCGGTGGCCGCGTCGCTGCCGTTGTCGGGCCGGCCCGATGGACGATGCGGCGAGCCTCCGTCGCCCCCGCCGGAACGTCCCAGCTCGACGAGTCGGAGGACCTCGGTGCCGTCGATCGTCTCGTGTTCGAGCAGGGCCCGGGCGATGAGATCGAGACTGTTGCGGTGTTCGGCGAGGATGGCCCGGCACCGGTCCTCGCCGGTGCGCAGGATCGCCTCGACCTCTTCGTCGATCACCCGTGCGGTCTCGTCGGAGTACTTGCGGGGTTGACCGAGTTCCTCGCCCAGGAAGACCTCCTGTTCGGATCCCCAGGCCATCGGACCGATGCGGTCGCTCATGCCGAACTCCCGCACCATCCGGGTGGCGAGCTCGGTGGCGTTCATCAGGTCGTTCGCCGCGCCGGACGACGAGACGCCGAACACCAACTTCTCCGCGAGACGTCCACCCATCGCGACGACGATCCGTTCCTCGATGAAGTCCTGTTCGTAGCTGTGGCGATCTTCGGTGGGCAGCTGCATGGTCACTCCGAGTGCCATCCCCATGGGCAGGATCGTGACCTTGTGGACCGGGTCGGCCTTGGGGAGCACCGCGGCGCAGAGCGCGTGGCCACCCTCGTGGTAGGCGGTGAGTTCCTTCTCACGGTCCGACATGGCCAGCGATTCGCGCTGTTGCCCCATCAACATGCGGTCCCGGGCGTAGTCGAAGTCGACCATCGACACCCGCTCGCGTCCGTTGCGCACGGCATGGAGCGCGGCCTCGTTGACGAGGTTGGACAGGTCGGCACCACTCATGCCGGGCGTGCCCCGTGCCACGACCGAGAGGTCGACGTCCGCGTCGATGCTCTTGCCCTTGGAGTGCACGTTCAGCACGGCGAGCCGTTCTTCGAGCTCCGGGAGGGGAACGACGACCTGACGGTCGAACCGTCCGGGACGCAGCAGGGCCGGATCGAGGATGTCCGGACGGTTGGTGGCGGCCATCATGACGATGCCTTCGGTGGCTTCGAACCCGTCCATCTCGGCGAGCATCTGGTTCAGCGTCTGCTCGCGTTCGTCGTGGCCGCCGCCGAGTCCGGCGCCGCGCTTGCGGCCGATCGAGTCGATCTCGTCGATGAAGATGATGGCCCGGCCCAGTTTGCGGGCACTCGCGAACAGGTCGCGCACCCGACTGGCCCCCACGCCCACGAACATCTCCATGAAGTCCGAGCCGGTGACCGAGAGGAACGGTACCCCGGCTTCCCCGGCGACGGCACGGGCGATCAGGGTCTTCCCGGTGCCGGGAGGACCGACCAGCAGCACGCCCTTGGGGATGCGTGCCCCGATCCGGGCGAACTGCTCGGGGTGTTTGAGGAAGTCCACGACTTCGCGGATCTCGGTCTTGACCCCTTCGTAGCCGGCGACGTCGGCGAAGGTCGTGCGTGGGGAGTCCGAATCGTAGGTCTTGGCCTTGGATCGCCCGACCGACATGATGCCCCCCATCTGGCCGGACGATCGTCGCATGAACCAGATGATGAACACGATCGGGATCGCGAACATGAACAGGTACGGCAACAGCGCCATAAGGGTGCTCTGACTGGGCGTGCTGGCCGAGATCTTGACCTTGTGCTTGCGCAGCGTCGCGAGGTCGGTGTCGGGGAACTTCAACAGCCCGGTGGTGTTGAATTCGCTGCCGTCGGTGTAGGTGCCGGTGATCTTGCCGGTGGTGTTGTCGAACTTGATCGACTCGACCTTGCCGGATTCGACGGACGACATGAACGAGGAGTACGAGACCGTCTTGCCGTGACTGGAGCTGCCCACCGCGTACAGGGCGATGAGCACGACTGCGGCGCCGATCACGGCCCAGATCACCCACTTCGGCCAGCCGCTGTCGCCGCCTGATCCGGCCCCGCTGCCATTCGCCCCGCCGGGGGAACGGCGCGGGGGCGGCGGCGGAGGTGGAGGCCCTGGCGCTGGCATGGCTCCATGGTAGTGGGCAGTGGTCGTCGATCCTGCCTCGGTCGGGCCATTTCGACCGGGTGACCCCGGGCACGCGGAGCGCGCGCGGGGGCGTTGTCGCCGGGTGAGGTCGAGCCGGTTGTCGGAGTGGAACTCCTCCTTGACAAATCGGAAGCGTGATGCGATAGTGATGGGGCTAACGCTAATAGGCATAGCTTCAAGGGAAACAGACTTACGACCAGGAGAAGAGAACTCATGAAGACCCAGACCATCCCCTCCACCGAAATGCTCGACCGTCCAGACGGCCGGATCGCCTACGACGTCGCCGGCAGCGGTCCCCTGGTGGTCTGTGTCCCGGGCATGGGTGACATCCGGCAGGTGTACCGATTCCTCAGGAACGACCTCGTCGAGGCCGGGTACCGGGTCGCCACCATGGACCTGCGTGGACACGGGGAGAGTGACACCACCTTCGATCGTTTCGACGACCAGGCCACGGCATCGGACCTGCTGAGCCTGGTCGACCATCTCGGGGGACCCGCCGTGCTGATCGGTAATTCGATGAGCGCGGGAGCTGCCGTCGTCGCCGCCGCCACGGCACCGGGTGCCGTCGCCGGGCTGGTGCTGATCGGGCCCTTCGCCCGGAACGTGCCGGTCGAGCGGTTCAAGACCTTCGTACTCCGCTTGGGGCTCCTCCGCCCGTGGGGTCCCCGGGTCTGGACGTCGTACTACGCCAAGCTCTACCCGGGTTCGCAGCCCGACGACCTGGCCGCGCACGTCGATGCCATCGCGGCGGCCCAGCGCCGCCCGGGTGCCTGGGATGCGTTCGTGGCGACGACCCGGACCACCCGCGACGACGCCGAAAACTCGCTCGACGCAGTGCGCGCTCCCGCGCTCGTGGTCATGGGAACGGCCGACCCCGACTTCCCCGATCCCAGCGCCGAGGCACGGCTGATCGCCGGTCGACTCGACGGTGAGGTCTTCCTGGCCGAAGGCGCGGGTCACTATCCCCAGACCGAGCAGCCCGATAGCGTCTCGCCCGTGATCCGCTCGTTCGTCGACCAGGCATACGCCGATGCCTAGGGCGGGGCTCAACCGTGCCGCGGTCGTCCGGGCCGCGGCCGAACTCGTCGACCACGAGGGCGCTGAGGACCTCACCCTCACGGCGCTCGCCCAGCGTCTCGGTGTCGCTCCGCCCAGCCTGTACAAGCACGTCTCGGGCATCGACGACGTGCGCCGGGGCATCGCCGCGCTGGCGCTCCGTGACCTCGGCGCGCAGATGAGCGCTGCCGCGGTCGGCCGGTCACGAGGCGACGCGCTGCGGGGCATGGCCGAGGCGTACCGGAGCTATGCGATGTCCCATCCCGGCAGCTACCCGGCGACGTTACGGGCGCCCGATTCGAACGACCCGGAAGATGTCGCCGCCGCGCAGACGGTGCTCGACGTCGTGTTCGCCGTTCTCGCCGGCTACGGACTCGGCGGCGACGACGCGATCGACGCCACCCGGATCGTGCACGCCGCCGTGCACGGATTCGTCTCGCTCGAGGTGGCCGGATCCTTCGGTATGGACCGGGACGTCGATGTCACCTTCGATCGGCTCGTGAGCCTGCTCGACGTCGCGTTGTCCGATGCGGGCCGACGCCAGGAGGCGTGACGGCCCCTCGGAGTCACCCGCCGGAGGTCACCGCGCGACGAACCTCGGCGGGATAGCCTGGGCGGTCATGCAACGCCACTGCGCTCGACCAGGCTGCACCGAATCGGCGACGGCCACGCTCACCTACGACTACGGGGCGAGCACCGTCTGGATCGATCCGCTGGAAGCCGAGGCGCACCCGATGAGCCACGATCTGTGCACCCGGCATTCCGACGCGTTGAGCGTGCCGCGGGGTTGGTTGTTGCAGGACCGCCGAGGTTCGGTGACCCCATTGTTCACCCCGGCCCGTAGCCTGGCGAGCTGACCCGGTACGTACCGGGTCGTTCGACCCGGTGACCCCAGAAGCCGATGCCCGACCGTGACCGACCAATCCGGCGTTCCCGCCCCTCCACCACCGCCGCCCCGTTGGGGACTGCTCGACGCGCTCTGGGGTTGGGTCGTCGCCGTGCTGCTCGGTGCGGTCGCCGGTGCGTTGATCGTCTCGGCAGCCGGCTACGTGGATGCCAAACAGACTGCCTGGCCGCTCTGGCTCGTGGCGGTGACCCAGGTCCCACTGTGGGCGGGACTGCTGGGAGCGCCGATCGTGGCGTCCCGGCGCAACGGCGGAACACTGCGAAGCGAGTTCGGTCTGGCGTTCCGCCCCTCGGACGTCCCCATCGGACTCGCGATCGGGGTCGCCGGCCAGTTCGTGCTCGTCCCGCTCATCTCCTGGCCATGGTTGCAACTCTGGGGCAAGAGCGGCACGGACCTGTCCCGGACGGCGCAGAATCTGGTGTCCAAGGCCCACGACCCGCTCGGGGTCGTGTTGCTGGTGCTGATCGTCGTGATCGGCGCCCCGATCATCGAAGAGACCTTCTACCGGGGACTGCTGTTCCGTTCGCTGGAGCGCTCGATGCCGGTGTGGGCGGCCATCGTGTTGTGCGGTCTGGCGTTCGGCGCCTCGCACTTCGAGCTGCTCGGCCTGCCGGCGCTGGCGGCGTTCGGGATGCTGCTCGCGTACCTGGCCTGGCGGACCGGCCGACTGGGTCTGCCGATCATGACCCATCTCGGGTTCAACGCGGTGACGGTGTGGGCATTGCTGAAGTGAGCGGAGACGACCGGTGACCGACGTGCCCGACGAGCCGCTGGACATCAAGATCGAAGTGCCCGATCATCTCGACGCCCCCGAAGCCGGAAAGGACGACGGCGAGGTCGCGTCCGGCTGGGACGATCTCGAAGGCCCGATCCCCATCGCCCGTGCGGAACGGACCGACCTTCCCGCACTGGAACCGGGTTGGGACGCCAGTCGCAGACGACTGGTCGCCTGGGTGGGACGCATCCTCGGCCAGCCGTTCTCGTCGTGGCTGACCCTGCTGATCGTGGCGGGCGCGAGCGTCTACATCCTCACCACACTGCACCCGAACCTGCTGTTGCGGAACACCACGCCGACCGGCGGGGACATGGGCGCCCATGTGTGGGGTCCGATGTACCTGATGCGCCACGTCCTCCCGCACTGGCGCTTCACCGGCTGGACGCCTGACTGGTACGCGGGGTTCCCCGCCTTCGGCTACTACATGGTCGGCCCTGCCTACGCGATCGTGGCCGTGACCAAGGGGGTGTCGGGTCCCCTGGTGGTGCCCGCGGTGCTCGTGGCGGCGGCGGTGGCGGTGTCCGGTTTCGTCGTGCGCGGGTTGTTCGTGGCACGCAAGGTGCTGGTCGTGCTCGGGCTCATCGCGATCGTGCTCGTGATCCCGGTGGACTACAACATCGCGTTCAAGTTGGTGTCGGTGGCCGGGCTGATCACCATGCCGATCTCGGCCTATGCGTTCGCCAAGCTGGCCGACCTGCGGTTTCCGGCACCGCCCGCGTTCGCCGTGGCCGCCCTGGTCTTCGTGTACAACCGCGAACCGCTGGTGCGCTACCCGAGCTCGGGGCAGCTGATCGGCACCGGCAACATCATCGGCGGCAACATGCTCTCGACGATGGCGGGGGAGTACTCGTTCTCGCTCGCGCTGTCGTTGATGCTGGTCTATCTGGGCGTGCTGGCCCGAGCCCTGCGCACCGGCCGCCACCGTGGGCTGGCAGCAGGCCTGTTGGCGCTGGTCGGGCTGTGCCATCTGCTGCCGTTCTTCTTCGCCCTGTTGTCCACCGGGGTGCTGTTCGTCGTGCGGCCGTCGTGGGGTCGCACGAAGATGGTGGTGGTGATCGGCGTGGTCGCCGGGGCGCTGGCCGCGTTCTGGATGCTGCCTTTCTACTGGTATCGCAGCTTCACGATCGACATGGGCTTCGAACAGCTCCCGCCATCGGGGCTCGGTTACTTCGACTACCTGTTCCCGTCGCGGATCACCTGGATCTTCCTGCTCGCCGGCGTCGGGGTGATCGTCGCCCTGGCCTACCGCAACCGCATCGGCCAGATGCTGGTCGGCTGCGTGCTGGCCACCGCGGTCGCGTTCCGCTTCATGCCCCAGATCCAGCTCTGGAACGCCCGGATCCTGCCCTTCTACTACCTGTCGTTGATGCTCCTCGCCGCGTACGGCGCCGCCGGGGTGATCTTTGCGCTCTCCACGTTGTTGTCCCGCCGTCCCGGGAGGATCAATGCGCTCTCGGCGAACGGTCTGATGGCCGTCGCGGCGCTGGCCGGGTTCGTGTTCGTCGGTTTCCCCCTGCACCGGCTGCCCGGCGGACATCTGAACGGCAGACGAGTACCACTTCGGCATCTGGTCGACGACCGATTCGAATCCGGCGTCGGGTTGGGCCAAGTGGAACTACTCGGGCTACCAGGGCCGTACGGCGTCGACGCCGCGTTCGGCGAATCCGTATGCCGAGTACCGGGCGCTGGTCGAGACGATGGCCCGCCTCGGCAAGGACCCGGCCCACGGATGTGGTCGGGCGATGTGGGAGGCCGACAACGCCCGCGAAGGCGACTACGGCACCCCGATGGCGTTGATGTTGCTGCCCTACTGGACCGACAGCTGCATCGGCTCGATGGAAGGGCTGTATTTCGAGTCGTCGGCCACCACGCCGTACCACTTCATCGACGCGGCCGAACTTTCGGCTTCGCCGTCGAACCCGATGCGGGGGTTGCCCTACCCGGGCCTCGACGTGGCCGCCGGGGTCGAACATCTGCAGTTGCTGGGCGTGAAATACTACCTGGCCGATTCCTCGTCGACGATCGCCGCGGCGGACCACGACCCGAACCTGACCCCGGTCGCCAAATCCGGTCCGTGGCACATCTACCAGGTGGCAGATGCCCCGCTGGTGGCGCCCCTGACCCACGAGCCGGTGGTGTGGAACGTGCCCGATCAGGCGAAGTCGTCGGTGCAACCGTCGGTGGCGTGGTATCTGGACCCGTCCCGCTGGAACGTCCCCTTCGCGTTCAGCGGGCCCGATTCCTGGAAGCGGGTGAAGGTCGACACGAGCTACTGGGATCATTCCTGGTCGACGTTGACCGACATCGTGACCCAGCTCACCGGCAAGGAAGCGCCGGACCCACTCCCGAGAGTGACCACCCCGAAGCTCCCGCCGGCGAAGGTGACGAACGTGAAGGCCACCACCGACACGGTCTCCTTCGACGTCGATCGGACCGGCGTGCCGATCCGGGTCGCGACCTCCTACTACCCGAACTGGCAGGTCTCGGGGGCAAAGGGTCCGTACCGCATCACGCCGAACCAGATGGTGGTGATCCCCACGTCGAACCACGTCGAGCTGCACTACGGTCGCACGCCCATCGACTGGACGGGGATCGTGTTGCTGTTCCTCGGGTTCGCCGCGCTGGTCTTCCTGGCGCGCCGCCCACCGGTGCAGGTCGCCTCGGAGGTCCACGAAGTCCTGGCCGACCGCTGGGGGTCCTGGAAGCAGGCTCGCCGTGCCCGCCGGACCGAAGAGCATCCGCCGCCGCCGCCCCCACCTGGGTCCGATCCGCCCGCGGGGGCACCGGAAACCGCCTGGCCGCCCGACCGCATGTAGGCTGACCTGCCGTCATGGCCGATCTCGATGCCATCTTCCACGCGTACGACGTCCGCGGGATCTATCCCGACCAGATCGATGCCCAGGCGTCCCAACGAATCGGCGCCGCGTTCGCGCGCTACGTCTCCGAGGTCGACCCGGGAACCCGGCGGGTGCTGGTCGCCCGGGACATGCGCACCTCGGGAATCGAGCTCTCGGCGGCGTTCGCCTCGGGGGTGCAGCGTCAGGGTCTGGGAGTGATCGACCTGGGTCTGGCCTCGACGGACATGCTCTACTACGCGGCCGGTTACCTCGACGCCCCCGGCGCGATGTTCACCGCCTCGCACAATCCGGCCGCCTACAATGGCATCAAGTTCTGCCGTTCCGGCGCCCGCCCGGTCGGGGAGAAGACCGGACTGGATCGGATCAGGTCGCTCGCCCAGCACGAGCTGGATCCGGCACCGAGCGAGACCGGGCAGATCGGCGAGTTCGACATCCTCGGCGATTTCGCGGCGCACGTCCGGTCGTTTCTCACCGACCCCGACGGCCTGCGGCCGCTGCGGATCGTCGCGGACACGGCAAACGGGATGGGAGGCCTGGTCGTCCCGGCGGTGTTCGACCCGTTGCCCGTCGAGATCGAGATCATGTACGGCGAGTTGGACGGGTCGTTTCCGAATCATCCGGCCGATCCGATCCAACCGGAGAACCAGGCCGATCTGCGCGCGCGGGTGCGCGAGGTCGGTGCGGACATGGGGTTCGCCTTCGACGGTGACGCCGACCGGGTCTTCGTCGTGGACGAGAAAGGCGAGCCCATGTCGGGTTCGACGACCACGTCGCTGGTCGCGTCGGTCATGCTCGAGCGGGAGCCCGGTGCCACGATCCTGCACAACCTGATCTGCTCACGAGCGGTCCCCGAGCTCGTCTCCGAAGCGGGTGGCACGCCGGTCCGGACACGGGTCGGTCACTCGTTCGTCAAGGCCGTGATGGCCGAGACCGGCGCGATCTTCGGTGGGGAACATTCGGCGCACTACTACTTCCGGGACAACTACCGGGCCGATTCCGGGCTGATCGCGGCGATGCACGTGATCGACTTCGTCTCGGCCTCGGGTGAACCGCTGTCCGAGGTGCGCAAGCGATTCGAACGCTACGCGGCTTCGGGCGAGCTGAACACCAAGGTCGACGACCCGGCCCGGGTGATCGAAGAGGTGGCTTCGGCCTATGCGGACCGACCTCAGGATCGCCTCGACGGGCTCACGGTCGACTGCGGCGACTGGTGGTTCAACCTGCGACCGTCGAACACCGAACCCCTGTTGCGGTTGAACCTGGAAGCACCCACCGAAGACGACGTCGAACGGCACGTCGCCGAAGTCCGCGCCCGGATGTCCGGCGCCTGAGATCTGGAAGGAACGCCACCATGGCACTCGCCTCCGAACTGCTCGACATCCTGGTCTGCCCCGAGGACAAGGGCCCGCTGTGGTATTTCGAAGACGACGGGTTCCTCTACAACCCGCGTCTGCAGCGCCGCTACGCGATCGAGAACGACATCCCGGTGCTGCTCGTCGACCAGGCCACGGCCGTCGACGACGACGAGGCCGCGACGCTGCAGGAACGCATCGACGGCGGATCGATCCGGTCCACCGGAGAGGGCTGACCCCCGGGTGGCAACGGATTCCGCGCCCGACGTGCGGGATCTGCGGGGGGCGTTGACCGACCTGCCCGACCGGCTTGCGTCGCTGGCGACCCGACACCTTCCCTCCCCGTCGATTCTGGCCCCAGAGTCGGTCGTCGTGTGCGCCGCCGGCGACGATGCGCTCGACGCGGCGGTCGTGGAAGCCGCCGTCAGCCCGGAGGCGACCGTCCCACTGGTGGTCCATCGGGGGGAGGTGCTCCCCGGGTTCCTGGGCGCCGGCACGCTCGTCGTGGTGTTCGCGTTGACCCGGTTCGACGAACGGAGCCGGGCGCTGATCGAGGCCGCCGGGCGGGCGGGATCGCATGTCGCGGTGGTGACCGCGTCAGAGGAGGCAGCGGCCCTGGCGATCACCGCGGGCGCCGAGGTGATCGGGGTGGATGCCGCGCTCCTCGCGCCACGCCTGTTGCCGGGGGTGGGCGCGGTCCTGCTGTTGCGTCTGTTGTCCGAGGCCGGGGTCAGCGCGCGGGGCGAGGAGACCGTGCGGTCGCTTCTCGCCCAGGTGCGTGCCCGTACCGGGGAGTACGTGGCGCAGGCGCCGGGAGGTCGACGCTCGGCAGCGGCCGCGTTGGCCCGTCGCCTCGAACGGATGATGCCGTTGTGCTACGGGGGCGGCGAGACGGGCGCGGTGGCGGCCGCGTGGTGGAAGTCCGCGGTGAACCAGTCGGCCAAGCAGGCGGCGTTCGCCCGGGGGGTGCCCGAGATGTCCCACGACGAGTTGGCCGGGTTCGGTCAGTCGGGGGACGTGACCCGACAGGTGTTCACCGCGGTGCTGCTGCGCCACGAGGGCGAGTCGAAGGCGGCCGCCGATCACCTGGATCGGCTTCCGGGGCTCGTCGACGAGGTCGTGGCCCGCGTCGAGTCGGTCACCGCCGAAGGATCCGGCACGGTGGCCCAGGTGGTCGATCTGGCGGTCCAGGGGCAGTGGGTGGCCCTGGAGATGGCCGCGGTCGCCGGCGTCGACCCTTCCGCGGTGCCATTGCTCGATGAATTCTGGGCGGCTGACGAGCACTGACCGCCCGCACCGGATGTGACACGAGATCGTTGCCCCCAAGTCCGGTCCGGGCGATGCGGAGAGCCGTTGCCGGTTGCCGGCGGCGAGCTGACCCTTCCTACACTCTGCACGCAGTGGCACCAGGGTCCCTACCGCAACTGCTGTTCCGCTGGTCATGACCTGGGATCTCGTGCTGATCGGTCTCACGATCGCCCTGTCGCCACTGCCCATCATCGCTTTCATCCTGGTGACCGCGTCGCGGCGTGGTGCCCTACGTGGACTGGCGTTCATCGTCGGCTGGGTGGTAACGCTCTCGGCCGTGATCACGTCGACGTTGGTGCTCACCGGTGGAAAGCCGCCCCGCCCCCAGACCTTGCCCGGGACGGCCGTGTTGGTTGCGGACATCGTGTTGGGGTTGGCGCTGCTCGGCTATGCCGAGGTGACCCGCCGGAAGATGCGGTCGTCGCCTGGCGCCTCGCCTTCCCCGCCGAAGTGGCTGGAACGGATCGACGACCTGTCACTCGTCGGCGTCGCAGCTCCTCGCGTTCCTGTTGCAGCCGTGGCCCCTCGTCGCCGCGGGCGCCGCGTCGGTGTCGGAGATGAGCCTTCCCTCCGCGGCTTCGGTCGCGACGCTGGTGGCCTATGCGCTGCTCGGAAGCTCCGCGCTGCTCGCGATGGAGACCTACCTGGTCGGATGGCACCGACAGGCAACGTCGCGGCTGCGTGGCGTCGAGACCTGGATGATCGAGCACCGCCGGCGAATCCTGGTCGTGATCGCCGGCGTCGTCGGGAGCTACCTCGTGCTCAAAGGGATCGTCCGGCTCGTGTAATACAGGCGGATCAACGCTCGGCCTCCGATGGTCCCGATGGTCCGGTGGCGGGTCGCTGAGACCCCATGATGGCCCAGCTCACCCATTCGCCATCGGGGGCGTGTCGTCGCGCTAGGGTCCCCGAGTCGCCCACGGTCCCCCGTGGCGCGGCCACCTGGGCTGAGATGAGAGGCGTCAGTTGACCCCGGCCCTCCAATGCGAATGAGGCGCGTCTCCTGCGACGCGCCCGCCCGACCGTTCCACGGAGGAACTCATCACATGTCAGATCAGGACTTCGAGGTCGCCGACCTCTCCCTCGCCGGCTTCGGCCGCACCGAGATCGAGCTCGCCGAGCACGAGATGCCCGGGCTCATGGCCCTTCGTGCCGAGTACACCGACGCGCAGCCCCTCGCCGGGGCACGGATCACCGGCTCTCTGCACATGACCGTGCAGACCGCGGTCCTCATCGAGACGCTCACCGCGCTCGGTGCACAGGTGCGCTGGTGCTCGTGCAACATCTTCTCCACCCAGGACCACGCCGCCGCGGCCGTGGCCGTCGGACCGGAAGGGACCGCAGCGAATCCCCGCGGGGTGCCCGTGTACGCCTGGAAGGGCGAATCCCTCGAGGACTACTGGAGGTGCACCGCAAACGCATTGGACTGGCCCGACGGCGCCGGCCCCAACTTGATCCTCGACGACGGTGGCGACGCCACTCTGCTGGTCCACAAGGGCGCCGAGTACGAGGCGGCCGGGTCGGTGCCCGAGCCGACCGACGACGACTCGGACGAATGGAAGGTCGTGCTGGACCTGTTGAAGACCAGCCTGGCCGAATCGCCGGAGAAGTGGTCGAAGATGGCTGAGGGCATCCGTGGCGTGTCCGAGGAGACCACCACCGGCGTGCACCGCTTGTACCAGATGGCCGAAGCCGGCACGCTGCGCTTCACCGCGATCAACGTGAACGACTCGGTCACCAAGTCCAAGTTCGACAACCTGTACGGCTGTCGGCACTCGCTGATCGACGGCATCAAGCGCGCCACCGACGTGATGATCGGCGGCAAGGTGGCCTTCGTCGCCGGTTACGGTGACGTGGGCAAGGGCTGTGTGCAGTCGTTGCGCGGGCAGGGTGCCCGGGTGATCGTGGGGGAGGTCGACCCGATCTGTGCGTTGCAGGCCGCCATGGACGGCTTCGAAGTCGCCCGCCTCGAAGACGTGCTCGAGACCGCCGACATCTTCGTCACCGCAACCGGCAACTACGGCATCATCTCGGCCGAGCACATGGCCCGGATGAAGCACCAGGCGATCGTGGGCAACATCGGCCATTTCGACAACGAGATCGACATGGCCGGGCTCGAGCGCATGAGTGACGTGCAGCGGGTGAACATCAAGCCCCAGGTCGACTCGTTCCTGTTCCCCGACGGCCATGCGGTGATCGTCCTCGCCGAGGGACGCCTGTTGAACCTGGGGTGCGCGACCGGTCACCCGAGCTTCGTGATGTCCACCAGCTTCACCAATCAGGTGCTCGCCCAGATCGAGTTGCACACCAACAACGACGCCTACCCGATGGGGGTGTACGTGCTGCCCAAACAGCTCGACGAGAAGGTGGCGCGGTTGCACCTCGATGCCCTGGGCGTGCGCCTCACCGAGCTCTCCCAGCAGCAGGCCGACTATCTCGGCGTGCCCGTGGAAGGTCCCTACAAGCCCGAGTTGTACCGCTACTGAACCGGAGCCGGCGGTGCGGTAGTCTCCGCGCACCCACGTCACGGGCGGTCCCGCGCCGTCCCGTGACGTGAGTGTGTCGGCACACGAACCAGGGGAATCGGCATGGATGATCTTCAAGGCAGAATCGCGGTCGTCACCGGTGGCGCGAGCGGGATCGGCTACGCCATGGCCGAGGCCTTCGCTGCAGCCGGTGCGAAGCTGGTGCTCGCCGACGTGGCCGAGGACGAGTTGGATTCCGCGGTCGCCCGACTGACCGATCACGGCGCCGAGGCGATCGGCCACGTGACCGATGTGTCCGACCCGGCCCAGGTCGACGCGTTGCGGGATGCGACCTTGTCGCACTACGGCGCGGTCCATGTCGTGTGCAACAACGCCGGTGTGGGCAGCGGCGGGCTGTCGTGGTCGATTCCGATCGAGCAGTGGCGGTGGGTGCTGGGGGTGGATCTGTTCGGGGTGATCCACGGCATCTCGAGTTTCGTGCCGGTGCTGGTCGAACAGGGCGAGGGCCACGTGGTCAACACCGCTTCGATGGCCGGCCTGCTCTCCGGGGCATTCATGGGTCCGTACAACGTCGCCAAGCACGGTGTGGTCACCCTGAGCGAGACGCTGTTTTCCGAGCTCGCTCTGGCCGCACCCGGTGTCGGTGTGTCGGTCCTCTGCCCCGGATGGGTGAACACGCGCATCTACGACGTGGGCCGGTATCCCGCCGCCCAACAGCTCACCGACGGTGCCGAGGACGACGGCGACGGGACGGGCGGGGTCGGCCAGTTCACCGAGATCGTCCAGGGACTCGTCGCCGAAGGTCTGGATCCGTCGGTGGTCGCCGCCCAGGTGCTCGACGCCGTCCGTGAGCGAAGGTTCTACGTGTTGACCCACCCTGACTGGATGCCGGTGGTCGCCGACCGGGTCGAACGGATCATGCAGGGCCGGGATCCGGCGGTCGGGGTGCTGCCCTCGGACGATCAGAAGGGCTGAGAACCGGGGACGATGTCCCCGGCGGGTGCGACGATGCGCCCGTGCTGTTCGATTCGAGCTGTCCGGTGTGTGGGCGGAACACGGGAGCACCGTGTGCGCGGTGCATCGAGACGATGCCCGATCCGCCACTGCTCGCCCCACCGGTGGGTCTCGCCGCGTGTCGGGCGCTGGTCGCCTACCGGGGTCGTGGGCGGGACCTGGTGAGCTCGCTCAAGTTCCGCAATCAGCGTTCGGTGGTGCCCTGGGTCGCGGTCCGCCTGGCGGCTCGGCTGAGCGCCGACGGAGTCGAAGTGGTGACCTGGGCCCCGACGTCCCCGGTGCACCGACGCCGTCGTGGGTTCGACCAGGCCGAGATCCTCGCCCGGCATCTCGGGCGGGTGACCGGACGGCGGGTGGTTCGGTGTCTGGTTCGCCTGCCTGGCCCGCCCCAGACGGGCAGGCCCCGGTGGGAGCGGTTGCAGGGGCCGCACTTCGATGCCCACCGGGGTGTCGAGCGGGCGGTCTCGGGCCGGACGGTCGCGTTGGTCGACGACGTGGTGACCACCGGCGCGACCTTGAGCCGTGCATCCCAGGTGCTGCGGGCGAACGGGGCCGCGCAGGTCATCGGTGTGGTGGTCGCCCGCACGCCGCGCGGCGCCCATCGGTGCCCGTGACCGCTTCGCTGATGCTGTGGCCTACGCTTGAGGAGCGAAGTGGTACCGATCCGTGGTCCAGAGGACCTCTGGGCGGATCATGCGGCCGAAGGATCCGAATCGACGTGGAGGCACTGTCATGGAAATGAAGATCAACGGCCGGAGGATGGAGGTGCCCGAGAAGCTCCGTGGACTCACCGAGGACAAGCTCGAGCGGATCGGGCGCATCGTGGAGATGCAACGGGCCGAGGTGTTGTTCACACAGGCCAACAACACACGCATCCTCGACCAGGTGGAGTGCGAGGTCACCCTCGAAGGGCACGGTCACCACGTCCGCGCGAAGGTCGCGGCACCCGACGGGTTCACGGCGGTCGACAAGGCCGCGACCAAGATCGACGCACAGGTGCACAAGCTGAAGACGAAGTTGCGGCGGCACGGTGCCGAGACCATCCGCGACCAGCCCGATGCCGCGTTCGAAGCGGCAACGGACAACCGCCCCGAGGCGCCGCGCATCGTCAAGTCGAAGCGCTTCGCCATGATGCCGATGACACCGGAAGACGCCGTTTCCCGCATGGAGCTGCTCGGGCACGGGTTCTTCTTCTTCACCAGCGCCGACACCGGTCGTGCGGCGGTCATCTACCGGCGCGACGACGGGGACGTCGGTCTGATCGACGAGGCCGACTGATCCTCGGGTGGTCGTCGGCCGGTAGGATCGAAGTCTCATGAAGATCCTGGACCGCATCCTCAGAGCGGGCGAGGGGCGCAAGGTCAAGGCCTTGGCATCGTTCGTGCCCGACATCAACGCGCTGGCCGATGAGTACGGCGCGCTGTCCGATGACGACCTGCGGGCCAAGACGACCGAGTTCAAGCAGCGGATCGACAACGGCGAGGATCTCGAAGACCTCATGATCGAGGCCTTCGCCACGGTCCGGGAAGCCGCCGAGCGGGTGATCGGTCAGCGTCACTACGACGTGCAGCTCATGGGCGGCGCGGCGTTGCACTTCGGTTGGGTGGCCGAGATGCGCACCGGGGAGGGCAAGACCCTGGTCTCGACCCTGCCGGTGTATCTGAACGGCCTTTCGGGCAACGGCGTGCACCTGGTGACCGTGAACGACTACCTGGCCACCCGGGATGCCGAATGGATGGGCCAGATCTACCGGTGGCTGGGCCTGGACGTGGGGCTCGTGCTCCCGTCGCCGATGTTCGACCCGGACCACAAACGTGCCCAGTACGCCTGTGACATCACCTATGGGACCAACAACGAGTTCGGGTTCGACTACCTGCGCGACAACATGGCGATGTCGCTCGCCGACAAGGTCCAGCGGGGTCACCCCTATGCGATCGTCGACGAGGTCGACTCGATCCTGGTCGACGAGGCCCGCACACCGCTGATCATCTCCGGACAGGTCTCCGACGCGGTGAAGCTGTACTACAAGTTCGCGTCGATCGTGCGGGGCTTGAAGATCGACGTCGACTACGACGTCGACGAGGAGAAGCAGATGGTCGCCCCGACCGATTCGGGGGTCGAGAAGGTCGAGAAGGCGCTCGGGCTCGACAACCTGTACGACGCGGTCTCCCAGAACCTGGTCCATCAGCTCCAGGCCGCCCTGAAGGCCAAGGAGCTCAAGAAGCGCGACAAGGACTACGTGATCCAGCACGGCGAGGTGATGATCGTCGACGAGTTCACCGGCCGCATCCTCGAGGGTCGCCGTTGGTCCGAGGGCCTGCACCAGGCGGTGGAGGCCAAGGAAGGGGTGAAGATCAAAGAGGAGAACCAGACCCTCGCCACGATCACCCTGCAGAACTACTACCGCATGTACGACAAGCTCGCCGGCATGACCGGGACGGCGGTGACCGAGGCCGCCGAGTTCGGGTCGACCTACGACCTGATGGTCGTCCCGATCCCCACCAACAAGCCCGTGGTGCGTGAGGACCACTCGGATCTGATCTACAAGACCGAGGCGGCCAAGTTCGAAGCGGTCGTCGGACGACATCGAGGAACGGAACGCGACGGGGCAACCCATTCTCGTGGGCACGGTGTCGGTGGAGAACTCCGAACGGCTGGCTCGCATCCTGGAGAAGCGGGGGATCGACCACGAGGTGCTGAATGCCAAGCAGCACTTCCGGGAGGCCGACATCGTCACCCAGGCCGGTCGGCGCAGCGCGGTGACCGTGGCGACCAACATGGCCGGTCGGGGAGTGGACATCCTGTTGGGTGGCAACCCCGAGGGTCTGGCCGAACACGACGTCAAGGCCGAGGGTCTCGACCGCGACGACGATGCCGAGGGCGCCGAGCGGTATGCCAAGCGGCTCGCCTACTGGCAGGCCGAGTGCGCCGCCGAGGGCGACGAGGTGCGCGAACTGGGCGGCCTGTACGTGCTGGGTACCGAACGGCACGAGTCCCGCCGGATCGACAACCAGCTCCGCGGACGATCGGGACGTCAGGGCGACCCGGGAGAGAGCCGGTTCTACCTGTCGCTCGAAGACGAGCTGATGCGCCTGTTCGCCTCGGGGCCGGTCAGCCGCATCATGGACCGGGCGTTCCCCGACGACGTTCCCCTCGAGGCCCGCATGGTCACCAAGGCAATCGAACGTGCCCAGAACACCGTCGAACAGCGCAACGCCGAGATCCGCAAGAACGTGCTCAAGTACGACGAGGTGATGAACAGCCAGCGCAAGGTCATCTACCAGCGTCGGGACCAGATCCTGGGCGACGCGGATCTGCGTGAAGAGGGCTTGCAGTTCCTGGCCGACACGGTCGAGTCGTTGATCAACTCGTTCTGCGGTGAGGAGTTCCCCGAAGAATGGGATTTCGAGGGGCTCATGGCCGAGGCTGCGGCGTACTGGCCGACCTCGTTGACCGTCGCCGACGTGGATTCGCTCACCGAGACCGACGCCATCTACGACAAGCTGATGGGCGAGGCGACCGGTTACTTCGAACAGCGGGAAGAGGAGTTCGGCGCCGACGCGATGCGCGAGGTCGAGCGGCAGGTGATGTTGCAGATCATCGATTCGCGCTGGCGGGATCATCTCTACGAGATGGACTACCTCCAGGAAGGCATCCACCTGCGCGGCCTGGGCCAGAAGGACCCCCTGGTCGAGTGGCAGAGCGAGGGTTACAGCATGTTCGGCGAGCTGATGGACGCCATCGCGGATGACTACGTGAAGTACGTCATGCGCGTCCAGGTCGTGATCGAGGAGCCGAAGTCGCCGCTCGACCGTGAGATGGAGTACTCCGCGCCGGAAGACCCGATGAGCTCGGACACCTTGGCCATGGCGGCGCGGCTCCAGGCCGCACAGACCGGCCAGGCGCCGGCCCCCGAAGCGCTCGAGGAGGCACCGGTGAACACCCCGGTGGTGAAATCCGAATGGGACAAGACGCCACGGAACGCGCCGTGCCCGTGCGGATCGGGACGCAAGTTCAAGCAGTGCCACGGCGCAGACTGAGCGGGTCGGGCATCCGTTGCGGGATTTCTCAGAAGACCTCAAGCAGGCTCGCCGCCGCCTCGACGAGGCTGCCGAGTACCTTCGGATCGCCGAGCTGCGGACCCGACTTCCCCAGCTCGAAGTCGAGTCGTCGCGACCGGACCTGTGGGACGATCCCGACGAGGCGCGCCGGGTGACCGGCGAACTGGCCGCGGTCACCGACGATCTGAAGGCCTTCGACGACCTGGCGACGAGGATCGACGACGCGGCGACGCTCGCCGAGCTGGGTCGCGAAGAGCACGACGACTCGGTCGAGAGCGAGGTCGAGGCGACCCTGGCGGGCCTGGAGGCGACCTTCGACGAGCTGGAGTTGCGCAGCCTCTTCACCGGCGAGCACGACGACTCGGCCGTGCTGTGCGAGATCCAGGCGGGGGAGGGTGGCGCCGATTCCCAGGACTGGGCCGAGATGCTGTTGCGTATGGAGACGCGCTGGTTGGAACGGCGCGGATTCGATGTCACCGTGGAGGACGTTTCACCCGGTTCGGAAGCGGGGATCTCCTCGGCGACGTTCGTCGCGTCGGGGCGCAACGCGTACGGCTGGGTCCGCAGCGAGCACGGTGTCCATCGGCTGGTGCGCATCTCGCCGTTCAACGCGCAGGGCAAACGGATGACCGCGTTCGCCTCGCTCAAGGCCACACCGTTTCTCGACGACGTTCCCGATGTCGTGATCGACGACAAGGACCTGCGCATCGACACGTATCGTTCGTCCGGCGCGGGCGGACAGCACGTCAACAAGACCGATTCGGCGGTGCGGCTCACCCATCTGCCCACGGGCATCGTCACCTCGTGCCAGAACGAACGATCCCAGCATCAGAACAAGGATCGGGCAATGGCGATGCTGCGGGCGAAGCTCGCCGAGGTCCCAGCGCGAGGACCGCGAAGCAGAGCTCTCCGACATCCGCGGGGAACAGCGGTCGGTGGGTTTCGGACCCAGATCCGCTCCTACGTGCTCCAGCCCTATCAGATGGTCAAGGATCTCCGCTCCGGACACGAGACCGGCAACGTCGACGCGGTGCTCGACGGCGATCTGGACGCGTTCAGCGAAGCCTGGCTCCGGCTGCAGCGGGCCGGTGCCCAGGAGTGAGCGCCGTGGCGGCTGGATCGAACGACCCGGGTGGCGCGTGCCGGCCGAATTTCACACGCCAGGATGCGCGGCAAGATCGTAACGGCTTGGTAACATTTGCGTTCCGTGCCCGGACGTTGCCGGGCGACCCGGGAGCTTTCGCTCCTCACCCCCCACGACCGAGGCACTGCCACTCTCCCGATGATCCGACTCGAAAACGTAGCGAAGGTCTACAAGGGAGACGTGACCGCACTGATCGATGCGAACGCCGACATCGCCAAGGGCGAGTTCGTGTTCCTGGTGGGGCCGTCCGGTTCCGGCAAGTCCACGATGCTCCGCCTGTTGAACAAAGCCGAACCGCCCACGTCGGGGAGCATCTTCGTGGCGGGCAAGGACATCGGCGAGCTGTCGAGCTGGAAGGTCCCGTTCCTGCGACGCAACATCGGCTGTGTCTTCCAGGACTTCAAGCTGCTGCAACTCGAAGACGGTCGAGGAGAACGTCGCGTTCGCCCTCGAGGTGATCGGTCGCCCCAAACACGTCATCGAATCGCAGGTTCCCGCCATCCTCGACCTGGTCGGTCTGGGCAAGAAGGCCAAGAACATGCCCCACGAGCTCTCCGGTGGCGAACAACAGCGGGTGTCGATCGCCCGCGCCTTCGTGAACCGTCCGCTGATCCTGCTGGCCGACGAGCCCACCGGAAACCTCGACCCGAACACGTCGGTGGGCATCATGCGCCTGCTGGACCGCATCAACCGCACCGGGACAACCGTGGTCATGGCGACCCACGACCGGGCGATCGTCGACACGATGCGCCGCCGGGTGATCGAGTTGGATCGCGGGCGGATCATCCGGGACCAGTCCCGCGGCGTCTACGAGTAGGAAGCAGAAGAAGTGGCCATCAAGATGGACTACGTGGTGCGGGAGACCGCCCACAGTCTCAAGCGGAACTTCACCCTCTCGTTGGCCTCCATGGTCACGGTCGCGGTGTCGCTCGCATTGGTCGGGTCGGCCTTCGTCGTGCGTGCCGGCGTGCAACACTCCACCGCCCGCTGGACCGGTGACGTCCAGTTCATCGTGTTCATGAAGCCGGACGCTTCCGCGGCACAGATCGCCGCCGTGCGCAATGCGCTGAACCCGAAGAACAACTCCGAGGTCGCCAAGGTCATCTTCTTCGACAAGAAGCGGGCATACCAGGAGTTCAAGCAGGTCTTCCGCGACGATCCGGTGCTCCTGTCGACGTCGAACCAGGCCGACATGCCCACGTCGTTCCGGGTCAAACCGGCCATCAAACAGGCCGAGCTGATCGATCAGATGGGCCAGCAGCTCAAGCAGGCCCCGGGTGTGTACACGGTCGAGTTCGCCTATGACACGGTGAAGCAGATCGAGCGGGTCTCCAAGCTCATCTCGACGGTGATCCTCGCCACGGCGCTGTTCCTGCTGGCCGCGGCGGGCCTGTTGATCCTCAACTCGATCCGCATGGCCATGTTCGCGCGGCGTCGCGAGATCGAGGTGATGAAGCTGGTCGGTGCGACCAACTGGTTCATCCGGGTGCCCTTCATGCTCGAAGGCCTGATCCACGGGCTGATCGGAGCGATCCCCGCGTCGATCGCGGTGTGGTTCCTGGGCACGCGCATCAACGCGTCGGGCAGCACCCACTCCAGCGTGGCGATCCTCCAGGGTCTCTACGTGTCCAGTGGGGAGGTCTGGGGTGTGATCATCGCCATGGTGGTCGTCGGCTGTCTGGTCGGCGTGGTCGGTTCAGGCGTGGCCGTCAGTCGGTTCCTGGACGTGTGACGTCTCACACGTGAGCGATGCCGTGCCCGGTTCGGGATCCGGCCGCGACAGATGGCACAATGAAGAAGCGCCCCGACGATCGGGGCGTCGTGGACACGGTCCCGTACGGTCCCTCGTACGGGCCCTCGTAGAGGTCGATTCGGAGGAATCCGTGGGATTCAAGGTCGGTGATCAGGTCGTCTATCCCCACCACGGGGCGGCGATCATCCGCAAGCGCGGAGAAGATCGTACGGGACGGCAAGAAGGTCGACTACCTGGTGCTGGAGATGGTGCACGGCGAGCTGACCCTGCGCGTGCCCGCCGACAAGGCCGAAGAAGTCGGCATGCGGCCCCCGATCTCGAAGTCCGACGTCGACGACCTGTTCGAGCTGATCGGCAAGCGCGACGTGCGTGAACCGGCAAACTGGAGCCGGCGCTTCAAGAACCACCAGGAGAAGATGAAGTCCGGCGACGTCTACCAGGTCGCCGAGGTGGTGCGGAATCTCGCGTTGCGTGAACAGGGCAAGGGACTGTCGACGGCCGAGAAGTCGATGCTCGACCGGGCGCGGGGAATCCTGGTGTCCGAGCTGTCCTTCGCGCTCAACGTCTCCGAGGAAAAAGCGCTCGAGAAGCTCAGCGCCGGCTTGACCTGACTCCGGCCGGCCAGTCCGGGTCTGTGACCAGGCCCGGAGCGCCGGTGGGTTATCCGCTCTACTGCTGGGCGAGTTCGCGCTGGCGGTTGCGCGAGGCCTTGGAGAATTCCTCGGCGGTGCGCAGCGTGTCGGCCAGGCATTCTTCGAAGGCGGCGCGGCTGGTGCGCACCAGCTCTTCGAGCTGGGCGAGCTTCGCCTGCTGTTCGGCGAGTTCGGTTCCCAGCTCGTCATTCCGGGCAGACACCGGGTTTGGCGTCGGCTCGGTGCTCGTCGGCGCTGGCTCCACGGCTCTTCACGGCGTCCGCGGCCTGGGAGACTCGATACTGCACCCGTGAGGTCGCTTCGTGGAATGCCGTGGTGGCTTTGTTCCAGTGGGCCCGGAACATGCCGATGTCGAGCTGGCCGTCGCGCACCCGTGCCGCGGCTTTCACCCGCTCAGGGGGGACCCGCAGGTCGTGCACGATGTGGGCGTAGCTGAGCATCTTGAGCACCGTGTAGCTGAAGTCGTATTCCCACCAGAAGAATCCCTGGCGGGCCGAGGCGGCGTAGTAGTGGTGGTTGTTGTGCCAGCCCTCGCCCAGGGTCCACAGTGCGAGGATGGCCGAGTTCCGGGAGGTGTCGGTGGTGGCGTAGCGGCGCCGACCGAAGACGTGGTTGAGCGAGTTGACCGTGAAGGTGCCGTGCCAGAGCAGCACGGTCGATCCGAAGAAGCCGATCAGCAGACCGGGCCATCCGGCGATCAGGTACGAGGCGATCCCGAGCATCCAGGGGCCGATCCAGTCGTGCTTGTTGAGCCACACCAGCTCGGGGTACTTGGAGAAGTCCTTGATGAGGTCGTAGTCGGTGTCCTTGTACTTGTCGCACAGGATCCAGCCCGACGTGGCTCCACCAGAAGCCCTTCTGGGGGGAGTGGATGTCGCGTTCGGTGTCGCTGAAGCGGTGGTGGAGCCGGTGGTGGCTGGCCCACCAAAGGGCACCCTTCTGGGCGGACATGCTGCCGCCGAAGGCCAGGATGAACTGGAAGACCCGGTTGGTCTTGTAGCTGCGGTGTGCGAAGTACCGGTGGTAGCCCGCGGTGATGAAGAACATGCGCGTCACGTACAACACGACACAGAGGACCACGGCTTGCCAGGTCACTCCCGTGAAGATCGCGAGCAACGGGAGGAAGTGCAACGCGATGAAGGGAATCGAGGTGACCCAGTCGACCCGCTCATCGGGTGGTCGGGCGATACTTGTCGACACGGCAACTCCGAGAAACGATCGTGAAAAGGACGGCGGAGAACACGATTCTAGTGCACCCGGTGGTGGCCCGTACATGCTCGGACCCCGGGATTCAGTGTGAACCCTGACACATATTACTGTCAAGGTCGGGGTGAAGCAACCGGGCGGCACGAACCGGCCCGGCCCCGCACGCGTGCGACCCACAGTCGCTACGGTTTCTCGGCATGGGCTTCTACTCGGATCAGATCCTGCCACGGGTGATCGACGTGCTGCTGGGCGGCGCGAAGATGGGCAAACTGCGCGCGCGGGCGATGCAGGGGCTCGGCGGCGAGGTGCTCGAGATCGGCTTCGGATCGGGGACGAACGTCCCGTGGTATCCAGCAGAGGTGAAGCGGGTGGTCGCCGTCGACCCCAATCCCGTCGGCCGGAAGCTGGCCGCCAAACGCCTGGCCGCGTCGCCGGTTCCGGTCGACTTCGCCGACCTGGACGATTCCCGCATCGGCGTCGAGGACGCATCGGTGGACGCGGCGCTGTCCACGTTCACGCTCTGCACCGTGCCCGACGAAGTCGCCACGTTGGGTGAGATCGCCCGAATCCTGCGTCCCGGAGGCCGGCTGTACTTTCTCGAGCACGGCCTGTCGGACGACCCGCGGATCGCACACCGCCAGCACCGGCTCGACGGCTTCCAGCAGCGCATCGCCGGAGGATGTCATCTGATCCGTGACCATGAAGCGGCTCTTGCGGATGCGGGATTCACCGATGTCGAGGTGGCGAAGTTCGCGATCGCGGGTCCGAAGAGCTCGAGCTTCATGTACGGCGGGTCGGCCCGCCGGCCCGGCTGATCGCGGCGGGCCGCCCGAACGCCTGGCCCGGGCCGCGCCGCAGCGACGTCAGGCAGCGGCGACCGGCTCGATCAACTCGGGCGAATCGTTCGTCGGCCGGTTGACCAGGGTGCGGACCTCGTCGAGCACCAACAGGTCGTCGGGGGCCGGCGTGAGCAACTCGGCCCGCGCGTCGTCGTCGAGGGGTGACGGGATCGAGCCAGGTTGCCCAGGCATCGGGGGGAACGATCACCGGCATGCGGTGGTGCACCGGTTCCATGGTGTGGTTCGCGTCGGTGGTCAGGATCGTGAACGTGGTCAGCGTTTGGTCCTCGGCATCGCGCCAGGTCTCCCACAGTCCGGCGAGCGCGACCGGCACGTGGTCGGCGCGGTGGACGTGGTACGGCGTCTTGGGGCCTTTGGCGCCGTCGGCCGGTTTGGCCCATTCGTAGAACCCGTCGACGGGCACCAGGCACCGGCGTTTGGCGAAGGCCGCCCGATAGGCGTTCGAGCTGGCGACCCGGTCGGTGCGGGCGTTGATCATCCGGTTGCCGATGGACGGGTCCTTCGCCCAGCGGGGCACGAGTCCCCAGCGCATCGCCCCGAGCCGGCGGGTCGCGCCATCGGCGGCGGTCGCCACGACGAGCGCCTCCTGGGTGGGGGCGAGGTTGTAGCGGGGGCGGACGGCGTCGGGGTCGACCATGGATTCGTCGACGTCGAACTGGGCGACCAGATCGGACACCGGCGAATACTGGGAGAACCGCCCGCACATGGTTCCGAGGCTATCCCGCTGCGGATTTCCTGCCGATCGCCTCAGCGGGGCGTGAACTTCTCCCGCCGGACCGTCGTCCGCCTGCCCTTGATCGTGGTGCGTTTCATGGCGGCGATGACCTCGTCGACGGCATCGCTGGGCACCTCGACGAGTGAGAAGTTGTCGGTGATCTGAATGGCGCCGATGTCCCGACCGGAAAGTCGGGTCTCCCCGGCGATCGCGCCGACCAGATCACCCGGTCGCACGCCACCGGAGCGGCCGGCTCCCACGTACAACCGGGTCATGTCGGCGGCGCCGCGGCGCGGCCGCGGGCCGATCGCCGCGTTCGCGCCGCGCCCCGCGGTCCCGACGGCCGCTCTGGGAGCCCTTGCCGGCGAGGCGCACGGCGGGGATGTCCCGTTCGTCCTCGGAGGGGTCGCCACCGGCCTCGTGGGCGATCTTCAACGCCGCGAGCGCGATCTCCACCGCGTCGTGATCCTCGGCGAGGGCTTCGACGATGGTCCTGAACCGGTCGAGGTCGTCACTGGCGAGCTCGTCGCGCACCGCTTCCAGGGTGCGTTCCATGCGGCGCGACCGCAGGTCCTGCACGGTGGGCACCTGGGCCACTTCCATCCGACGGCGCGTCGTGCGTTCGATGTTCTTGAGGCTTCGATGCTCGCGGGGGTCGACAAGGGTGATGGCCACCCCTTCGCGGCCGGCCCGACCGACCCGGCCGATGCGGTGCACGTAGGACGCCGGGGCGGAGGGCACGTCGTAGTTGACGACGTGGGTGAGCACGTCGATGTCCAGGCCGCGGGCGGCGACGTCGGTGGCAACCAGCAGGTCGGCGGCGCCGCTGCGCACCCGCTGCATGACCCGGTCACGTTGTGCCTGGTCCATGCCGCCGTGCAGTGCCTCGGCCTGGTAGCCGTGGCTGTTCAGCTTCTCGGCGAGTTCCTCGACGTCGAGCCGGGTGCGACAGAACACGAGCGTCGCGTTCGGCGATTCGATGTCCAGGATGCGCCCCAGGGCCGCGGTCTTGTCGGAGCGCCGCACGACGTAGGCGGTTTCGCGCACCTTGGCGTCTTCGCCCTCGGGGGTGGGAGCGGCGTCGATCCTGATGCGGACCGGTTCGTGCAGGTAGTTGCGGGCGATCGAATCGATCCGCGGTGGCATCGTGGCCGAGAACAGCACCGTCTGGCGTTCGGCCGGCGTGACATCGAGGATCGACTCGATGTCGTCGGCGAAGCCCATGTCGAGCATCTCGTCGGCTTCGTCGAGGATCGCGACCCGCAGGTTGCCCAGTTGCAGGCTGCCGCGGTGCAGGTGATCCAGCGCCCGTCCGGGAGTGGCGACGACGACGTCGACCTGACGACGCAGCGCCTTGAGCTGGCGTCCCATCGGCTGGCCCCCGTAGAGCGGCAGCACACCGACGTCGAGGTCTCGTCCATAGCGATGGACTGCTTCGGACACCTGCATCGCGAGCTCACGGGTCGGCACGAGCACCAGCACGCTCGGGCCGCGACCGGGTGCCCGGTCCCGGTGGATCGCCAGTCGTTCGATCGCAGGGAGGGCGAACGCGGCGGTCTTGCCCGTACCGGTGGCCGCCTGGCCGATCAGATCGGAACCGGCCAGCAACGCGCGGGATGGTCGCCTGTTGGATCGGCGTCGGTTCCTCGTAGCCGAGGCGGGTGAGGACCTCGAGCAGCTCGGCACGGAGCCCGAGCGCCGCAAACGATTCGGGCGACGCGTTCGTCATGGCGCGATCCTTCCGTGCGGAGGGCGATTCCCCAAATCCGAGCGGTTCTGCCGCCTCGGGCGACCTTTCCCTCCGCATGCCGCCGGTGGAGGCGGTGGGGTTGGTGGTGGAGCTGCAGGGAATCGAACCCTCGTCCGTCAGGCGGTTGGCGCCCGTGCTACGACCATTCCCGAGTCTGAGCCTTTACGGCCGGCTCACCGCCGGGTCGGTTGGCTTGCGCCTTCCGCCCCGTACTTTCCGGGGAGTCAGTGGTCTTTCCCACCGTCAGCGGTCTTTGCCGCCGTCAACCTGCACTTCTGTTGCCGGGCTGTGCTGGTCAGGCCCCGCGTGCCATTGCTGGTCGCGATGACTCTCGATTCACCTGAAGAAGATCAGGCGGCGAGAGCGAAGTCGCCCTTGGCGCTTCTTTGGGTGCCCCGTTTCGAGAGTCTGAGCAACTCCGGTCGCACGTACGACTTCCGATCCCAACGTCGAAACCGATCAGCCCCGTGTGCCATCCACGCTACCGGACCACCGGCGTGGTGGCGACCGATTTTCTGCTCCGGGCGGTGATCAGCGTGGCGAGCGCGTCCAACGCGTCGCGGGCTTCGGCGACTTCGGCGGCCAGGCGGTCCCGCCACGTGGCACCGCGGGTGTGGTCGAACACCACCCGTGACACCTCCGCCGCGCCGATGGCGATGCGCAGGCCGGCGACCCCCGCTCTGAGGGTCACGGGTTGGCCGAGAAGGTACGAGCGGCCGGCCGGAGTCGCGGCGGTGGCGGATTGGCCGCCATGGTCGGAGGACTCGCTGGCCAGGTCCTTGTGGAACGCCCTGACTTCGTCGATGGTCGCCGCCGTGCCGTCGGGATGTTCGATGGTGAAGGTGAAGATGGTGGGGAGCTCGTCGAAGTCGTGGTGACCCGGGTTGGAGGGCTCCACGTAGGGGCTCTCCACGAGTCGCACGTACGGTGCGTTGTCGATCGCCTCGGTGATGCCGTGGCCGAGGCGGCGCACGACCTCGTCGCGGATGACCGGCGAGACGTTGTGGAAGGCCCGCATCTCGGCCAGCGCCGCGGACCAACGCAGGAGCAGTCCGAGGTTGACCTCGGAACGAGCGGCCGCGGCGAGACCGACGAGCCGGTCGGGAACCTCGGCGCGGGCCACGTAGTCGCCCAGCCCGTGGGGAACTTCGCGGTCGCCGGCGAGCCGGTCTGCGAGGTGCCGGGGGATCAGCACGGCGCCCGAGAACGGCGGCCCGCCGAAGAACTTGGATCCGGTGACGATGAGCATGCGGCCGGCAGTCAGGTGGGTGGCGGCGGTCGTCTGGTCGATGCGCATCTGCGCGGCGTCGACCACGACGTCGATACGGTCGCCGTGGGTGGCTTCCCACTCGGCCACGACGTCGGCGGGTGGGGTGCGGATGCCGGTCTTGGAACCTTCCACGACATGCAACAGGACCCTGGCGTCGGTGGCTTCGATGGCCGCGTCGACCGCTCGGGTGATGGCCGCGGTGGGCACCGGGTTGCCTGCGGCATCGCGGATTGCGATGGGGGCCACGTCGACGAGTTCGGAAGCGAATCCGCCGATCGGCTCACCGGGGGTCACCGCAGCGCCGCTGGGGGTGGTGTCCGAGAAGTGTCGCCCCGCTGCGGCCCGGGGGGTACCACGTCCGAGTTCGGCGGGACCCATCAGGATCGAGGTCACCGGACCTCCGCCTGCCAGAGCGACGGCGAGCGCCACGAGTTCGGCATCGGTTCCCGACGGGGTGAGCACCACCTCGACGTCGGTGTCGCGCACGTTCAGCGCGCTCAGCAGCAACGCGCGGGTCGAATCGGCTTCGGAGCGGGCCGTCTCGTCGAGTTCGTCGCCAAGTGCGGCCCTGGCCAGGTCGAGCCGGGTGACATCGGCGGTGTCGAACGCGCGGAACGTCGGCGCGGACGCGGTGCACGAGCTGAACGATGCCCGCCACGGGTTCGGACGGACGGGCATGCCGTAGGAGTTGTGTCCGGTCGTCCAGTCGACCTGCTGGCGGTGGTCGCCGCCGCGGGTGAGCAGCACTTCGGTGGGACAGGCCAGCTGCATGGCCCGTGCCGCGGCCTGCACCAGGTCGGGGGTGCAGTCGGTCAGCCGATCACGCCGGGTGAGGTGAGCGGCGATGAGTTCGGCCGACCGTTGCGGGTGCGTCACGAGCATGTCGATGTCGAGACCCTGGGCGAGGAGTCCCGGAACCAGCGAGCCCACGTCGTCGACTTCGTTCCGCAGAACCGTTCGGGCGTAGACCACCGCGGTGGCGTGGGCCAGAATTCGTTCGGGCCATCCGTCGTCGGCCAGGGCGCGGCAGCTCGATCGACTCGCGCAACGCGGTGGCTGCGGATGCCGTGTGCGACGCGACCGGCACACTCAGGGTCACCCGTTGGGTGTCCATGACGATCGGCAGGGAGGCGTCGGTCGCGACGCCGATGGCCAGGTCGCCGAGGTGGGCGCCGATCGAGGGCAACCCGCACGCTTCGATCAGCGCCACCGGGTTGGCCGTACCCGGAACCTCGAGGCCGTCGGGGGCCAGGGAACCATCGGTCATGGGCGGGGACCGGTCCTGGGCGGGTCGTAGATCGCTTCGATGTGGTCGAGCAGCGCCCCGGTGGTGTCACCACCGACGGCGATGCGGGAGGTGACGCCGTAGATGAGCGTCCGTCGGTCGTCCGTGGTCGGCGCCAGCGGGGCGTGGCCGTGGGCGTCGGCGAGATCGTCGAGGAACTCGTCGACGACGCGCGCATGGCCGGGGGTGACGATCAGGTGGATGCAATCGGGGTCGGACTGCCGGTCGATCCGCCAACCGGCGTCTTCGAGGTCGGTCGGCGATGGCGAACACGTCGAGGCTGTGCGAACCGAATGCGAAGGTGGTCATCGGCGGGTCCCCGATCACGTGCAGACCCGCGAGCCGCTCGATGCCCGCGCGCAACCGGTCGGTCGTGTCCCGGAGTTCGGTGAAGATGCGCTGGTAACCCTCGAAGCCGAGGTGGTGCAGGGCGGCCCACGCGCCGGCGATGGCACCTCCCGGCCGGGTGCCGAGCAGCGTCGGTGAGGCGAGTGCACCGCCGGGCCAGTCGGGGTAGGCGGTGAACTGGTGCCGTCGCAGGGCGCGGTCGCGGTAGAGGACCGTGGAGGTGCCCTTGGGTCCGAATCCGTACTTGTGGAGGTCGGCGGACATCGAGGTGACGCCGGGGACCGACAGGTCGAAGTCGGGGATCTCCGCGCCGAGGGATGCGAGCACCGGCAACGCGATGGCCCCGAGGCACGCGTCGACGTGCAGACCGATGCCCCGATCGGCCGCGAGCTCGCCGAGTTCGCGGATGGGGTCGACCAGACCGTAGGGGAATGCCGGCGCCGAGGCGCCCAGCAGAATCGTGTGGGCGTCGATCGCGTCCCGGATTGCGTCGGGATCGGCGACGAGATCGGCTCCGACGGGTACGACCACGGGCCGCACCCCGAGGAGCTGGCCTGCCTTGACGAACGCGGGATGGGCGGTGGAGGGCACGACCATGGCGGGGTGGTCGACGTCGGCGGCGTCGCGGTGCGCCTTGACGGCCAGGATGATCGACTCGGTCCCTCCGGAGGTCATCGTTCCACCGGCGGTCCGCGGGTCGCCTCGGAGCAGGTCGACGAGCGCGTGGACGACGTCCCGCTCCATCGTGGCCACGCTCGGGAAGGCGGTCGGGCTCAAGGCGTTGACTTCCGCGAAGCGACGGTGGGCGTCGTCGAGCACCGCTTCGTGGGCGGGGCCGGCCGAGTACACCAGGCTCCAGGTTCGTCGCCCCCGCCAGTCGGCGTCGTCTGATTTGCGGGATTCCAGCTCGTCGGCGATCTCATCGGGTGACATCGCCGTTTGCGGGAAGGTCATGAAGGGCCGAGCGCCTGGTTCCGGTGACTGAGCTTCGAGCAGCCTACCGAAGGGTGCGCTCCAGGTGGGAGTTCGGCCCCTGCGTGCCGCGCCCGCCGCCGGGTCGCCCCGGTGGCGAGGTCGCTGCGTGGTGGGGGTCCGATCGGTCAGCTCAGGCGGCGTCGCAACTCGGGTTTGTCGATCTTGGAGGCGGAATTGGTCGGCAACACATCGAACACGAAGATCCGACGCGGTTTCTTGAACGATGCAAGCCGGGTCGTGACGTGGGCGGCCAGCTCGTCGGCCAGGGCCCGGGGTGCTTCGTAGCTGCCGCCGCCGACCGGTGACGCCGGCGCCGTCCACCGGTCGGGACGCAGGCCTTGTCCGCGAGGACCACACACGCCGTGACCGCTTCGCCCCAGTGGTCGTCCGCCAATCCGATCACCGCCACCTGTGCGATGTCGGGGTGGGAAGCGAGGGCCTCTTCGACCTCACGGGATGCGACGTTCTCGCCGCCGGTCACGATGATGTCCTTCGCCCGGTCCACGACATGCAGCAACCCGTCGTCGTCCAGGATGCCGATGTCCCCCGTGTGCAGCCAGCCGTTCCGGATGGTCGCCGCGGTCGCGGCCGGGTCGTCGAGGTACCCGCCACAGATCTGTGTCGGCCGCGACGGTGATCTCACCGCGGTTTCCCGGCGGCACCTCTTTGCCGTGGTCGTCGACGATGCGCAGCCGCACGCCCGGCCCCGCATACCCCGCGGCGTCGAGGAACCGCGTCTCGACCGGCGAGGCCGCGGCGGTGCTCGTCGGGACCGAGGAACACCGCGTTGCCCGACAGTTCGGTCATGCCGTATCCCTGGGCGAAGTCGCAGCCGAGCACCCGGTGGGCTTCGCGCAGCAGCGTCCGGGGCATGGGCGCAGCCCCGTAGGCGATCGTCCGCAACGTGGCCGGAGGGGGTGGCGCGCCGGGTTCGGCCAGCGCGTCGAGGAGCATGCGCAGCATCGTCGCGGTGAGTGACACGGCGGTGACCCCGGTGGTCGGTGATCGCGTCGAGCAACCGGGGTGCATCGAAACGCTCGAGGAGCACGACCGGTCGACGTCGGGCATGGGCGTGGACCACGTTGTAGGCGGCGATGTGGAAGAGGGGGAACGGAAACAGGTACACCTCGTCGTCGGCCAGCGGCCGGGCCGCCGCCGTGGTCGTCACCGCGGCGGCCAGCGACGCATGGGTCACCACGACGCCTTTGGGCCGACCCGTGGATCCGGAGGTGAAGATCACCCAGGCGCAGTCGTGGGCGTCTGGCACCGGCAGCGACCGGGGCGGCGTCGACGGCGCCCGGCCTGCCAGGTCGTCGAGCGCCAGGTGCGGCCCGGTGTGGCCGGCGATCGGGTCGCCCAGCAGCAGGGCCACCTCGGCACGGTCGAGTTGTGCGACCTTGGCGACGTCGGCGAGGCGCACGTTGAGGGGTACGAGCGTGCGGCCCGCCGTCGGCGCGGCGTATGCCAACGCGACGTAGGCGACCGAGTTGGTCGCATGGACCGCGACCCGTGCCCCGGGTGGGGTCAGGGCATCGAGTGCCGCGACCTGGGCGTCGACGAGGTCCGCGAACATGCGGGCCGACCAGATCGTGTCGTCGGTGATCAGCGCCGGGTCGTCAGGGGACTGGGCACGCCAGCGCGCCGGGACCTCTCCCAGGTGCGCGAAGTGCACCGGCGGGGGTTCGGAGGAGCTTCCCGGCGTTCCGGTGCGGGGGTCGCTCACCGGCCGCGACGGCGATTCGCCGCGGCCATCGCCCGGCGGGCCTCCAGATCGGCGGTGCGCTTGGCGATCGCCTGACGCTTGTCGTGCATCTTGCGGCCCCGCGCCAGGGCGACGTCGACCTTCACCCGACCCCGGGAAAACCGCATCTTGAGGGGAACCAGGGTGAGATGTTCGGTTGCCAGCCGGGCCGAGAGCCGGTCGAGCTCGTGCCGGTGCACGAGGAGCTTGCGATCCCGGTCGACCACATGGCCGGTGTGCGTCGCCGCATGCGAGTAGGGCTCGATGTGCAGCCCGATAAGCCACAACTCGCCGGCGACGATCCGGGCGTAGGCGTCGGTCAGGGTGACTCTGGCCTCGCGCAGCGATTTGACCTCACTGCCGGTGAGCACGATGCCCGCCTCGATCTCCTCGAGGATGTCGTAGTCGCGCCGCGCCCGACGATTGGTGGCGATCACCGGCGCTGCCTGGCCGGTCGTCTTGGATTTCGCAGCTTTGCCGGGCATGGGATCGCCCAACCTACCCGAGGCCTCTCCGGGGCCGGTAGCGTCCCGGGCCATGGCCGAACCATCCGCGTCGACCCCGCCGGGCCCGATTCCCCAGGTGCGTCTCGCCGAAGGTCCACCGCTCGCGGTCGCCCTCGACGCGTACGAGCAGATGGTGGCCACCGCCATCGACGCCTACCCCTACGAAGCGTGCGGGCTGCTCGGCGGGGTGCCCGGGTCCCAGCGGATCGACGCGTTCGTGGCCACCCGCAACATCGACGAATCGGCACGGACCTACTCGATCGGCCCGCAGGGCTTCGCCGACGCCGAGGCCACCTTCGCGCCGCAGGGTCTCGACATCGTCGGCGTGGTGCACTCGCACACCCACACCGACGCCTATCCGTCGCCCACCGACATCGACAAGGCCGACAACCCGCTGCTCGCCGGGTGGAAGTACCTGATCGTGTCGTTGCGGGACGAGCTACCGGTACTCGCGCGCCTACGTGCTGGACGGGCGCGAGGTGGTCGAGGAGATGGTCGAGTTGTCGCCATCGAGTTGACAAACGGATACAATTCCGATCGTATTACTCAGGTATTCGATTTCTGGGAGCAACCGTGACCGTTCATGCCTCGGTCCTCGACCTCATCGGCAACACCCCGGTCGTCGACGTCTCCGCGCTCAGCCCGAACGAGAACGTACGGATCCTGGCCAAGCTCGAGGGCCAGAACCCGGCTGGGTCGGTCAAGGACCGCATCGCCAAGGCCATGATCGAAGAAGCCGAAGCCGACGGGTCGCTGCGGCCCGGCCAGACGATCATCGAACCGTCGTCGGGCAACACCGGCATCGCGCTGGCCATGATCGCCAAGTTGCGCGGGTACCCGATCAAGATCGTGTTGCCCGAGAACGTGTCGGTGGAGCGTCGCCAACTGCTCGAGGTGTTCGGTGCCGAGGTGATCGTCTCACCCGGTGCGGAAGGCTCCAACGGCGCAGTCCGCAAAGCGCAGGCCCTCGCCGACGAACACCCGAGCTGGGCGTTCCTGTACCAGTACGGGAACGAGGCCAACCCACGGGTCGCACTTCGCCACCACCGGACCCGAGATCCTCGCCGACGTGCCCGACATCACCCATTTCGTGGCCGGGCTCGGAACCTCGGGCACGCTCATGGGTGTGGGCACGTACCTGAAGGAACAACGCCCCGACGTGCAGATCTACGCGGTGGAACCGCCCGCAGGTGAGCTGGTCGAAGGGCTGCGCAGCCTCGATGACGGCTACATCCCCCCGGTGTTCGAGAAATGGGGCGGCTTCGAGCTGTTCGACGGCAAATCGATCGTGCGGCCCCGCGAGTCCCTGGAGTGGGCCCGTCGACTGGTGGGCGACGCCGGTATCTTCGCCGGCATCTCCAGCGGTGCGGCGATGGCCGGGGCGGCCAAAGTCGCCTTGCGCATCGAACGGGGCGTGATCGTGTTCATCGTCGCGGATGCCGGCTGGAAGTACCTGTCCACCGGCGCCTACACCGACGATCTGGACACCGCCGAAGCGAACGCCGCGGACATCATCTACTTCTGAGAGCGCCCCGAACCGGCGGGTCCCGACCGACCGCAGGTCCGAACCGGGCCTGGCAGGGCACCTACCGGGTCGCTCGGCACGAATCGGACTTTTCGGTATTTTCACGGATGCGGATCGACGTGGCGAATCCTTATGGTCCTCCGAGGAGAGAACCCGACTTCGGGTTCCGGAGACCCTGGAGAGTCCCATGCCCAATCGAACGATGCTCCGAGCAGTGGTCGTGGCCTTCGCCCTGGTGGCCGGCGCCATCGGCCTTGCGAGTTGCACCCCGGCGAACACCGCACTTGCAGGCCGCCTGACCGACGCCGCAACCGGCGACCCGGTCGCAGGGGTCGCCGTGCAGGCCTGGGACGCCTCCACGAACCAACCGGTGGGGAGCGCCGTCTACTCGAACTCCAATGGTGACTATTCGTTCTCCCACGACGTTCTGGCCGACGGCACCTACAAGGTCGAGTTCTATCCGGGGACCGTGCAGTTCTACCCCGACTCGCCGGACCTGGCGGGGGCGACACCGGTGACCGTCACCGGATCGGCCACTACTCGGGCAGACGGATCACTGCACCTGTCGGCCTATTCGGTATCGGGAACGGTGACCGACACCTCCTCGGCTCCGATCGTCGGAGCGACCGTGCGCGCCTTGAGCTTGAACAGCGGTGCAACTCTCGGCACCGCAACCACCGCAGCCGATGGGGCCTACACGATTGCCGGACTGGGCGCGACCAAGTACGAGATCGAGGTGACCGCCACCGGTTACGCCAAGGAGTACTACGGCAGCGACACCGGAACGGCCCAAGGAACTCCGGTTCCCCAGCAACGGCCGGCGTCGGGCACCAACGCCACCGGCATGGACGTGCAACTTCCCGCAGCGGCGGTCATCACCGGGACGATCGAGGCCAACACGACTCCGGTCGCCGGGCTTACTGTCCTCGCGTCGATCGATGACGAATCCGGCGGGAGCCCGAAGGCGGTGGGATTCGAGCTAACCACGACCGGGCCCGACGGCGTCTTCTCCTTCGGCGATCTTCCGGCCCGTGGGTACTTCATCTCCGTGTTCGATGGCCAGGGTCGGATCACCTCCTTCACCGTCGGCGCAACCGGGTCCGATGTGACTTCCGGGACGGTCGAGCAGACCACGGCCGGTTCCACGACCAATCTCGGCACGATCCAGGTCGTCGGCAAGGACTGCGATGCGCGCTTCGCGACTACGAGTACAGACTTCACCGGTCAGGACCTGTCCGGCCTCGATCTTCTCGGCTGCAACCTTTCCAGCGACAATTTCACCAACGTGAACTTCACGGGTGCGGACCTGTCGGGTGCGAACCTGTACGGTGCGACCTTCACGGGTGCGGACCTGACGGATGCGAACCTGTCGGGTGCGCAGTATGTGGGTGCGTCGATCACTGGGGCGACGTTGACGGGTGCGAACTTGTCGAACCTGGGTGACTTCTACCAGCCGTTGGGGTATGCGGACCTGTCGGGCAAGGACCTGACCGGCGCGAACTTCACCGGCGACGACTTCCAGAACACGAACTTCGACTCGGCGACGGTGACGAATGTGGTGTTCACGGGTGCGAACCTGGTGGCTACGAAGTTGACGAACATGGTGGGATTGTCCTCCACGGTGATCGGCACCGATCAGTCCGCCGGTTTGGCCTCGGCGAGCCTGACATCGGTCGACTTCACCGGGTCGAACCTGGATCTGTCCGGAGTGGATCTGTCATCCAAGAACCTGACCAGCGACAATTTCACCAACGTGAACTTCACGGGTGCGGACCTGTCGAGTGCGAACCTGGACGGCGCGACCTTCACGGGTACGAACCTGACGGATGCGAACCTGTCGGGTGCGCAGTATGTGGGTGCGTCGATCACTGGGGCGACGTTGACGGGTGCGAACCTGTCGAACCTGGGTGACTTCTACCAGCCGTTGGGGTATGCGGACCTGTCGGGCAAGGACCTGACCGGCACGAACTTCACCGGCGACGACTTCCAGAACACGAACTTCGACTCGGCGACGGTGACGAATGCGGTGTTCACGGGTGCGAACCTTGCGGCTACGAAGTTGACGAACATGGTGGGATTGTCCTCCACGGTGATCGGCACCGATCAGTCCGCCGGTTTGGCCTCGGCGAGCCTGACATCGGTCGACTTCACCGGGTCGAACCTGGATCTGTCCGGAGTGGATCTGTCATCCAAGAACCTGACCAGCGACAATTTCGCCAACGTGAACTTCACCGGGTGCGAACCTGTCGGGTGCGAACCTGGCCGGCGCGACCTTCACGGGTACGAACCTGACGGATGCGAACCTGTCGGGTGCGCAGTATGTGGGTGCGTCGATCACTGGGGCGACGTTGACGGGTGCGAACCTGTCGAACCTGGACGGCTACTACCAGCCGTTGGCGTACGCGGACCTGTCGGGCAAGGACCTGACCGGCACGAACTTCACCGGCGACGACTTCCAGAACACGAACTTCGACTCGGCGACGGTGACGAATGCGGTGTTCACGGGTGCGAACCTTGCGGCTACGCAGTTGACGAACATGGTGGGACTGTCCTCCACGGTGATCGGCACCGATCAGTCCGCCGGTTTGGCCTCGGCGAGCCTGACATCGGTCGACTTCACCGGGTCGAACCTGGATCTGTCCGGAGTGGATCTGTCATCCAAGAACCTGACCAGCGACAATTTCGCCAACGTGAACTTCACCGGGTCGAACCTGTCGGGTGCGAACCTGGCCGGCGCGACCTTCACGGGTACGAACCTGACGGATGCGAACCTGTCGGGTGCGCAGTATGTGGGTGCGTCGATCACTGGGGCGACGTTGACGGGTGCGAACCTGTCGAACCTGGACGGCTACTACCAGCCGTTGGCGTACGCGGACCTGTCGGGCAAGGATCTGACCGGCACGAACTTCACCGGCGACGACCTCCAGAACACGAACTTCGCTACAGCGAATCTCACCTCGGCGAACCTCACCAACACCAACCTCGACAATGCATCACTGGGGACGGCGACGCTGACCGGAGTGGTCTCGAGTGGGATCACCGGAACGCCCGCCTCGTTGCCGACCGGCTGGTCGATTGTCGCCGGCGTGCTGACCTACACCGCCTCGTGACCATTCTCGGCCGACCACACCTCAAGGAGCCCCCAATGCAAGTCACCACCAATCGGATCACCCGGCGACTGGCACACGCCCTCGCCGTCACCGCCACACTGTGCATCGCCGTGGCAGGACCGATGTCGGCGACCGCAGCCACGACGCCGGCCATCACCACCACATCGGCATACGTGGCCGCAAACGGGACGATCACGGTGAATGGCACCGGATGTGAGGCGAACGGCGACGCAATCGTGAATCTCGCCACCGGCGTTGGCACACCTCAGGAGGACGTCTGGGGAGGGATCTACCCGATCTCGACCGACTCCACCGGATCGTTCACGGCGAGTTACACCTTGAGGAACGACCTCGCCGACGGCACCGTGATCACCCTGATCGGACAGTGCCCATTCGCCGAGGCAGCACCGCACTTCGCGCCGATCACCGTGACCGTCGGCCAACCGCCGACCTCGACGAGCACCACCTCGACAACGACCCCGCCGGCCAGCACCGAGGCCCCTACGACCACCGCGCCCGCGCCTGTCGATCCCGCCAAACCGGCCGGTGCCGTTGCCGCAGCGCCTCACTACACCGGCTGAACTAGAGAGCGCCTTCGTCGCCATGACCACGACGCCGGCGTCGATGGGCGGCGACATGGTCCAAGGCCGACGGGACACCAGGAACATCGACCTGACGGAGGGACCCGGGTGGCCGAATCGGTCACCCGGGTGACGAGCAGGCCCGGACCAGGGACACCCATCCCTGCGCCCGGGCTTCTGCTTCGATAGCTTCGACCAACTCGTCGGCCCGCTTCCGGTCGGCCGGGTCGCCGGTTCGTTCCAACACTCTCGCGGTCTCCAGCCTGGTGGTAGCCGCGTGCAGCGGCGCCCGGGCACGCTCCTCCAGCGCCTCGGCCGCGGCCAGATGGGCGAGTGCCTGCTCGGTCTGTCCCAGTCGGGCGGCGAGCAGCCCCAGAGGGCGATCCGCAGCCCCCAGCACGTCACTTGCCGAACCCGCCAACACCAGCTGCCCCGAGTAGGGCGCAAGCCGGTTGGACAGGATCCGGGCGTGATCTTCGGTGCCGCGCAGTATCACCGTCGGGGTCAGCCAGGTGAGCGTCGCAGCGAGCGTCCAGTCGTTGCCCACCGCAGCGAAACGGGCAGCAGCGATGGGTTCGATGATCTCCCACGCGCCCTCGACGTCCCCCAGCTGGTGGTGAGCCCACGCGTCCAGCGCGTGCAGTGGCGCAAGCTGGGAATGTTCCGCGCGGGTCGTGTCGACCAGGTCGAGCACCTCGTCGAGTCGACCCTGGGCGCTACGGATGGCCACCATCTGCACGAACCAACCCAGCAACATGTTCGGATCGGCGGTCGCCATCGTGAGCAGCTCGTCGTTCCGTTGCGCCGCATCGTCGATGCGCCCGTCCAATGTTGCCACCAGGGCGTCCCACATCACCGCAACCGACTGCAGGAACCCGCTCTTCGACTTGTCGCCCCGTCGTCGGAGGCGGGCGTGGAGACGATCGAATGCGGCCCGATCTCCCGTCTGGATTGCAGCGCACGCGGCCAGCCGGATGCCCTCATTGGCATCGACTGTGCCGGAGATCTCAGGCCGGTACGGCTCGAACTCGGCCAGCACGGTCTGCATCCGTTCGACATCGGGACTGCCGAGCAGAATCGCGGCCAGACCGTAGAGCGTCGTGCCGATCGCAGACCGATTACCCGAAAGCCGGGCACGCACGAGCGCCGCTTCCACGTCGCCGGCAACGGTGAACCCTGCACCCCCGATGGACCGGTGATAACCGGCGTAGCCCTCCAACAATGCGGAGAGTCGCTGCGCCTCGGGATCGTCGTCGGGCAGCGCCGCGACCGCGTCGTCGACCAGCGCGAGGATCTCGTCATCGGTGGTCCCGGTCGCAGGCAGAAGCCGGTAATGGGTGAGGATCTCAGCGACGTCGTGAGGCGTGCCGATCTGCTCGGCCAGATCGACGGCCTCGATCACCGCAGCCCGGTGCTCTGCGTTTGCCAGCCGCAGGTTGTCGACATCGATGAGCACCCGGAGCACGTCGAGTCTGGTCCTGTCGGCGGCAGTACCCCTCGGAAGCACCGCCAGCACCGATTGGAGCAGCTCGGCGGCAGTCTCGGGCGACAGCACAGCGACGTTCGCACCGCCGAATCGGGCTGCGAGCTCGGCCGCTCTGACGAGATCGTCGCGGTAGGGCGAACGCAGAAGGTGGCCGATGGCCGTGGGCCACGCTCGCGGGTCGTCGTCGTCACGATCGGCGAGCACCCTGCCGACCGCCGCGTGCAGACGGGCCAGACGGCGGGGGGCGATCTTTGCGAGCACGACCTGTCGTACGACGTCATGGATGAACGCGAAGTCAGCCGCCGGATCACCCGACTGGGTGAGGACACCCTGCGCCAAACTGTGGGCCAACGTGTCGGAAGCCACTTGTGGATCGACCATTCCCAACCGACCGGCTGCGTCGATGAGCAGGTCGAGGTCGAAGTCGAGCCCGATCACCGCGGCGAGTTCGACGAATTCAAGGTCGGACTGGTCCAGACGGGCGGTCCGATGGGCGATCAGGTCGTGCAGTGACGAGGGAAGCTCGTCTGCCGGCCGGCCGGCGGCAAGCTCCCGGAGCAGACTCGAAAGATACAACGCATTGCCGGCGGTCGACTCGCACGCACGAGAAAGTTCCTCGATATCGGCCGTCGTCCCCCCGAAGTGGTGGTACAAATCGGCAGCGTCGGTCACGTCGAGCCCGACGAGATCGATCCGTTCCAGATGAGTATGGTTCCCCGCCAGGGAGACAAGTCCGAAGAGCGGGTCACCAGGCGAAGTCTCGGTGTTGCGGAAGGTGCCGACGATCACCAGTGGTGCATCGGGAGGGTCGGTGACCAGCCGCTCCAGCAGGGCGATTCCGGTCGGGTCCGCCCAGTGGAGATCCTCCAACACCACGACCGTCGGCCGTTCCCGCGCAGCGTGGACCATTGTGCGCCGCAACGCATCGGCCCGGAGCTGGAGTCGCGCCCGGGGATCGAGGTCGCCGGCGACGCTGGGAAGCCGATCGGACAGCGACGGCAGGAGCGCAGCCAGGACGCCGCCGTCGGGGCCGACCACCTCGGAGAGTCGACCAGAAAAGTCGGCCAGGTAGCCCGAGACGGCTTCGGTGACGGCGCCGAAAGGAGCACGCAACTCTTCCACGCACACACCGATCAGGACCATCGGCCCGTCACTTCCGAGCTGGTCGAGCGCCTGGGCCACCAGGGTCGATTTCCCCGCTCCCGGCTCGCCCCCGACCAGCACCATCCACGCGGGTCTGAACGTGCACCGGCGATAGCGGCGGAGAGGCGGTTCAATTCGTCCCGGCGGCCGACGAAGACATTCGCGACGGGCGAGCCGCTTGTCGTCGACCCCGGAACGTTCTTCGAAGTCGAACGCGCTACCGCCTTTCGCTCCCATCGCGGCCAGACCCGCCCGGTTCGCCACCCCGAGCTTGCGGTAGATCGTGCTCAGATGGCTGTCGACCGTGCGGACATTGATGCACAGTTCGTCCGCTATCTGACACGTGGTCGCGCCCGTCGCGGCGATGCGTGCCACCTCCCGCTCCCGCTTGGAGAGCGACCCTCGAATCATGATTCGTTCACGGTGGCGGTACCGACCTGTGGGTGTCCGGACGACAACAAATCGTCCGGCGCAATGAGAACTACAAACGGTAGCCGGATGGACCAGCCGATGTCGCCGGTACGAAGCCTCGGGCGCTGCCGAGTCGATACACCTGTAGCGATGGCGTTGGCTCACGGTGTGCAGGATGCGCAGAAGACGGTGGGGGCGATCGTCATAGGGCTGGTCGCCACCGGTCACAACGACATGTTCGACGTGCCCTTCTGGGTGAAGTTCCTCGTCGTCGGGGGGATCAGTCTCGGAACATGGTCGGTTGGATGGCGTATCATGCGCACCCTGGGGCGCCGGGTGATCGAACTCGACCCTGCCCGCGGGGCCGCCGCGGCCGTCACCTGATCGTGGTGCCCGCGTCGACCGGCAACGTGATGCCGGTCACGTAGCGGGCTTCGTCGGAGAGCAACCAGGTCACGGCCGCGGTGATGTCCTCGGGTTCGACCGCGCCGACCGGCAGCAGGTTGCCGAACGCCGCGGTCGCCTCGGGATGCTCGGCGATCACCTCGCGCAACGTGGCGTCGCGTCCCATCGGGGTGTGCACCGCGGTGGGGACCACCAGGTTCACCCGGATGTGCTGGGCGGCCACCTCGTGGGCCAACGATCGGCCCATCGCGATCACCCCCGCTTTGGTGGCCGAGTAGTGGCCGAGCAGGGGGAGGGGCTTGACCCCGGCCCCGGAGGTGGTGATCACGATCGAGCCGCCCCGGTCTGCTTCGAGCAGCACCGGAACGGTGGCCCGCAGCGTGTGGAACACGCCGGTCAGGTTCACGTCCACCACCGAGCGCCACTGGTCGTCGGTCAGCTCCCAGAGCCGCCCGAACGAACAGATGCCCGCGTTGGCGATCACCCCGTCGAGGCGTCCGAACGCGTCGATTCCCTCGGCGAGCGCGTCGTCCAGCGCACGCTGGTCGCGTACGTCGGCGACCCGGGAGATGATCCGGCCGCCCGCGGCTTCGACCGAGTCGACGGTTTCGGCCAGGTCGTCTCGGGTTGCCGGTGGATACCCCACCGGGCCCGCGTCGGCGCAGACATCCACCCCGATGATCGATGCCCCTTCCCGGGCGAGGCGCAGGGCATGGGATCGGCCCTGGCCCCGGGCGACTCCGGTGATGAAGAAGGTGCGGTCGGTGAATCGTGCGGTGTGCTCGGCCATCTCCCAAGCCTGCCACCGAGGATTGGGAGATGGAGCGAAACACTCGGCTGCCAACCCACGTGCCCTTCTTCTCGGCCCGACACGGACTCATGGGGGCAGGGTCAGGGGGCATGATGGTTGACGACGCCGCTACGAAGGGGAACCGATGACCGATCTCGACCGGCTGTACAACGTCGAACAGGTGCGCGCCGCGGCCCGGCGAACCCTTCCCCGGGTGCTGTTCGACTACATCGACGGCGACGCCGAGGACGGATCGACCCGCCGGGCCAACCGTGCCGCCTTCTCCCGGTGGTCGCTGCGCCAACGGGTGCTCACCGAAGCGGGCGTCAGAGCCGACCTGTCGGTCGAAGTCGTGGGGCGCACCCTCGCTGTGCCCATCATCGTGGCCCCGTGTGGCATGGCGTCGCTGATGCACCCCGACGGGCCCATCGGCGCCGCGCGCGCCGCGGCCGCGCAAGGCACGCTGGCCGTGCTGTCCACGGTGGCGGGCACCAAACCGGCCGATCTGGCCGCCGCGGTTCAGGACCCGGGATGGTTCCAGCTCTACGCCCCCAAAGGGCGGGAGCAGGCCGAAATGCTGATCTCGGAAGCCGCCGAGAACGATTTCGGTGCCCTGGTCATCACCACCGACACCGCGGTGCTCGGTCGGCGCGAACGTGACCTGGCCCACGGGGTGACGATGCCGATGAAGCTGTCGGTGTCCGTGGCGGCACGTCTCGGTTTCGAGTTCGCCTCAAAGCCCCGGTGGGTCGCCCGCTTCGCCCGTGACCAGATCGAAAAGCGACGCAGCGCCACCGCCGGATCGTCGCGGGGGCTGTCGCCGCTGGAGATGGGCGCCTCGCCGGTCACCTGGGACGACATCGCCTGGATGCGCGAGATGTGGAACGGCCCCCTCGTCATCAAAGGGCTCGTCGACGCGGAGGACGCCCGTCGGGCGGTCGATGTCGGTGCGGAAGCCGTGGTCGTGTCCAACCACGGCGGCCGTCAGCTCGACGGGGCACCGGCCAGCCTCGATGCGCTCGTTTCGGTCGTCGACGCGGTGGGCGAGAACATCGATGTGATCGTGGACGGTGGGATCCGTCGCGGCACCGACATCATCAAAGCGTTGAGCCTGGGAGCGAAGGCCGTGCAGATCGGGCGGCCGTGGCTCTTCGGGCTTTCCGTGGCCGGCCAGGCCGGGGTCGAACACGTGCTCTCGCTCTACAAACGTGAACTGCTCAACGCGCTCACCCTGCTGGATGTGACCGCAATGCGTGAGCTGGGCCGTGACAACGTGGTCCACGCTTCATCCTGATCCGTGACAGACGCTTCCAGTCGTCATCCCTCGTTTTGGGTGCGGGTTCCGGTCACGACGTGACCGGAACCCGCACCCAAAACCCTGTGGTGGGGCTGCGGTCAGGGAGCTGACCGGGCGGTTCAGGCGAGCGCGGCGATCGCGGCGCGGAATGCCGCGGCGCGATCCGACCACACCCCTTCGGCGCGCTCGGTCGGGGCCAGCGGCGAGAACACCACCGTGCCACCGGGAGCGCACGCCCGCGCGGCCGCGGTCGTGGCGTCGGACATCGCCGACACGCAGGTGGTGTCGGCCACTGCCGGTTGGGCGGCGAGCTGACCTAAGCGGGGATCGTCGGCGGATCCGAGCCAGACGATGGTGAGCGCATCCCGTGCCCACCCCGAGAGGACATCGATCACCGGGTCGAGTGGGACGTGACGGTCGTGCCCGCCACAGATCAACACCGCGGGGCCGGGAGCGACGCGTTCCAGGGCGGCCGCGGTGGCCGACGGGTTCGAGCCGAGGGCGTCGTCGATCCAGGTGATGCCGTCGGTGGTTGCCACCGTCTGGAACCGACTGGGCAGATCGGGGTAGGCGTCTGCCAACGACTTCGTGAGCGGCTCGACGTCCGGCACCGGGGCGCCTCGCAAGCCCAGCTCGGCACGGACCGCGGCCACAGCCAGGGCCGTGTTGCGCGCCCGGTGGTCACCGGACGCGGCCACCCGGGTGACCTGCGAGGCGAGCGGTTCGGGCAGCTCCTGGTCGGCGAGTGCGAACCTGGCTGCGGGCGGCGCGCCGTCGGCCTGGTCGATGGTGAGGATCCGCAGCTTGTCCTGGCGGTACTGCTCCGCTGAACCGTGCCAGTCGAGGTGGTCGTCGGCCAGCAACGTCAACACGGCGACCTCCCCGGTGGCGATGAGGTCGGCGCCGTGGTAGCTGGAGAGCTCCACCACCGCGACCCCGTCGATGCGGGGGTCGACGTCCCAGGCGGAGGGGCCGATGTTGCCGACCAGATGTGCGGTGACCCCGTGGGCCTCGCAGGCCCGTGGCGACCAACGTGGCCGTGGACGACTTGCCCTTCGTGCCGGTGACCACCACGCTGCCGGGGCCGCCGCGTACGGCCAGCCAGAGCCCGGTCGGTGTGGTGGCGAGGTGCGCAGTCGCGGCCAACGCCGCCACGTCGGCGCGGCGGGTCGGCACCCCGGGGCTGCGGAGCACCACGTCGGCCGCCGCGGGGGTCGAGGTCAGCACTTCGACGTCGTAGCGGTGCAGGGTCTCGGCCTGTTCCGGTTGTGGAGGTGCCGATTCGACGATCCGGATCCGCCCGACGCCCGCGGCGCGCAGGTGTGGCAGGACGGAAAGGGTTTCGACGCCGACGCCGAGCAGCACCACGTCGGTGCCGGCGAGCTCAGCGAGTTGCATCGAGGCCGACCCCGAGTGCCATATCGAGCATTGCCCGGTACTCGTCTGGGACGAGATCCTCTCCGCTCGGTTGCAGCAGCGCGGCAAGGTTGCTGCCGGAAGCCGCGGCAACCCGGCCGGCCTCCTCGGCGAGAGCGCGCACCACCACCGTGTCGGCCCATTCGGGGCGGGAGGCGAGATGATCCAGGGCGATCGCGGATTCGGCCAACTCGCCGACACAGTCGAAGGGCTTGTCGGCCCAGAGGGCGCGCACCCCGTCGATCTGGGCGGGGTCGTCCAGGAGGTTGCCGCCGAACATCTCGGAGGCTTCTTCCGGGGACAGGAACACCGCGAACGACAGGAACGTGAACCGGCATTTGGCGCAGTTGCGGCACCAGGTGGGGTTCTCGGGTGGGTTGGTCAGGCTGAACACCCGGTTGCACGACAGGATCGCGTTGCGCAGGTCGGGACGTCGGGCCAACGCCCCCGAGATCGCCAACTCGGAGTAGCGGCGCACCGCGGAGAAGTAGCGGATGCCGGCCGGCGCCATGGCCGCGGCCAACGCCTGTTCGAACGCGAACGTCTTGGAGTACTGGTGGTTCACCGGTATGCCGTCGATCCGTCGGGTCGGTTCCTCGGCGGAGCGTTCGTTTGCGATCACGACGTCGCGTCGTCCGTCCAACGCCGCGTAGACGGCGGCGACCGACGAGTTGATGGCCGTGATCGGTACGTGGCCGTTGTAGCCGCCCGCGGCGGTGCGTCGGGCGAGGAGCGGATCGAGGCGCCGGGCCACTTCGATGAGCGGGACGCCGACCGCCGCGGCCGAACGGCGCTGGACCGAGGTCGGGTGGATGGTCAGGGCGGCCGGGTCTTCGAGGAGGCTGAGCGTGAGCGTGGAGTCCTTGCCGCCCCCGAAGGGCACCAGCGCCGCGGCGCCAGGCTCCGGATGGGCGGGCGGGGTGGAGGGGCCCAGTGGTCCGTCGTGGCGCGCGGGGAGGGGCACGGCGAGTCCGTTGCGCACCGCGAGCTCGCGCAGCGCGTGATCGTAGAGATGCGGGACGAGCGCCGCGACCGCGGGGTGCAGCGGTCGGGCCACGCGCACCACGCCGGGCAACGTCAGCTTGTAGTAGCTCACCCCCACGCACAGGTGGGCGATGTCGAGCAGGTGGCTGATGGCCGGGTCGTCGGCGCCGACCACCGGGGTCGGGGGTTCGGCCCGGCTGAAGGTCTCGGTGAACGTGTCGTCGCCCAGCCGGAAGGAAAATGCCAACGTGCCCGTTGACGCATCGAAGGTGCGATCGGTCAACTCGAAGATTGGGGTGGACGCCGGCATCGGTTTGCCAAGCGTAGCCCTCACTCTGCTGCGCAAGCCGCCGCGGGATCGTGCCAGCCGCGGACGAGTCGGCACGCTCCTGCGGGAGCGCGGAAGTTCGAGAAATGTCTTCCGTGTTCGTCTTGATCGGGCCGGAAATGTCCTCCCCACGGAGTAGTATGTCGAACATACGTTCGACATACTACGGAGGTGTTCCGGTGAGGCAGGAAACAACAATGCAAGACACCGGCGGGATTGCCCGCACGACTCCCGAAGGAGGTGAACCTGCTCCTGCGCTCCCGCAGGAGCGCAGGGATACGTCCAGTGTGGTGACTGGTCTGCCACCCGATCGGCTCGAAGCTGAGATCGTCACTCTCGTCGGTCGCCTGTCGTCGGCGACCTATGACCTGTTGGTGCTGATCGGCGAACTCGACGTCCGGGGAACGTGGGCGTTCACCGGCGCCCTGTCGTGCGCGGCATGGCTCGCCCACCGCTGCGACGTCGAGCTGGTCACCGCCCGCAACCAGGTACGCGTCGCCCGTGCAATGCGCAAGTACCTCCAACTCGATCAGGCAATGGCAGATGGTGACGTGAGCTATGCCAAAGCCCGAGTGCTCGTCCCACACCTCACTTCCGAACACGCCGACGACCTCGTCCACCTCGCCTCGACCACACCGGCTTCCGGTCTCGGAGCAGCGATCGCCCGATGGTCATATGGCCATGAAACCGCCGAAGCAATCGACTCCCGCCACCACGACGAGCGCTCGATTTCATGGCGCACCGACCCCGATGGCATGGTCACGATAACCGCCCGACTCGCACCCGCCGACGCTGCCAAGGTTTGCGCGGTGATCGACAAGCAGGTGACCACGACCCGCGCTCCCGTGGGAGCGTCACTGCGCCAACAGCGCGCCGACGCGTTGGCTGCGGTGGTCACCGGCGGAGGCGGCCAAGTCGACGCCGAAGTCGTCATCCACGTCCGGCCCGAGGGCAACACCTTCGCGGATGGGACGCCACTGTCGGATCACGCTGTTGGCAGAGTCCTCCCCGACGCGTTCGTGTCGCTGTTGATGAAAGACAACCGACGTCAACCCATCGACGCGTCGCCTCGCCGACGTTTTCCGACCCGCCGTCAACGCCGCGTCATCGACGCACGCTCCGGAGAATGCGCCCACCCCGGCTGTCATGCCCGAACGTTTCTGCAATACGACCACGTCCAGCCCTTCCCGAAAGGCGGCCCCACGGTCCTCTCCAACCTGCAACGCCTCTGCGGCCCCCACAACCGAGCCAAGAACCCCTGATGACGTCCCGCCATCTGACGGCGGCGCCGCGACGTCGACGCCCCGACCGCCGTGGCCATCTCCTAGTTTGGTGGGGCCCTGACCCCTCCGAGAGGAACCCATGCGCCACGACGGACGCGCCAACGACGCCCTCCGCCCGATCACCTTCGTCCGCGACTTCACCCGGCAACCCGCCGGGTCGGTCCTGGTCGAATTCGGTGAGACCCGGGTGATGTGCACCGCATCGATCGACGAGGACGTCCCTCGCTGGATGCGTGGCCGGGGCTCGGGTTGGGTGACTGCCGAATACTCGATGCTGCCTGGGGCCTCGGCCGAACGCATCCGCCGCGAAGCTGCCAGGGGCAAGCAGTCGGGGCGCACCCAGGAGATCCAACGACTGATCGGCCGCTCGCTGCGTGCCGTGTGCGACATGCAGGCGCTCGGCGAACGGCAGGTCATCGTGGACTGCGACGTGCTCCAGGCCGACGGCGGCACCCGGACGGCGTCGATCTGCGGCGGCTATGTGGCGCTGCACGACGCGCTCGAACGGCTCGTGCTCGCCGACGCCCTGGCGGCGAATCCGCTCACCACCGAATGCGCGGCGATCTCGGTTGGCATCGTCGACGGTGAGCCGATGCTCGATCTGGCCTACGTCGAGGATGCGAACGCCGAGGTCGACATGAACGTGGTGCGCACCGGTGACGGGAACTTCGTCGAAGTCCAGGGCACCGCGGAGGGCGCCACCTTCGGTCGGGACGATCTGGACGCGTTGCTTGCACTGGCAGAAGCGGGAATCGACCGCATCGTGGCGCAGCAACGCCAGGCGCTTGCCGAACCGCCCGCGCCACGCGATCGCTGAGGTGGCCGAACACGGGGACTCGCCGTTCGGCCCGTTGCCGGCGCGCCTGGTGCTGGCCACCGCCAATCCCGGCAAACGGGCCGAGCTGGCCCGGATGCTCTCCGGTCACATCGACGTGCTCGCCCGGCCGTCCGAGATCCCCGACGTCGTCGAGGACGCCGACACGCTGGTGGACAACGCCCGCCTCAAAGCTGCCGCGATCGGCGCCGCCACCGGCGAGGCCGCCCTGGCCGATGACACCGGTCTCGAGGTCGACGCACTGGGCGGTCGCCCGGGGGTGCATTCGGCCCGCTATGCGGGCCCCGCCCACGACGATGCCGCCAACGTCGCCAAACTGCTCGACGAGCTGGCCGGCGTCGAGTCGGCGCGGCGCACCGCCCGGTTCCGCACCGTGCTGGTGTTGGCCGCGTCCGACGGTCGCGAGCTGGTCACCGAAGGCGTCGTGGAAGGGGTGATCGCCGACGCGTCCGACTGCGGCGAAGCCGGGTTCGGGTACGACCCGGTGTTCGTGCCCCTCGAGGGCGACGGCAGGACGTTCGCCGCAGATGTCCCGCGACGAGAAGGCCGCGATCAGCCACCGCGGCCGGGCGCTGCGGGCGCTGGTCGACGCGCTCGGCATCTGATCCGGTCTGCCGCACCGCGCCGAATGCCGAGGCGTCTGCTGCGACCGGCGGGTCAGACGAGCAAGTGGCTCACGTCGTGGACGATGAGGATCGTCACCAGCACCATCACGCACGCGTAGATCCCGGTCATCGGCCAGCGCCACCGGTGATCGGCCTTCCAGAAGCGCCGCATCCCCGCCACGTCGAACACCAGCGCGACCGCTCCGATCGTCATCCCGATCGCCGGTCCCCAGTCCGACGCCGCGTACAGCGCCGGGGCGAAGATCGGGAACACCACGTACGCCAGCGTGCAGCGGATCGCGGAGATCAGGATCGACGTCTCGAACAGACGATTGACCTGATCGTCGGTGACGTCTGGGTCGGGGTCACGGATGAACAGCAGCCGTCGCATGAACTGCTCCACCGGCGTCCGCACGGCCGGAGCGTCACCGCGGTTGCAGGGGGCCACGGTGGTGATCGCATCGGCGACCATCGAGCGTTCCGTGGTCGCCTCGTCCCCGTCGCCCATCGCGCGGGCGTCACGGACCAGGGACGAATCAGCCATCGCCGGACCACGCTATCGGCCCATCGCGCCGTCCGACCACCCGAGTCGTGCACCCGTTGCGTGCCGACGGAGGGACTCGAACCCTCACTGGCATGGACCTAAACCATGTGCCTCTGCCAATTGGGCTACGTCGGCGCGTGGCAACGGGGCGAACCCCGCTAGCCTGCCACGCCATGGTGAACGAGACATCCCTGCCCTCCGGCCAGCCCACCGGAGACGATCAGAACATGGCGGCGTCGGTGGGTTTCGACCCGATGACCGAGGTCTACACCCGCCTGCTGGGCGAGCGGATCATCTTTCTGGGATCCGAGGTGAACGACTCGGTCGCGAACCTGCTCACCGCCCAGATGCTGCACTTGGAAGGCCAGGACGCCGAAGCGGACATCTGGCTCTACATCAACTCGCCGGGTGGATCGGTCTCGGCCGGGTTGGCGATCTACGACACGATGCAGTTCGTGCAGCCCGATGTCGGCACGATCTGCACGGGAATGGGCGCCTCGATGGGGCAGTTCCTGCTGTGTGCGGGTGCACCCGGCAAGCGCATCGCGTTGCCGCACGCCCGGATCATGATGCACCAGCCCTCGGGCGGATTCCAGGGCCAGGCGGCCGACATCGCCATCCAGGCCGAGCAGATGGCCTACACGAAGTCGCTGCTCGCCGAGCGCATCGCGTTCCACACCGGCCAGAGCGTCGAGCAGATCCAGGCCGACTCCGAACGTGACCGCTGGTTCACCGCCGAGGAGGCCCGGGACTACGGGATGGTCGACAAGGTGATCGTGCGCCGCGGCGAGATGCTCTGATTTGCTTTGAAGCTCGGTCGGGCCTGAGGGCCCTCCTCGCTTCGGCTTCGCCATCCGGGTTCCAGGCTGGGTGCTGCTCCGCCTGGCGGCTGCGCAGCGTTGCTGTGGAGCTCAATCGGGCCTGAGGGCCCTCCTCGCTTCGGCTTCGCCATCCGGGTTCCAGGCTGGGTGCTGCTCCGCCAGGCGGCTGCGCAGCGTTGCTGCGAATACCCTTCGGGGCTTCAGCGGTCGAAGACGCTGACCGCTTCCAGATGCGGTGTCTGGGGGAACAGATCCACCAGGGTGGTCTCGGCGAACCGGTAGCCGGCGGCACCGAGGAGCCCGGCGTCGCGTCCCAGCGAGCCGGCGTCACAGGAGACCAGCACCACCCGCGCCGCGCCGGTCGCGACCACCGCGTCGACCCCGGCGCGCCCCAGGCCGGCCCGGGCCGGATCTGCGACCACCGCGTCTGCTGGTCCCGGGTTCCACGAGTCGATCGAGGCGCGCACGATCCGGACGTCGTCGAGGTCGTCCAGGTTGACGCGCGCGTCGTGCACCGCGCCCCGATTCCGCTCCACCCCGGTCAGCCGCCAGCGGCCCGGATCGCGTCCGGACAGCGCACCGCCGAGGAGCCCCACCCCGCTGCACAGGTCGACCAGACGACCCGAGATGCCATGAAGCGCCCGGTGGATCGTGTCGATCAATGCTTCGGCCCCGTCGGGGCGGTCCTGGAAGAACGAGTTCGCAGAGATCTGCCACCGCCGCCCGTCGACGACCTCGTGGTAGAAGGCCCGTCGACCGGCGCGCAACTCGTCGGTGCCCACGACCAGGACATCGGGGGGAACCTCGACGTCCCGGGCGGTCGGTGCGGCCACCACCAGCCGTTCATCGGTCCGTGCCCCCACCCGGAAGGTCACCTCGTGACAGCCGAAATACCTTGCATCGGCGAACAGATCCGCGCAGTGCGGATGCGCGGTCAGACATTCGTCGACGGTGACGATCTCGTGGGACCGCTGACGGCGGAAGCCGGCGACGCCGTCGTGCACCGCGGCCCGGACGGTGGTCCGGTAGCCGAAGCCGTCGAGTGCCGGACCGTCGTGCACCCTCGGTTCGCTCACCCCGCCGAGGCGTTCGAGCGTGTCGGCCACGATCTGGATCCGGTAGCGACGTTGCGCGCCCGGTTCCAGGTGCTGCCAGCCACATCCGCCGCACCCCGCTGCCACGAACGTGCACGGTGGGGTGCGCCGGTCAGGCGACGCTTCGAGCACCTCGGTGACCGATCCGTGGGCATGGCGTCGGGCGGTCCGGTCGATCGCGACCCGCACCCGTTCGCCCGGCAACGCGCCGGTCGCGAAGGTGACCCGTCCGTCGACGTCCCGACCCACGGCATCGCCGCCATTGGCCATCGCGGTCGTGGTGAGCTCGATGGGGCTGGACACCCCGTCGAGCCTAGGAGGCGGCCGGTTCCCGCCGGCTGCCGGACGGGACCGGTCGGACGTCCCGGGTCGTGGCGGCGCGTTTCAAGAGCACGGGTCGGCGTGGGACAATGGCAGACGTGACTTCCCCGGATCGAGCCCCCCTGATCGTCCCGTCGGTGTTGCCGGCGGACTTCGCGGCGCTGGGCGACGCCGTGCGCGCGCTCGAGGCCGGTGGGGTGGACCGGATCCAGTGGGACGTCATGGACGGACAATTCGTGCCGAACCTGACCCTGGGACCCGACATCATCGCCGCGTGCCGTCCCCTGGTCGATGTGCCGTTCGAGGCGCACCTGATGGTCGAGACCCCCGACCAGCTCGCGCCGCGCTATGTCGAAGCAGGCTGCGCGCGCCTCATCGTCCATGCCGAGGCGTGCACCCATCTGCACCGCACGCTCGGCGCGATCGGCGAACTCGGCGCGCAGGCGGCCGTCGCACTCAACCCGGCCACACCGGCCGATGCGGTCGCCCACGTCCTCGACCTGGTCGACATGGTGCTGGTGATGACCGTCAACCCCGGATTCGGGGGCCAGAAGTATCTGTCCACCATGGAGCCCAAGATCACCCAGGTCGCGCGGCTCATCGAAGCGTCGAACCAGGATGTGGACATCGAGGTCGACGGTGGGATCGGCCCGGCGACCATCGCCGGTGCAGCCGCCGCCGGTGCGAACGTCTTCGTCGCGGGATCGTCCCTGTTCGCCGACGACGCGGGCTTTGCCCATGCCGTGGACGACCTGCGGAAGCGGGCCGGGCAGGCGGGATGACCCGCACCGGCTCCGGTCGAGGACCCGGCGCGGCGCGCGACCCGCGCCGTCACGGGTCCCGCAGGGGCTCAGGTCATTCGACCGGGTCCACCGGCACGTCCACCCAGCGGACGACACCGAAGGAGTCCGCTCAGCACAGGAGTCGCGGGTGGCACCGGACGAGGGCGGCCCAGGTGATCATCCTCGTGGTCGTGGCGGTGTTGCTGGTCGCCATGCTCGTCAGCTGTGCGGCACACAACGGCGACCGGGCGACGTTCTGCAGACGACTCGCCCAAGCGCCGTCGTTCGCATCGTTGTCGGAGGTCGTGAACCAGGGCTCGGATGCGGAGGCGGCCGCCAAGATGCGAGAGGGCGCGGCGACGTTCCGCTCGCTCGAACGTGTCGCCCCCCGGTCGATCCGGGAGGACGTCGCCGCACTCGGCGATTCGGCGGAACGGATCGCCAGGCACCTCGCGTCCGGGGCGGATTCGGAGCGCACCGCAGTGACCTACGTGGCGTCCGATGGGCGGCTCGTCGCACTTCCGTCGTTCGGTTCGGTGAGTCAGGCGCGTATCGGCATCTTCTACGACGAGATGCAGCACCACCACGGGACTCCGTCGGCCATGATCGCTCTGTCGACCTACGCCAGGAACGAATGCGGACTCGCCGGCAGGAGAATCGACCTGGGAATCGACGGCTACGGATCGCCCAGCGAACTCGGCCCGGACCGCGGCAACGTCCCCCAGCCGACCACGGTCATCGCGCCCCCGCAGTACCAGTCACCGGCCCCCTCGTCCACAGAGCGTGCCCCTACGACTCGGCCAGCCGAATCGCCCCCTGGGAAGACGCCTCAGACCTCGACACCATGAATCCGCGCGCACGGGTCAGGATCGTGACCGAGACGGCGCGCGCCGTGCTCGAAGGACGGCTCGACGCCGCGGCGGGCGCGTCCACCCTCGCCCTCCAGGAATCCCAGATCGCGCACCACCTGCGCGGTGACCGTCTCGATGTGACCCAGAGCGAAGCCGACGACGTCGCGGTGATGTTGCGCCTGCTCGCCGAGCAGGTGTCCGCTCTGCCGCATCCGGATCACGATCGGGAAGCACTCCTGGACATGGCCCGCATCCTGGGCGAGCTCGCCCAGACGCTGCGCTGAGCTCCTCCGGCGCCGACATTGACGAACCCGGACCGGTACCGCACGGTGGCCGGTCAGTGCACGTGGACGGTGCCCGGGGCCGCGTCGTTGCGCGGATCCCCTTCGGGCCAGAACGGATCCCCGGCGCCGTGACGGTAGAAGGGCACCTCCCGGGGAGCGAGCGGTTCGTTGCCGGCGATCAGGTCGGCAGCACGCTCGGCCACCATCATCACCGGGGCGTAGATGTTGCCGTTGGTGATCGAGGGGAACACCGAGGCGTCCACGACCCGCAACCCGTCGACCCCGTGGACGGCCATGGTCGCCGGGTCGACGACAGCCCCGTCGTCGGTGCCCATCCTGGCGCTGCAGGACGGGTGCAGCGCCGTTTCCGCGTCGGCGGCGACCCAGTCGAGGATCGCGGCGGGGCTCGTCACCGAAGGGCCCGGTGCAATCTCCCCACCGTCGAAGGGAGCGAAGGCGTCCTGGGCCAGGATGTCCCGTGCGGTCTGGACCACCTCGACCCATTCGGCCCGGTCCCGCTCGGTCGAGAGGTAGTTGAACGTCAGTGCAGGGTGGGTGAACGGATCGGTCGACCGGACGCGCACGGTACCCCGCACGTCCGAGTTCATCGGTCCGATGTGCACCTGGTAGCCGTGCTCGGCCGCCGGCCGGGTGCCGTCGTAGCGGATCGCGATCGGCAGGAAGTGGAACATCAGGTTCGGGTAGGCAACCTCGTCGTTGGTGCGCACGAAGCCGCCGGCCTCGAAATGGTTCGTGGCCCCGACCCCCGTTCGCAGCAACAGCCACTCGGCGCCGATGCGGGGTTTGTGCCGGTGCTTCAGCCACGGCGCGACAGACACCGGCTGGACACACGCGTGCTGCAGGTACACCTCGAGGTGGTCCTGGAGGTTCGCGCCCACTCCGGGGAGGTCGGCGACGACGTCGATCCCGAGTCCTGCCAGCCAGTCGGCCGGGCCGATGCCCGCGAGCTGGAGCAGTTGGGGCGAGTTGATCGCGCCGCCGCACAGGATCACCTCACCGGCATCGACACGGCGGCTTCCCCGGCCGGTGCGTCGGTAGTCGACTCCGATCGCCCGGCCGTTGCGGATGCGAACGGCGGTGACCTGGGCGAGGGTGTGCACGGTGAGGTTGGGCCGTGACCGCACCGGATGCAGGTACGCCCGGGACGCCGAGAGTCGACGTCCCCGATACACGTTCCGATCGAAGGGGGCGAACCCTTCCTGGCGGTAGCCGTTCACGTCGTCGGTGAGGGGATGGCCCGCCTGTTGCACGGCCTCGAAGAACGCCCCGAACAGCGGTGAGGTGGCCGGGCCACGCTCGAGGACCAATGGTCCCGACCCGCCCCGCCACGCATCCGCGCCTGCCAGGCAGGTCTCCATCCGTTTGAAATACCCCAGGCAGTGCGCGTAGTCCCAGTCAGCCATGCCAGGCCGTGCGGCCCATCTTCTCGAAGTCGAGCGGGTTGCCACGCTGGAAGATCATGCCGTTGATCGACGACGAGCCGCCGAGCAGCTTGCCCCGAGCGTGGGCGACGCGGCGGCCGCCCATGTGCGCCTCGGGTTCGGATTGGTACTTCCAGTCGTACCAGGCGTTGCCGATGGGGTAGGGAAGCGCGGCGGGCATCTGGATGAACGGATCAACGAGCGAGTCGTTTCGCCCGGCTTCGAGCACCAGCACGCGGGTGGAGGCGTCCGCGCTGAGTCGGTTTGCCAACACCGAACCGGCCGACCCACCGCCGACGATCACGAAGTCGAAGCGCCCGTCGCTCATGAGGGTGCCCCTTTGAACCACCGCTGCACCGTCGGGCGGGTGTTGCGCCAACGGTGTTTGAGCTCGGTGTATTCGGCCAGTCCGGCCTCGCCCAACTCGCGGCCGATGCCGGACTGCTTGTAACCGCCCCAGGGGGCCTGCGCGACATAGGGGTGGTAGTCGTTGATCCACACGGTGCCCACGCGCAGCCGACGCGCCACGCGTTCGGCGCGCTCGGCGTCGTTTGTCCACACCGCGCCGGCCAGGCCGTAGATCGTGTCGTTCGCCAGTGCCACCGCGGACGTCTCCGCCGCGGCACGGTCGGCGCCTGCGAAGGTCTCCACGGTCAGCACCGGACCGAACGATTCGTTCTGCACACAGGACATGTCCGCGGTGCAACCGTCCAGCACGGTGGGCAGGTAGTAGTGACCGGCCGCCAGTGACGGGTGCTGGGGCGCGTCGCCGCCGCAGCGCAGCCGGGCCCCTTCGGCGACCGCGGCGTCGACGTACGCGGCGACCTTGTCGCGGTGGGCGGCACTGATGAGCGGTCCGGTCTCGGCGAGTGGATCTTCGGGTGGGCCGAGGCGGATTGCGCCGGCGCGACGGACCAGTTCGTCGACGAAGTCGTCGTGGATGTCACGTTCGATCAGGAGTCGCGCACCGGCCGAGCAGACTTGTCCCGAGTCGAGGAACACTGCGGTGAGCGCGAAGTCCAGTGCGACCTCCAGGTCGGCATCGGCGAACACGATGTTGGGGTTCTTCCCGCCGAGCTCGAGGGCGACCCGCTTCACGGTGGCTGCGGCGTTCGCCATGATGCGTCGTCCGGTGGCCACCCCACCGGTGAACGAGACCAGGTCGACGCCCGGGTCGGTGGTGAGCACCTCACCGACCGGGTCGCCCGGGCCCAGCACCAGGTTGACCACTCCGGCGGGGAGCCCTGCATCGTCGAGCGCGGCGGTCAGCCAGTGCGTGGTGGAAGGGGTGAGCTCGCTGGGCTTGACGACCACGGTGTTGCCGGCCGCCAGCGCCGGCGCGACCTTCCAGGCGAGCTGGAGCAGCGGATAGTTCCACGGGGTGATCAAGGTGCACACCCCTACGGGCTCGCTGATGATCCGGGCATCCACGTCGGGGTTGCCGGTGTCGACGATGCGCTCGGTGGGGCCGGTGGCGAGCGACGCGAAATACCGGAACACGCTGATCACGTCGTCGACATCGAGGCCCGATTCGACCAGCCGTTTGCCGGTGTCGCCGGATTCGAGCGCCGCGACCCGATCTCGCCCCGCGGTCAGCCGATCGGCGACTCGTTCCAGCACCTCCGCCCGCCGGGAGGCCGGGGTGGCCGTCCAGGTGCCGTCGTCGAAATGCACGCCGGGCCGCGGCCACGGCGCGGCGCGCGTCCGCGGCGTTCGATTCGGCTGCCTCGGCAACGAGCTCCCCGGTGGCGGGGGAGTGGATGCGACGGACCGCACCATCCGAGGCGGCACACCATCGACCATCGATGTAGCACTCCAGCACGGTCCTCCTCAGGGGTCCGGGGCACCCTGGCGGTTCAGCTGCCGTGCCCGCCGATTCCCGCCGGACCGTCTTCGGCCCGATCGCCGAGGCTCGGGGCGAGCGGACGAATGAGCGGATCCTCCATCGCCCAGACCGGATCGTCCGGGGCGGGGAACTTCGCGGACAACCAGGCGATGACCAGGTCGCTGAAATCGTCGACCGCGGTCGCGTACTCGTCGGCCGGGAGGCGCAGCGCATCGCCGAGCACGGCGAAGGTGACGGTCGTCAACAGCTGGCCGATCCGCAACAGGTCGTCGTCGTCCACGGTGGGGACGCGCGTGCGGATGATCAGCTCGATCGCCCCCTGGAGGGTGTCGCGCAGCAGGCCCCCGGTGGCCGACGTACCGGCGGCGGAGAAGATCACCGGCAGTGCCGGATTGTCGGCCACGACCTGGCCGAGCTCGCGGATTCCGGTTCGCAGCAGCCCCGTTTGCGGAGGAGCCGAGGTGATGAGCGCCTCGTAGGTCTTGGTCAACTGGGTGAGATACCGCGCGGCGAGCCCCTCGGCGAGCGCGGCCTTGTCGGGGAACCAGCGGTAGAGCGTGCCGACCGGAACGCCGGCCTCTTCGGCGATGAGATTCGTCGTCGCATTGTCGTAGCCGTGCTCGCGGAACACCGCTTCGGCGGTGTCGAGCAGGGCTTCGATCCGTTCCAAGGAACGCTGTTGACGGGGTTGCTGGCGCAGCCAGCCGACTGCTTCGGCCATGTGGCTGACGAGTCTAGGACCCTGGCGGGTGGCGCCGCGGACCTGCCCGATCGCACCCACCCGACAATCGGTCTCACGCACCGTGGCGAAGTGCCGTGCCGGCCGGCGGTGGTGCGCCCCCTGGGATTCGAACCCAGAACCTGCGGATTAAGAGTCCGTTGCTCTGCCGTTGAGCTAGAGGCGCTCATGTGGCGGTCGTCGCTCCGATCAGAGATCGGGCGCGGCGGCAGCCCATGTGGGGTGACCGAGGGGATTCGAACCCCCGACCTCCGCGACCACAACGCGGCGCTCTAACCAGCTGAGCTACGATCACCAGGAACGTCCGATCCTAGCGGATCACCCGCGTGGGTCGGGAGTCGGAAGCGCCACCCGGGCCACGGCCGGTTCCGGCCGAGCCGGGCCGTCGCGCAGGATCAACGAGTCGGTCTTGACGAGCGCGTTCCGTTGCGTGGGTGGCCTCCCGATTTCGACGATCCGGCCTTCTTGCGGCGTGGGGCGCCCGGAGCATTCGCGGCGCGGGACTTCGGCTTCGCCTTCGGGCGTTGTCCGGCCTTTGCGTTCGGGTCTCGCGTCGGGCCCCGCTTCGGTCCCGGTTTCGACTTGCCCGGCCGGCGACCGGCATGACGCCCCGAGCGCGGTCCGCCCCGCTCGGTGTGGGCACGGCCCTCCGAGTGGCCACCGGCGGCTCCCGGTCGCCGCGGCTGGGGGCTCACGGGCGCACCGGCAGGCAGCGAATCCAGATCGACCGGTGAGAAGTCCGCGCCGACGTCGAGCTGACGGGCCAACTTCGCCGCGTCCCGTTCCTTGTCGGGCATCACCAGGGCCACGACCACCCCGTCGGACCCGGCGCGGCCCGTGCGACCCGAGCGGTGGACGAAATCCTTCGGGTCGGCGGGCAGGTCGAAGTGCACCACACAGGCCACGTCGTCGACGTGGATGCCGCGGGCGGCGACATCGGTTGCGACCAGCGCCTCGACCCGTTCGGCCCGGAACTCGCTCAGCGCCCGGTCGCGCTCGCTTCTGGGTGCGGTTCCCGTGGATCGCCGCGCAGCGCACCCCGGCCCGTTCGAGCTGGCGGGCGACCCGGTCGGCGCCGTGCCGAGTGCGGGTGAACACGATCGTCGGCCCCATGTGCCGGACGACGTCGGCAGTGGTCGCCACCCGATCGGGATGGGGGACCCGCCACCAGTACTGGGGGACCACCGTGTCGGTTTCGGGCGGTTCGACTTCGCGCTGGATCGGGTCGTTCTGGTAACGCCGGATCAGCTCGTCCACGTCGCCGTCCAGGGTCGCCGAGAACAACCATGTCTGGCGTTCCGGCGCGGTCTGGTCGACGAGACGGCGGACCTCGGGGAGAAAACCCATGTCGGCCATGCGGTCGGCCTCGTCGATCACCACCAGGTCGACGCCGTCCAGACGCAGGAGCCCTTGGTTCACCAGATCGGCGAGCCTCCCCGGGCAGGCCACCGCGATGTCCACGCCCCGGCGTAGTGCCTTGATCTGTGGTTCGATGCGGGTGCCGCCATAGAAGGCGTGGGCCCGCACGTCACGGGACGCACCCAACCATTCGAGGTCGCGGCAGACCTGGGCGGCGAGCTCGCGGGTCGGCACGAGCACCAGCGCACGCGGCCGCTTCGGGCGGGCGCGCTGCACCCTGGCAACCAGGGGCACACCGAAGGCCAGCGTCTTGCCGCTTCCGGTCGGGGCTCGCCCGCACACGTCACGACCCTCGAGCGCCGCGGGGATCGTCGCCTCCTGGATCGGGAAGGGAGCGGCGATGGCGCGGGAGTCGAGCGCGTCGCACAGGTCGTCGGGCACGCCGAGGTCGGCAAAGGATGGCATTGGTGGGAAGTCTTCGGTCGAGGATGTGGATGCCGGCTCATGCCGGCCGATCGGTGGTGGCCGGTGCGCATCTGTTGCGCAACGGCTCGCACACACCACCCGATCGAATGGCCAGTCATCGGCAGTTCGGCCGCGACTCAACACCCGAGAGCCTACCGGGCGAGGGGCGAGAACCTCGAAACCTGCAGGGAATCCGTGACGACGTTGCGCCGAACGGCTGGTCGACCGGGCGCGTTGAAGCGGCGCGCGACAATGGGTAACGCCGATGTACGCGATCACCACCCTGCTGATCGTCGTGGCACTGTCGTTGCTGGTCACCCGAGTTGCGACCGTGATCCTCACCGCGACGGGCATGTCCCGGTCCGCCGCGCGCTTCCAGGCCCGCTCGGCGTTCACCGGCGCGGGCTTCACCACCACCGAGTCCGAGGACGTGGTCAGTCACCCGGTTCGCCGGAAGGTGATCATGTGGTTGATGTTCCTCGGCAATGCCGGGATCGTGGCGGGGGCCGGGACGCTCATCATCGGCTTCCGCCACGGCGGGGCGGGGGCCGCGTGGATTCGGATCCTGCAGCTGGCCATCGGTCTGCTGGTCCTGTTGTTCATCTCGCGGAACCGTTGGGTCGACCGCAAGCTCACCGGCTTGATCCGCCGCGGGCTCGAGCGTTGGACCGATCTTCCGACCAGTGACATGGAAGGTCTCGTCGAGATGCAGGGCGGCTACCTGGTGTCCGAGTTGGCCGTGGTCGAGGGTGACTGGATCGCCGGTGCCACGCTCGCCGAACTGGAGTTGACCCGGGAAGGCGTGGTGATACTCGGCGTGATCCGGCCCGACGGGGGCTATCTGGGTGGGCCGACGGCCGACACCCGCATCGAGGTGGGCAATGTGCTCGTCGCCTACGGGTTCGAAGAGGAGCTGAGCGAACTCGATCGCCGCCGGGCCGGACCCACCGGCGATGCCGCTCACCAGCTCGCCTGTGTGCGGCACGGTGAACGGGTGGCGGCCGACCGGAAGCGCTGGGAGGAGACCGAACCCGAGACGTCTCCGGCGCCGGACGTCGAGGAGCAGCCGACGGACACCTGACCCCGGCGATGGTCCGAACAGATGTTCGGGGAGCTGGTAAGGTCCCGCGACGTGGAACAGCTTTCCCTGTGGGCCACTGCCGCGCCTTCGTTCTCGACCTGGAGGAAGATCACAGTGCTTCACCCTGGCAGACGGGGACCTGTTGGTGATGGGTGGGACCTGCCAGCACACGTTCGACCACGCGGCACCCAAGATGTCCCGAGCCGGTCCCCGGGTCAGCCTGATGTTCCGCGAGCCGGGTGTCTCCTGATGTACCGTCGTGGCGGTCCGACGCGGCGTGTGCCGCGGTGCCCCGGCCGGGGTGGGACCGGCCGATCATGCTGGGCACCCGAGAGCCGGATCTGCTTGCATGGCACCTTGCAGGCCCTCGTAGCTCAGCCAGAATAGAGCAGCCGACTTCTAATCGGCCGGTCGCAGGTTCGAATCCTGCCGAGGGCGCGCATCACCGCTGGTGCTCGTGATCGTCGAGGCCCACGACCACCGCGCCGGCACCTCGATCGTGCTGGACGACCGGCGGACGATCGTCTAGATTGCGCGACGGCGGATACAGCAGACGCTGACCGTTGCGGGATCGGTCGTTGGCTCGGTCCAGTCCGTCGACCACCTCGACTAACCACTAGGCGAAAAGGAAGTACCGGCTATGACGGTGCCGCAACGTGTACGCCGCATCACCTTGGCAGGAGCTTCGACCCTGGGCCTGTTGGCGGGTTCGACGCTGATCGGCTTGTCGGGAGCGGGAGCAGCGCTGCCCGCGGCGACTGATTTCTCCTACACCGGATCGGCGCAGACCTATGTCGTGCCGGCCGGCGTGTGCGCGGTGCAGATCGTCGCCGCGGGCGCCCAAGGAGGAACCTGGCCCGAGTAGCCCCCAACGCGTGATGCTCCTGGCTCTCGCCGATCCCCGGTGGTGGCGGGGGCGTCGCCACCTCGACGGTGACCGTGACCCCCGGTGAGAGCCTGCAGGTGAATGTCGGCGGTCAGGGCGACAACGGCGACACTCCCGGCAACGGCAGGGCGGCTGGAACGGCGGGGGCGACGGCACCGGCTACGGTGGCGGCGGGGGAGGCGCGTCGGATGTGCGCCAGGGAGGCGCCGGTCTCGCCGAGCGGGTGGTCATCGTGGCGGTGGCGGTGGCGCCGGCTTGGACGTCGACATGAGCATCGCCCCGGACTACGGCGTGCCCGGGGTCGGTGGCAATCCGGCCACGCCGGGTGGCGACGAGCCGCCGGGCAAACAGGGCTACATACCGGCGACCGGTGGCGGTGCCGGCACGGCATCGGCAGGTGGGGCCGCCGGACAGGGCTTCATCGATGGCGACACCAGCGGGGCACCGGGTATTGCCGGTCAGCTCGGCATCGGTGGTGCCGGTGCAACGGGCCGGTGAAGTCGGCGGTGGCGGCGGCGGCGGCGGTCTCTACGGCGGTGGTGGCGGAGGCATGGGGGACTGATATTCGGATGGCTCCGGCGGTGGCGGTTCGAGCCTTGGCGACGCGACTCAGCCGGGCATGAACGAAGGGAGCGGTTCGGTGACCATCACGCCGACGACTGAATGCACGCCGGCGACCTCGACATCCACGACCACGGCACCTGCCCCGGTGACCGTCGCGAACAATGTGGCGACCGCGGCCGAGCCGGTTGCCGCGAACCCCAGCTACACCGGCTGAACCAAGAAAGCCATCCCGGGTACTGGGAACACCGCGGGATCTGCCAATAGGGACCAATGGTCGTCGCAGATCCCGCGGAGCCACTTCGAGTCCAGGACCTCGACATTCCGCCGAGCCTCGTGCTCGACATCGCGGTGCGGCGCATCCTGCGCGAGAGCCAGACCACCACGATGCGTCTGGTCGAGCGCATGGAGGCATCCAAGTACACCTCGGCAATGCCGGGATCGTGGCGGGGGCCGGGACGCTCATCATCGGTTTCCGCCACGGCGGGCCGGGGGCCGCCTGGGTTCGGATCCTGCAGCTGGCCATCGGTCTGCTGCTCCTGTGGTTCATCTCGCGGAACCGTTGGGTCGATCGCAAGCTCACCGGTCTGATCCGCCGCGGGCTCGTGCGTTGGACCGATCTTCCGACCAGCGACATGGAAGGTCTCGTCGAGATGCAGGGCGGCTATCTGGGTGGGCCGACGGCCGACACCCGCATCGAGGTGGGGAACGTGCTCGTCGCCTACGGGTTCGAAGAGGAGCTGAGCGAACTCGACCGCCGCCGGGCCGGACCCACCGGCGATGCCGCTCACCAGCTCGCATGTGTGCGGCACGGTGAACGGGTGGCGGCCGACCGGAAGCGCTGGGAGGAGACCGAACCCGAGACGTCTCCAGCGCCGGACGTGGAGGAGCAGCCGACGGACACCTGACCCCGGTGACAGTCCGAACAGGTGTTCGGGGAGATGGTAAGGTCCCGCGACGTGGAACAGCTCTCCCCTGTGGGCCACTGCCACGCCTTCGTTCTCGACCGACCTGCCGACTCGGCTTCGTTCCGAGCTCGGACAGGGTGCATGGGTCGACGCTGTGCCGGGATGGTTCGTTGGATCGGGCGCCTTGTTCGACGAGTTGCGCGGCGACGGCGCCCTGGGTGGCACACCAGCGGGTGATGTGGGGCACAAAGGTCGACGAGCCGCGCCTCTCGGTGCGTCATTGGCCCGACGCGCCCGTGCTCGTTGCACAGCTCGGTGCCGCACTCGGAGTTGCCTATGGCTGCGACCTGTCGGCCGTCAGCGCCAACTACTACCGTGACGGCGCCGATTCGGTCGCGTTCCACGGTGACACCGCCGGTCGCTACCGGGCCGAGACGGTCGTGGCGATCGTCTCCCTCGGCGCCCCGCGGCGCTTCCTGGTTCGCCCGAAGGGCGGCGGAAGATCACGGTGTTTCGCCCTGGCAGATGGGGACCTGTTGGTGATGGGCGGGACCTGCCAGCACACGTTCGACCACGCGGTCCCCAAGATGTCCCGAGCCGGTCCACGGGTCAGCCTGATGTTCCGCGAGCCGGGTGTCTCCTGATGGACCGTCGCGGCGAGCCGACGCGTGGTGTGCCGCAGTGCATCGGCCGGGGTCGGACGGGTCGATCATGCTGGGCTCCCGGCGAGCCGGATCTGCTTGCATGGCATCTTGCAGGCCCTCGTAGCTCAGCCAGGATAGAGCAGCCGACTTCTAATCGGCCGGTCGCAGGTTCGAATCCTGCCGAGGGCGCGCATCACCTCTGGTGCTCGTGGTGGTCGAGGGCCACGACCACCGCGCCGGGCCCCTGGATCGTGCTGGACGTGCTGGACTATCGGCGGGCGATGGCCTAGATTGCAGGTCGGCGGGCGCAAGAGACGCTGACCGCTGCGAGATCGGTCGCTGGCTCGTTCCATCGCCGCGACCCGTTCGACCAACTACTCGAGAAAGAGGGAGTACCGGCTATGACGGTGCCGCATCGTGTTCGTCGCATCACCTTGGTAGGAGCTTCGACCCTGGGCCTGTTGGCCGGTTCGACGCTGATCGGTTTTTCGGGAGCGGGAGCAGCGCTTCCCGCGGCGACCGATTTCTCCTACACCGGATCGGCGCAGACCTATGTCGTGCCGGCCGACGTGTGCGCGGTGCAGATCGTCGCCGCGGGTGCCCAGGGAGGAACCTGGACCCAAGCCCGACTCGGTGACGCCTTTTGCCTCGGCCCCTCCTGTGCCGATCCCCGGTGGTGACGGAGGCGTCGCCACCTCGACGGTGACCGTGACCCCCGGTGAGAGCCTCAGGTGAACGTCGGCGGCCAGGGCAACGACGGCGGCAGTCCCGGCAACGGTTTGGGCGGCTGGAACGGCGGGGGCAACGGCGGCACCGGCTATGGCGGCGGCGGTGGCGGCGCTTCGGATGTGCGCCAGGGAGGCACCGGTCTCGCCGAGCGGGTGGTGATCGGCGGCGGCGGTGGCGGCGTCGGTGTCAGCGCCGCCACGAGTGAAGCCCCGGACTACGGTGTGCCCGGGGTCGGCGGCAATCCGGCCACGCAGGGTGGCGACGAGCCGCCGGTTGTCTACAATCCGAACTACACGCCGGCGACCGGTGGCGGTGCCGGCACGGCATCCGCCGGTGGAGCTGCCGGACAGGGCTACATCGATGGTGAGACAAGCGGAGACCCGGGTGTCGCCGGTCAGCTCGGCATCGGTGGCGCCGGCGCACCAGCTCTTGAAGTCAGTGGTGCTGGTGGTGGCGGCGGCGGTCTCTACGGCGGCGGTGGTGGAGGCGAAGGAGAGCTGACTGCAGATGCCTCCGGCGGTGGGGGTTCTAGCCTGGGCGACGCCACGCAGCCGGGCGTGAACGAAGGGAACGGATCGGTGACCATCACGCCGACCGCCGACTGCCAACAGCCGACCACGACCACGACCACGACTACTGCCCCGGTGACCGTCGCGAACGATGTGGCGACCGCGGCCAAGCCGGTTGCCGCCAACCCCAGCTACACCGGCTGAACCAAAAAAGCCATCCCGGGTACTGGGAACTCCGCGGGATCTGCCGATAGGGACCAATGGTCGTCGCAGATCCCGCGGAGCCACTTCGAGTCCAGGACCTCGACATTCCGCCGAGCCTCGTGCTCGACATCGCGGTGCGGCGCATCCTGCGCGAAGGCCAGACCACCACGATGCGTCTGGCCGAGCGGCTCCACATGTCGCCGGTGCTCGCCGATCAGGTGATCGAGAAGCTGCGCCACGACCGGATGATCGAGATCCAGGGTGCCGAGGGGCGCAGCTACCTGCTCCAGCTTTCCGAGCAGGGTCGGACGTTCGCGTCTGAGCGCATGGAGGCGTCCAAGTACACCGGCGCAATGCCGGTGAGCCTCGCCGAATACACCTCGATGGTCGAACAGCAGTACCAGCGCCCCACGAACACCCGGGAGAACATCAGACGCAGCTTCGAGGATCTGGTGATCTCCGAGGACCTGCTCGCCCAACTCGGACCGGCGATTCACACGCCGGGGGCGATCTTCCTGTACGGCCCCCCGGGCACCGGCAAGACCTCGATCGCCGAGCGGATGATCAACACCGAGCACGACACCGTGCTCGTGCCCCACGCGGTCGAGGTCGACAGCCAGATCATCACCGTGTACGACCCGATGGTGCACGTGGCCGTCGACCCCCAACCCGAGCGGCTCGACGGGCGCTGGGTGCGCTGTGCGCGGCCGAGTGTGATCGCGGGCGGTGAGCTCCAGGCCCACCAACTCGAGCTGAACTACCAGTCCGAAGCCGGGGTGTACCTGGCCCCGCTGCAGATGATCGCGAACAACGGGGTGTTGACGATCGACGACTTCGGCCGCCAGTCGCTCACCCCCGAGCAGTTGCTGAACCGCTGGATCGTACCCCTCGACCGCGACGTCGACTTCCTGAGCCTCGAGTACGGGGCGAAGTTCGAAGTGCCGTTCCTGACCAAGATCGTCTTCGCCACCAACCTCGACCCCTCGAAGTTGGCCGACGAGGCGTTCTACCGTCGCATCGGTTCGAAGATCCTCGTCCCCCCGATCGAGGACGAAGCATTCGACGAGGTGTTGCGACGGGTCGCGGCCGATCGCCGCATCACGGTCCAGCCCGAGGCACCGGCGATCCTGCGCAAGGGCAGCCGTGAACTCGGCGACGGCGATCTGCGGCCGTATCTGCCCGGCGCGATCGCGACCCTGATCACCTCGATCGCCGACTACGAACAGCGTCCACCGGTGATGGACCGGACGATCGCTGGAGCGGTCCCTGGAGATGTTCTTCTCCACCGAACACGACATGCGCGGAGACGGCGAGGTCGGCGTGACCGGCCCATTCCGCGCGAGTCAGGAATCGGGGGCTCCGAGCGACGCCGAGTCCGCCGCGCCCGCGATGTCCGATGTCGAAATGCTCGACGCGACCGAAGCGGTACTCGCCTCTCTCCAGGACCTTCTCTGGATCGAGTCCCCCGAACAGGCACGGAGCGTGAGTGCCGGACTGCTCAATCGGCTGGGTCTCGCCCCCGCGGCAGAAACCGCCGAGTCGGTCATCGATGTCGATCTCTCCTTCGGCCACGGTCCACGCCTGGTCGCCGAGCGGCCTCGGAACGACGAGCTGGCACAGGTGATGCGGATGCAGCTCGATCGCTATGCGACGGCCACGCGCCGCATGCTCGAGTTGGCGGCGCAGCGAGACCTGTTGGTGAACGAGCTCGGCATCGACCCGGCGACGGGCCTGGTCAACCGTGACGAGATCACCCGGCTGGTCGGACGACTCGGACCGGACGACGTGGTCGTGGTGATGGAACCGGACGGCGGTGCCGGGTCGTCGCTCGGTGAGTCCTGGCTGACCGAGTTCGGAACCTTGCTCCGCCAGGAGGTCCGGGCCCGCGACCACCGTGGATATCTCGGCGACGGCCGTTTCGGAATCGTGATCCTGGGAGGAGGCGACCAGGAGCCCAAAGCGGTGCTCGATCGCCTTGCGTCGGCCTGGGACGCCTTCCGGCCCGACGGTGCCCCGGACTTCGCCGCGGGATTCGCCCGTGCCGGCGAACAGCCGACGATGGCACTGGTCGCCGCCGGACACGCGCTGCTGCGGGCATTGGAGGAGGGCGGTGGCGCCTGGGTCGAGGCGGGCGAGGCCGACTTCGCCTGACACGTCCCCGAGGCAGGTCAATCGGCGTTCAGGTGATGGAACATCGCCTTGTCGGCCCGGTACCGCTTGGGGAACTCCGCATACAGCGGGTCGTACACGGCGCGACTTGCCGGATTCGGCGTGAAGGTCGTCTCGACGGGAACCAGACCCGCGATGTCGGCCAACTCGACGCGGCCCATGGCCAGCGCCGCCGAGAGGGCGGCGCCGCGGAGGTTCGCGAACACCGGTTCGGCCGGACGCTCGATGGTGCGGTTCATCACGTCTGCGTGGATCTGACACCACAGGTCCGACTGTGCGCCGCCACCGATGATGCGGATCGGATCCAAGCGCGAGGCGGTGAACTTCTCGACGGCGTCGCCCAACCACCTGGAGTTGAAGGCCACGCCTTCGAGCACGGCCCGCGCCATCTCGGCACGTCCCGAGCTGAGCGAGAGGTTGTGGAATCCCCCCCGGGCAAGAGGATCCTCCACCGGTGACCTCTCGCCGTTCAGCCAGGGGGTGAACAGCACGTTGCCGCTTCCCGGTGCCGCTGTCGCCGCAAGGGCCGTGACCGCCTCGGGCGGCGGTGCCGCGTCGCCGTCTGCCAGCACCCGGGTTCGGAACCAGTCGAGCGCGAGGCCGCCGACCTCATGGTTGTCGATGACGAGGTAGCCGTCGGGGGTGATGCCCGGAACGGTCGCCACCTGATGGAACACGTCGGTCTTCTTGGACCGCACCGGCGCGGAGATCCACGATGAGGTGCTGATCGCAAGATGCGCCTGGTGTTCGCCGACCGCGCCGGACCCGATCGCGGCGGTGTGCAGGTCGGGAAGTGCGGCAACGACCTTGACGTGCTGGGGGAGCCCCAGGCGATCCGCCACCTGGGGGAGCACTTCGCCGATGACACTGCCCGAGCGCACCAACGGAGGAAGTTGCCGGGCGACGACGCCGGATCGCCTGACGAGGTCGATGTCGTAGTCGGTCTGGCCGGGTTTGCGGGTGTCGACCAACCAGGCGGCGGCCATCGACGCGGGGCTCGCCACGGCCACCCCGGTGAAGCGCATGGTGAGTTGATCGATCGGCTCCATCAACCAACGGGCCGCGCCGGACACTTCGGGTTGCTCGGCCTGGAGGAACAGCCGGTGTCCGATCGGATCCGCGCCGCTGAGGGCCGGCGCACCTCCCGACCGACGTACCCAGGTGGTGACGGTCCGGGTGTCGTAGCCGGCCGCGTGGCCCCCGAAGCGACGACGGGCGAGCTCACCGCCACGGGTGTCCATCCACAGCAGGCAGTCGCCGACCGGATCACCGGCGCCGTCCACGGGCACCGTGGACGCGTACTGCCCGGTGATCGACACTGCCACGATCGAGGATCGTCGGACCATGCCCGAGGCGAGTCCGTCCGCGATCGATCCGGTGATCGCCTCCCACCAGTCGTCGGCCCGCTGCACTGCGCCGTTCACCCCAGGGCGGTGGGTCGTCACGGTCGTCGTGTCGTGCCACACCAGCTCGCCGGACACGGTGACGAATCCCACCTTGGGGCCGCCGGTTCCGAGGTCGATGGCGAGCACACAGTCTTCCCTCGAGCCGTCGCCTTCCCCGCTGGACGTATCGGTCATCGGCGCTCCAACCCGGGTCGTCGTGGAGCGGGTGAGGGGAGTCGAACCCCCGTCGTCTGGATGGAAGCCAGATGCTCTACCGTTGAGCTACACCCGCACATTTCACCCCGAGACGGTAGCGCACCGGGTGCACGGTAGCGTGGGTGGTCACCATGAACTCTCTGCGCTCGGCACTCGCCTTCATGGATGCGCACGTCAACCGCGAAGCGACCGCCGGACGCATCCACGGACTGTCGCTCGATGCGATGCGGGCGCTGTGCAATGTTCTCGCCGATCCCCAACACGCCTTCCCCAGCGTGCACGTCACCGGGACCAACGGCAAGGGTTCGGTCACCAGGATGATCGGGGCCCTGCTCGCCGCGACCGGTCTCGGGGTGGGCACCTACACCAGCCCCCATCTCGAATCGGTCACCGAACGACTGTGTTTCGACGGGCAACCGATCCCTCCCGACGACTTCGCCGAGCTGATCGGCGGGTTGGCGGCATTCGAGCCGTTGTTGGACGACCGCCTTTCGTACTTCGAGTTGCTCACGGCCGCAGCGTTCTCCTGGTTCGCCGACCTGCCGGTGGACGTCGCCGTGCTCGAGGTCGGACTGCTCGGGCGGTACGACGCGACGAACGTCGCCGATGCGGCGGTCGCCGTGTGCACGAACGTGGGCAAGGATCACACCGACGGCGTCGGCGATTGGCGACGCCGGGTCGCCGAGGAGAAGTGCGGCATCGTCAAGGAAGGGTCGACGTTCGTTCTGGGCGAGACCGACCCGGATCTCGCGGACGTCTTCGCCGCCGCACCCGCCGCCGAAGTGTGGCTCCGGGGACGGGATTTCGACGTGGTCGACGAGCGGATCGCGGTGGGGGGCAGACTGGTCGGCCTCACGACCCCCGCCCACCGGATCGACGACGTGTTCATCCCACTGCACGGAGCCCATCAGGCGGCGAACGCGGCGATCGCCCTCGCCGCGACCGAGGCACTCGTGCACGAACCCCTCGAGGACGACCTGGTGCGTGAGGCGTTCGCGTCGGTGCGGGTACCGGGACGTTTCGAGGTGTTGCGCCGCGAGCCGACGGTGATCATCGACGGTGCCCACAATCCCGACGGAGCGCGTGCCGCGGCCACCACTCTCGCAGACGAGTTCACGCTCACCGGGTCGGTGGTCCTGGTCGTGGGTCTGTTGGAAGGACGCGATCCCACCGAGATGCTCGTCGCTCTCGACGCCCCTGCCGCCGGGTACCTGGTCGCCTGCACTCCTCCTTCTCCTCGGGCCATTCCCGCGGCGCAGGTCGCGGCAGCCGCAGACGGGCTCGGCATCGTGGCCGAAGCCGTACCCCGGACCGCCGATGCGCTCCGTCGGGCGCTCGCCCTGGCCACCAACGACGATGTCGTGTTGGTGGCCGGTTCGCTCTACGTCGTGGGTGCGGCCCGGAGCGCACTGTTATACCCGGAACTGGAAGCGCAACCGGACGAGGTAGACCAGGCCGACTGGATTCGGGCCTGGGACGAGGCCCGGCGGGCCCCGACCCCGGTCGCCGTCGGTTCCGCTTCGGCCGGTGCGGACACAACCGTGGGAGGATCGGCGCCGTCGCCGCACCCGGAGGACCCCGATTGGGAAGGATCGTCACCGTGAACAGGCAGCAGTTTGCCGACCCGGCCCGGACTGGCGGCAACGAGCCGTGCTTCTGCGGGTCGGGCAAGAAGTTCAAGAAGTGCCACCGGGCGTCGTTCGAACCGTTGCGCCCCGGGGTGCAGTCCCCGATGCGCGAGGTCCCTGCTTCGATCGAGCGCCCGCCCTACGCGGAAACCGGTGACCGGTCGGTCCGTGGCGAATCCGACGTGAAGACGCCGGAGGTGATCGAGCGGATGCGGCGCACCGGCGTCGCCGCGGCCGAGATTCTGCGAACGGTGGGCGACGCCGTCGCCCCGGGAGTGACCACCGACGAGTTGGACCGCATCTGCCACGACGCCTCGATCGAAGCCGGCGGGTATCCGAGCCCGCTCAACTACGGCCACTTTCCCGCTTCGGTGTGCACGTCGGTCAACGAGGTCATCTGCCATGGCATCCCCGACGACCGACCGCTGCGCGACGGCGACATCGTCAACCTCGATGTGACGCTGTACCGCGAGGGCGTCCACGGTGACACGAACGCCACCTGGTGCGTGGGCACGGTCGATCCGTTGTCGCGGCAACTGGTCCGGGTCACCCGTGAATGCCTGGAACGTGCCATCGACCAGGTGGCCCCGGGTCGGCCGTTCAATGCGATCGGCCGGGTGATCCAGGAACACGCCGAGCGGTACGGGTTCAGCGTGGTGCGGGCGTTCATCGGTCACGGCGTCGGCGAGACGTTCCACTCGGATCTCGCGATCATGCACTATTACGACCCGCACGACACCCGGGTCATCACCGAGGGGATGACCTTCACGATCGAGCCGATGATCGCGCTCGGCGACTGGCGCCATCGGATGTGGGCCGACGACTGGACCGCGGTGACCGTGGACGGCCGCCGGACCGCGCAGTTCGAGCACTCCCTGCTGGTCACCGGCGACGGGGTCGAGATCCTCACCCTGCATCCGGATGGGTCGTGGTCGGGCGAGCGAGGGGCAGCGGACGAGCTGGGCGCCGGCGCCGCGGTCGGCTGAAGCGTCCCAGGGACGCAGGTTCAGCGGCCCTCGGTGACGAATTCGTCGGGTGCTCGCGCACGCGTTTAGCGTTCGTCACCGTGAATCGGACCTTCGTCATGTGCAAACCCGATGCGGTCGAGCGAGGCCTTTCGGGAGAGATCATCGCCCGGATCGAGGCCAAGGGCCTTCGTCTGGTCGCCGCGGAACTGCGCACCGTGGACCGTGCCTTTGCCGAGCGGCACTACGCGGAACTGACCGACAAGCCGTTCTTCGGGGAGCTGATCGAGTTCATCACCCGGTCGCCGGTGCTGGCGATGGTGGTGGAGGGACCGGGCGACAACACCTGGCACCTGGTGCGCACGATCATGGGCGCCACCTCGGTCGACGACGCCCAGCCGGGGTCGATCCGTGGCGACCTGGCCACGACGACCACCGAGAACCTGGTGCACGGCTCCGACGGGCCGGAGTCCGCCGCGGCCGAGATCGCACTCTGGTTCCCCGACCTGGCCTGAGTCCCGAGTTCGTGGGACGCTGAGGCGGGGAGCCCGCTGGCCCTCACTCGCCGGCCGCCAAATTGCGAATGTCGGGGCACAGAGTTGTTGTGAGCTATCTGGTGCCCCGGAGTTCGTGGGGGGGTGGGGGCGTTTCGGGGGTGGGTCCGGCGACAGGGGCCCGACACCGAATCTGAATTATTGCAATATCGTGACAATGCGGAACGTTGTGATCTTCGCTACGCTGTGATGAGTTCCACGACGGGCCATTCCCCGGGTCGGTGGCACAACTGCCGACCTCACATCGAGAGACTCCCTTTCGTCATGACCGAATCCCCCTTCTCATCGATCATCGGCCGCGACATGGCCGTCGACCTCGGCACTGCCAACACCCTGGTGTACGTGCGTGGCCGGGGCATCGTGTTGAACGAGCCGTCGGTGGTCGCCGTGTCGACCCGTGACGACCGCCTCCTGGCCGTGGGGATCGAGGCCAAGCGGATGATCGGCCGTACGCCTTCGTACATCACCGCGGTGCGGCCGCTCAAGGACGGCGTCATCGCGGACTTCGAGATGTGCGAGAAGATGTTGCGCTATTTCATCAACAAGGTCCACCAGCGTCGCTGGTCCAAACCGCGCATGGTGGTCTGCGTGCCATCGGGCATCACCGGGGTCGAACAGCGGGCGGTGCAGGAGGCGGCGGAGTTCGCCGGTGCCCGCAAACCGGCGCACATCATCGAGGAGCCGATGGCGGCCGCGATCGGCGCGGGCCTTCCGGTGCACGAACCGACCGGGAACATGGTGGTCGACATCGGTGGCGGCACCACCGAAGTCGCCGTCATCTCCCTCGGCGGCATCGTCGCGAGCCAGTCGGTGCGGGTCGGCGGTGACGAACTGGACGATTCGATCGTGCAGTACATCAAGAAGGAATACAGCCTCGCGCTGGGGGAGCGTACGTCCGAAGAGGTCAAGATCGCGCTCGGTTCGGCATGGCCGCTCCAAGAGGAGATGCACGCGGAGATCCGCGGCCGCGACCTGGTGACCGGGCTGCCCAAGACCATCGTCACCTCGACCGACGAGATCCGTGAGGCGCTCGCCGAGCCGGTCGCCGCGATCGTCGACGCGGTCAAGGCCACTCTCGACAAGACGCCGCCCGAGTTGGCCGCGGACATCATGGAGAAGGGGATCATGGTGACCGGCGGTGGAGCACTCCTCCACGGTCTCGAGGCCCGGCTCGAGCACGAGACCGGTATGCCGATCATCGTCGCCCAGAACCCGCTGCACTCGGTCGCGATCGGCTCGGGTCAGTGGCTCGAGGAGATCGGCGTGAAGGGCGGGGGCATGTTCGGTTCGACCAACGACGGCTGAGCTCGACGAGCCCCGTGGCAGGTCAGGGACGGTCCCGTCGTCGTCGTTTCACGATCGTCCTCCTGGTCTTGGCCTCGCTGACGATCCTCACGATCGACTTCCGCAACGCCGGTCCGGTCAACGCGGCGGGTCGGGTGGTCGGCTCGGTGTTCCATCCGGTCCGTCACGCCGCGGCGTGGGTGGGGCATCCCTTCGGCAACCTCTGGAACTCGGCGTTCCACTATTCGGATCTCAAGAAGCAGAATCAGGCGTTGCAACGCCGCGTCGACCGGCTCGAAGCCGAGAAGAGCCAGGACCACGTCGATCAGCGGCTCTATGCGCAGCTGCTGGCCCAGGCGCACATCACCTACCTCAAGGGCCTGCCCACGGTCGCCGCCCAGGTGACCTCCGGTCCGATCACGAACTTCGGTGACACCATCGCGATCAATCGGGGCTCGGGCGACGGGGTCAACGTCGGCATGGCGGTGGTGACCGACCGTGGCCTGGTCGGTCGGATTTCCAAGGTCACCGGCGGCCAGTCGCTCATCCAACCCATCACCGATCCGAACCTCGACTTCTTCGTGAAGGTGTTCGCGAAGAAGGACATGACCGACCCGGGGACGATCGGGGAGGCGCACGGGATGGGGCCCCAGCGCGACGTCCGAATAGCGGACGGCATCCTCTCGAACGACCCGGTGGCCAAAGGTGATCCGGTGTACACCAGTGGCGTTTCGACCAGTACCTACCCACCGGGAATCCCCCTTGGCGTCGTGCGGACGGTCGCCCCTTCGGCCGATCGGACCCAACTCGTCGTCGACGTGCATCCTTATGTGAGCCTCGATCGGCTCTCTATCGTCCGGGTGGTGCTCTGGGAGCCCACGCCGTGACCGTGCTGCGGGTCGCGAAGATCTCGTTCGTCGTGTTCTGCACGGTGGCGCTCCAGGCGTCGGTGGCCGCGCAGCTGCCCATCGACGGGGCGATGGTCGATGTGATTCTCGTGGGCACGATCGGTGCCGCCCTGGCCGGCGGGCCAGAGGCCGGTGCCGTGATGGGCTTCATCTGCGGACTGTTGATCGACCTGCTCGGTGCCGGCCCCGTGGGGCTGACCGCGCTCGTGTACACCCTGGTCGGCTACGGGGTAGGTGTCGCCCAGGCCGGCGTTCTCCGCTCCAGTCGGCTGATCCCGATCGTCACGGCCGGGGTCGCCGCGCTGGTCGCCACCTATGCGTACGCGCTGGTCGGCGAGATGCTCGGACAGAACCTGTTCGTGATCGTCGACGTGAATCGGGTGGCGATCGTGGTGACACTCTCCACGATGGCCCTCTGCCTCCCGGCGCGTCGGCTGATGGGTTGGGCGTTCGCGGAAGAGCGCTCGACGCAGGTGCCACGGAGCTTGCGGTGGTAGGCGGCGCCAACCGGCGGGTCCGGTTCGGCGCTCTGGCGCTGGTCTGCCTCGGTGTCTTCGCGGCGCTGTTCGCCCGCCTCTGGTACCTCCAGGTCCTCAATGCCCCCGCCTACCAGCACGTGGCGACGCTCACCTCGACCCGCACCGTGCGCATACCTGCACCCCGTGGGCGGATCCTCGACCGGAACGGCAAGGTCCTCGTCGACAACGTTCCCACGAAGGTGGTCGCCATCGATCGGCAGAAGCTCAGCGATGCCCCCAACCCCGATGCCGTGCTGTCCCGGGTGGCGACGCTCCTGAACCACTTCGAACACCCGACCAAGCCGTACTCGGTTGCCGGCATCAAACGGGATCTCGTGATCAACCAGGTCGGTCCCTTCGATCCGGTGCCGCTCGCCGAGAACGTCTCCGAGCCGCTGCTCGTCGAGTTGATCGAGCACAAGGCGGACTATCCCGGGGTCGTCGCCGAGACCCGTCTGCTCCGGCAGTACCACTACGGCAACCTTGCCGCGCAGGTGCTCGGCCGGGTCGGTTCGATCTCGGAATCAGATTGGAAGGCGCACCGCAACGATCCGCATCCCTACGCCAAGGATTCCCAGGTGGGTCTGTCCGGTGTGGAGCAGTCGATGGAGAAGTATCTGCGCGGGAGAGACGGCAAGCGCGTCGTCGAGGTCACCCCGTCGGGCCGCGTGGTCCGTACCGTGAAGACGGTTCCGCCGGTGCCCGGGGACGACGTGGAGCTCACCATCGACATCAACGCGCAGGCCCACGCCGAACAGGCACTTGCGGCCCAGGTCGCCGCGACCCGCAAATCCCGTGGCCTGCCGCCGGTACCGGGCGCGGCGTCGCTGCTGCTGCAACCCAAGACCGGCCAGGTCATCGCCATGGCCTCGTATCCGACCTATGACCCGTCGATCTTCGTCCCCGCGATCTCCGAAGCGGACTGGAAGGCGATCCAGTCGCCGGATGCCCATTCACCGCTGACCAACCGCGCGGACGGCGGCCTGTACTCGCCGGGGTCCACGTTCAAGCTCGTGACCGCCACTGCCGGTTTGCGGACCGGGATCATCACCCCCGGGTCGACGTACGTCGACAACGGATACGTCGAAGTGGGCGGTCAGCGTTTCACCAACGATGCCGGAGACGGCGCGCTGGGTCCGATCGCCCTGCCCACCGCGATCACCCGGTCGTCGAACGTCTACTTCTTCAACATCGGCGAGAAGCTCTGGCAGGGACGGAGCCACTTCGGGGAGACCGCCCTGCAGAACACCGCGTCGGACTACGGGTTCGGCGCGTTGACCGGTCTCGATCTTCCCGACGAGAAGGCCGTGCCGCTGCCGACGCCGAAAGAGCGGGCCAAGCTGCACCACGACAAGCCGAAGGCCTTCCCCACCGGAGGCTGGTACACCGGCGACACGATGAACCTGGCCATCGGTCAAGGCGACCTGCTCGTCACCCCGCTCCAGTTGGCCAATGCCTATGGACAGTTCGCTAACGGTGGTGACCGGTTCCAACCGACGATCCTGCGGCGGGTGCTGACGCACTTCGCCCCCCTGGACGACCAGGGCAACCCGCGTGACCCCAAGGACGTGCTCGTCGAGAACGCACCGCACAAGACCGGCCACATCGACTATGCGCCCGACTGGCACGCCGCGATGATGCAGGGGTTCTCCGGGGTCACCCAGAACCAGGCCGGCACCGCCGCATCGGCGTTCCAGGGTTTCCCCATGGCGCAGTTCCCGATTGCGGGAAAGACCGGAACCGCGCAGACCGGTGTCAACCCGGCGACCGGTCAGGAAAAGTTCTCGAACGCGTTCTTCGTCGGGTTCGGGCCGACGACCGATCCGGGTTACGTGGGCGTCGCGGTCCTGGAGCAGGCCGGCTACGGCGCGGCGGCCGCCGCACCGGTGGTGCGGTCGATGTTGGAGCCCGTCGCCCGCACGGGAACCTGGCCGACGGTGAAGCCGACGATCCCGTTGGCCCCGACTCCTCCGCCTTCGACCACGACGACTGCCCCGGCCGGCACGACCGTCCCTGGCAGCCAGTCGAACCAGGGGGGGCCGTCGACGACCACGCTCGTGCCCGGCCAGGTCACCTCGAACACCACCGAGACGACCACGCCGGGCGCGGTCGCCACCGGGGGGCGCTGAGGTGGCCCTCACTCTCGGTCGTCGCCCTACGTCTCGCCAGAGCCGCTCGCTCGGGTCGCTGCGTCGCGATCCGGCGGCGCCGTACCGTCATCTGGACTGGGTGCTGATCGCGACGGTGCTCATCCTGTGCACCGTCGGCCTGCTCATGGTGTTCGCGACCACCCGGGGAGCCAACCCGCCGTACCGTTACACCCAGACCGCGAAGCAGTTGCTCTACATCGTGATCGGTCTGATCGCTGCCGTCGTGGTCGTGGCGATCGACTACCGCCACTACCGGGACTGGGCGCCGTTCATCTACGGCGCCGGGGTGCTGATGCTGCTCGCGGTGCTCTCGCCGTTGGGTTCGTCCCACAAAGGAGCCCAGGGATGGTTCGACCTGGGGATGTTCCAGTTGCAGCCGTCGGAATTCGCCAAGGTGACCTTCATCATCGGCATCGCCGGGTTGGCGGCCCACTACCGGGGCGAGCCGACGTTGGGTCGCGTGGTGGCCCTGTTGGCGGTGGCCGGGGTGCCGATCGCGTTGGTGCTGGCGCAGGGCGACCTCGGAACGGCGCTGGTGTTCGTGGCGATGGTGCCCACCATTCTGTGGATCGGTGGCACCAAGGGCCGGTATCTGGCGGTGCTGGCACTCGTCGCGGTGGTGGTCGCCGGGGGGATCGTGACGTCCGGGACGTTGCAGCAGTACCAGACCGACCGGTTGACCGTGTTCGTGAACCAGAACGAGACAGGTACCCGGGCCGCGGCCCAGAGCCAGGGCGCGGCGTACAACCTCGACCAGGCGAAGATCGCGATCGGCCACGGTGGCTTCTGGGGACAGGGCCTCTTCAGTGCTTCCCAGACCCGGACCGGCCAGGTCCCCGAGCAGGACACCGACTTCATCTTCACCGCCGCCGCCGAGCAGTTCGGCTTCGTGGGAGCCGCCGCACTGCTCGCGGTGATGGGGCTGATGGTCGTACGGGTCTGGCGGACCGCGCAGCTCGCCCGGGACGAGTTCGGCGCGTACGTGTGCATCGGGGTGTTGGCGATGCTGCTGTTCCAGATGTTCGAGAACGTGGGGATGACGATGGGCATCATGCCGATCACCGGAATCCCACTGCCTTTCATGTCCTATGGAGGATCGTCGATGATCGCCGATTGCATCGCCGTGGCGTTGGTGTTGAACGTGCACGCCCGCCGCTTCTCCTGAGTCCGCCGGGACGTGTCTTCCGCGTGACCGCATGGTGTTCCCACTGCCATACTGGACACCTTCCAGATGGGGGATCACGGTGCGGTTGGCGGTGACAGCTAGAATCGGGCACATCATGCGAACGATTCGGTCGAAGCACCGGAAATCGGTCGGTGTGGTCGACTTCCGAGTGCGGACTGCGCCACCACGACCGACGGGCAACAACCCAGCCACGCAGCCGGACCACCAACCGCGCGCCACGAGGTGCGGGAGTTCCGACACGTCGGATTGCTCTGCCGACGCCGCTCCTCGTGGAGCCGGCGCGCAGATCCGATGTGATCGACCTCGGTTCGCGGGCTCTGAACTCTTGAGGATCTCTTATGAATCAACCTTCGACTCCGGAGGCGAACTCCGGCAACGAAGTGACTGCTGCCGCCCCCAAGGGCGGATCCGCCGCACACGATGCGGCTCGGCATCGCTCAGCAACGAAACCTGACGGGGGCGACGATCGGTCGAAGGGCGCGGAGACCGAGCTGACCGGGGGCGGTGCATCGGGCACCGGTGGACCAGGCTCGACCGGAGCAAGTGAAAGCGCTGAGCGGACGAGCCGAAACCGGCGGCGCCGACGCGGAGGACGCGGACGCGGCAACGGCGGTGCGACCGGACAGAACAAGAATCCAGAAGAGCTCCCCCGGCCCGAGCGCGAAGGCTGGACCGCCGAGGTCGATGACGACTCCCGGTTCGCTTCGCCCGAGCGCGCTGAGAGTGCCGACCGGGCCGGGGCCGAGAAGCCCAACGCCGAGCGGTCCAACACCGAGAAGTCCACTGCCGGGAATTCCACTGCCGACAAGCCCCGGATCGGCGACACCCGCCCGGCACCGGCGTCGGCACCCAAGCCCGGCTCGACCGGGTCCTCGGCTGCTTCGAGTGAGGGGAACGGTTCGGGGACAGCGCCCAAGGCGCGCAAGCGTCGTCGGCGTGGTGGCAAAGGGAAATCCCAGAACGCCGGAAGTGATCGAGCCCCTCAGGGGCGCCAACCCACCGGCGTGCGGTCCGGCGTCGCCAAACCCGTCACCGCGCTCACCGGTGGCAGTGCCGTCGAGCTCGACGAGGACGTGCTCTCCGAGCGGCGGGGCAAGACCCGCAACGGCAAGCCGGTCGGCCGGTATCTGATGGCCGTGGAGGTGAAGGAGGAAGCGACCCAGATCGCGATCCTGGAGGGACGGGCGCTGATCGAGCACTACGTGGCCCGACCCACCGACGACATCGCGCAGATCCACGGCAACATCTATCTCGGGCGGGTGCAGAACGTGCTTCCGGGCATGGAGGCGGCATTCGTGGACATCGGCACTCCCAAGAACGCCGTGCTGTACCGCGGTGATCTGCATTTCGATCCCGCGGACATCGAGGAGCACAACGACGACCGGATCGAACAGATCCTGCGCCCCAAGCAGGTGGTGCTCTGCCAGGTCACCAAGAACCCGATCATGCACAAAGGAGCCCGGCTCACCCAGGAAGTGTCGCTGCCGGGACGCTTCGTCGTACTGGTGCCCAACAGCCGGACCGTGGGGATCTCCAAGCGACTCCCCGACGCCGAACGCAAACGGCTGCGCAGGCTCGTCGACCGTTGCCGACCCGACGGACACGGGGTGATCGTGCGGACCGCCGCCGAGGGGATCACCGATCCGGAGATCGAACGTGACCTTGCCCGTCTGGTGGCCCAGTGGGACAAGATCAGCGAATTGGCTGCCAAGGCCTCGGCGCCGGCCCTGCTCTACCGCGAGCCCGACATGGCGCTCCGGGTGATCCGGGAGGAGTTCAGCCGGGACTTCCGATCCGTGGTGATCGACGACCGTGCCGTGTTCGAGGACATCCACGACTACGTGGCCAGCGTCTCGCCGGCACTGGCCGAACGCGTCTCGTACTTCGACAACGAGGCCGAGCCGCTCTCGTTGTTCGAGCAGTACCACATCGCCGAGCAGTTGCACCGAGGTCTGGATCGCAAGGTCTGGTTGCCCTCGGGTGGTTCGCTGATCATCGAGCACACCGAGGCGCTCACGGTGATCGACGTGAACACCGGCAAGAACGTGGGCCGCTCCAGCCTCGAGGACACCGTGTTCGACAACAATCTCGAGGCGGCGGTCGAGATCGCCCGCCAGTTGCGGCTGCGGGACATCGGCGGGATCATCGTGATCGACTTCGTGGACATGGAGGTCAAGAAGAACCGCGCCGAAGTGGTGCGGGTGTTCCGCGAAGAGCTCGCCCGGGACAAGACCCGCACCCAGGTCTTCGACATCTCCGAGCTCGGACTGGTGCAGATGACCCGCAAACGGATCGGCGAGGGACTTTTGGAGTCGTTCAGCACGCCGTGTACGACCTGCGAAGGGCGGGGAGTGGTCTTCGATCCGGTGTTGTTGGAGCATTGAGCGGCCCGGGTGGCCGGGCCGGCATTGGGTCACCATCGAGGCCGGTCGCTAGCATTGGCCGCCATGTATGCCGTGATCGCCACAGGTGGAAAGCAGTATCGAGTCGCCGAGGGCGACACGTTGGACGTCGAACGACTCGGGTCCGACGGTGACCACGTCACCCTTTCGCCGGTGTTGCTGGTCGATGGTTCGACCGTGGCGGCGACACCCGACGAGCTTGCCGGCGCCCAGGTCACCGCCGAGGTGATCGGCGAAGCGAAGGGCCCGAAGATCACCGGGTTCACGTACAAGAACAAGACCAACCAGCGGACCAGATGGGGTCACCGTCAGAAGTACGACACCATCCGCATCACCGGAATCACCAAAGGTTGAGAGGTTAGCGAGACATGTCGAAGACCAAAGGTGGCGGTTCCACCCGGAACGGCCGTGATTCGCAGTCCAAGCGGTTGGGCGTCAAGGCGTTCGACGGCACCGCGGTGCACGCGGGCACGATCATCGTGCGTCAGCGGGGCACGCGGATCCACCCTGGTGAGAACGTCGGTCGTGGCGGCGACGACACGCTGTTCGCACTCACCAACGGCAAGGTGAAGTTCGGTTCACGAAAAGGCCGCAAACTGGTCGACGTCCTGGCCGACTGAGCCGCGTCCCCAGGGACCGTGCTCAGACGCTGACGGGGAGCGCGTCGGGCTTCCAACCGAGTTCGTCGACTGCCAGGCGCAGCAGGAACCGGTCGGTCATCCCGCTCACGTAGCGGACCGCCTCGGCGACCGCGTCTTCCGGTGTGCCCGCCGGTTCCCCCGCGTGGGCGATCCGGTCGGGATGGGCGATGAAGTACTCGCACAGCGCGGTGATCACCCGGGCGGCCCGTTCGGCCTGGCGGACCGATTCGTCGCGGAGGTAGATGCGCTCGTAGTTGAACGCCCGGAACGCGGCGAGCGCCTGGGCTTCGGTGGCGCGTAGCGCGACGGTACCGGTCCGGGCGATCGTGTCGATCATGGTCGTGATCAGCGTTGCAAGTTGGGTGCGTCGATCGGCTCCGAGCACATCTCGTACGTCCGCGGGCAGATCGGTCGCCGCGACGATCCCTGCATCGAGCGCGTCCTCGAAGTCGTGGCAGACATAGGCGATGCGGTCGGCCCAGGCCACCACCTCCCCTTCGGGAGTGACCGGTGCGGGACGGTTCCAGGAATGGTTGCGGATGGCGTCCAAGGTCTCGGCGCACAGGTTCAGTGGTGCGAGCACGACGTCGGCTCCGTAGACGGCATGGTGGTAGCCGCCGGGCACGAATGGTGAAAGCGCACCTTCGGAGGCATGGCCGGCCGGGCCGTGGCCACAGTCGTGGCCGGTTGCCGCGGCGGCGGTGAGCGCAACGTTCAGCCCGACCGGGCGGGCGATGCTCACCGCAACCTGGGAGACCTCGATGGCATGGGTCAGCCGGGTGCGCAGATGGTCGTCCTCGGGAGCGACGAACACCTGACACTTGCCGGCGAGGCGACGGAACGGCCGCGAGTGCTGGATCCGGTCGAGGTCCCGTTCGAAACAGGTGCGGTGCGCGTCGGGGGTCTCGGCGATGGCTCGATTGCCGGCGCCCTCGGCGACGGTGGCGCCGGTGGCGAGCAGCGTGCGCTCACGTGCCTCGCGGGCCGCCCGACCGGTGGGCCGCCCGGGTTCGCCGGCGGGGATCGGTCCATGGGCCACCTCGATGCCGGCCGGTGCTGGGCGGCCCTTCTGATCGCGCTGGTCGGTCGTCGCCGTGGAGGACATGGTTCCGAGGGTAGCGACGGGGTGGGACACGTTGGGAGCTGCTTCGCCTGGCGGCTCCGCTGGGTTTGCTTTCGAGCTCGGGTGGCGACGGTGTCGCCTGCTCGCTCGGCCTGCGGCATCTGGGTGGCATGTTGAGGGCTGCTTCGCCTGGCGGCTCCGCTGGGTTTGCTTTCGAGCTCGGGCGGCGACGGTGTCGCCTGCTCGCTCGGCCTGCGGCATCTGGGTGGCATGTTGAGGGCTGCTTCGCCTGGCGGCTCCGCAGCGTGACCGTGGGGGACGGAGCGTGAAGTCCGCGGATTTGGTGCGACGTCCGGCACACGAAGCGGTACACTCCCGACGATGTCCAGGGCTGCGGACTTAAAGGAATGGGGGCAAGGTGACCGATAGAACCAACGTGGACCCCTCTCCTGCCCCTGCCCCCTCGGCGCGTCTTCGCTTCGGGGTCGGGCGACGTCGCCGCGACGATCGGGGCGCGACGCTGGTCGAAGCTGCCTTCGTCATGCCGGTCTTCATCCTCATGATCTTCGGCATCTTCGAGTTCTCGGGCTACATCATGGCCAGGACCGGCGCCGATTCGGCGGTCAAGGGCGGCCTTCGCATGGCCGTGGTGCAGGGAAGCGATCCGATGGCCGATCGGAACATCCTCAGCCGCATGCTCAGCGAAGGCGCGGGCATCCAACAGGATGAGATCACCCAGGTCGTGATCTGGCGGGCCGCGAACACCAATGAAGGACCGCCGGCAGGCTGCACCGCGCTGACGAGTGGCTTTCACACCGGAATCTGGGACAATGGAAACGACGACGTGGGGGCCTGCAACGTTTACAACGATCCGAACAATCCGACGAACGGAGCATTCGCCAAGGCGAAGCTGCCCCTGTATACGGGCACGGGTTCGCCACCGTCATCGACCGCCGACTACTGGTTCGGCTGCGACGGGACGACCGCGCCGGGTGGCTCGGCAACGAAGTACGACTGCAATTGGGCGCCCGCCCATCGGCGGATTCTCGAGAAGTCTCCGGACTACCACGGCTCGTGCAGTGGCAACCGCATTTGTCAGGCGACCGACCTGATCGGGGTTTCCATCGAGGTGAACCACCACTTCTACACCGGATTCTTCGGCTCCAACCGTATAGTCAAAAGTCACTCGGTGGCACCGATCGAACCACAGGGATACGACAAATGATGCGACGATCGCACCGAAGACAGCGGCACGGCCGGGACAGGGGGGCGGTGTTCGTGGAGTTCGCGCTCATCGTTCCGGTCATCATGCTGGTCGCCATGGGAATCGTCGAATACGGGCTCGCATGGTCGGCAACCAACGACGTCAACGCAGCGGCGAGAGAAGCGGCTCGGGCGGCATCCAGCGCACCGGCGGCGCAGACTGCCGATCGGACCGTCCTGACCACGGTGGATGCCATGTTGAACAGTTCGGAGAGGGCAGGAATCGAAAAGGTCATCGTCTTCCAAGCTGCCAGCGCAAACCAGACGATGCCGTCCGGGAGCTGTCTCAGTGAGGACCCGAACACTGGTTCACCGGGCAACGCACGTGGGATCTACGACCAGTGCAACGTCTACGGCCCGGACCAGGTCGCGTGGGCGGCGGCGAACCCGACGAATTCGACCAGGATCGCGCCCAACGCGGCGAACTGTTCCAATTCGACGTACATCGATTATCACTGGTGCCCCATCAACCGACAGCGCAGCACCAGCGCCGACAATGCGGAATATGTTGGGGTGTACATCAAGCTGAACCACTCGAGCATCACCCATTTCGGCTTCGGCGACCAGACAATCGTCCGGTCGGCGGTCTTCCGACTCGAACCAGCATTCGGAGAGTCCTAAATGTCCCGACGGAAAATCCACAACTACCGCAACAACGGCCGGTCCGACGAGCGGGGATTCGTGCTCATCACGTTCGGACTGCTCCTCATTCCGATCGTCGCGTTCACGGCCCTTGCGATCGACGTCTCGTCGTGGTACAGCCGGGCGACCGAATTGCAGCGAGCCGCTGACGCGTCCTCGCTGGCGGGCGTGGTCTGGATGCCCGACCTCGGAAAGTCAAGGAGCCACGCCACCCCGGTCCTCGCGAAGAACGGCATCGACTCGACGGACACCGCCCGCTACACGGTCACCATGAGGACGGGAGGCACGAGCGCGGGGTCATTCCAGGTGTGCATCACCGACAAGAAGGCGCCACAGTTCTTCGGTGCCGTGATCGCAAACCAGACCTCCATCGAGCGGTGTGCCACCTCCGAGTACAACCAACCGTTGGAGCTTGGCAGCCCGCTCAACTACTTCGGCGGCAACCACGATCAGACCAACGTCTTCGTTCCGGGACCGGTTCCGGACAACGCCATCGAACCTGCTCCGCCCTATTCGGCGTTCAACCCCGGTGACCGATTCTGCTGGGTGCGCGACTCGTATCCGAGCGGCACCGTCGTCGGCTATTGGGACACGCGAGGTTCTTCGAATACCGCCTATTGGTTTTACTGGCCGTACCCCGACAACTATCTCAACGGTTCGCATCCGAACTGCAATACCCCGGCACCTGCAGTTCCGAACCAGCCGAGCGGAACTGGTTGCAACCCGAACGGAAACGGCAACTACTACTGGTATCGGAATGGCGGGGGCGGGACATTTCCGACAAATTGGCGCTACCGTCAGCGGGCGTACAATACGGGAGAGACCTGCACCTATGGTGGGACACAGGACAGCCCGATTCCGTCAGAAAAATCACCGAACTTCTGGGCCGCAGTCGAAGCCTACGGCAACAACCACACGAACGGAGACGTGTATTCCACCAACGGGGGCGAGTACCGTGACACCGGTTACTACTACAGCATCGACGTCCCGCCGGGCGGAGTGAACGACAATACCCTCAGCATCCAGATCTGGGACGGGTCCACGAACTGCAACTTCAACGGCGCCGGTTGCCGGACGGTCATGGGCGACCAGGGCTCCGACCACACCAGATTCCGAGTCTGGAAGGCCGGTGACCAGAAATACGACATGTCGGCGCTGACGCCGGCGAGTTGTGGCACCGGCTCCGCGGATTCGGGTTACATCACGAGTGGTTCGGCCTGGGACGACCGCTGGAACCAGATCTGCACGCTCTCGGTCACCGCGGGGGACCGCTACTACGTGCAGGTCCAGTCGAGCGACTCCAGTTCGGGTTCGCAGTACGGCAATGGCTACAACGGGTACGCGCTCCGCGCGGTGGCCGGTACGTTCCCTGCTGCGTGTCTCGACACCATGCCTGCCGGCGACGTTGCCTGCTACGGCACCGGGACCCAGCCTCGGGTCTCGGGCTACGGCGACATGGAGATGTACAACCACATCGGCGAGGGAACTCCCACTGAGTTCTTTCTCGCTGACGTGACCCCCAACTTCAAAGGCCACACATTGGTGATCGACCTTTGGGACCCCGGTGACGGAGCTCCCCAGAGTTGGGTGACCGTGATGGCACCGTCGACCTCTAGTACCTCAGGGTACCCCGTTGCTTTCTTCGCAGTGCAGCGCGTATCAACGCCCCTACAACAGCCAGTCCGAGAGTTCGATCTCTCTCAGCAGCGGCCCGAGTGGTGCCTATTCGGGCACCTGCACCGTGCAGACGTCCAGCGGCGGAAACAACGCCTACAACAACCATTGGCTGCGCTTCAAAGTCGACCTTCCCAACGATTACGGACCAGGCAGCTCGTCGATCGCCTGTAATGACACCGTCACCGACCCGGTGAACAATCCGGGGAGCTGCTGGTGGCAGATCAAGTACTACACCCAAGGTGGCAACCTCGACGACTACACCACCTGGTCGGCGCACATCATCGGCGACCCGGTCCGACTCACCCAGTAGGAAAAGTCAGCGTCGCTCCGGTTCGACCACGCGTGGCCGGTACGCTGCGCAGCCGTGTCCGCTTTCGTCGACGAAGCCCAACTGCACGCCAAAGCCGGCGACGGTGGCAACGGCTGTGTGTCGTTCCGGCGTGAAGCTCATGTACCACGCGGCGGTCCCGACGGCGGCGACGGCGGCAAGGGCGGCGACGTCTGGCTCGTCGCCGACCCGAACGTGTCGTCGCTGCTCGCCTTCCGTGACACCCCACATCGGGCCGCTGCCAAAGGTGTCGGCGGCAAGGGCAAGAAGCAGCACGGCCGCAACAGGGCGGACGTGGTCGTGTCGGTACCCGTGGGCACCATGGTCGCCGACGCCTCGGGAGACACCATTGCCGACCTGTCGACCCCCGGCGCCCGGTGGCGGGCCGCCCGCGGTGGCGACGGTGGGCGGGGCAATGCCCGGTTCCTCGCCAACAAGCGGCGCGCCCCGGGCTTCGCCGAGCTGGGCGAACCGGGTGAGGAGGTCTGGTGGAACCTCGAGTTGAAGCTCCTGGCGGACGTCGCGCTCGTCGGCTTCCCCAACGTCGGCAAGTCCACCCTGATCTCGGTGATCTCGGCGGCCAAACCGCGCATCGCCGACTATCCGTTCACCACCCTGGTCCCCAACCTGGGAGTTGTCCGGGGGGGTGAAACAGATTTCGTCGTCGCGGACGTGCCCGGACTCATCGAAGGCGCCGGGCACGGCAAAGGTCTCGGCCACGAGTTCCTCCGGCACATCGAGCGCGCCCGGGTGCTCTGCATCCTCATCGACCTGGCCCAGGGTGCGCCCGACGATCCGAAGACTCAGCTGCGGATTCTGGGCGACGAGATCGCCGCGTACCGCCCCGAGCTGCTCGAGCGGCCCCGGCTGATCGTCGGCAGCCGAGCCGATCTGGCCGACGAGGCAACCCTCGACGCATTCGGGAATCTGCGCGACGACAGGTTCGGCAGCTCGGACGGGCCCGTCCACAGACAACGCGCCGGCGATGCCGGTCATCTCTGCGGTGACCGGATCCGGCGTCGATGCGCTCGTCGGCCGGCTCACCACGCTCGTCGACGAGGCCCGCCGCACGGTCTTCGAGACCGGAGAAACCGGCTTCGTGGTGCACCGTCCGGTGGTCGAAGATGTGCAGGTGGAACGCACCGGTACGCACACCTGGCGGGTCGCGGGGCGCAGCCCCGAACGTGCTGTGGCACTCGTGAACCGCACCGCGCCCGACGCGATCGCCTATCTGTGGGACCGCCTGCGCGGACTCGGTGTCGACCGGGCCCTGGCCCGTGCCGGGGTCGAAGACGGTGACTCGGTGGAGATCGGCGACTTCGCCTACGACTACGTGGCCGACGGGTGAACGCCCGCACCGTGCAACGCCCCATCGTGGTCGCCAAGATCGGGTCGTCCTCGGTCACCACCCCCGATGGTCGCGTCGACGAGGACGCGATCACGAGCTTCTGTGCCGAGGTCGCAGCCGCCCGCACCGCGGGCGCCGCCGTGGTCGTGGTGTCCTCCGGGGCCATCGCCGCCGGGCTGACCGCACTGCACCTCGGGGGAGAGATGCGACCCCGTGATGCGGTCACCCTCCAGGCGGTCGCCTCGGTCGGACAGAGCCGGCTGATGGCCACCTACGAACGGGCCCTGGCCGGACACGGCCTGGTCGCCGGCCAGGTGCTGCTGACCCCCCTGGACTTCGGATCGCGCGACCAGTACCTGCACGCACGGGCCACGTTGGCCAGATTGCTCGAGCTCGACGTGGTGCCCATCGTCAACGAGAACGACGCCACCGCGGACGACGAGATCCGCTTCGGCGACAACGACCGCCTCGCCGCCCTGGTCGCCCACCTTCTCCGCGCGCAGAACCTGGTGCTGCTCACCGACACGCCCGGCCTGTTCACCGCCGACCCGCGCCTGGACACCGAGGCCACGTTGATCGACGCCGTGCACGCCACCGATCATGCCGTCGACGCCGCCGCCGGGGGGCCGGGTTCGCCCAGCGGGTCGGGCGGCATGGCCTCCAAGCTCGCCGCCGCTCGCATCGCCGCCTACTCCGGGGTGCGGGCCGTGATCGCCCAGGCCTCCCGGCCGGGTGTGCTGGTCGATGCGATCGGTGGCGTCGCCGGAACTGGCACGTTCGTCACACCCCGCGACGCGACCCTCAGTGCACGCAAACTCTGGATCGCGTTCGCCCACCCGCCCTGCGGGGTGCTCACCGTCGACGAGGGGGCACGCCGGGCTCTGGTGGCCGATGGGCGGTCATTGCTGCCGGCCGGGGTCACCGGTGTGGACGGCGGGTTCACCGAAGGGGACGCCGTCGAGTTGCGTGGACCCGACGGCGCGTTGTTCGCCAAAGGCCTCGCCCGGGTCGATGCGGGTACGGCCCGGGCGGCCGCGGGTCACCGGACCGGCGACCTGGACGGCGACGCGGCCGGCGCGCTGGTGCACCGTGACGACCTGGTGGTCCTGGTCGAGCGGTGAGTCCGCTCACCCCGAGACGAAGGTGGCCTCGCCATGTTCGGGCCGGGGGACGGGCTCATCGTCCGATCCGATGGCGCAGGCGGGCCATTACCTGGCCGAATTCGGGCACCCGTAGAACCCAGAGCGCGGCCGGAAGGAGCACCGCCGCGGTCAGGCCTGCGGCGATCAGCGCCGGCAGCGACGCGAAGCCGACCGGTGTTGCGAGCGTGTGCACCACCGCAAACGTCGCCACGGCCATCGCCAGAGCAGCGAGTGCCACACGCCAGGCCGTGTTCCACACCTCGGCGCCCTCGATCCCACCGATGCGGCGCGCCACGGCGAACAGCGCCAGGACCGCCGCCACCGAATAGGCGATCGAATAGGCGGCGACCAGGCCCTGGACGCCCCAGTGGCCGACGAACGCGAACGCCACGGCCACGTTGATGCCGTTCTCCACGAGGTTCACCAGGAAGGGCGTGCGGGTGTCCTTGAGTGCGTAGAAACACCGCAGCGAGTACAGGTAGACCGAGTAGCCGATGAGCCCCGCGGCGAACAGGGCCAGCAGCGTGCCGGTGAGTGCGGCGTCGTTGCGGTAGCCGCCGTGCCCCAACAGCACGTTCACGATCGGACGTGCCAGGACGGCCATGCCAGCCGCGGCGGGCAGGAGCACCAGCACCAGCAGGCGGAGTCCGGACGCGAACTGGTTGCGCAACCCTTCGCCGTCGCCGGCCGTCGCGGCCCGCGCCATCTCCGGCTCGGTCGTGGTCATCAGCGACACGGCGAACAGCCCGATCGGGAGTTGGAAGAACATGAACGCGTACGTGTACGCGGTGACGTTGCCGAGCCCTTTCACCGACGCGGCGAGCGCCAGCACGACGATCAGGGCGGCCTGGTTCGCGGCCGCGTACGCGAGCGTCCAACCCGACAGTCGGAACACCTGGCGGACCGATCGGTGCCGCCAGTCGAAGCTCGGGCGCAGGTGCACGCCCGCGTGGCGCAGCGCCGGCCACAGGGCGAGCGCCATCACCACGATCCCGGCGGTGGTACCTGCTCCGAGCAGGGCGATCAGCGCCGGGTCGCCCAGGACCTGATCCACCGAAGGCGCGACGCCCCCGACCCGCCAGAACGCGCCCAGCATGCACAGGACGACGATGTTGTTGCACGCCGGCGCGAAGGCCGGAGCCAGATAGGACCGTCGGGCATTCAACATCGCCGAGGCCAGTGCGGTGAGCCCGTAGAACAGGATCTGGGGAAGGAACCAGCGCAGCAGGGGAACCCCGATCGCGGTCATCTGGGTCCGCTTGACGGCCGAATCGATGTTCCAGGTGTACAGCCGGAAGATCCACGGAGCCGCCAGTGTCGCGGCCACCGTGAGGACGACCAGGGCGCTGACCAGCACGCCGATGACCGCCGAGTCGCCGTCGCGGTCGCGGCGCACGTGGTGGTCGACGAACACCGGCACCAGCGTGGCGGTGAACACGCCGCCCAGCAGCAGGTCGTAGATCATGTTGGGCGTGGTGTTCGCGAGGTTGTAGCCGTCGGCGACGGTGTGGCCACCGAGCACCACTGCGATCGCGATCGTGCGGAGCAGGCCGGTGGCTCTGCTCAGCAACGTCCCGGCGCCCACGATCGACGACGACCGCACCAGATGGGCCGCGCCTCGTCGGGCGACCCCGTCCTCGCCGACTTCCGCGTCGCCGGGAGCTTGGTCGATCGCCGCGGTCATCAGATCGACGTCGGTACCCGGATCTCCGGCGAGACTGTGCCACGGATCGGGGGGGCCCGGCAGTGCCTCGGGCTCGTCCTCAGGCGTGCCAGGGGACGAGGGGCGCGCCATGAGGCGTCAAGCTACCAGCGGTCGTGGCGGCGACCGGGGGGTTTCAGCGCTCGGTCGGCGGACGGGGTTCCCGCCACATCAACCACAGGCGGGGACCGGTGCCACCCCGCCCGAGATCGACCGTGCCGGTCACCTCGAAGCCGTGACGTTCGTAGAACGGGACGTTGCCCTCCTTGGACGACTCGAGATAGGCGGCTTGGCCTTCGGTGTCGCACAGGTCGAGCACCGGTTGCAGCGCCGCCGAGCCGAGCCCGCTGCCCTGACGGTCCGGATCGGTGCCCAGCAACGCCAGATACCAGTGCGGCGCACGCGGGTGGAGTTTCTCGGCCTTCTCGAGGGTGACGACGGAGATGGGCAGTCGCAGGCCGAAGACGCGGCAACGCGCTCGGCGCCCAGCGGACCATGTCGCCCGGAGTGGTTCGCCAGCGATCCGGCGGCGCCCAGAGAGCACCCGAGGAGCATCCGGGGACCGTCCAGGCCGAGTGCATGCGCAGATGGCGGCGGACCTCGGTGGCGAAGAACGGCGGGGCGATGTGGGGGAAGTGGGCAAAGCGTTTCCGGCACAGGAAGGCCCAGACCGGATCGTCGGCGAATGCCCGGGCGAACATGGCGCCGAGTGCCGCGGCGTCCGCATCGTCGGCCCGTCGGGCGACGGTTTGCCGGGACGGGTTCTGCGAGGTCGATCCTGGGGCGGTCATCGTGGCCCAGTCTGCCCCGCTCCACCGCCCGATCCCGAATGTCGGGGCGTGAGGTTGTTGAGGGCTCTCTGGTGCCCCGACACTCGTGATGGGGGGAGCCGGTAGGATGCGCGCCGTGCCTGCCACGCCTGCCACGCCTGCCACGCCTGCCGTTGCAGACCCCGGCGGCGCATCCGCCGTCGACACGGTGGCCCTGAGCGAGCTCGGGCGCCGGGCCAAGGTGGCAAGTCGGATCCTCGCCGTGGCCTCCACGACGACCAAGAACGCGGCGCTGCTGGCCGCCGCCGACGAGCTCGTCGCCCACACGGCGACGATCCTCGAGGCGAACGCCGAAGACGTTGCCAGAGCCGAAGCCGAAGGCGTTCCGGAGACGGTGATCGACCGGCTCCGCCTGGACACAGCTCGGGTGGCTTCGATGGCCGCAGGCCTGCGGGACGTCGCCGCGCTCGCGGACCCTGTCGGTGAGGTGCTCGACGGTTGGGTGCGGCCGAACGGGTTGCGGATCGAACGGGTACGGGTGCCCCTCGGAGTGGTCGCGATCATCTACGAGAACCGGCCGAACGTCACCTCCGATGCGGCCGGACTGTGTCTGAAGTCGGGCAATGCCGCCTTTCTGCGGGGATCGTCCGGGGCGATCTCGTCGAACACCGCAATCGCCGGGGTGTTCCGCGCCGCATACGAATCGGTCGGGCTGCCCGCCGACGCGTTGGTGCTCGTCGAGGACACCCGGCGCGAAGCGGCAGTGGCCTTCATGCAACTGCGCGACACGATCGACGTGCTCATCCCCCGTGGCGGGCCGTCGCTGATCGCATCGATACTCGAACATGCGACCGTGCCCACGGTGATCGACGGCGACGGAAACTGCCACGTCTACGTCGACGCCGCCGCCGACCTCGCCATGGCCGCGCGCATCGTGGTCAACGCCAAGACGCAGCGGCCCTCGGTGTGCAATGCCGCGGAGACCCTGCTGGTGCACCGCGACGTCGCTGACGAATTCCTCCCCCGGGTCGCCGCAGGTCTCCAAGGCGTCGAACTGGTGGGGGACGAGCGGGTCCGATCGGTGCTCCCCGGAGTGACGGTCGCTACCGAGCAGGACTGGGCGACCGAATTCCTCTCGCTCACGCTCGCCGTGAAGGTGGTCGACTCCCTCGACGAGGCGATCGAACACATCACCAGGTACGGATCGGGCCATTCCGAGGCGATCGTGACCGCCGAACTCCGCGCGGCCGAACGATTCACCCGTGAGGTCGATGCGGCAGCGGTGCTGGTGAACGCCTCGACCCGTTTCGTGGACGGCGCCGAGTTCGGTTTCGGCGCGGAGATCGGGATCAGCACCCAGAAGCTGCACGCCCGTGGGCCGATGGGCCTCGCACAGCTCACCACGGCCAAGTTCGTGGTCCATGGCGACGGTCAGATTCGGGGAGACGTCCCACCCGGCCCCGCTGCGGGCTGATCCTGCCGCGATCCGGGAATAGTCGATTGACCCGTGAGTCAAGGTGACCGATACCCTCTCAGGGATGGCTGAGCCGAGATTCGATTCCGTTCCCGCCGTCACCGAATCACTGCGCGGGGTCGACTACCTCGCGGATGAGGGGATCGCCGGCATCGTGTACTTGGCCGACCGGCTCGGCAAGCCGGTGCTCGTGGAGGGACCCGCCGGGACCGGCAAGACCCAGCTCGCCAAGTCGGTCGCCGAGATGACCGGATCACGCCTGATCCGGCTGCAGTGCTACGAGGGCCTCGACGAAGCCAAGGCCCTGTACGAGTGGAACTACAAGAAGCAGCTGCTGCGCATCCAGGCCGAGCGGAACGACGGTGGGACCTGGGCCGAGGTCGAGACCGACATCTTCTCCGACGACTTCCTGCTCACCCGCCCGCTGCTCGAGGCCATCCGCGCCGACGAACCCGTCGTCCTGCTCATCGACGAAGTCGACCGCGTCGAGGTCGAGACCGAGGCGCTGCTGCTCGAGATCCTCTCCGACTACCAGGTCTCGATCCCGGAGCTGGGCACGATCACCGCCAAGCAGATCCCACTCGTGTTCCTCACGTCGAACAACACCCGGGAACTGTCCGAGGCCCTGAAGCGGCGGTGCCTGTTCCTGCACATCGACTATCCCGAGATGGAACGCGAGAAGCAGATCATCCTGACCAAGGTCCCCGGGGTCACCGACTCGTTGGCCGACGAGATCACCCGCATCGTCCGGTCGATCCGCCAGCTCGAGCTGAAGAAGTCGCCGTCGGTGTCCGAGACGATCGACTGGGCCCGAACCCTGGTGCTGTTGGGCGTCGAGCAGGTCGACGCGGAGACCGCAGCCGGAACCGCGAACATCCTGCTCAAGTACCAGTCGGACATCGCCAAGGCGGTCAAGGAGCTGACCGCCAATCCGCCGCCGGTGGGCGCGCCCGGCGTGGGTCGTCGCTGAGCCCACCGTGTCCGAAACGCCCCGCACGGACCGTTCCGGCGCCGCGGATTCCGGATCCGGCGACGGGGGAGTGGCCACTGCGCTCGTCGACGGTTCACCCATCTTCGAGCTGCTGACCGGGTTCATCACCGAACTGCGCGACGCCGGTCTGCCGGTCAGCCTGACCGAGGCGATCGACGCGATGCGGGCCGTGCAGGAGATTCCGGTCGACGACCGCGAAGCGTTCAAGTACGCGCTCGCGGCGACGCTGGTGAAGAACCACGCGCACTGGCGCACCTTCGAAACCGTGTTCGAGGTGTATTTCTCGATGCGAGGATCGGCCTGGGCGATCGATGACGAATCCGCGCACGATCTCGACGACCTGGTCGACGACCTGCTGGGTGAAGGCCAGGGGCAGGGCGAGGGCCAGGGGCAGGGTGGCACCGGCGAACCACTCAGCGCCGAACAGCTCGCCGAGATGCTCTACAAGGCACTGGAACGTGGCGACGACACCATGCTGCGGGCGATCGCCCGTCAAGCGGTGCGTCGCTTCGCCGGCATGGAACCGGGCCGCCCGGTCGGGGGCACCTACTACCTGTACCGGACGTTGCGAAATCTCGATCTCGACGCGGTCATGGAACGCCTCGTCGAGAACGCGCACGACCAGGACCAGGAGCTCTCCCCGCTCGAGGAGCGCCTGACCCGGGACGAGTTCTCCACCCGGATCGACCAGCTCAAAAAGGAGATCGAAGCCGAGATCCGACGTCGTCTGGTGGCCGACCGCGGCATCGACGCCATGGCCAAGACGCTGCGCAAACCGTTGCCCGAGGACGTGGACTTCATGCACGCCTCACGCGAGGAGATGGCCGGGATCCGCAAGGCGCTCCAGCCGCTCGCTCGACGCCTCGCGGTGCGCCTGGCCCGCAAACGGCGTCACGGCCGGAAAGGTCCCCTGGACTTTCGGGCCACCGTTCGCCATTCGCTGAGCTACGGTGGGGTGCCCGCCGAACCGCAGTTCAAGTATCCGCGCCCCACCAAACCCGAGATCTTCGTCGTCGCCGACATCTCCGGCTCGGTGGCCTCCTTCGCCCGGTTCACGCTCATGCTGGTTCACGCCATCGCCGCGCAGTTCTCCAAGGTGCGCTCCTTCGTGTTCATCGACGGGATCGACGAGGTCACCGCGTTCTTCGACGGGGTCGAGGACGTCACCCAGGCGGTGCATCGGGTCAACACCGAAGCCGATGTCGTCTGGGTGGATGGTCACTCGGACTACGGTCACGCTTTCGAGACGTTCTTCGAGCGTTGGGGGTCAGAGGTCGGCCCCAAGACGACCGTGTTGCTCCTTGGCGACGCCCGCAACAACTACCACGCCTCCCAGTCCTGGGTCGTCAAGGAGCTCCAGCACCGGGCCCGACACGTCTACTGGTTGAACCCCGAGCCACGGAGCTACTGGGACACGGGTGATTCCATCGTGTCGGACTACGGCGTGCACTGCGACGGGGTGTACGAGTGCCGGAACCTCCGTCAACTCGAGCGGTTCGTCGAGACGCTCGACTGACCGTGTCGGCCACTGCGGGCGTCGACGACGCCGTGGGACCTCCCGAACCGACGATGCCGACCTGGGTGGAGAACCCGTGGCTGCACCGTGCCGCGTCGCTCATCTTGATCGTTCCCGCTTGGGTGGCCGCGATCCGGGTCGGGATCGACCACGTCGTGCCCGTCGGCGACACCGCGATCATGGCCTTGCGGGCGCCCGACGTCATCAGCACCCATCTGCCCCTCATCGGAATGCCGGCGTCGAGCGCTTCGACGCTCGGCCACGTCGTCCACTTCCCCGGCGCTCTGCAGCTCTACTGGCTCGCGCTGCCGGTCACCTGGCTCGGTCCGACCTGGGGAACCGTCGTTGCGATGGGACTGCTCAACACCATCTGGATCCTCCTGGGGTGTCGGATCATCCGCCGCAACGTGGATCCGGCCCAGGCTCTGGTCGGTCTCGCCGTGCTGAGCGTGTTTTTCTGGTCGATCGGCTCCGGCATGCTCATCGATTCCTGGCCGCTCAACATGGTCGTGGTGCCGTTCGCGATCCTGCTCATCGCCGCCTGGGGCACCGCGTGCGGCGACCTCGAAGCACTCGTCGTGCTCACCGTCGTCACCAACTACCTGCTCCTCGACCACCTCGTGGTCTTCGTCCTGGCGCCCCTGGGTGCCGCATGCGGGCTCGTCGGACTGGCCTGCTGGTTGCGACAGGCGAATCAGGAGGACCCCGACGGTCGAGGGGCGCGCACCCGACGCGTCCGCCGTCGCCTCGTCGCCGTCGGGGTGATCACCCTGGTGATGTGGTTGCCGAGCCTCATCCAGCAGGTGTTCGATTCGCCCGGCAATCTGGCCATGCTTCTGAACAGCTCGGGCTCCCGTCAGGGCGCGGTCAAGTCGCTGCCCCTGGCGCTCCACGTCGTCGCCGGCCTCGTCGGCCGTCCGCCGTTCTGGTTCCGTGGGACTCTGGCGAACCCGACCTTCTACCGGGCGCCACTCACCGGCCAGGTCGCCTGGGGGGTGAGCTGGTTCGACCTGGCCGTCAGCTTCGTCGTGCTGGGAGCGTTCGTCGGATTCGCCGTGCTGGCTCGCCGCCGCGGCGATCGTGTGCTGCTCTGGGTGCTCACCACCGCGCTGGTGGCCGACGTCGCGGCGATCGTCACCGTCTATGTGGCGCCCGTGACCGCCGCCATCGTGCCGGAGTACTTCTTGTCGATATGGGCCGTGGCGATGTTCACCTGGTTCGCGATCGTGCTCGGGATCGTGCGCAGCGTGCATCTCTTGCGGCCCGGTGTCCTGGCAGGAAGCGCCTGCATCGTCGTCGTCGGCTTCAGTGTGGCCAACCTCGGGACGTCCCACTCGGGCTACACGGCGAATCCCGAGGACTCGAAGGTGTCGGCCGCGTTGATCTCTTCGGTGGTGCCGAAGCTCGAGGGAAAGGGGCGGGTGAACGTCACGTTGACCGACCCGCTGGGCAGCAATGCCAACTACCGGTCGGCGCTTCTGGTGGCGATGCACCAGGCGGGAATTCCCTACTGCTTTCCACCGGAGAGCACGTCGCTGTACACGTTCATCCCGACCTGTGACGGCTCGGAACGCACCAAGGTCGTGTTGACCGAGGCCGCCGCCGGGAACCGCCCGGCCGGAAAGGTGCTCTTCGAGGCGCCGATGTTCACGAAGTCGACAGCGTCGGTGTCCGGGATCGAGCGCCGTCTGGGTACATGTCTGGCCGGAACCACACGACTGCACCTGACCCCCTCTGCCCGCCGCCCGTTCCTCGGTACGGTCCTGTTCGACCGGCTCGAAGCCCAGCTCGCGCAGATCAACCTACGGGACGGTTCGCCGCAGGATCTGATGCGGTCACCGCAGTTCCAGACTCTCGTCATCGTTGCCTACGACCACGGCGTGGGACGTGGAGGCGATCTCTTCGAGGAGTGCGCCATCTCCACCTCGGAGCTGCACCGTTGGGCGACGCAGCAGCGGGCCGCGCACCTGCGGCTCTGGGTGACCGCGGGAGGGCCGACCGGGTGAGCGGCGTCCGGTCGGCTCAGCGCCGGTCGGTGCCGGCCGGGGCCACCCTTGTTCGATCGTCCTTCAGGATCGAGTTCGACATCCGGTAGCCCCATCGACGGATCGGATCCTCGTAGTACCGGTAGGAGATTCCGGCCGCGGCGAAGACCAGGACGGTCGTGGCGCCGATCTCCGGAAGGGTGGTGAGGCCCAGCACGTCGAACGCGAGCATGAAGACGGCGAGATGGACCGCATAGATGAAGTACGTCCGGCGCCCCACCCAGGCGAATGGCCGGAACCCGAAGAATCCCGCGATGCGGGATGTCGGTCGCGCCAGCAGATCGACCATGAGGAGTCCGACGCAGAGGTTGAAGAGGGCGAGCCCGTAGTACACCTGCCAAGCGGCGTGACTGCTGGCGGTGGCTGCGACCAGGATCAAGATTCCCAAGATCACGGGCATGCGGAGGAGTTGGGCCACGCGGATGAGGCCGTGCGCGAGCCGACTCTCCGGTTCGGCCAGGACCAACCCGATCGCACATCCGATGAGCAGTCCGTCGGGCCGATGCCAGGTCGGCGTAGTAGAAGGTGTGCCACGCGTTGGTGAGCGCGACGAACTGCCGATTCGGATCGTGGGGGAACTGTGGGGTCGAGTACCAGGCATAGGCGCGTCCGACCCACATGGCGATGGTGAGGACGACGACGAGCAGCAGCGCACGGCGAAGCCGGTAGGAACGCCCGATCACCACCAGGAGCGTGATCGGCCACAGACGCGTAGAACTGCTCCTCGATCGAGAGTGACCAGAGGGGCCCCCAACTGCTGAGCGCATCGTTGTGGTTGATGAGCTGCGCGAAGTTGGCGAAATAGAAGCCGATCCCGGCCACGCCCAACCAGGAGGGGCTCGCCGGCGCGCCGGCCCAGAAGATTCGTTGCACGACGGCCACGACGAGGATCGCGGCGATCAGCGGGTAGAGGCGGGCGAAACGCCGCACGTAGAACGCCTTCAGACTGACTCGCCCCCGGCCCACCCGTTCCCGGAGCAGGAGGGTCGTGATCAGGTAGCCGCTGATCACGAAGAACACGTCGACGAACATGTAGCAGCCGAATCGGGTGAGGCCGGGCTGCACCGAGGACACATGCGCCGCGAGCACGCTCAGTATGCCGAAGAAGCGCAGGCCGTCGAATCCGGGCTGGTACTTCAGCACCGGACAGCGTCGGGGTCGGCTCCTGTGGGTCCCCCGCGGCGGGGCGCGCGCCCGGCGATTTCGGGGGCATGTCTTGCATAGACGATCGCCAACCCTAGTGGTGTCTCTGCCGAGCGACCGATCCATCGACCACGGCTGGTGTTCCGCCCCCCCCCCCCGAACGCCGGGTCGTGCATCTCGATCGGGTCCCGGGTCGCCCGAGAGCGGATGTCATACTTGCCGGATGTCACCCTTCCCGGCCGGTGCGACGCGGTCCGATGCGCCGTCGGAGGGTTCGAAGCTCTTCAGAACAGGTGGGCGACCGGTCCGGGCGCACATCTCGGTCGTGGTGGTCGTGTTCTTCGGTCTCCGAACCGTGCTGTGGGCAACCGGGCTTCGCTTCCAGGACCATCTGGTCGGACAGCTGCAGCTGCTCGATGAGAACCTGCTCCGGGCGGACCCGTTCCGGGCCTTCACCGTTCTGAACACGCAACCGCCCCTGTGGAACTTCTACGTCGGCGCGGTACGTGCGTGGTCGCCGTTCCCCGACGCGATCACCTTCCAGGTGCTCTCGGTGGGCGCAGATCTCTGCGTGGTGCTCATGGTCTGGTCGATCCTCGTCACCCTCGGAGCCCGCCGCTGGCAGGCCAGTGTCGCCGCCGTGTTCGTGGCCTGCAATCCGCTCCTGATCCTGAACGAGTCCTTCCTGCGTTACGAGACCCAGACCACGTTTCTGGTGACCGCGTCGATCTTCACGTTCTGCCGGTTCGTCGGCTCGTCGACCACCCGGCGACTGGCGGCGTTCTGCGTCGTGCTGGCGCTCGGGGTGCTGACCCGGACGCTCCTCCAGCCGATCTGGATGCTCGGAGGGTTCGCGTTCGTGCTCGTGTTGGCCAGGCGTCGGGGAGTTCTGGACTGGAAGAAGGTGTCGGTCCTCGCCCTGGCGATCGTGCTCATTGCCGGACAGCTCACCTATCTCCATCAGCGTTTCGGGAACGTCGGCTATTCGAGTTTCGTGGGCGAGAACCTGAAGCGGATCGCGGTGACGACACTTCCGGAGCACCAACTCCACGAACTCGAGCGTGCGGGAAAGGTTTCGGATCTCGCACCGGTCAAACCCTTCTCGCCCTATTCGTCCTATACACACGCGCTTCCCCCGTGTCATGTCGCGTCGAGTGACCCGGCGCTCGCCGCGCCGAGAAAGAGCGACGGCGAGGTCAACCTGAACTTTCTCTGCTTCCGGCCGGTGCACCGCGCCGCCCTCGACGATTCGTTCGCGGCGATGAGGGCGTATCCGGGCAACTACCTGACCGCAGTGGGGCGGAGCACGCTGCTGTTCTCGAGCTGGCCCGTGGCTTTCGACGAACCTCGTGCCCGTTCCTACCACTGGCTCGTTTCCGCCTACCGCCCGGTGCTGCTCCCGGTGCACGTGTCCTATGACATCGGTGGTGCCGATCCGCAAGGTTTGGCGCTGATCTTCCGCTCCGGGCTCGGTCGGTTGCCACTGTTGCTCACGATGGCGATCGGGTTGCTCCTCGTGCTCTGGAAGGGTGCCGAGGCGTCGTGGCACATCGTGCGGGGCCGTATCACGGACCGGCGGCTGATGCTCGCTTGGATCGGCTTCACGGTTGTGTCGGTGTGTGCCGTCGGCGTCCTCTTCGACTTCTACGAGAACGCGAGGTTCAGGGAATGTCTCGATCCGATCGTGCTGGGCATGCTCGTCGTGTCGATCTCCGAGGTCCTGCGACGTTCATTCGGAAGACGTCTCGGCGCGCTTTCTCGCTGAGATCGTCTTGGAGAACCGGCTTCTCACACTGAGACGATCGCCTTTCCAGGTGAACGGGTCCTCGGCTCGTGCCCGGATCTGACGTGCTCCCACGATCGCCTCGGCGGTGTTGATGAGCGAGACGTGGGAAAAGGCCTGGGGAAAATTCCCCAGCATGCGCCCGGCGTGCGGGTCGTACTCCTCGGCGAGCAGTCCGACGTCGTTCCGCAGGGCCAGGAGCCGTTCGAAGAGTGTGGCCGCGTCGTCCAGCCGACTCATGAGTGCATAGTTGTCGGCGAGCCAGAACGAGCACATCAAGAACGTGCCCTCCTCGCCGGAGAGGCCGTCGTCGCCCGTGGCGAGGTAACGGCGGACGAATCCGTCGACGAGGAGGTTGTCCTCGATGGCCTTGACCGTGGCGACGACGCGTTCGTCGTCGGGTGGGAGGAAGCCGACCAGGGGGACGAGCAGGAGCGAGGCGTCGAACTGGTCCGATCCGTACGATTGGACGAACGCGCCGTTGTCGTCGACCCCGTTGGCCAGGACGTCGGCTTTGATCTCGTCCCGCAGGGCTCGCCACACGTCGAGGTGGAGTGCCTGGTCTTGCGCGGAATCGAACGCGGGTGTGCACTCCCCTCCGAACAGTTCGGTCGTGGCGATGGCCCGGTCGATGGCGACCCAGGCCATCACCTTCGAGTGGGTGAAATGCCGACGTCCACCGCGCACCTCCCAGATCCCGTCGTCGGGATCCTGCCAGTGCGCGTCGACGAATTCGACGAGCTTGCGTTGGAGCGACCATGTGTTCGGGCTGAGGGTCAGTCCTTCGGCTGCACTCTGATGCACTGCGTCGAGCACTTCGCCGTAGACGTCGAGTTGGAACTGGCCGTGCGCGGCGTTGCCGGTCCGCACGGGCCGCGAGTTCTCGTAGCCGGACAGCCAGTCGAGCTCGGTCTCGGTCAGTCGCCGTTCTCCGCCGGGGCCGTACATGATCTGGAGTTGTGAGGGTTCGCCGGCCACGGCCCGCAGCAGCCAGGAGAGGAAATTCTCTGCCTCCTGTTCGAATCCGGCGCTCTGGAGGGCCATGAGGCTGAAGGTGGCATCGCGCAGCCAACAGAAGCGGTAGTCCCAGTTCCTCTCGCCCCCGATCTCCTCGGGCAACGCCACCGTCGCGGCCGCGAGCAGTCCTCCCGTGTCGGCCAGGGTCAAGCCCTTGAGCACCACGGCCGAACGGAGCACGTCGTCGGCGTAGTCGCCCTCGAAGTTCCCCTGGGAGGCCCAGTTGCTCCACCACGCTTCGGTCGCGGCAATGGCCGTCAGGGCGTCGATCGGTTGTGGAGCCGGCTCATAGGAGCGGTACCAACCCAGGCTGAACGGAATGGACTCACCGGCGCGGACCACGAAGTTCGCCACGGTCGAGTAGCCCTCCCCGCGCAGCTCGACCGGGGTGGCGAGCCGCAGCGCGTCCGGACCGCCGATGGCCTCCAGGCCGCCGGGGACCTGTCGGACCCAGGGGATGATGGTGCCGTAGTCGAAGCGCACCGTCATGTGCATGCGCATCGGGAGCGATCCCTCGCGGCACTCCACCACCCGCACCAGATCGTGTCGATCATCGTCCGGCGTCATGCAGTCGATCAGGGCGACGACGCCGCTCGCGGTGGTGAACACCGTCTCCAGTACGAGGGATGAATCCCGGTAGCGCCGTTCCACCTTCTTCACGGGATGTGCAGGCGCGATCAGCCACCGGCCGTTCTCGTCCTCGTTGCCGAGCAGCGCGGCGAAAGCAGCACCGGAATCGAATCTCGGAAAGGTCAACCAGTCGATCGATCCGTCCTTGCCGACCAGGGCGCAACTGGACAGATCGCTGAGGAGCGCGTAGTCCTCGATGGGAAGTGCCATGGAGTTGTTTCTATCGGGTCCACGCCCGGTGTGCCGATATGGCGCAACGGGCGATCGACCTGAGCGTCCCGATCGGGGTGGCGATCCCCCTCAGCTCGGACACACCCACACCGTGGACGGTTGTTCGCTGGAAATCCACCAGGGAAGGCTCGAACCGTCCGTTTCGATCGTCAACACGGCGACCTTTCCGTCGGCCCGCAGTTCCGGCGAAAGGGAAGAGAAGGCCGACGCGAGTCGGCGGAGTCTGAGTGTGGCCGCGGTACCGTCCGAGGCCTCGACGTAGAGCGTGGATCCCGGTGGCACCCGCACCTGGGCGCCGGGGCCGATGCGACGAGGCCGGCGCTCCGGTCCGGCGCAGATCATCGATCGTTCGGTCGGCCGGAGAGCGAGATCCAGGTCGGTGACGAAGAGCCGATCCGCGGCCGATCGGGCGCGCTCGTTTCCGATGCGATCCGGCGGCAGGGTGGAGAGTTGCGAACCGACTTTGTCCACCAGTCCGAGGTACTGCCCGACGGTGACCGGAATGAGATTGAGGGGCAGGTTCCGACTCGAATCAGCCCGCGGGCCCACCGCTTTCACCTCGTACAGATAAGGGCGGCTCCCCGCGGTGTAGTCGAGCACGAAGGTCCGGTAGTCGCGCAGATGCCCGACCAGGCTCACACCGCCCACGATGACAACCAGAGCGGCGATGGCCGGTGCCAGTATCGGCACCCGCCTGCCCCGCAGGCACCACGTCAGCGCGGCGATGATCAACAGGTCGCCCAGCCACACGTAGCGGGGTGCATCGGGAGGGTTCGAGCGCGATGTCCCCTGCCCGGCTGTAGGCAGCGACGAGCACGAAGAAGCCGAGCGAGAGTCCGATCGCGATCACGTGGGCGTCGAGCGTGCGCCACTTCGACCCGGCGCGCGTGACGATCCCGAGGATGACCGAGCGCGACGATGACCGCACCCGGAGTCCATCCGAGTGTGAAGCCGGCGAGGATGGCCACCGCCACATGCCACGCGTAGCTCGCCCGTTCGGCCAGTGATGCCGGTTTGGTGGCTTCGTGGCGCAGAATCCACCAGAGTGCCCAGGCGAGGACCGGAGGCGCGAAGCGAACGAGCCGCCGCAGCGGCGTCCGGGCGAGGATCAGCTCGACGCCGATCGCAAAGGCCACGACGACGCCGACGCTGGAGGACGCGAGCGCGATCGACAGCGCCGCGACCGCCCACAGGTCAGCCCGCAACGTGGCACGGCGGATCAGCGGCCAGGACACCACGAGCATGAGCAACGGGATGTCGAAATTCATGAGGAATCCGTACATCAGGTTGTGTTGGGCCGCCCACGACCAGGCGATCCCGAGCGCCGCGACGGCGACCAACCGTTCGTCGACGTGTCGACGGTGGGAGACGAAGAACGCGACCGGGATCGCCAGGAAGACCGCGATCCCCACCGCGCCGTACATGCGGTACGAATCGATGCCCACCGTCGAGGCGAGCGTTTGGTAGATCGCGACCGGGACGAGGGACAGGTGGCCGTTGTAGGGACTCAGATAGTGGCCGTCGTAGTAGTGGGCGAGGATGTCCCACTCGTCGACCACGAACGAGAAGCCGCGCTGAAACCGCAACGCCAGAGCCACGAGGACCGCGAGCCCGACGATCACCACGGCTCGTGCCGGCGCGGACGACGTTGCCGGCCCGTGAGCGTCGGGACGATCGAGACGTCCGCCGTCGGAGGGCACGGGTGCTTCGATTGCGGGGTCCGTCAACGCATTGCCTCTCTGGGTCGACGTCGAGGCCGTGACAACCCACAACCGATCGTCGGCGGAAGTTTACGGCCGATGGATTCCGGAGGACGGTCAATGAGCCGCGCCCGTCCGAGAAGCCAACGCGTCACGGCTCGAACGGGCAGACTCTCAGACATGTCCAACAACATCTCGAATTCGTCATCGACCTTCGCCGGCCAAGGAGCCCTGATCACCGGAGGGGGGAGCGGGATCGGCCTGGCCACGGCCCGACTGCTGGTGCGTGACGGCGCGACCGTGACGCTCATGGGTCGCACTCCCGAGAAGCTCCAGGAGGCGGCAGATCAACTCGCCGAGGAGTTCCCCGACGCTCCGTCGGTGACCACGTCGGCCGGGTCGGTCACCGACGAGGACGCCGTAGCCCAGGCCGTGGAGACGGCCCACCGCGGCGACGGGTCACCTCGCGATCGTGGTCGCGTGTGCCGGCACCGGCAGCGTCGCTCCGGTCATCGCCCAGCCGCTCGAGGAGTTCCAACAGGTGATCGAGACGAACCTCACCGGCACGTTTCTGACGATCAAACACGGTGGACGAGCGATCGTGGCCGGCGGTGGCGGCGCGATCGCCGCGGTGTCGTCGCTCGCCTCCTGCACGGTGCACTCCTGGATGTCCGCCTATGCGGCTTCCAAGGCGGGGATCGATGCGTTGGTGCGCAATGCGGCGGATGAGCTCGGGCAGTCCGGAGTGCGGGTGAATTCGGTTCAGCCGAGTCTCGTGGACACCGAACTCGTGGCCTGGCCCATGGGAGACGCCGGTCTGGTCGAGTCGTATCTGACCAACATGCCCGTCGCCCACATCGGCCAGCCCGAAGAGGTTGCCCAGGTGCTCCGGTTTCTCGTCGGGCCCGAGTCCGGATGGGTGACCGGCAATTGCCTGCCGGTCGACGGCGGCCACCACCTCCGCCGTGGTCCAGACTACGGGTCCATCGCGGAGATGCTCTATGGAGCCGAAGCTACGCAGGCCGGGTTCACCGGCAGCTGAAGCTGTGCCCGAAATCCCAGATCACGTCCCGGTAGACCCCGAACCTCGGTTCGGGTTCCCCGTCGATCGAGTGCTGGACGGCAGCTCGACGGCCACGCGACCGGATCAGTGGAGGAGTTCGCCGACCCTGAACGCGAGATCCAGGGATTGGCGACCGTTCAGGCGCGGATCGCACATGGTCTCGTAGCGTTCGGGCAACTCGCGCGGCGGAGATGTCGTCGGCTCCGCCCAGGCACTCGGTCACCGCGTCACCGGTGAGTTCGACGTGCATGCCACCGGGCCAAGTCCCCACGGACTTGTGGGTGGCGAAGAACCCGGCGATTTCGGCCTCGATGTCGTCGAATCGACGAGTCTTGTGCCCGTCCTCGGTCGTGAAGGTGTTGCCGTGCATCGGATCGCACGCCCACACCACCCGGTGACCGGTCGCCTCGACCGCCTCGAGCAGCGGAGGGAGGGCCGTGGCGACCCGTTTCGCTCCCATGCGGCTGATCAGCGTGAGCCGCCCGGCTTCGAACTCGGGGTCGAGCCGGTCACACAGGGCGACGACTTCAGCCGGGGTGACGTCCGGACCGAGTTTGACGCCGATCGGATTTCTGATTCCCGCACAGAACTCGACGTGGGCGCCGTCGAGCTGACGGGTGCGCTCGCCGATCCAGACCATGTGGGCCGAGGTGTCGTAGTACTCGCCGGTCAGCGAGTCCCGTCGGGTGAGGGCTTCTTCGTAGCCGAGGATCAGGGCTTCGTGGCTGGTGAAGAAGTCGACCTCGTGGAGTCTCGGCTGGGGACCGTCGGTCAGCCCACACGCCGACATGAAACGGAGCGCTCGTTCGATCTCGTTGGCGATCGCCTCGTAGCGGTGACCCTCCGACGATGCTCGCACGAAGTCCTGGTTCCACTGGTGCACCCGGGCCAGATCGGCGAAACCACCCTTGGTGAAGGCGCGCAGCAGGTTCAGGGTGGACGCCGACTGGTGGTAGGCCTGCATAGCCGTTGCGGATCCGGCGTGCGGGCTGCGGCACTGAAGGCCACGTCATTGACGATGTGGCCGCGGAAAGCCGGCAGCTCGACGCCGTCGACCGTTTCGGTCGGCGTGGAGCGCGGCTTTGCGAACTGTCCCGCGATCCGCCCCACCTTGATGACCGGAACCCCCGCCGAATAGGTCAGCACGACCGCCATCTGCAGGATGACCTTGAGCTTGTCGCGGATCGTGTCGGCACGGAAGCCGTCGAACGACTCGGCGCAGTCGCCGGCCTGGAGCAGGAAGGCTTCGCCACGGGCGACGGCTGCGAGTTGGGTCCGCAACGAGCGGGCCTCACCGGCGAACACCAGCGGGGGAAGGCGTGGAGAGTTCCTTGATGACCGCCTCGAGCACGCCGGGGTCGGGCCAAACCGGTTGTTGTTCGGCGGGGTGGTCCCGCCAGGACGATGCCGTCCAGGCCCGATGATTCATACTCTCATGCTTGCCAATCGCGGTGCCCGGCACCAAGCGCGTTGCGCGATGTGCGCTTCGGTTCAGGCCGCGGGAACCTTGGCGCCTGCTTCGGCACGGACCGTGGCGACCGCCCGCTTGACCAGGCGGCGAGCGGCCTCGGCGGTGACACCGAGTTCGTCACCGACCTCCCGGTAGCTGCGCTTGCGGCCGTCGTTGATGCCGAAGCGCTGTTCGACCGCGTAGCGGGCCCGGTAGTCGAGCACGTCGAGCAGGTGGGTCACCGTCGATTCGCGCTCGTCCGCGAGTACCGCTTCCTCGGGGCCGGGACGGTCGTCGGCGATCAGATCGATCAGCTCGTTGGACTCATCGTCGCCCACCGTGCGATCGAGCGAGGTCGGGGTCGACAACCGGTGCAGGTGGGCGTGCTCCTCGTCGAGTTCGTCGGCGTCGCCCGAGACCTGTCGAAGTGCTGCCCGCAACCCTGCAGAACGGTCGCCCGGAAGCCGGACGAGTGACGCCTTCTGGTCGAGTGCCCGGCCGATGGCCTGGCGGATCCAGAACGTCGCATAGGTGGAGAACTTGAAACCCTTGCGCCAGTCGAACTTGTCGACCGCATGTTCGAGCCCGAGGTTGCCCTCCTGGATGAGGTCGAGCAGATCCATCGACGGAGGAAGCGGATACCGGCGCGCGACGCTGACCACCAATCGCAGGTTGGCTCGAATGAATCGGTCCTTGGCCCGGGCCGCCCGAGACGCGGCACGGCGCAGTTCTGCCGAACGCTCCCCGGCATCAAGTCGCTCGCGGGCTTCGACGCCCGCCTCGATGATCTGCGCGAGCTCTCGCTCCTCCGCCGCGGTCAGCAACGGGACGGTGCCGATCTCGTTCAGGTACTGTCCAACCGAATCACTCATGGTAACTCCTCCAACAGGGAAAATACCCGTGACATTCCCGCTGAAACGGAAATGGCGGATGCCTCCGGATAGTGGCTATGGTGCAACCGTGTTCGAGCCATATTTGCTTCCTGAAAATCCGGTGACCTCCGTCACCGACTGGGTCGCCATCGGCGGGGGCAAGGGCCTCGCCCGGGCTCTGGAAATCGGTCCGGTCGCGACGATCGACGAGGTCCTCGCTTCAGGACTGCGAGGCCGCGGCGGCGCTGGATTCCCGGTAGGGCGCAAGTGGGGTTCGCTGCGAGAAACCGCAGCGGGTGGCACCTGCTTCGTGGTGTGCAACGCATCCGAGGGCGAGCCGGGCACGTTCAAGGACCGCACGCTGTTGCGGCGGAACCCATACCAGCTCATCGAGGGAGTTGCGATTGCGACTTTTGCCATCGGAGCTGATTCTGCCTTCATCGGCCTAAAGGCAAAGTACACGCAAGAACACGAGAACCTGGCAACCGCCCTGGCGGAGATGGAGGCGGCTGGACTGACCGCCGGAATTCCGATCAGGATCGTGCCAGGACCGGACTCCTACCTCTTCGGGGAGGAGACCGCGTTGCTGCAGACGATCCAGGGTGAGCCCGCCGCGCCACGGCTGTTCCCCCCGTACATCCAGGGCGTGTTCGCATCGACTCCGAACATCGACTGGTCCTCGATGCCCCGGGCGACTGGCGACCCGCAGCTCGACGACCCGGCGCCGACGCTGGTCAACAACGTGGAGTCGCTCTCGACCGCCGCGCACGTCATGCGCAACGGCGCCGAATGGTTTCGTTCGATGGGCACGGACGCCACCCCCGGGCACGGCATCTGCACCATCGTCGGGGACGTGAACGCCCCCGGTGTCGCCGAAGTCGAGATGGGCACGCCGCTCGGCGAGATCATCGACACCGTCGGGGGCGGAGTCACCACGGGCCGACGGGTCAAGGCGATTCTGTCGGGCATCTCGAACCCGGTGATGACCGACGACTTTCTCGATGCCCCGCTGTGCTTCGATGCCTTCCGAGGTCGTGGCTCGGGAATCGGCTCGTGTGGCTTCATCGTCTACGACGACACGACCAGCGCCGTGGAGATCAGCTACCTGTGTTCCCGGTGGCTCTCGGTGGAGTCCTGCGGACAGTGCAACGGTTGCAAGGTCGGCACCATGGGGGTCACGGCGATCCTGAAACGCATCATGGAAGGTGACGGCCAGTTCCGGGACATCCAGGACATCGGTGCGCGCATCCTCAAGCTCACCGACGCCAACCGTTGCTTCCTGCCCGAACAGGATCAGATCGTGACCGCATCGATGCTGCGGACCTTCCCCCAGGAGTTCCTCGACGCCGTGGACGGCAAACCCGTGAACTTTCGCGACCTGATGCCACCGAAGCTCGTCGACATCGCCGACGGCAAGCAGATCTTCGACGAGCACTGGCGGCTCAAGCAGGAGAACTGGGCCTACGCCGACGTGGGCAACGCCACCGGCATCTATCGCACCGAATAGGACTGGGCTCCGGCGGGTGCGCGTGACCGCGGGCGTGAACCGCATCGGGGTCTTCGGAGGTACGTTCGACCCGCCGCACATCGAACACCTTCTCGCGGCGGTGGAGGTCCGCTCCGCACTGTCGCTCGACCGGGTACTCCTGGTCGTGGCGAACCAACCGTGGCAGAAAGTGGGAACCCGCCCGGTCACCGACGCCACGACGCGTCTGGAGATGGTCCGGGCGGCGGTGGCCGAACTCCCCGGAATCGAGGCCAGCGATGCGGAGATCCGGCGTGGCGGTGCTTCCTATACGGTCGACACCGTCGAAGAGCTCCACCGCGCGGATCCCGCGGCCGCCCTGTTCGTCGTGGTCGGGGCCGACGTGGAACCGCTGCTTCCCACCTGGAAGGCGGTAGATCGACTGCCGCGAGTTGGCCACGCTCGTCGTGGTGAACCGTTCGGGCTCGGGAGCCGAAGCCGGGCCCGAAGACGGGACCTCGTGGCGGGGGATCGAAAGGGTGGCCATCCACAGACTCGACGTCTCGGGCACCGAACTCCGCGCCAGGGTCGCCGCCGGACGCGGGGTGGACGTGCTCTGCCCCCCGGGTGTGGTCGACATCATTTCCCGGCGGGGGCTCTATCGTGTCGTTGATCAATGAGCGACGAGCCCGAAGCGAGCCCGAATCCACCGGAGGGAGACCGGCCGGTCGCGCGCCTCACGGCGGCGATCGCGGCCGCGCAGGCCGCAGCGCGCTCCGGCCACGACGCGACTTCCCGTGCCGATTCGGACTCGACGCCCGCGCCCGTCGAACAGGAAGACGTCGACGGGACCCAGGCGCCACCGACAGGCGCCCCCCGACGACTCTGGCCGCTCTATACCGTCATGGCCGTCCTCATTCTCGCCCTTCCCGTGGCGATCGTCGCGGGCTACCGGTTGACCAGCAGAAGTACCGCCGGTGAGGTCCTGGGCGGAACCGCACGCCCGACCGATCCGGGCTACACCGCGCTGGTCGAACCGACTCCGGTGGCCCTGGTCCTCCAGGTCGACGCCAACCAGAAGCCCGAGTCGGCGACGATGATCTCCCTGAACGGCGCCGATCAGCACGGTGGTTCGGTCGTTCCCATTCCGTTGAACACCCGTCTGTCGGGCTCGCCCCTCGGATTCAAGACCATCGGCCCGGTCATCGCCGCGGTGCCCGCCGCCACCGCCGGTGCGGCCATCGGCAAGGAGCTCGGACTCGGTTTCACCGATGTGATCGAGGTCAACGACGACGAGCTGACCCAGTTTCTCCAGCCCGTGAGTCCGCTGACGATCGACAATCCCGATGACGTGACCGCACCGGACGGTTCGACGATTCCTGCCGGGCAACGCCAGCTCAGCGCCGAGGAGATTCCCGGGTATCTGGCCGCCGGTGACTCGACTCCGACCGTGGTTGCACATCTGCATCGGCAGGCACTGGTCTGGAAGGCGTGGGCCGCAGCGGTCGCCGCCGACCCGGCCGGAGTGCCTGGAGAGAGTGGTGCCGGACTCGGCAGGTACATCCGGGGACTGGCGGCCGGAAAGGTGACGACGGGGACCCTGCCGACCGTACCGGCGTCCGACGTCGACGGGAGTCCGACCGTGAAGGTCGACAAGCCGCTCGAGAAGCTGCTGATCGCCAACACCGTGCCCTTCGTCGTCGGCGCCGTCCCCGGCGCCCGGCCGACCGTGCGACTCCTGAACGCTGTCTCGCCGAAGCCGGCCCCCGCGTCGGTCATCCAACGTCTCTCGTATGCCGGTGCGCAGATCAACACCGTGGGAAATGCAGCGCAGTTCGGAGTCGCCGACACCACCATCAGCTACACGGATCCGAAGGACCGGACGGTCGCTCGACGGATGGCTGCCATCCTCGGCCACGGACAGGTACGACTGGTGCGTTCGGCAGCGGGCAGCGAGACCCTGACCATCGTGCTCGGTCGGGATCTCGTGGACCATCCGCCCGCGCCGCTGACGGTCGACGACGTCGGAAAATGAGCGGTCCGATCGCGTCCGGTTCGTGGTCGCAGGTCGCGGCACGGGCCGCGGCGAGAAAGTCGGATGCCGACACCGTGATCCTCGACGTCGGCGATCTGCTGGCGGTCACCGAACATTTCGTGGTGACCTCCGGCAACAGCTCCCGGCAGGTCGGCGCGGTCGTCGAAGAGGTCGAGCGAGCGCTCACCGAAGCCGGCGGTCCCAAACCGTTGCGGATCGAGGGGCTGGACGCGAAGGCCTGGGTGTTGATGGACTACGGCGACTTCGTGGTCCATGTCTTCGACGCCGAGGCCCGCGACTTCTACGACCTCGAGCGGCTGTGGCGTGACGCGCCCCGGATCGAATGGCGAGAAGCAGCGGAGGGCTGAGCTCAGCCGGAGACGGCGACGAGTTCCCAGATCGCGGCCGTGCACGGTTCGGATTCGGGCCATTCGAGGCCCACTTCGACGAGATCGCGCCCGGGACGCGGGTGGTTGCCGGCGACTCGTCGGCAGCCAGGTCGACGGGGGAGACGAGATAGTCGCGGTCCACGCGCAGCCCGTCGACTGCCAGCCGCGTCGTCGACGGCTCCGTGTCCTCGGGTCTCGGGGGGAGCCGGTAACCGAAGACCACCGCCCGGTCACGACCTGAGGTCAGGAATGCCAGTGCAGCCGACGGGCCGTTCTCGGGCGAGACGAGTCGGACCAGCTCCCCGTGCTGGACCAGTGGTCGGAACCGGCGGTAGTGCGAGGTCGCCCGTCGACAGACCGCCCATTCCTCGTCGTCGAGGCCGGCCCGGTCGAGATCGAAACCGAAACGGGCGCTCATGGCCACGGCGCACGCGAACGCGACCGGACGTGCCCCCCAGCGGGTGACGTGCGCGGCGAGGATCGCCGGGGGCAGGAACTCAGAAGCGTGCCACTGCATCCGCACCCGGTCGACCGGGTCCGTGTTGTCCGACAACCACACTTCGTGGAAGAACCCCAGCGTCCCCAGGTCCACACGCCCACCACCCGACGCGCACGCCATCATCTCGACATCCGGATGGGCGGCGGCGACCGCCGCCATCGTGTCCCAGGTCGCGTGCACCACGTCGAGGGGCCAGTTGCCCTGACGGTCGGCGGGGAGCGCGGTCGAACCCGGTTCGGTCACCATCCGGTTTGCGTCCCACTTGACGAAACTCACCTGATTCTCGGGCGCCAGGACCCCGTCGAGCACGCCTCGGACGTGCTCCTGCACGTCCGGGCGGCACAGGTCGAGCTGGAGCTGGTTGCGTTCTTCCCGGCGTTCACGGTCCGGCTCGGCGACCACCCAGTCCGGGTGCGTGGCGTACAGCCGTGAGTCCGGGTTGACCATCTCCGGTTCGACCCAGACGCCGAACCGCACGCCGGCCTCATGGGCGGCCCGCCCCACCCCGGCCAGGCCCTCGGGGAGCTTCGACGGATTCGCCTCCCAGTCGCCCAAGCCGGCGGCGTCGTCGTCCCGGGGGTGGTCATCGCCGAACCAACCGTCGTCCAGCAGGAACACCTCGGCGCCGACCTCGGCGGTGTCGGCACAGAACTGCTCGAGACGGTGCTGGTCGAACGAGAAAAAGGTGGCTTCCCAGTTGTTGAACACGATCGCCCGTTCGCGGTCGCCGTCACGGATGACCGCGTCGCGCACCCATCGGTGCAGGCGCTGGGAGAGCGACCGGGTGCCGGTGTCCGACCAGGCCCAGACCACGCGGGGCGTCGTCAGGGTCCCCCCGGGGTCGAGCACGTAGTCGGCTCCGGTGGGCAGATGGCCGAACCAGGTCCGGACCTGGTCGCGCCGGTCGACCTCGAAGGCGATCCGCAGGTTGCCGCCCCAGGCGAGGGTGGCCGCCAGCACCTGCCCGCCGGTCTCGGTGACCTCGCCGTCGGGCCGGTAGCGCACGTACGGGGGAACCTCGTGGGCCGGGCGGGTCAGGGCCCGGGCTTCGAGGACCTTGGCGCCGGCGGTGAGCCGTTCGTGCACCGGTCGGAACTCCGCGCCCCAGTCCCCGGTGAAGTGGTCGAGGTGCGGATCACCTCCGGCCAGCAGCGGCGCGGCGGCCGCGAACTCGTGGACCGTGACCGGCGCGTGCTGATCGTTGGTCAGCTCGGCCCATTGCTCGACGATGGCCTCGTCGGACCAGGAACGCAGGCACAGTGCCAAGGTGACCGGATCCGCTTCGTCGACCATTTCGATGCGCAGTTCCTGTCCACCCGGATGCGACGTGAACCGGTGGGTCCGGTAGGTGAGCCGGGTGGACAGGACGCCGGATGCGTTCGTGATCCGCAGGGCCGGCGTGGCGAAGGGGTCTTCGCCGAAGGTCGGATGGGCGAGCGGATACAACCAGGCGGGAAACTCGAGTGGGCCTCTGGGAACGTCCGGGCCGAACCCGCGTTGGCGCACCTTTCCGGCGTCGTCGACACAGAAAGCGATGGTGGTCGGCCCGGCCTCGAGCACGATCGGTTCCACAGCGTTGCCTCCTGGCGGCTTCCCGGTCCGACTGGCGACCCTAATCCTGATTCTGGACCGTGGACTCCGGGGCCGGTCAACGATGGCGGTTCCGCAGGACCGCGGCCGCGGCACCGGTCCTGCGGGCAATGCGCGTTGCGACCGGATGGAGCGCGGGTGGGATCCAGCGCTGTGCGGCGGATCGGATCCGGGCGGCATCGTGGCGGGGCCGACCGGAGCGGGCGTTCTGCCAGGTGCCCTCCACGGGAATGGTGCTGAGATCGATCCCCGCGGCGGCCGCCACCGCGGGGATGATCGAGTCGTGCTCGGCGACTGCTGACTCGTAGTCGATGGTGTGGATCATCGAAGGATCCGCGATTCGGCGATATGCGTCGACGATGGAGTCGTAGTCGACGAGCCACGAGTCGGCTTCCACATACGCGAACGATTCGGGATAGGGGCTGGGATCGAACCCCAGCCTGGCGAGCGTGGCGCGGTAGGACGCGAGGAACGCTTCGGGGTCGCGGCGCACGAGGATCACCCGGATCTCGCGGGGCGCGCACAGCTCGGCCAATCGGTGGACTTCCTCGCGGATGCCGCAGATAGGACAGCGCTTCGGAGGAGACAAGCACCTTCGGCTCGGGACCTGCCAACTGCGTCGAGATGGTGGTGCGGGCCGCGCGTTGCCAACTCGGCAGGCCCCAGTCCGGGAAGGTCGACTTGACCGGCATGTTGCGCGCTGCGTCCATGACGAGCAGGGCGAACTCGGCGTGGCTGTCGCCGAGCAGTCCCTGGTAGGGGGTCACGCCGGCCGCTTTGAGCGGGCCTGCAAACTCGCGAAGCCAATGCTGGAACGATGTGGTGCCGGTCTTGTGGGTTCCGATGTGCAGGATCGCTTCGGCCATCGAGACCCGACTCTAACCCTGCTGCTGCACACGCCTCGTCGGGTCGGTCCGATCGGTCCTGGGGCCGGCAAGAACGGTGCAAGGTCACCACGAACGTCCCGATCGTGGTGACGGCGCGGCGTGAACGCCGCGCGGAGTGGCTACGGTGAGCGGTTGTGGCAGACACGATCGTCAACCGGCTCGGCCGTTCGGGATGTGCAGTGTCCCGGGTGGGACTGGGCGCCAACAATTTCGGCCTGCGGATCGACCTCGAAGCGAGTCGCGCCGTCGTCGACGCGGCTCTCGATGCAGGGGTCACCCTGATCGACACGTCCGATTCCTACGGTGACTCCGAGGTGTTCCTGGGTGAGATCCTGCGCGGTCGTCGCGACGAGGTCGTCCTGGCCACCAAGTTCGGTTCACACCTGAGAAACCGCGACGACGCCGGCCCCGACTGGGGTGCCCGGGGGTCACGTCGGTACATCCGCCAGGCGGTCGAGCGTTCGTTGCGGCGCCTGCAGACGGACTGGATCGACCTGTATCAGATCCACTTTCCGGATCCGGTGACCCCGATCGCCGAGACGCTCGGCGCGCTCGACGAGCTCGTCGCGGAGGGCAAAATTCGTTACGCGGGTTGTTCGAACTTCGCCGGCTGGCAGGTCGCCGACGCGGCCTGGACCGCCCGGGACGCCGGCCACCAGGGTTTCATCAGCGCCCAGAACCACTGGAACCTACTCGAGCGGGGCGTCGAGGCCGAACTCGTCGCAGCCGCGGAGCACTTCGGCTTCGGGATCCTGCCGTACTTCCCGCTCGCCAGTGGTCTGCTCACCGGCAAGTACCACCGTGGCCAACCGGCGCCACCCGACAGCCGGATGGCCGCCTGGGGACGCCAGGACCGGCTCACCGACGACGTGTTCGACGTGACCGAGGCGCTCGAATCCTTCGCCGCCGACCGTGGCATCACGTTGCTGGACGTGGCGATCGGTTGGCTCGCCGCCCAGCCGTCCGTCGCCTCGGTCATCGCGGGCGCGACCCGGCCGAACCAGGTCGTCGCGAACGTCGCCGCGGCCGACTGGACCCCCACCGACGAGGACCGCGTCGAAATCGACCGCATCACAACGGGCGGGTGACCCTCGCCGGAGAGGACAGCGATGAGCGCCGATCTGATGGAGTTTCCCGAAGACTTCGACCGGGTCCTGTGCATCGTGGCCCACCCGGACGATCTGGAGTTCGGGGCCGCGTCCGCGATCGCACGATGGACCGACGCGGGCAAGGAGGTCCGCTACGTGTTGGTCACCTCCGGTGAGGCCGGCATCGACGGTATGGACCCGGTCACCTGCGGTCCGATCCGCGAGGCCGAGGAGCGGGCGAGCGCTCGGATCGTCGGGGTGTCGTCGGTGGAGTTCCTCGGGTACGTGGACGGCGTCGTCGAATACGGCCTCGGTCTGCGCCGCGACCTGGCGCGCTGCATCCGCAGTCACCGGCCCGACCTGGTGGTGACCGGCAATCGGGAGCCCTACTGGCCTGGACGCCAGGGATTCAACATGGCCGACCACCGTGCCGTGGGCCTGGCAGTGCTGGACGCCTCCCGGGATGCGGCAAACCGGTGGATCTTCACCGAGCTGTTGGATGAGGGTCACGAGCCCTGGAGTGGCGTCAAGCGGGTGGCACTGGCCGCTTCGCCCTTCGCCACCCACGCGGTGGACATCACGGGTCATCTCGACAGGGGCATCGCCTCGCTGGAGGCGCACGAACAGTACCTGGCCGGCCTGGGTGACGACTGGCCGCCGGCGGACATGTTCCTGACCTCGCGGGCCGAAGCCGATGGGCCACGGCTCGGCGTCGAACACGCGGTGGCCTTCGAGCTCGTGGAGCTGTGAGCCCCGCGGCGGGTGGTGGCGTCGATGGTTCCACCGGCGACCACGTCTTCATCACCCGCTGCGACCCGCCGGCGGGATCGGGCCTCCGATTGGCGGTCAAGGACTGCATCGATGTGGTCGGCACCGTCACCACGGCCGGTAGCCCGGCCGTGGCCGAATCGGCCGAACCTGCGGGCCGGGACGCCGCATGTCTCCTCGGAGCACGGGCGACGGGCACGCGCATCGTGGGCAAGACCAACCTGCACGAGCTGTGCTTCGGCGTGACCGGCGTGAACCCCCACTTCGGAACACCGAAGAACCCCCTGGACCCGACCCGGATCCCGGGTGGGTCGTCGTCGGGATCGGCGGTCGCCGTGGCCACGGGCGCCGCAGATGTGGCGCTGGGGACCGACACGGCAGGCTCGGTGCGCAATCCTGCCGCGTGTTGCGGGGTCGTGGGAGCGAAGACCACGTTCGGGCGCATCCCGGTGGCCGGGACCCGTCCGCTGGCACCCTCGATGGACACGATCGGCCCGCTGGCCCGTGACGTCGCCGGGGTGGCTGACGGTCTGGCACTGCTCGAGCCCGGGTTCGCGGTCGACGTGATCGACCGGGGCGACGAGATCCGGGTCGGCCGGTTCCGGGGCATCGACGCCGACCCGCGGATCGACGCCGCGGTCGATGGGGCACTCGAGCGGTCCGGGTTCGGCGTCGTCGACGTGTCCCTGCGCGGCTGGCACGCAGCTCACGAGAACGGCCGGCTGTTGCTGTTCGCCGAGGCGCTCGAGGTGAACGCCGCGCTCTGGCACGACCATCGGGACCGCCTCGGCGCCGACGTCCGGGAACGCTTCGCGCTTGCCGAGCAGATCACCGATGCGGCACTGGCGTCGGTGCGCGCGGCGCGCCCGGGGTGGCAGGACGAGCTGCTCGGCGCGCTCGACGGCCTCGACGCGTTGGTCACCGTCGGATATCCCCGGTTCCCACCGCGCCTCGACGCCCGGGAGACCGCGTCGAACCCCGCGGCGGTGGCCGTCAGCTTTGCCGGGTGCTGCGCGCTGGTCCTGCCGGTTCCCACCGCCGGCGGCCCACCGACGACCGCTGGTGGGTCATTTCCGGCGTCGTTGCAGCTCATCGGATCCCCCGGGTCCGAAGAGCGTCTCCTGGCCATGGCGGCCCTACTTGAAGACTCGATCCGGCCGATCCGTGCCGACGGAGGTTGGAATTGATACCCCCAGGGGTATAGTGGGTCCATGTCCACGCAGACCATCACCAACGACAACTTCGATGCAACCGTCAGCGACAACGACATCGTCCTTCTGGATTTCTGGGCCTCATGGTGTGGCCCGTGCCGGGTGTTCGCACCGATCTTCGAGACCGCCTCCGCCAAGCACGAGGACATCGTGTTCGGCAAGGTCGACACCGAAGCCGAACAGGACCTCGCCGCGAAGTTCGGCATCGCCTCGATTCCCACGCTCATGGCGTTCCGTGAGGGCGTGTTGGTGTTCTCCCAACCGGGGGCGCTGCCCGAATCGAGCCTCGAACAGGTCATCGGAGCAGTCGAAGAGCTCGACATGGACGAAGTGCGCACCAAGGTCGCCGCGTACCGGGAGGAGTACGGACTGTGACCGAGGATGACGAGGCGCGCCGAGCGGTCCTCAACCGGCTGCGCCGCGCCCGCGGCCAGCTCGACGCGGTGATCACCGCCGTCGATGAAGGCCGTGGTTGCCGTGATGTCGTGACCCAGTTGGCGGCGGTGTCGAGCGCACTGGACCGTGCCGGGTTCGCGATCATCTCGTCAACGATGCGGGGGTGTGTCGCCGCACCCGAAGGTGTGGACGCGAAGGACCCGATCAGTATCGAAGAGCTCGAGAAGCTGTTCCTTTCACTTTCCTGACGATGTGCTCGGACGAGATCCGAACGCATCCGAACGAGAACCGGACAAGTACCCAACAAGGAGATCCCAAGTATGTGCCGACCCGTGAAATGTCGAACCTGTGAGAAGACGACCTGGGCCGGGTGTGGAAGCCACATCGACGCGGTGCGCTCCCAGGTGCCCGCGGACCAGTGGTGTGACGGGCATCCCGAAGCCCAGGCGTCCGGTGGCGTGATGGCGCGGCTGTTCGGTCGTTCCTGACCGGACCGGGAAGAAGACTCCCGCTCCCACGAGCGACTGGTACCATTTCGACGCGGTTGCCCGACCATCGAAGCCGGCGGAACACTGCCGACATGGAGCAGTAGGGAGCACGACATGAGCCATCCGGACGTCGTCGACGGGGATGCCGACATCAGCATCCGGTTGGTGCAACTGGGCAGCCTCTGGGGCTGGCCGGTGTTCTTCGGCGCAGTGTCGCTGATCGTCGGCGTCATCGCCCTGATCTGGCCGGGGGAGACCCTGGTCGTGCTGGCCGTGCTGTTCGGCATCCAGCTCATCGTGCACGGCATCTTCCGGCTGGTCACCGCGCTGACGATGGGCGAGGCGACCGGGGGCGCACGCGCACTGTGGGCCGTGCTCGGCATCCTCAGCCTGCTCATCGGCATCTACGCCGTGCGCCACACGGTCATCACCCTGGTCGCCCTGGCCCTCGTGCTCGGCCTGTTCTGGATTCTCGACGGCGTGGCCCTGATCTTCTCCGCCGTCGAACAGCGCGACTCACCGGTGCGCGGACTGCTGTGGTTCGTCGGAATCCTCGCGGTGGCCGCCGGGGTCGTGCTGGTGGCGTGGCCACAGATCTCGTTGACGGTGCTCGCCGTGGTCGCCGGCGTCTGGCTGATCGTCCATGGGCTCCTGCAGGTCGTGATCGGCTTGCAGCTCCGCAAGTCGGAAGGCGTCGTGGGGGCTTCGGCCGCCGTCTGACGAAACGTTCAGCGCCCGATCGGATCGTCCGCCAGGGCGGTGTGCAGCGTGCGTAAGCCGATGGCGCGCACCCGGTCGTCGCCATTTGCCAGGGCGACACCGAGCGCGAGCGCCCAGCCCCAGGCCCGACACCAGGTGGCGTCGTCGACGCCACCGGCGGGCGCGGCCGATCGCCGGAACCGCGCCCGGGCGTCGTCGTCGAAGAGCATCCAGGCGACGGCCAGATCGCTGGCCGGGTCGCCGGCACACACGTCACCGAAGTCGATGACCGCGTGCAGTCGTCCGTGCCCGACGAGCAGGTTCAGCGGATGGACGTCACCGTGCAGCCACACGGGATCCTGCGGCCAGGGTTCCACGGCTTTCGCCCGCTCCCAGTTTTCCACCACCTGACCCACGTCGATCGATTCGTCCAACGTTTCGAGCCCGTCGCGCAGGGCCTGGTCGCGTGCGTCGAGTGGCACGCCCCGGTACGGGTTGCGGGGCGCATCCGGGGGCGCGGGGCGGTGCAGCGCCGCCAGGAAGCTCGCCAAGAGTCTCGGCCGCGTCGCCGAGATCACTCGGTCGGGTGTGCTCGGCGGGGTCACCGGGAATCCAGGGCACGATGGACCAGGCCCAGGGAAAGATCCCGCTGGGTGCGCCGATCCGGACCGGGCCCGGGACCTGCAGGGGCAGGTGCGGCGCGAGTTCGGGGAGCCACCGTTGTTCGTGCACGATGAGCTGCGAGGAGAGCCGACGCCTCGGGAGTCGCAGGGCCAGGTCGTCGCCGAGGCGGAAGATGGCATTGTCCCAGCCCGTTGCGACCGCTTGGATTTCCAGTCCGGCGAGGTCCGGGTGCTGGTCGGCGACCAATGCGGCGACCAGTTCCGCGTCGATCGCGACTTCGGCGTTCGGGGTCGCCATCCGGGCAACCTACCCGGTGCCCCGCACGTGAGCGCCGAGCATTCCAATCCGGCTGGCCGCGGCCTTAGCAGCGGGGCTGGACGAGCAAGGCGTCGCAAGCCGTGACCGGTCAGCTCGCTTCGAGCGCCAGCAAGGCGCGCTTGGCCTCGAGGCCGCCGAGGTAGCCGCCCATGGTGCCGTCGCTGCGGATGACCCGGTGGCAGGGCACCACCACGGGAAGCGGGTTGGTCGCACAGGCGCTGCCGACGGCCCGTACCGCCTTGGGGTTGCCCGCGGCGGCGGCAATCTCCGCGTAACTGGCGGTCGTGCCGTAGGCGATCCGGGTGAGCCGGTCGAGCACGTCGCGCCGGAACCCGTGGGCGAGTCGCAGGTCGAGCGGCACCTCGAAGCGCCGGCGACCACGGGAGAAGTACTCGTCGAGCTCTCGGACGGCAGCTTCGAGGCGGTCCGGTGCGTGCAGCACGCGGGGGCTGAGGCGTCGCGCGAGGTCATCGAGCACCCGGTCGTGATCCTCGGTGGCGAAGGCGACACGGACCAGTCCGGTCGGTGTCGCGGCGAGCAGCAGCTCGCCGACGGGGGTGTCGAGGGTGCGGTACGCGACGTCGAGCAGCTCGTGCGCAGCGGCCTCCCGCACGAGTCGGTCGTGCATGGCCGCCAGTGCGTCGTCGTCCGCCTGGTCGGCCGCGGCGAGCAGGCGGCTCTTCGGGTCGGTCATCGGGTGTCCTCCCGGTCGAAGGTGACGCGGAGTCTGGCGATGCCGTCCGCGGCGGCGCGGCGGGCGGCGGCCGCGGTTCCGCCCAGGAGATCGGCGACCTCGGCGTAGGGGAGGCCGGCGACGTAGTGGTAGGCGACCGCGGCGCGTTGTCTGGGGGGCAGTTCGGCCACGTCCCGCCACAGGTCGAAGTCGGTCGGGGGTGCGTCGGGTGACGGCCGGTTGGGGATCCCGGCGACGGGGAGCGGGGCACGTTCGTTGGCACGGAGTCGGTCGATGGCCTTGCGGTGCGCGATGGTGACCAACCAGCCCCGGACATTGCTGTCGGGTCGCAGCCGCGGGTACGCACGCAGCGCCGCGAGGAACGTCTCGGACCAGGCGTCCTCGGCGTCGTGCACACCGAGGAGTGCACGGCACACCCGGAGCACGACCGGGCCGTGGTCGGTCACGACCTGCTCGAACGGCGGCAGGCTCACGGGGCGGCGCTCCACGCCGGCGCACCGCCAGCCGTCGGGATCGTCGAACGTTTGGGGCTCATACCCCTGTCAACGTGGCACATCGAGGTTTCGTGAGCCGGATCCTCGAATCGATTCGTTGTCGTGGCCTCGTGAACGGCCAACTCCGACGCAACTCGAACCACCAACCACGTGTGTCCCGCCTTTGCCTGGCCGAGTTGCACGCGTCCGGTGCTCAGGGCCCCTCAGGCCTGCACCCAGGCCGTTCGACTCTGGGAGACCGCCGCCGAACTGAACTGCGGCACCGAACATGGCTCAAGTCATTGACGCCGACGCGACCGGATCGCCCCCGGGCGGCCTGGCCTCTCGACCCAGCGGAGGGGAGCTCGTCGATCCATTTTGGGGACGGTCAACCTCGCTTATACGAAGTGCCGCACGTGACGCACTTGACCTCGGACGCCTTTGCGAGGGCGGCCAAACCCAGCGGGCCGAGAGCAAGGGTGCCAACGACTGCGGCTCCCTTGACCGCTCCGGACCGCTTTGTCTTGAACTGGTTCCCTCCGCACCTTGGGCATGCCAGGACACCCGAGGACTTGTCGCCAATCTCGGAGATCAGCGCGTCGATCTTTCGGTCTCCAGCTGCGAGCTGTTGTTTCGCTGCGTTCTTCCGGTGGCGTGCCTTTTCGCCCTCGCGCAGATTCGCCCGCTTTTCATTTGACTTGCGCTCCCTCTCGCTGTTCCACTTTCGGCGCTGAGCCTCAGCTTCGCGCTTCATACGCAGTTGAGGGGTGCGGCGACGCCATGCGTAGATCGCTCCCCAGGCGACGAGCACTCCGCCGATCAAGATCGCTATGACCATCTTGTGCGTCCTCTCCCGCGAACAGTCCCGCACCTTCAGTATCGCACACGATCCTCATTGCCTTCGGGCGCGCGATCAGCGGGGGGCGTGCAACGTGCATGAGCATCCCGGGTCCGGCCAACTTGCCGGTTGTGCGCCAACCGCTCGACGCGAGACCGTCCAGGGGGTCCAGTGTCGAGTCATCCCGCTGAGGCGGGCATGTGTGCCACAGCTGCGAGCAACCCCCAACGGCACTTTGAGGCCACATCTCGGCCGACTCGCCGGCGCGCCGCGCTGTGCGTGGCTCGCGCAGTTGGCGCCGGCTTGGCTCCGGCAACTTTGGTACCGTTGCGATGTGCGCAAGTTGCGATCGGTGATTCTTGCAGCCATCGTCCTGTCGACGTGCGGGTGTATTCCGATCTGGCGTCGCCCTGCACCCGCTCCTGCACCTGACAGAGTCACCGCTACGGTCCGGGCCCTCGCCAATGCCCCTGACGACCTCATGCTCGACTTGCGGCTCGATTCCCGCGGCAGGCTCTGGTATCTCGACTCTCCTGGCACGGCGGGCGTCCCGTCGTCCTCGGTGTCGGTCTACGACCCCCGGTCGACAACGGTCCGTTCGGCCACCGTGCCAGATGGCGTCCTCAACGGCTTGGCGCTGGGCCGGGACGGAACCGTCTGGGTAGCGGGCAGTGAGCCGTGGGGGCTCTTTCGCATCGACCCGACCACCCTCCGGGTCACTGACGTGACGAGGCATCTCCCGTCGGGCGCGCAGCCGGCGATGCTTGCGACATCGGCCGATGGGGCGCTGTGGTTCAGCGATCGGACCGGCGCGATCGGTCGGCTCGACCCCCGCAGTCTGGCCGTGCAGGAGTACCCCCTTCCCCCGGGCTCGGCGAAGCCCGCAGCAATCGTGGTCGATCGCGGGGTGGTCGACACCGTGCTCGACGACGGCACCTTGGCGCGGCTCGACGACAGGACTGGCGCACTCCGTCTGATCGTTGCCGGTGACGACCAGCCCTTCTTCACCTACGACATCACTGCACTGCCCGATGGCACGCTGTGGTGGGCCGAACCTCAGGCGCACGAAGTGGTGCGATTCGACCCGCGCACGGGCCGTCACGACATCGTGCATCTAGACGGTGACCGCACCCCGTATTCGGTTGCGCTCGGCCCCGACGGTGCGCTGTGGGTCACCGGCACCTGCGCCGGCTTCGGCATGATCCGCATAGACCCCCGCACGCTGGCGACGGCCGACTACCTCGCCGGGGTGTCCGGCACCGTCGGCATGGTGCTACGACGCGGACATCTCTGGTTCCTGGGAGGTACCGCGAAGGGGCCCGCCCTCCTCGAGATTCAAGGCGTCGGCCCGGCCACCAGCCACTTCCGCAACTGAACCACGGCATCGGCTGCCGGGTCCAGGGAGGACGAAACCCCCAGGCATGGGACCTGGGGGTTCGGGGTGTGGAGCTACGGGGAATCGAACCCCGGACCTCTTCCATGCCATGGAAGCGCTCTACCAACTGAGCTATAGCCCCATCGGGGCCCCAAGACTACCAGCCGGTCGTGTCCGTTGGAACTTCAGAACGCCCACGCTGCGTGACCCGAGAACCAGTTGGGTTCGGCCGGTTGTGGCCGGAATCCCGCTGAAACATTTCCGACTACGCCGCCCAGATCGGCCTGGCAGTGCAAATTTGGGGAGGGTGGGGGTGAGTCGGGATCACTTCACCACCAGGTTGACCAGACGTCCGGGTACCGCGATCACCCGAGCCACGCTCCTGTCGGCGATCTGTGAAGCGATCTTCTCGTCGGCACGGGCTGCTGCCTCCAGATCCGCTGCGGTCGCATCTGCCGCGACGGTGAGATGGCTCCGGACCTTGCCGTTGATCTGCACGGGGATCTCGACGGTCTCGGCGACCAGCAACGATTCGTCGGCGACCGGGAACTCGGCCCAGGCCAGTGACTCGTCATGGCCCAGGCGCTGCCACAGCTCCTCGGCGATGTGCGGGGCGAGCGGGGCGAGCACCAGGATCAACGGTTCGATCGCAGCACGGGGAACGCCGCCGTCGAACGTGGCGATCAGGTGGTTGTTGAACTCGGTGATGCGGGCCACCACCGTGTTGAACCGCAGCGACCCGTAGCCCTCGTGGGCGGCGGCGATCATCCGGTGCAACTCCCGCATTGTCTCGGCATCGACCGCGTCGTCGGTGACGGTCAGCGCCCCGGTCTCCTCGTCGACGGCGTTCCGCCAGATCCGCTGGAGCAGCCGGTGCACGCCGATCACGTCGCGGGTGTTCCACGGGCGGGACTGATCGAAGGGCCCGGTGAACATCTCGTAGAGCCGCAGGGTGTCCGCCCCGTACGCGTCGTACATCTCATCGGGGGTGACCGAGTTCTTCAGGCTCTTGCCCATCTTCCCGTACTCGCGGGTCACCGGTCTGCCCTGGAAGGTGAAGGTGCCCTCGGCGGTCTCGACGACCTCGTCGGCGGGGACGTAGAAGCCCCGTTCGTCGATGTAGGCGAAGGCCTGCACGTAGCCCTGGTTGAACAGCCGGTGGAACGGCTCCAGGGACGAGACGTGCCCCAGGTCGTAGAGCACCTTGTGCCAGAAGCGGGCGTAGAGCAGGTGCAGCACGGCGTGCTCGACGCCGCCGACGTACAGGTCCACCCCGCCTGACGAGCCCGGCGAGGACGGACCCATCCAGTACCGCTCGATGGCCGGGTCGACGAACGCGTGGTCGTTCGTCGGATCCAGGTACCGCAGCTCGTACCAACACGAACCGGCCCACTGGGGCATCGTGTTGGTCTCGCGCCGGTAGCGGCGCGGTCCGTCACCCAGATCCAGGGTGACCTCCACCCAGTCGACGGCCCGGCCGAGCGGCGGGGCGGGCACCGAGTCGTCGTCGACCTCTTCCGGTGAGAAGTCGTCCACCTCGGGGAGCAGCACGGGGAGCTGATCCGCGGGAATCGCATGGGCGAAGCCGTCGTCGTCCCAGACGATCGGGAACGGTTCGCCCCAGTACCGCTGGCGGCTGAACAACCAGTCGCGCAGCTTGTAGGTCACGGTCACCCGGCCCGAACCCTCCACGCCCAGCCACCCGGTGATCGCCGCCTTCGCATCGTCGACCCCGAGCCCGTCGAGGGACACGTCGTCGTTCGCCGAGTTGACCGCCACCCCGTCTCCGCTGAACGCATCCGGCCAGCCGTCGACCGGAGTGCCGTCGGCCAGATCGTGCGCGTCGAACCACGAGCTCGGGGGATGCACCACTTCGGTGATGCCCAGACCGAAGGCCTTCGCGAACGCGAAGTCGCGTTCGTCGTGGGCGGGAACGGCCATGATCGCTCCGGTGCCGTAGCCGGTGAGCACGTAGTCGGCGATGAACACCGGGACCGGGTCGCCGTTCACCGGATTGAGCGCGAACGACCCGGTGAACACACCGGTCTTCTCCCGGGTCTCGGCCTGGCGTTCACGATCGGACCGGCGGCTGGTCGCCTCCTGGTAGTCGGCCACCGCGCGCGCCGGGTCGGAGGCGCCGTTCGTCCACTCGGCCGGGGTGCCGTCGGGCCAGGAGATCGCGGTGTACGCGTCGACGAGCTCGTGCTCGGGGGCGAGGACGACATAGGTCGCGCCGAAGAGCGTGTCCGGGCGGGTGGTGAACACCTCGATGGGGGGCGCGCCACGGTCGGAGGTGAACTCGACGGTCGCCCCGGTCGACCGGCCGATCCAGTTGCGCTGCATCAGTTTGATCGGTTCCGGCCAGTCCAGCAGGTCGAGATCGGCCAGCAACCGCTCGGCGTAGGCGGTGATCCGCAGCATCCACTGGCGCAGCGGGCGACGGTGGACGGGGAAGTTGCCGCGCTCCGACCGCCCCTCGGCGTTCACCTCCTCGTTGGCCAGCACCGTGCCCAGACCCGGACACCAGTTCACCGGCGCTTCGGTCACATAGGCCAGCCGGTGCGCGTCGATCACCAGGCGACGTGCCGTGTCGTCCAGCGACGCCCAGTCCGCGCCGGCAGGAAGGGTTCCCTCGTCGGGAGCACGGACGCCGGCGTCGAGTTCGCTGATCAACTCGGCGATCGGGCGCGCCCGGTCCGCCTGCTCGTCGTAGTAGGCCTCGAACAGCTGCAGGAAGATCCACTGGGTCCAGCGGTAGTAGCCGGTGTCGGTGGTGGCGAGGGTGCGACGGGTGTCGTAGCCGAGCCCGAGGCGTCCGAGCTGGCGGGACATGTTGGCGATGTTCGCCTCGGTCGTGACGCGGGGGTGCTGGCCGGTGTCGATCGCGTACTGCTCGGCGGGCAGGCCGAAGGCGTCGTAGCCCATGGTGTGCAGCACGTTGTGGCCGGTCATCCGCTTGTAGCGGGCGTAGGTGTCGGTGCCGATGTAGCCGAGCGGATGACCCACGTGCAGACCGGCGCCGCTCGGGTAGGGGAACATGTCGAGCGCGTAGAACTTCGGCCGATCGGCGACTGCGTCGAAACCCTCGGCGAGCGCGCCGGTCGGGTTCGGCGCGTCGAAGGTGCCCCGTTCGGCCCATCTCTGCTGCCAACGCTGTTCGATCTGCGCGGCGAGCGCGGCGGTGTACCGGTACGGGGGCAGCTCGTGGTTCGTCTCGGCCGTGCGGGGGTCAGCAGCCATTGCAGGAACGGTAGTGTCCACGCCTGTCTTCGGCCGTCCTCGGATCGCATCTCGTCGGCGGTGATGTGACGGGTGTCTCAGGCAAATGGCCCTGGATCGGTAACCGAGGCCGTCGGACCCCGGTCTGAAACCTGATGACACTTCTTCTCGACCGCCTCGAACGTACCGCCAGCGAGACCGACCGGGGGGTGAGGTTCCTGTGCGAAGACCCTCCGGTGTGGGTGAGCTGGGCGGAACTGCACGAGGACGCGAAGCGTGTCGCCGGCGCGTTGGGCGGGCGGGGGATCGGAGTGGGCAGCCGGGTGGCCCTGCTGGGGCCCACGACCCGCGATCTGGTCACCACGATCCGGGCGATCTGGTTGGCGGGCGCCACCGTCGTCGTCCTGCCCCTGCCGATGCGGATGAGCTCGATCGAGGCGTTCGTGGAACAGACCCGTGGGCGGGTCCTGCACGCGGACATCGATCTTCTGGTGGTGGATGAACAGCTCGCCCCCTTCGTCGACGAACAGCCCGGCGACCCGCAGCGGTGCAGCTTCGCGGCCCTTGCCGAGGAAGCCGACGACTCCTGGACACCCCCGGCCCCCGATCCTGATCGGCTTGCGATCCTGCAGTACACGAGCGGTTCGACTTCCGATCCCAAAGGCGTCATGTTGCCGGAGCGGACACTGTGCGCGAACCTCGACGCGCTCACCACCGCGGGGCGTCTCGACCAGGAAGGTCCGGACGTGTTCGTGTCCTGGCTCCCGCTCTACCACGACATGGGTCTGGTGGGGATCCTCACCACGGCGATGACCTTCGGGAACGAACTCGTCCTCGCCGCACCCCAGGACTTCATGGCGTCACCGTCGCGGTGGGTGGAGTGGATGTCCGAGTACGGCGGCACGCTCACCGCGGCCCCGAACTTCGCGTACGTCCTCGCCGCCCGGGCCATGGAACGCACCGACGGGCTGGATCTTTCCCGGATGCGACTGGCGATCAACGGCGCCGAACCGGTCGACCCGGTCGCCGTCGAGCGGTTCGTGACCGCCGGCGCCCGTCACGGTCTGCGCTCCGAATGTGTCTTCCCGGCGTTCGGCATGGCGGAGGTCGGCATCGCCGGTACGTTCGGCGAGCCGCTCACCGGGTTGCGCACCGACACCGTCGACCAGCGCGTCCTCGAAACCGAGCGGTACGCCGCCCCCGTCGACGACGAGGCCGACGGCGCCAAGACCTTCGCCCGCCTCGGCCGGCCCGTTCCGGGCCTGAAGATGCGCATCGTGGACACCGAGTCCGGCCTGGTCATGGGCGAACGTGAAGCCGGCGAGCTGCAGCTCAGCGGCACTTCGGTCACCCCGGGCTACTACCGGCGCGACGACGTCACCGCCGAGCGGTTCGACGGCGAATGGTTGCGCACCGGGGACCTCGCCTACGTCACCGAGGGTGAACTGGTCGTCTGTGGGCGCATCAAGGACCTGATCATCGTGGCCGGCCGGAACGTCTTCCCCGAGGACGTCGAGCACGCGGTCGCCCGCGTCGCGGGCGTCCGCCCGGGCAACATCATCGCGTTCGGATGCGACCAGGGGTCCCGCTCCGGGCTCGTCGTGGTCGCCGAGGTCCGCGCGGATGCGGCGGACGGGTTGCGTCAGCAGGTCGCCAAGGCCGTCAAGGATGCCGTGGGCCTCGCGGCTCGCGAGATCGTGCTGGTCCCCGCGGGCACCCTGCCCAAGACCTCGTCGGGCAAGCTGCAACGGTCGCTGTGCCGGACGCGCTGACCTCGCGCGGGACTACGTAGACGCGGGCTGAAGCTCCCCGGCGTCGTCCGGGGCCGCACCCGTTCCCCCGCCTCGACAGTTCACAGGTCGCCGAAGGGCATCGGCATGTTCGTGGTGCTGAGCCCACCGTCCACGGCGAGGATCTGGCCGGTCATGTACGCGCTGGCCGGGGTCGCAAGATACAGGACCGCCGCGGCGATCTCCTCGGGCAGCCCGACGCGCCGCAGGGGGGTGCCCTCCTCGAGCGCCGTGCGGATCGCCGGATCATCCAACACCATGGCGAGCGCGTCGGTCTTGATCGCTCCTGGGGCCACCGCGTTGATCCGAATCGTCGGATCCAGCTCGACGGCGAGCATGCGCACCGCGTGGTCGAGCGCCGCCTTGACGGTTCCGTAGCCGACGTAGCCGCGACCGGTGACATGGCCCACGGCACTCGAGGTCAACACGACGCTCGCCACGTCCGACTCCAACAGGTGGGGGAGGGCGAGGCGAACCAGTCGCAGGTTGTCGACCACGTTGCGTTCGAAACCCACGACCAGCGACCGGTCACTGGTGGCCCCGAACGCCTTGGGCATCGACCCGCCGAGCGTGGAGAACACCACGTCGAGGCGACCGAACTCGTCGACGGTCCGTTGCACGGCAGCGGCCATGGCGTCGGGATCCCCGGCGTCGATCTCCACGGCGATGGCCCGCACACCCGATTCCCGTGCCTGCGCGGCGACGTCTTCGATCTGCGCCGCCGTGCGCGACAACACGGCGACATCCGCGCCGGCCTCGGCCAGTGCGAGCGCGCTGGCCGCACCGATGCCGCGACCGGCACCGGCGCACAGGGCTACTTTTCCATCGAGACGGAACATCGTGGAGACAGGCAACGGTACGGACCTTTCGTCGGTTCTACAGGGAGGCCACAGGCTCAGCCATCCGCACCGGGAGGCTGATCACGGAGGAATCGCTCGAACTCCGCGGCGAGCTCGTCGCCGGAGGGCAGTTCCTCGGGACTGGGGGTGGCATCGGCCTGCATTTCGAGGGAATGGACCATCGCGGCGTGCTCCTCGTTCTCGTCGATGAGTTCGTCGATGCGCCGGGTCGTGGCGTCGGCCTCGGCCTGCAGGCTTCCCGGGTCGAGCGACAGTCCGGTGAGTTCCCCCACCGCGCGCAACAGCGCCAGACTCGCCGCCGGATAGGGCATCGCCGCGGTGTAGTGGGGCACCTGTGCCCAGGCGCCCACCGAAGGGATCCCATTGGCATGGGCGAGCTGTTCGATCGCGGCCTGCACTCCGGCAGGCGCCTCGAGCGAACCGCGCAGGAAGCCGATGCGTTCGGCCAGTTCCTCCGACGACGCGGTGCACGACATCTGCACCGGTCGGGTGTGGGGCACCGGCGCGGGATACGCCCCGAGGCCCACGACCATCCGCGCACCCAACTCGAGTGCCAGGTCGACCACGTTGTCCGAGAAGCTGTGCCAACAGTGATCGGGCTCGGCGCCCACGAGCAGCAACATGCCGTTTCCGGTGGTGTCGTGTCCGCTGCGCAGCTCGATGCGGGGCCAGCGCAGCTCGGAGATCATGCCGTCATGGAGCACCATGGTCGGACGACGGGCCCGGTGATCGAGCAGCCGGTCGGTGTCGAAGGTGGCCACGACGGTGGTCTCGTGGTTGTCGAGCAGCGAGGAGGTGGCGCCGGCCGCTCCCAGCCCCGCGTCGATCCAACCGTCCAGCCCGAGGATCAGCGGGGGACTGTCCAGTTCGGGATGCTCCACGAAGGTGTACAGGTCGCTCATCGTCCCGACCGTTCCGTCGCCTGGGCGGCTGCGTCGACGAGGTTCTCGATCTGGGCGCCGAAGAGTTCGGCCAGGCTCTTCCCGTCGGCATCACCCATCTGTCCGTCGGCGTAGCGCGTCGCCACGCCCGCGAGGATGCAGGCCAGCTTCCAGTAGCCCAGGGCGACGTAGTAGTCGACGTCGTCGAGCCGGCGACCGGTCGCGGCGGCATAGCGCTCGATCAGCCGTCCCCGGTCACCGAACCCCTCCGCGACGGTCGGGGCTTCGGGCAGAGCCGAGAAGGTATCGGCCATGGTGGTCCAGTAGACGAGCAGCAACCCGATGTCGGCGAGTGGGTCGCCGAGCGTGCACAGCTCCCAGTCGAGCACCGCCGCGATCGTGCCTTCGGGGGTGACGATGCAGTTGTCGAGCCGGTAGTCGCCGTGCACGATCGTCGAACCGTGCTGTTCGGGAACCCGTCCGACGAGCCGTTTGTGCACGTCGTCGATGCCGGTGACGTGGGTGTACGCGGATCGCTCCCACTGGCCGTGCCAGCGCTTGAGCTGGCGCTCCGCGTAGTGCTCGCGTCGGCCCAGATCGCCCAGGCCGACGTCGTCGGGGTCGATCGAGTGGATCGCCGCCAGCACGTCGACGAGGTCGTCGGTGATCCGGCCGCGGGCTTCGACGTCGAGCTTCTCGGCGACCGTGCGGTCCCGCAACACCAGCCCGTCCACATAGTCCATCACGAAGAACGGCGCACCGTTGACGTCGGCGTCGTCGCAGAGTCCGACCATCGTCGGCACCGGAACGGCCGTGTCGGCGAGTGCCGCCATGATGCGGTGCTCGCGCCCCATGTCGTGTGCCGTGGCCAGCACGTGGCCCAGAGGCGGACGGCGCAGCACCCAGTGTCCGTCAGCCGCGTCGGTGACGTCGAAGGTGAGGTTCGAGCGCCCGCCGCTGATCAGGCTGAAGACAAGCGGCGGAACGACCGGAGCCCGCTCGGCCAGCCAGCTGGTGACGGGTTCCGGGTCGATTCCTGCGGTCGGGGTACTCACACCCCCAACGCTACCCAGACTCGCTGCCCGGTTCGCACCGAAGTCGTGTTTGGGAGCTTCCCGAGCTGCGGTAGCGTCTGGGGACATGCCCATCGACGTGACCGACGCGACCTTCGAGACCGACGTGGTCGAACGTTCGCGCACGACCCCGGTGATCGTCGATCTGTGGGCGCCGTGGTGCGGACCCTGTCGGCAGCTCGGACCGATGCTCACCGAGGCGGTCGACGCCACCGACGGGCAGGTCGTGCTCGCCAAGGTGAACGTGGACGAGAACCCTGCCGTCTCGGCGGCGTTCAAGGTGCAGTCGATCCCGGCGGTGTACACGATGGTCGACGCGAAGGTGCGCGACGGGTTCCTCGGGGCGCAGGGCATGGCCAAGATCACCGAGTTCGTCCAGGGCCTGATCCCCTCCGCCGAAGACCGGGAACTCGCCCGGCTGCTCGAGGTGGGCGACGAGTCGGCGTTGCGCCAGATTCTCGAGGTCAGCCCCGATCATGCCCAGGCGATCATCGCGCTGGCCGAGCTCTGCATCGCGGACGGCCGTGGTGACGAGGCGCTGACGCTTCTGGAGCGCATTCCCGACACCCCGGAGGTCCGACGGGTCGCGGCCGCGGCCCGGATGGGCGGCGAGGACGCCGGCGACGACGTGGCCGGGCGGCTGGCCGCCCTGTTGCCCCGGGTGGCGACCGATGAATCGGCCCGGCAGGAATATCTCGACCAGCTCGAGCTGTTGGGACCTGACGACCCCCGGACCGCGGCATTCCGAAAGGAACTCAGCGCCGCGCTTTTCTGAGCGGTCCACGACTTCCCCCTGCGCATCGTCCGACGTGAGCCGACCTCGGCTCACCGGAGCAGGAGGTCGTGGTCGTGGCAGATGGGCAGGACGTCCATGGGGACGATGAAGTCGCGCGGCGGGGGAGCGCGGCAGGGGAGCTCCCCGAGCGACCGTTGCCACCCCCGCCGACGTTGCGTGAGCTGGCCGAGGTGCTCGCTCGACGTTGGCGCCTGCGACATCCCTCGCTCGACGCGGGCCGACTCGTACTCATGGTGGCCGCACTGGTCGGCGTGGGTGGGATGGCCTGGGCCGTCTGGTCCCCCCACGGTGCGTCCAAGGATGCGGCGCCGGTCCACGTCGTAGGGTCGTCGACCTCGTCGACGCGGCCCTCGACGGTGGCCCCGACCACCACCACGCCCGCCGAACTGGTCGTCGACGTCGCCGGTGCCGTGCGACACCCCGGACCGGTTCGTGTCGCCGGTGACGCGCGGGTCGCCGACGCGCTCGCCGCGGCGGGTGGCACCGGCGCCGATGCCGACCTGGAACGGGTCGATCGGGCGGCGCCACTGCGCGACGGACAGCGGGTGTATGTGCCTCGGGTCGGTCAACGGTCCATTCCCGACGTCGTCGGCGTGACCGGCGGTGAGGGAACGTCGTCGGCTCCCGCCACCGGAGGAGGCGAGACGTCGAGCGGCCCGGTGAACGTGAACACGGCCGACGCGCAACAGTTGACCGCCCTGCCCGGGGTCGGACCTGCGACCGCCCAGGCGATTCTCGACTATCGCACCAGCAACGGCCCGTTCACCAGCGTGGACCAGCTGCTCGAGGTGCGCGGCATCGGCCCGGCCAAGATGGCCACCCTGCGCCCGCACGTGACCGTGTGAGGCCGTTGACATGAACGATCGGGGCGCCGTGGCGATGGCGGTCGCGGCCGCGGTCGGAGCTCTGGTGGTGGTGCCGCTGCCCCTGCTCGTCTGGATCGGTGGTCTGGGAGTCGTGGGCGCGTTCGCCGGGCGGCGACCGCTGTTGTTGATCGTGGCGGTGGCCGTGCTCTGCTCGGGACTCGCGGCGCGGGCAACCGCACACCAGCAGGTCGATCCGGGTCCCTGGCACGGCACCGTCGAGGTGCTGCACGTGACCATCCCGGAAAACCAGCAGGTCCACGCGGAGGTGCGGGCCGGGAACCGGCATCTCGATCTCGTGCCCGCGGCGTCGGACCGTCGCACGATCCGCCACGCCGAACCGGGTGACCGCTTCGCGGTGATCGGTCGCGTGTCCTCGCTGGATGCGCGTACCCAACGGGCCCGGGGGAGCCATGTCGCCGGCCGCTTGCACGCCGCACGTCTCCGGCCGGGCCCGCCGCCGTCGTGGCCGTGGCGACTGGCGGACGGGGTGCGAAACCGGGTCCGCCGGTTGGGCACCGCCCTGCCGGTCTCCGAGCAGGCGCTGTTCGACGGGTTCGTCCTGGGCGACGCCAGCGGTCAGTCGGCCTTCCAGCACGCCGACTTCCAGGCGTCGGGGCTGATGCACCTGTTGGTCGCGTCCGGCGAGAACGTCGCGTTTCTCCTCACGCTGGCCGGGCCGTTGCTGGTGCGGATCGGGCTGCGCGCCCGCTGGCTGCTCACCGGTGCGTTGCTGGCCACCTACGCGTTGGTCACCGGTTTGGAACCTTCGGTGCTGCGTGCCGCGACCATGGCCGCGGTGGCCACCGGCGCGGCGGGACTCGGTCGGCCGGTGCGCTCGTGGCGCACCCTGGCCATCGCGGTGACGGCGCTGTTGGTCGCGGATCCCTTCCTGGTGCATTCGGTCGCGTTCCTACTCTCGGTGGGCGCGTCGGCGGGGATTCTCGCTCTGGCTCGGCCGGTGGCCGGGTTGGCGCCCGGACCGCGCTGGGTGCGCGAACCGCTCGCGGTGACCGTGGGCGCCCAGGTCGGGGTGGCGCCCCTGCTGTTGGGGTTTCCCGGGGGGTTGCCGGTGGCGACGTTGCCCGCCAACCTGCTCGCCGCGGTACCCGCCGGGCTGGTCATGGTGCTCGGGTTGCCGTGCCTCGCGTTGGCCGCCACGCACCTGGGGGGAACCTCGCTCGCCGTCTGGGTGCCTCGGTTGCTGCTCGGCTGGATCGACCGGGTGGCCCGCACCACTGCGGGGATGGGGCTCGGCTATCTGAGCGCCACGATGGTCGCCGTTGCGCTCGCCGGTCTGACCGGGGCGTTGGCCGCAGCCCGTTTCGGACGCGATTGGCTGCGCCGGACGGCCACGATGGTGGCGTGCGGCGCGGTCCTGTGGCCGGTGGTCGTCTTCTCGGCGCCGCCGGCTGCCGACTCGGCGGGTGGGGTGGTGGTGGTCCGCCGAGCCGCCACGACGGTGGTCGTGTTGACCGGCTCGGTGCCCACGACGACGCTGCTGCGGGAGCTGTCGGTCCACAAGGTCGGACGGGCCGACCTGGTGGTGCTCCCCCACGGTGACGCCACCGACCGGTCGATGCTCCGAGCGGTGGCCTACCGTGCCCGGATCGGATCCGTGCTCACGCCACGGGCCGGGTCATCGACCCGTTGGCCGACCGCGGTGGCCCGGGAGGGTGAGGAACTGGTCGTGGGCCGGGCCCGCGTCGAGGTCGTGGCCACCGATCCGGTGCTGGCCGTGCACGTCGCCGAGGAGACCACCCCCGCTCGGCACTAATCTGCACGTGTGAAGCTTCGCCTGGCCGGATCGAACCTGGACACCGACGCCCGGCCGCTGGTGGTGGCCGATCCGGGATCCGACTTCGGGGCGGATGCCTCGATCCTGGCCACGGCCAAGGACCTGGTCCGTCAAGGGGCCGACGCGGTCCTGGTCCGTGACGGGGACCATCGGGAAAGCCTCGTGGATGCGCTCGACACGCTCGACCTGCCCCCGGCCACCATCGACGTGTCTCCGGAGCCTTCCACGCGCACGATCCGCATCGGCGATCACGTCGAGGTCCCCTTGATCGCCGCGTCCGGGCTCGGGCCGATCCCGCATCGAACCGGCGCGCCACGACCGGTGATCGTGGATCTGGGTGCCGAGGCGGACCGGGCGGTGCTGGCAGCCCAGGTCGCGGCCGCGCTCGAAGGTGGCGCGGTCGGCTTTCTCACCGTCGCGCCATCACCGGTCCGCCGTGCCGCCTATGTGATCCGGGCGGTGGAGAACGCCCGGTGAGCGACCGGACGCCCATCCGCCTGCTGCGGGGGAGCAATGTCGCGCTCCTCGGCGACCGGGTCGACGCGGCAATCGACGAGGCGGTGGGTGAGGGCGACCGTTCCCTGGTGCTGGACGAGTTCGCCGACGAGGACTACGACCTGGGCGCCGTGGCCGACGCCGCCTGCACGCCGCCGCTGTTCGGGGACCGTCGGGTCGTCGTGGCCCGGGGTGCCTCCCGATTCTCCAAGGCCGACGATGTCGCGCCCCTGGTGCAGTATCTGGAGCACCCGATGGAATCGTCCATCGTCATCGTGGTCTGGGAACCCGTCGCCGGCCAGAGTCGGCTCTCGGCGGTGCCCAAGAGCCTCGCCCAGGCGATCGAGGCGTCCGGTGGCGTGGTCGTGGCGACGGACCCGGGCACGGGACGCTCCGACCGTGACGACTGGTGGGCCCGGACGTTCACCGACGCGGCGGTGCGCCTCGACGCGGCGTCCCAGAAGCTGATCCGGGACCGGGTGGGGGAGGACCTCGACGGGGTGCCGTCGCTGCTGCGCATCCTCGTCGGGTCCTACGGCGCGGGCGCGACGCTGACCGCGGAGAAGGTCGAGCCGTTCCTCGGTGAGTCGGGCAGCGTCCCACCCTGGGAGCTGACCGACGCGATCGACCGGGGCGATGCGCCCGGCGCGCTCGACGCACTGCACCGCATGTCGGGCGCGGGTGACCGTCATCCGTTGCAGATCATGGCGACGTTGTCGTCGACGTACCTGCGGATCGCCCGGCTCGACGGCGCCGGGATCGGCAACGAGCGTGATGCGGCGGCGCTGCTGGGCATGAAGGGGTCGACGTTCCCGGCCAAGAAGGCGATGGCCACGGCACGGGCCCTCGGGTCGACCGGGGCGCGCCGAGCGGTGGAGTTGTGTGCGGAAGCGGACCTGGCGCTGCGAGGGTGGCGGTACCGCCTGGCCCGGCGAACTCGTCCTCGAGGTGCTGGTCGCGCGCCTGTGTCGGCTGAGCGGGCGACGCCACTCGCGTCGTTAGGGACTCGGGTCGCCAGGGACCGGTCGTGCGGGACCGGTCGGTCGGATTCTCAGCCGGCGGCGGTGTGGCGCATCAGGCGGGACTTGCGACGGGCGGCCTGGTTGGGGTGGATCACACCCTTGGCGGCGGCCTTGTCGATGCGCTTGATGGCGGTGCGCACGGCCTCGTCGGCGTCGTCCGCTCCGGCTTCGATCGCGGCGATCGCGTGCTTGGTGCGGGTGCGCATCTCCGAGCGGACCGCCTTGTTGCGCGCGCGGGCTTTCTCGTTCTGGCGGTTGCGCTTGATCTGGGACTTGATGTTTGCCACTTCGGTCCTCGTGGGAGACAGCTCGATCCGGCCAGACAAAGTTACTGCCCGCAGTCGGCCTCCACCAATCGGCGCATCGTGTCGATCGGTCACTTCGGGTGGGCCCGTGCCCGGCCGGTACGCTGACACGTCCGCCCGCGATCCGCTCGACGCCGAAACCTGATGACCGATCTCGAACACTTCCGCTGCGTCAGCGTGATCGCCCACATCGATCACGGCAAGACGACCTTGTCGGACCGGATCCTCACGCTCTGCGGCGCGGTGGACGAACGGGCCATGCGGGACCAGTACCTGGACTCGATGGATCTGGAGCGTGAGCGGGGCATCACGATCAAGCTCCAGAGCGTCCGGCTCGACTACGCGGGCCACGTCATCAACCTCATCGACACGCCCGGCCATGTCGACTTCGGCTACGAGGTGTCCCGTTCGCTCGCGGCGTGCGAAGGGGTGATCCTGCTGGTCGACGCCTCGCAGGGCATCGAGGCCCAGACCCTCGCCAACTGCTATCTGGCGCTCGAGAACGACCTGGAGATCGTGCCCTGTCTGAACAAGATCGACCTGCCCGCGGCCGAACCGGACCGGGTCGCCGACGAGATCTCGTCGGTACTGGGGCTTCCCGCCGATTCGATCCTGCGCATCTCCGCCAAGACCGGGGATGGCGTCCCCGAGCTGCTCGACGCGGTCATCGAGCGGGTGCCCGCGCCGACCGGCGACGCCGACGCGGCGCTGCAGGCGCTGATCTTCGATTCCCATTTCGACACCTATCGCGGGGTGGTCTCCTCGGTACGGGTGATGAACGGCCGCTTGCGATCGGGGGCGCGGTTGCGTTTCATGCAGGCCGGGGTGACCCATGAAGCCGAGGAGATCGGGGTCCGTACCCCCGAGCCGGTGGCGGTCGACGAGCTCGGCCCGGGGGAGACCGGCTATCTGATCGCCGGGGTCAAGGACGTCGGCGAAGCCCGGTCGGGAGAGACGGTGACCGACTCGGCCCGCCCGGCCGAACGTCCCCTCACCGGCTATTCCGATCCCAAGCCGATGGTCTTCTGTGGGATGTACCCCGTGGACGGCGACGAGTTCGCGGCGTTGCGGGAAGCCCTCGACCGGTTGCAGCTCAACGACTCGTCGTTCACCTACGAACCCGAGACGTCCGGGGCGCTGGGTTTCGGGTTCCGCTGCGGCTTCCTCGGCCTGTTGCACATGGAGATCGTGCGCGAACGGCTCGAGCGCGAATTCGACCTGTCGCTCATCGCCACCGCGCCTTCGGTGAAGTACGAGGTGACCACGACCGCGGGCACGACCCTCGAGGTCGACAACCCGTCCGAGCTGCCGCCCATGAGCGAGATCGAGGCCATCGCCGAGCCGTGGTTGAAGGCCACCGTCCTCACGCCGTCGGACTACACCGGCACGATCATGGAGCTGTGTCAGAGCCGTCGTGGCGAACTCGAGAACCTCGAGTACCTGTCACCGGAACGCATGGAGATCACCTACCGGTTGCCCCTGGCCGAGGTCGTCACCGATTTCTTCGACCAGCTCAAGAGCCGCAGCCAGGGCTATGCGAGCTTCGACTACGAACCGACCGGAGTGGAGGTGTCGAATCTGGTCAAGGTCGACGTGCTGTTGAACTCCCAACCGGTCGATGCGTTCTCCACGATCGTGCACCGGGACAAGGCCGAGGCCTACGGGCGTCGTATGACCGAGAAGTTGCGGGAGTTGATCCCCCGGCAACTCTTCGACGTGCCCATCCAGGCGGCGATCGGTGGGCGGATCATCTCGCGCCAGACGGTGAAGGCGAAGCGCAAGGACGTGCTGGCAAAGTGCTACGGCGGGGACATCACCCGCAAACGCAAGTTGCTGGAACGTCAGAAGCAGGGCAAGAAGCGGATGAAGAACATCGGCCGCGTCGAGGTGCCCCAGGAGGCGTTCGTGTCGGCGCTGCAACTGGAGGAGTGAGGCCCACTCGATGCCGCGTGCTGGGGGCGACGTCGGTGGCGGAGGGATTGCCTATGCTCGGCCTGACCGCAACGAGCTGAAATGGAGCAGACATGGCCGACCCGAACGCTGACCCTGATGCGCTCGTGCTGTCTGCCGCGGACACGGGATGGCTCGGCAAGAACCGTCCCGGAACGCTCACCCTGGCATCGGGTCGCCTCCGCTTCGAGACCGCCGACGGGGTCGAGTTCGACGTTCCGGCCGGAGAGCTGGAGAAGCCCGCGTTCTCGGCGAAGGACAGCGTGTTCAAAGTTGTGGCGGACGGCAGGAAGTACCGGTTCTACTTCGGTGAACGAGTAGGGATGGTCGACGACTTCGAGCTCGATGAGGGCCTTGCACGCGGCGTCAGAGGCTTCGAGCAGAGCCGGGCCACCGGCAGCCAGCTCAAGGCCGCACTGGGGCTCTAGGAGGACGAACTCATGGGCTCGTTGAGCCCGGAACCGTCTCACGGATGAACCCGCGTGCGGCCCCGACGGCGATCCCGGTCGACGATAACGTCTCTTCGATGACGACCCCGCCCGGCTTCGAGCTCCCACCCGGCCGGCCGTTGCGCGTCCTGATCGTGTGTCTGGGCAACATCTGCCGGTCGCCGATGGCCGCGGCGGTGTTCCGTGATCGTCTGGATCGTGCCGGCCTGTCCCCGCGCGTCGAAGTGGATTCGGCCGGCACCGGCTCGTGGCATGTCGGCCAGGGAGCCGACCCGCGGGCGGCGGCGACCCTGGAACGCCACGGCTACGACGACGCCCACGTGGCTCGCCAGATCGCCCGTGCCGACCTGGTGGTGTTCGATCTGGTCCTGGTCGCCGACCGATCCAACCTGGCCGACGTGGAAGACCTGGTCGGCGGCTCCGAAGAAGCCGCCGAGATCCATCTGGTGCGCTCCTTCGACCCTGACGCCCCCGAGGGAGCGGAGATTCCCGATCCCTACTACGGCGGCGAGCACGGCTTCGACGACGCGCTCGCGCTCATCGAGGCGGCGGCCGACGGGTTCGTCGAGGCGGTCCAGGCGGCAGGAGGGGCCGCGCGTTGAACGACGCGCCGGGCCTCGAACAACGGGTCGCCGATCTCACCGGGCGGGTCACCCGCGGGGCGACGCCGCTCTCGGGGGGAGACATCTGTGACGCGTGGCGCATCGAGACCGACGCCGGGCCGGTGTTCGCCAAGACCCGGGCGGACGCCCCGGAAGGCTTCTTCACCACCGAAGCCGCCGGTCTGGCCTGGTTGGCCGAGCCGGGTTTCCTCGCCGTGCCCGAGGTGCTCGGCGTGGCCGGGGACGTGCTCGTGCTGGCCCACGTCGCCGCGGGGAGGCGCACCGCGGAGGCCGGACGGGAGTTGGGGGCCGGTCTGGCCCGGTTGCACGCAGCCGGCGCGCCGGGTCACGGCGCCTGTCCCCCGGGCGGTGGCACCGCCGGGTTTCTCGCCACTCTGGGGGTGCAGGAGCAGCCGGTTGCGAGCTGGCGGGAGCATTTCGTCGTCCAGCGGCTCGTGCCGCTCGCCGACGAGGCCGAGCGTCGTGGCGCGCTGCCTGCCGGCGTCCGGGGTGACCTGGACCGGGTCGCCGGGCGGGTCATGGACCCGGCGGACGGGTTGGCGGGGCCTGACGTTCCCGCGGCGCGGCTGCACGGGGATCTGTGGGGCGGCAACGTCATCTGGGGCGCTGACGGTCGGCCCTGGTTGATCGACCCGGCCGCCCACGGCGGGCATCCCGAGACCGATCTGGCGATGATGCAGCTCTTCGGAGGGTTCCCCGACTCGGCATTCGCGGCCTACGACGAGGTCACGCCGCCGTTGCCCGGCCGCGACGAGCGGGTGGGATTGCACCAGTTGGTTCCCCTGCTGGTGCACGCCTGCCTGTTCGGCGGGTCCTATGGCGCCCAGATCGGCCGGGTTCTGCGGTGCTACGGTTGAGAGCCGAGACGAACCGCTCGTTGCGCGCCATTTGCGCAACATGGAGGTGAGGACATGGACCAGGACCTGGGCCGTCCCGCTCGCAGAACCCGCATCGTCGTGGTGGGACTATCGGTGCTGCTCGTGGTGGTCGTGGCGGTCGCCGTGACCCACCGACACCGCACGTCCACCACCAGTGTGGGGCCCAATGATCGCCACCTCGAGCGCGGGCGAACTGCGGATGCCGGCAAGAAAGTGCACCTCTTCCACAGCGCCGCCGAATCCGCAGTGCGCGCCGCGGTGGGGTCCACGGCCCGCGCGGGGAGCTTCGCGATCACCTACGCGATCACCGCGGAGCGTCCTGCGTCGCCGACGACCACCGCTCCCCGCTGCGCGACCTTCGAGGCTCCCCGTCGTGGCGACGGGGCCGGCCACAGCGCAGTATGTCGGGCTGGTGCGCCGCTTGACTCGTCGGTCCGGGGACGGGCAGTGGTGAACACGAATCCGCGGCGCATGGTCGCCGGGGCGAACATCGGCGGCGGGAACATGAAGGTGGCCGTGCGGGTCGACGACACCCAGGTCTGGGAAGACCTGGGCGGCGCCGCCGGTCTGGTTCCCGCCGCCGGCCGCGGCGGCACCGCTACTTCACTCCCGGGGTTCGCCAGCCTCACCGAGTCCGCACTCGGCAGGCGCAACGGCGCGATCGCCATGCTCGCCATGGCCAGCCCGAACGGCTACCTCGAGCTGGAGTCCGCCGCGATCGACGGCGCCAAGCGAGCCGGAACCACCACGGTCGACGGCACGCCGGCGACCGTGTACGACGTGGGCATCGACCTTGCGAAGATGGCCGCCCACGCCGGCCTCTCCACGGCCGAGCACCAGGCCATCAGCGATGCGCTCGGGGTCCTGCACCAGGAGGGCTATGCGTGGACCCAGGCCAAGGTCTCCGTCGACGCCGCCGGGTACATCCGCCACATGGTGGCGGTGCATCATTTCGCCGACAAGGGGACCGTGTCCTTCGACGTCGGTGTCTCCGACATCGGCTGTGCCGGAGTGGTCGTCGTCCCCGGCGAGCAGGCACCACCGGCGACCTCGTCGGCATGCATCTCACCGGACGACCCCAGCCACGCGACGACCACCTCGGTTGCGGCCGTGCCCACGACCGCACGGTCCGTCCCGTCGACGCCGCCACCGACCGAGCCGCCGGCGTCGTCGACGACGACCACCGTGCCCGGCCCGACCACGACCGTGGGGTCGACCACGACCGTCCCGGCGTCATCGACGCCGACGCAGACCGTTGCCCCCGGGTCCGGATCGTCGTGACGGTGTCCGCCACCACGGGAACCTGACCATCGGGTTCTCCGCCAGGCAACGTCGACGCCCCAAGCGCCGGGCGCAGGTCGCGAACCGTCTCGAATCGGCTGGCACTCGCTATCATCGAGTGCCAGAAGCGGCAGCAGTGACGCTGCCCCGAAAGGACGATCAGGGGAAGGACGCATGCTCGACGAGCGCAAAGCGACGATCCTCCGAGCCGTGGTCTCCGAGTACATCCACACCGCGCAACCGGTCGGATCCTCACACGTGGCCCACACCTCGGGCGTCGAGGTCTCCCCGGCGACCGTGCGCAGCGACATGGCCCAGCTCGAGGCCGACGGCTACCTGCACCAGCCGCACACCAGCGCGGGCCGGGTACCCACCGACAAGGGCTACCGCGCGTTCGTCGACGAGCTGACCGGGCCGTCGTTGCGACTCGGCAAGGACGCGGCGGGGCGGGTCCGGGAGTTCTTCGCCACCACTCACGGTGAGATCGAACACATGCTCGACGCCACCACGCACCTGCTGTCCAACCTGACCCACCAGGCCGCGGTGGTGGTGGCCCCCACCCAGGTCCCGTCGCCGGTGCGCTCGGTGCAGCTCGTGGAGCTCGCCCCGAAGGTGGTGCTGTTCGTGGCGGTCCTGGCGAACGGCTCGATCGACAAGCGCACCCTCGAGTTGGCCGACGCACCCCAAGCGGAGGTGCTCGACCGGGCCGAGGCCCGTCTCGCCGCACACCTCGACGGCAAACCGCTGTCGCAACTGGCGACCATCGCCATGACCGGGGAGCAGGCGGTCGATCAGGTGCTCGCGGGATGTGCCGCGTCGCACGGTGCCGATTCGACCGACCTCGAACAGGTCTACATCGGCGGTACCGCACAGCTCGCCGAGTCGTTCGACGCGATCGAGACCGTCCGCCAGGTGCTCACGATCCTCGAGCAGCAACTGGTCGTGGTGACCCTCGTCCGGGACGTGCTGGACCGTGGGCTCCAGGTGGCGATCGGCACGGAAACCGGGATGGAGCCCCTCGCCGACTGCGCGGTGGTCGTCGCGCCCTATGAAGTCGGCGGAAGCCCTGCCGGTAGCCTCGCACTGCTGGGATCGACCCGGATGGACTATCCCCAGGCCCTGGCCGCGGTGGCGCTCGTCAGCCAGCGGCTCGGACGACGGCTGACGGAAGGCTGAGCGCGCTGTGGCGACCGACTACTACGAACTGCTCCAGGTCGAACGCACCTGCACCGCGGAGGAGCTCAAGCGGGCCTACCGCCGTCGCGCCCGCGAGCTGCACCCCGACGCCAACCCCGGTGACCCGGTGGCCGAAGCCCGCTTCAAAGAGGTCGCGGTCGCCTACGAGGTCCTGAGCGACCCGGACAAGCGGAGTCGCTACGACCGGTTCGGACCGGAAGGCGTCCAGGGCGCCGCGGGCGGCGATCCGTTCGGATTCGGGGGAGGACTGGGCGACATCTTCAGTCAGTTCTTCGGTGGTGGGTTCGGCGGGTCGAACGGTCCGGCCGGCCCGCCGGCCGGTGCCGACATCGAGGTCACCGCTCGGGTGGACTTCGTCGATGCCGTCTTCGGCGGTCAGGTGCCCGTCACCGTGCACACCGCGGTGGCCTGCGAGGATTGTGAAGCGACGGGCGCCGCGCCGGGAACCTCGCCGGAGACGTGCCCGGACTGCAATGGCTCCGGTCAGGTGCGGACCGTGCGCCAGTCGCTGCTCGGCCAGATGGTCACCGCCGGGGTGTGCGGTCGGTGCGGCGGTTGGGGCCGGATCGTGCCCCATCCCTGTCCGGCGTGCGGGAGCGAGGGACGCAAGCTCGTCGACAAGACCTACACCGTGGACGTCCCCGCCGGGGTGGATTCGGGCTCCACCCTGCGACTTTCGGGACTGGGAGCCGTGGGTCCCCGCGGCGGCGCCCGCGGCGATCTCTACGTGCATCTCCAGGTTGCCGAGCACGAACGGTTCGCACGCGTCGGGGACGACCTGCACACGACCCTGCCGGTCAGCTTCGCCCAGGCCACGCTCGGCGCCAGGCTCGAACTCGAGACCCTCGACGACCCCGAGGAGATCCGGGTCGAGCCCGGCACCCAGCCCGGCACCGCCGTGCGTCTCCGTGGTCTCGGGGTGCCCCGCCTCGGCGGGCGGGGACGAGGCGACCTGATCGTGGAGCTCACCGTCGCCGTGCCGACCGAGCTCGACGACGCCGAACGGGACCTGATCCGACAACTCGCGGAGCTGCGCGACGAGGCGATCGACGAGTCCGGGGACGGCCTGTTGCACCGGATGCGCTCGGCTTTCCGCGGTTGAGTGTCCCCGGGTCCGATGGACGATCGTGCCCGCCCGGCCGATCCTGACGGCACCCACGGTCCCCACGTCTTCGTCGACGATCTCGACGCGTTGGAGCTGCGGGACGACGATCGTCATCACCTGGCACGCGTGGTCCGACTCCGCGACGGTGACCCGCTCACCGTCGCGGACGGGCGTGGTCGCTGGCGACCGGCTCGATTCGGTGCCGCGCTGGAGCCGACCGGGGCGATCGTCGAGGTGCCGGCACCGCGCCCTGCGGTCACCGTCGGTTTTGCGCTCGTGAAGGGCTCCCGGGTCGACGCGGTGACCCGGCACCTCACCGAGCTCGGCGTCGATGTCATCGTGCCCTTCGTCGCGGCCCGATCCGTGGTGCGATGGAGCCCCGAGACCGCGCCCGACCGGCACGCGCGACTGGTCCGGATCGCCCGCGAAGCGGCGATGCAGTGTCGGCGGGCCCGCCTGCCCGAAGTGGAGCCCCTCGCCGAGTTCGACGACCTCGTCACCCGCGAGCGGGTCGCCCTGGCCCAGATGGGTGGACCGGCGGTCGACGCGGAACTCCGCGGCGTGCTGGTCGGGCCGGAAGGTGGGTGGACCGATGCGGAGCTGGCCCGCGCCCGTGCCACCGTCGGGCTCGCCGATCACGTGCTGCGAGCCGAGACCGCGGCGCTCACCGCCGGCGCGTTGCTCGCCGATCGCCGGCGGTGCCGGTGACGGCGTCCCCATCGTTCGGGGTGTACGTGCACGTCCCGTTCTGTCGCCACCGCTGCGACTACTGCGCGTTCGCCACCTGGACCGATCGGGCCGCCCTCGCCGAGGCGTATCTCGACGGCCTGCGCCACCCAGGCGCGGCGGGATCTGGCCACCCTGCCCCGACCGACCAGCGTGTTCGTCGGGGGCGGCACCCCGAGCCTCGTCGACCCGGCTCGTCTGGGCGAGGTCATCGCCGCGGTCGACGTTGCACCGGGCGCCGAGATCACGGTCGAATCCAACCCCGATGACATCACCGTCGAGTGGGTGCGTGCCGTCGCGGACGCCGGGGTGAACCGGCTGTCGATCGGGGTGCAGTCCCTCGACCCGGCGGTGCTGCGGTCACTCGGTCGGACGCACGATCCCGACAACGTCCAGCGGGCCGCCGAAGCCGCCCACGCCGCCGGCCTGGCCTTCAACGTGGATCTGATCTACGGCGCCGCCGGAGAGTCGCGCGCGAGTTGGGAACGCACCGTACGGGGCGCGCTGGCGCTGGAACCGGCGCATGTCAGTGCGTACGCCCTGACCGTCGAGCCGGGCACGCCGTTGGCCTCCCAACCGGCGCGGCACCCCGACGACGACGACCAGGCGGCCAAGTACCTCGCCGCGTCCTCGCTGTTCGCCGACGCCGGGTTCGAGTGGTACGAGATCTCGAACTGGGCCCGCCCCGGTGCGCGCTGTCGCCACAACCTCACCTACTGGGTGGGCGGCGACTATCTGGCGGTGGGCTGCGCCGCGCACGGCTATGTCGGCGGGCGTCGCTACTGGCACGTGCGCACCCCGGAACGGTACGTGGACGCGGTCCAGTCCGGTCGGCGTCCCGAGGCCGGGTCGGAGACGCTCGATGCCGACGCCCGGCGGCTCGAACGGCTCGAACTGCTCATCCGCACCGGCGCCGGAGTGCCCGTCGATGCCCTGGCCGACCAGGACCTTACCGGCCCGCTCGTCGGGCTGGTCGCCCGGGTCGCCCGGGTGGATGCCGAGTGGGGCGTCGGCGACGGCCCGCGGCTGGTGCTGACCGAGCGGGGGCGACTGTTGGCCAACGAGGTGGCGCTGCGCTTGCGTTGACCGGGTCGGCCTCTTCGCCGGTGGGCGCGGGAACCTGCGAACCTTGGCGACATGGCACTGCTCGAGATCATCGAGGAATGGGACGTCGACCTGCGTTCGGGCGACCCGCTCGGATTTCCCGGCTACGGGGCGCGCCTGCCGCGCCATGGACCGCGAGTCGGTGCGCACCGGTCGCGCCCAGTCCGCGGTGGTCATCGAGGGCGATTTCTCGATCCTGGGCGGTTCGATGGGAGTGGTGCACGGCACCAAGGTCGTCCGCGCGATCGACCGGGCGATCGAACTGGGTCTTCCCGTGGTGGTCGAGGTGCGCACCGGAGGCGCGCGCATGCAGGAGGGCATGGTGTCGCTCATCCAGATGGGTCGGACGGCCGCGGCGATGGGACGACTCGCGCGCCGCCGGACTCGGCTCGGTCGCGGTGCTGCACCATCCCGCCACCGGCGGGGTCTTCGCCTCCTACGCGTCGCTGTGTGACGTCATCGCCGCCGAGACCGGGGCGACCGTCGGCTTCGCCGGGCCCCGGGTCGCCGAGGCGATCACCGGTGTGGCCGTGGCGGGCCGTTCCCACTCGGCCGAGACGGCCCGGGAGGGCGCGCTGGTCGATTTCGTCGGCGACGACGCCGCGTTGCGCACCTGGCTCGACGGCGCACTGGGCCTCACCCCGGCACGCCTCGAGATCCGCCCATTGGAGCGCGCGGCGCACGACGAAGGCGACGACATCGTTCCCGACGGGGCCTGGGGCGAGGTGCAGGCGGCCCGACGACCGGGCCGTCCCAGTGGGCTGGACGTGGCCGCCGCCCTGGTGTCGAGTTGGACGGAGCTTGCCGGTACCGACGCCAGCGTGCGGGCGGGGTTGGCGACCATCGACGGGCAACGCGCCGTGGTCATCGCCCAGGACCGCTACGCCGGCAACGGCCGGACGGCCCCGGGCGGCTTTGCGCTCGCCCGTCGGGCCATCGCGCTCGCCCAACGGCGCCACCTGCCGATCGTGACCCTGATCGACACTCCGGGCGCCGAACCCGGCTCGGACGCCGAGCAGGCCGGCGTGGCCCGATCGATCGCCGAGACGTTCCTCGATCTCGTCGACGTCGACGTCCCCACGGTCGGGGTGTGTGTCGGCGAAGGGGGGAGCGGCGGGGCACTGGCGCTTGGGGTCACCGACCGGCTCCTGATCCAGCAGCACGCGATCTTCTCGGTGATCGGCGTCGAGGGCGCCGCGGCGATCCTGCACCGTGACGCCGGCAGGGCCGCCGAGGTCGCCGGCGATCTCCGGTTGACCAGCGCCGACCTGTTGGAACTCGGGATCGTCGATGCCGTGGTTCCCGACGACCTGGCCGAGACGACCGCGGCGGTGCGCGAAGCACTGCGATCGGCTCGTCCCGGTGACCGGCTGGACCGTCTGGAACGCGCCTCGGCCCCCTGGGTGCGCTCGGCCGATCGCGGGCGCTGAGCGCGTCAGGGCAGCACGAGTCGCTGGCCGGGACGCACGACATCGGGATCCTGCACGGTCGCCGAGTTCGCGGCGACGAGGCGTTTCCAGTACTCCTGGATCGTCGGCTCGTCCGGAGCGTGCCCACACCGGGTCGCGACCACGTGCGCCGCGATGTGCCAGAGATGATCGCCGGTGCACACCGTCCAGGTGTCGTCGGTCCGGCCCGACCGGTGCGTGTCGGCGGTGTCGAGTGGTTCCCGACCGGTTCCTGCGGGCCCCCTCCGGTGGCGATCCGGGCGGACCCGGGCGAACGCCAGCGGCTCGCCGTCGCGCAACCGTGCGATGCTCCGTCGCAGGCCGGCGCGGGTCCGCTGATCACCGGGATGCCAGCCACGGACCTGCACCATCTCGACGCAACCGGTCAACACGTTCGCCAGGGCGCGGTGATCGGCACGGCGACGCGCGGGCCAGGCGCCGTCGTCCTCGCGGCGGAGGCGGGCGTCGGAGAGTCCACACAGGACCGGTCGGCCTGTCGGGTCGAACACGATCGAGGTCGCCGAGATCGCTCCGTGCGCGATCCCGCGTGCGTGCAGGTCGTCGAGCAGGGCGACCAGCGTCGTCGCGAGCGCGACGAGCCGTGGGGCCGGCGCGGCGGTGAGCTGCGCAGCGACTGCTCGCCGACGAACCCGGTGCGCAGGACCGTCGATCCGGCTTGCTCGGCGACGCCGACGTAAGCCTCGACGCCGGGATGGTCGAGGGGCTCGAGGATCTGCGCGGCCCGCATCAGGGCGGCCCGTCCCTCGGGATCGGTCGCCCGACGCACCATGAGCAACGCTTCGTCCCGCTTCTCGATCGTGCAGTGCCACAATGCGGTCGGCCCGTTGGGCGGCATCACCGATCCGACCGGTCAGATCGCCGCGCGTGCCGGCGCGGTCCAGGACCCGGCGCCGGGACGGACCGGGACGGGCTCTTCGGCCGCGACCATGCGCTGGGGACGCCCCAGGGCCCGCTCGATCGTTGCCGCCAGGGGCCGACAGAGGGAAACGGGGAGTGGCCCGACCGCCCGGTGGACGGCGTCGAGCTCGTCGGTCTCGCCGATGAACACCGGCGGATGTTCGACGTCGGGCAACAGGTCGCCGAGCGCGGCGGTGTACTCCGCTCGGACCGAGGGCCGCCGGGAGATTCGATTGACCACCGGGACGATCCGGTCCGACGCGACACCGGCCGAACCGAGCGACTGTGCGCACCGTGCCATCGAATGCAGTCCCTTGAGACCGGGAGCGACGACGACGACCACGAGCTCGGCGATCGGGATCGTGCTTCGGGCCAGCACGTTCCGGTCCTCGATCTCGGTCATCCCACAGTCGGTCTCGCCTTCGACGTCACCGTCGGTGTCGGCGACGAGCACGTCGCAGTCGTCCAGGAGTCCGACCAACGCGCGACGGACACTGCGCTGGCGAAGGACCGCCCATTCGGCGTGACGTCGGAGCCCGGGGACCACCTGGTAGCCACGCCCGTCGACCCGGTGCCGGCAGGCGGCGGCGACGTCGGCGTCGTGCCGGTCGTTCCGGTGGGCCTCGACCAGGTCCACGAATGACATCGCATCATCGTCGATCGCGTGCAGCAACGCCTGGTCGGCGTCGAGGGCGAGATCGGCGAGGACCACGCGCCGCGCCGCGGCCCGAGATTCGGCGAGCGCCTGGGCGATCGCCGCGGCGACGGTGGAGGTCCCGGTTCCCCCCGTGCCGCAGACCGCGACCAGACGACCCGACCAGGGACTGGGCACCGGCGGCGGGGCCGGTGCGAACGGGGAGCGCATCACGTCCGGTACGACCGTCGCCGCCGCGGCGAGCACGGCCAGCAGGTCTCCTCGATCGAAGTCGGGCGGCAGGTGCGCGGTGGCGCCGTGATCCTCGGAGCGGTGGCGATCCGTCCCGTCGGACACGACAACGGTCGGGCAGCCCGCCGCACGTGCCGCGGCGACCAGATCGCGGTCCAGGCCGGCGAACGCCGGATCGACGAGCACCGCGGAGAGCCGCCGACCCGAGGCGAGACGGGCGCGCAGCTCTGCGGGTGAGGCGCACCGGTGCAACCGGAGCCGCGGTGTCCCCGACGCGGTCCAGCCGGCGATCCGTGCGGGCCACCGGGACCGGGATCCAGCGAGCGCGAGCAGCACGTAGGAACTCATCACGGCATCTCCAGGGTCGGGCCGAGGGTTGGCATCGGGTCTGTGCCCGCCCCGCAGATGGTTCAAACCCCGAATTCGGCACCTGGCGTGCACGATGAATCGAAACGGGTGCAAAATGCACTGGAGTTGCTAGTATGACGCCCATGGCCGATGACGAGATCCAGTGGTTGAGCACCGCCGAGGCGGCGAAACGCCTCGGGGTCACCGCACGCACGCTCTACCGGTTCATCGACGAGGCCCAACTGAACGCGTATCGCTTCGGTCGGGTGATCCGACTCAAGACCTCCGACGTCGACGCGTTCATCGAGACCTGCCGGATCGAACCCGGCAGCCTGGAACATCTCTACCCCGAACCCGCCGCCCATCCCGCCGAATCCTGAGCCGCTCCCTGATCAGCCCCGCACCTCCAGCTCGGCGATCGCGCCGATCGGCACGTAGGCCGCCTGACGGTCGGGCCGGTGGATCAGCACGACGTCCCGCCCGGCGGCATGCAGCGTGCCGGTGATCGCCTGCCCTGCGACCGTCCGGACCTCCACCTCGGGACGGTCCGGCGCCATGGTCACGAGGACGTCCACCAGTGCGACCTCCAACGCCTCGAACCGGTCACCGGTCACCGTGGCGGCCACCGGCACGGTGATGGACTGGATCGCCGCCGTCATGACCACGACTTCCGATTCGGGGCCGGTCAGGGTCACGAAATCGACGCCCAACGCCGTGATCCGCCCGTGAAGCTCATGGCCGAGACAACTCGTGACGGTCACCGCGTCGGCGCGTTCGGCGAGGTCGAGCAGCACGCCGGAAACCGACGCATCCTCGGCCGCCTGTGCGGTGAGAAACCGGGTCCGCCGACGCTGGTCGGCAGCAGCAGCCAGGCGGGCATCACGGGCTGCGGCCCGGTCGGGGCCGGTGGCATCGCCCGACGGGCCGCCCTGGGAAGTCGCCATCGCCGGACGAGCGTACCTGGTCGAGCCCGATCGGATTCGGCGTCATCGGCCCCGGGCCGCGTGGGGCGACGCGAACCGGCTCCTCGCCGTCTCGGCGGACCATCTACGCTGGAAGGCGCGTGAGCATGACCCGTATCGAACTGACCGTGGGCGACCCCCACGAACTGGCGGCAGTGGTCGGACCCGCGGATGCCCACCTGCGGCGGATCGAGCGGGCGTTCGGGGACACCTCGGTGCGGGTGCGGGGCAACGAGGTCACGATCGAAGGCGACGAGGCCGGCGATGTCGCCGAGCTGTTCCGGACGCTGCTGGGCATGGTGGGAGCCGGGGAGGCCCTCGACGCCGAGACGATCGACCGCACGGTGGCCATGGTCCGTGCCGGTGAGGAGCCGCTCGAGGTGTTCACGACCGATGTGCTCCGGGCTCCCGGCGGGCGGACCGTGCGGCCCCGGACGGCCGGCCAGAAGCGGTACGTCGATGCGATCTCCGCCAACGTCATCACGTTCGGTCTGGGACCCGCCGGGACGGGCAAGAGCTGGTTGGCGGTCGCCTGCGCCGTCCACGCGTTACACGACCGACTCGTCGACCGCATCGTGCTGACCCGTCCCGCGGTCGAGGCCGGTGAACGACTGGGGTTCCTCCCGGGTGATCTGATGGCCAAGGTCGACCCGTACCTGCGACCCCTCTACGACGCGCTGGCCGACCTGTTGGAGCCAGAAGGGCTGCGGAGGCTCGTCGAACGCGACGCGGTCGAGGTCGCGCCTCTCGCGTTCATGCGCGGCCGGACGCTCAACCGCAGCTTCATCATCCTCGACGAGGCCCAGAACGCGACGCCCGAACAGCTGAAGATGTTCCTGACCCGGATCGGGTTCGGGTCCCGGGCGGTGGTCACCGGCGACACGACCCAGGTCGACGTGGACGGTGGCCGCAGCGGACTGGCCGGACTCGAACGGGTGCTCGGTCACATCGACGGCATCGACTTCGTGCACCTGTCCAGTCGGGACGTGGTCCGTCACCGGATCGTCCAGGACATCGTGGATGCCTACGCCAAAGCCGGCGTCGGGGAGGACCGCTGAGGATGCCTCGGTCGAGCGCTTCCGCGCCGGATCAGAAAGGAGCCAGCGCGGCCGTCATCGACGACCGCCCTCCGAGTTGCGTCCCACTGGTGGACGCGACGTGGCTGGCAGATCTCGCCGGGGCTGCCCTCGACGCGCTCGATGTGCCCGCATCGTCGGAGCTGACGGTGACCCTCGTGGACGCCGAGCAGATCGCCGCGCTCAACGACGAGTTCCTCGACGGCGAGGGGCCCACCGACGTGCTGTCGTTTCCGATCGACGGGGTTGACGGGCCCGGCTCGCTCGACGGGTCGACGCCGACCCTGCTGGGCGACGTGGTGATCTGCCCGGAGGTCGCCGCCGCCAACGCCCCCGCACACGCCGGCACGCTCGACGACGAACTCGCCCTGCTGTGCGTGCACGGGATCCTCCACCTTCTGGGCCACGATCATCGTGACCACGACGAGGCACAGGTCATGCGGGCCCTGGAAGCACAGGTGGTGGCCCGCGTGCATCGACCGGTGGCCGCCGGCACCGAGGTGCCCACGTGATCCTCGGGTCGAGCTCGTCGAGCCTGGACGTGATCGTCATCATCGCGATCATCGTCCTGCTCGCGATCCAGGCGTTCCTGGCGATGGCCGAGACGTCGTTGACGAGGATGAACCGCAATCGGGCCGTCGCCCATGACGAGTCGGGTCGACGTGGGGCCAGGCGGCTGTTGGACCTGGTCTCCGAGCCCGCCTCGTTCCTCAACTCGCTCCTGCTGGTCGTCCTGGTCTGTCAGACCGTGCAGACCGCGCTGATCACCATCGAGGCCGAGCGGCTCTTCGGTCCCGCGGGCGTCATCGTCGCGTTGATCGTGAACGTCGCGTTGGTGTTCGTGCTGTCCGAGGCCGCACCGAAGACCTGGGCGGTCCAGCACCCCGACGACGCGGCACTGCGTTCGGCCGGTCCGGTCTGGCTCATGGCCAGGTTCTGGCCGTTGCGCATGATCGCGAAGTTGCTGATCTCGATCACCAACGTGCTGCTCCCCGGCAAGGGGTTGCAGCAGGGACCGTTCGTGTCCGAGGAGGAGCTCCTGGCGTTGGCCGACGAGGCCGCCCAGAACGACGTCATCGAGGACGACGAGCGCGCCTACATCGCCCGCGTCATCGAGTTCGGTGACACGATCACCCGAGAGGTCATGGTGCCCCGACCCGACATGGTCACCGTGGAGGCGTCGACGCAGGCGGCGGACGCGATGGAGGTCATGCTCCATCACGGCTACAGCCGCGTGCCCGTGCACGGCGGCGACCCCGACGAGGTCGTCGGTGTGCTCTACGCCAAGGACCTCATGCGTGCCGAACGCAACGACCGTTCCGACGTGGCCGTGAGCGAGCTGGTGCGACGGGCGCATTTCGTGCCCGAGACCAAAAGGGTCGCCGAGCTGTTGCCCGAGATGCAGCGCGACAAGTTCCACATGGCGATCGTCGTCGACGAGTACGGCACGACCGCCGGTCTGGTCACCCTCGAGGACCTGATCGAGGAACTGGTCGGCGAGATCGTCGACGAGTTCGACGTGGACGATCCACTGGTCGAACCGCTTCCCGGCGGGGTGCTGAGGGTCGACGGTCGACTCAGCGTCGACGACGCGAACGACGTCCTGGACGGTGACCTTCCCGAAGGGGACTGGAACTCGGTCGGGGGACTGGTCGTGGGGGAGTTGGGTCGGGTACCCGTGGGCGGTGAGGTCGTCCGGGTGCCCGGTTACGAGCTACGGGTCGAGCGCATGCAGGGTCGTCGCATCGCCAGGGTCCGGATCGTGGCGGTCGCAACGGACGAGGTCGCCGCGGACGCGACGGACCGGCCCGTCGAGGACGCCACCGGGTGAGGAGCGGTTTCGTCACGCTCCTGGGGCGTCCGAACGTGGGAAAGTCGACGCTTCTGAACCGGATGCTCGGGACGAAGGCCTCGATCACCTCGGACAAGCCCCAGACCACACGCTTCGCCGTGCGCGGGGTGTTGCATCTGGATGCGGACCGCAGCGCCAACGGGGAGCCCACCCAGATCGTGTTCGTCGACACCCCGGGGATCCACAAACCGCGCACGCCGCTGGGCACCCGGTTGAACGCCGCGGCCGATGCCGAGATCGCCGATGTGGACGTGGTCGTGCAGTTGATCGACGCGACGGCGCCGCTGGGGCGGGGCGACCGGTTCATCGCAGATCGCATCCCCCCGGACGCGATCGTGGTGGTGAACAAGTGCGACATCGCCGGACGTGACGAGGTGCTCGCCCAGCTCGCCGCCGCCGGGCAGCTCGACCGCAGCGCGTACTTCCCGGTCTCGGCGGTCACCGGGCAGGGCGTCGATGCCCTGGTCGACGAGCTCGTCGCGCGCATGCCCGAAGGTCCGCCGTACTACCCCGCGGACCAGGTCACCGACACCTCCGAGGCGATCTGGGTGGCCGAGCTGGTGCGCGAGCAACTCCTCGCGGTGCTGCGCGACGAGGTGCCGCACTCGGTCGCCACCCGGGTCACCGAATGGGACTGGCCGCGCGTGCGCTGCGAGATCCTGGTCGAGCGCGAATCCCAGAAGGGCATCGTGATCGGGCAGGGTGGCCGGGTGCTCGCCGAGGTGGGACGTCGGGTGCGTGAGCAGATGACTGCCGGGCGCGTATCTGGAGCTGTTCGTCAAGGTCGACAAGGACTGGCAGCGTCGACCCGAACGCTTCGCACGCTACGGCTACTGATGTCCGGGCCGAACCTCGGTGATCGGGCCGCGGCGTGCGACGGTGATCCCGAAGCGATCCTGGCCGCGTTCACCGACTGGGTGGGCGAACAGGGCCTGGAGCTCTACGACGCGCAGGAAGAGGCCGTGCTCGCGATCGCGGTCGATGCCCACGTGATCGTGGACAGCCCCACCGGGTCGGGCAAGACGCTGATCGCGACCGCCGCCCTGTTCGACGCGTTCGCCCGTGGCGGGCGCGGCTACTACACCGCGCCGATCAAGGCGTTGGTGTCCGAACGGTTCTTCCAGCTCGTCGATGTCTTCGGGGCCGATCGTGTCGGCATGCTCACCGGTGATGCGTCGGTGAACCCCGACGCGCCGATCATCTGTTGCACCGCGGAGATCCTCGCGAACCTGGCGCTGCGTCAGGGCAGCAGCGCCGCGGTGCACACGGCGGTGCTGGACGAGTTCCACTGGTTCGCGGACCCACAGCGCGGATGGGCATGGCAGGTTCCGCTGCTGGAGCTGACCGAGAGCCGTTTCGTGCTGCTGTCCGCCACCCTCGGTGATGTCACCCCTTTCGTCGAGGACCTCGGGCATCGCACCACACGCGAGGTGCAGGTCGTCTACTCGCCGAGTCGTCCGGTGCCCCTGGTGCACGAGTACCGCGTGGCCACGGTCACCGAGACCATCGACGAACTGCTCGAGACCCACGGCACCCCCGCCTACCTGGTGCACTTCACCCAGGCCGCCGCGGTCGCCCAGGCCCAGGCGCTGTCGTCGATGCGCGTGGTGGACCGGACCCGCAGAGACGAGATCACCGAGGCGATCGGCGACTTCCGATTCGCGGCCGGTTTCGGTCGCACCCTGGCGCGCTACGTCCGCAACGGCATCGGCGTGCATCACGCGGGCATGTTGCCGCGCTACCGACGACTGGTCGAGCGACTGGCGCAGCAGGGTCTGCTCGAGGTGATCTGTGGCACCGACACGCTCGGCGTGGGCATCAACGTGCCCATTCGCACGGTGGTGTTCACCGGCCTGTCGAAATTCGACGGCGCGCAGGTCCGGTTGCTCTCGGCACGGGAGTTCCACCAGATCGGCGGCCGGGCCGGTCGGGCGGGGTTCGATTCGACCGGGACCGTGGTGGTGCTCGCCCCCGAGCACACCGTCGAGAAGGCCAAAGCGGAGGCCAAGGCCATCGCGAAGGGCCGGAACCCCAAGAACGTCCGGACGCGCAAGCCGCCCCCGGGCATGGTCTCCTGGGGCAAACCGACCTTCGAGCGGCTGGTGTACTCCCCTCCGGAGCCGCTCACCGCGCCCCTGACGGTGACCCATTCGATGGTGCTGGCGGTGCTGTCGCGCCCCGGGGACGGCGAAGCCGATCTGGATCGGATGCTGGACAGTCCCTATGCGAACCACGCCGAGGTCGTCGCGAACCGGGCCCGGGCGGCCGAGATCACCGAATCACTGGTGGATGCCGAAGTCCTCATCCGTCGCGACACTCCCGACGAGCGTGGGCGCACCTTGTTCCTGGCCCGCGAGCTGCCCGACGCGTTCGCCCTGAACCAGCCACTCGCCCTGTTCGCGGTGGCCGCGCTGGATCTGCTCGATCCCGAGGCGCCCGAGTACGCGCTCGACGTGGTCTCGGTGGTCGAGGCGGTGCTCGAGGACCCGCGGCCGGTGGTGCGCGCACAGCTCGACCGTGCCCGTTCCGACGCAGTGGCCCGGATGAAGGCCGAAGGGCTGAGCTACGAGGAGCGAATGGCGGAGTTGGAGGAGGTGACCTACCCCCAGCCTCTGGTCGAGTTGCTGGAGCCGATGTTCGCCACTTACTGCCGGAGCGAACCGTGGGCGGCCGACCACGAGTTGCACCCCAAGTCCGTGGTCCGGGAGATGTTCGAACAGTCGATGGATTTCACCGACTACATCCGCTTCCACAGCATCGCCCGGTCGGAAGGCGTGGTGCTGCGGTACCTGTCGGACGCCTACCGCACGTTGTCGCGCACGATCCCCGAGGGTCGCCGTGACGAGGCGTTGGAGGATCTGATCACCTGGCTGGGGGAGATGGTGCGCCAGGTCGACTCGAGTCTCATCGACGAATGGCTGGACCTGTCGCGTCCCGACGCAGCCGCGGCACCCGTGCATGCCGTCGAACCGGCCGATGATGCGCCACCGCCGCCGGTGACCGCCAACCACCGGGCGTTCACGGTCCTGGTCCGCAACGCCCTGTTCCGGCGAGTCGAGCTGCTCGCACGACGTGACTGGGCGGCACTCGGCGAACTCGACGGAGACCACGGTTTCGATGCGGCTCGCTGGCAGCAGGCCGGCGCGGGCTACTTCGACGAGTTCGACGAGCTCGGCATCGGTGCGGCAGCGCGCAGCCCGCAGCGATGTGTGATCACCGAGGGGCGACGGACGTGGTCGGTGCGCCAGATCCTCGAGGATCCGGGAGAGACCGACGCCTGGGCGATCACCGCCGAGGTCGACCTGGACGCCTCGGACGCCGAGGGCCGGGCCGTGGTCGCCATCACCGGTTTCGTCCACGACTGACGGCGATCTGGTCCGGTTGGTCAGGCGGCGCGGTTGGGCGTGCTCGACGTTCGGGCAGACCGTGCTCGTTCCTTGGCCCGGTTGTGGGGTCCGCACAGACGTTGGAGGTTGGCGATGATGGTGGGCCCGCCGTCGATGTAGGGGTGGACGTGGTCGCACTGGAGGAACGCGCGGGCGTGACAGCCGGGGTGGGCGCATTCGGGGTGTCGTGCGTCGATGACGCGCCGTTGCCGCCGGGTGGGGAATCGGCGTCTGGGACTGGCGTCGATCGGTTGTCGTTCGGCATCGGTCATGAGCAATGAGACGAACGCTTCGGGCAACATTGCCGTGACGGCATGATCGGCCAGTGGGGTGCCGTCCTCGAGGGTGTTGCCGTCGATGCGTACGTGGACGACGACCTCGGAGTCGACCGCGCCGCCACCCGCGGTGACACAACCCACGAAGGCGTCGGCACGCTGTTGGCACAATGACGCGCCCTGGGCTGCGTCTGCTTGCATGACCTGCTGATCGAGCACCGCGCACACGCGTCCGGCGTTCTGGGGAGTCAAACGTGCGGTGATGACCACGGTACCGTCACCGTCGGTCCGCCATGACACAGATCGGGCCTGGTGTTGGCGTTCGGCGATCACCTCGGGGTCGTCGTGGCGCAGCGATCGTGCGGCGATCGCTGCTCCCAGTCGGGCTGCCGGGGTGTGTTCGGCCAGTGCGACGAGTTCGACTGCGTTGTCTGCGTCGAGGTAGGGGACCAGGACGCGGGCCTTGGCATAGGAAACCTCGCCATGGGCCATGGCCTGATCGAGCGCCGGGTGAATGCGCAACGCGCGGGCAACCCGAACCTGGTTGTGCGCGGTGACCATCTCGACTTCACCCACCTCGGCGAGCCATGCCGCGCAGGACAACGCGCCCCAGAGCGCCCATGTTCCCCGGGCGTCGACCTCGCCGACCAGTACCAGCAGCTCGTAGGTGCCGGCCGAGAGTCGTTTGGCCAGGGCGGTGAGCTCGGTTGCGAGTTCACGGTCGTCCAACCCGGCCAGCCGCTCCCGCGGGAGTCGACGACCGAAGTCACCGGTCGAGGTTTGCGCCGACTCCCGCGGGAGCGTCGAACCGGAGGTCGCGTTCGTCGAACGTGCTGGCTGTTCGGTGAACGGTTTCGTTCCCGTGGTCATTGTCGGCTCCTTCTACACTGTCGAACGTATGTTCGACAGTGTAGAAGTGAGGTGGGACAATTTGGGGAGAGCACGAGCCGATGCTCGAGAAAATTCGAACTCCCGCGCTCCCGCGGGAGTTCGGCCGAGGTGGGAGGGCCGTCGGCCGACCTAGGTGGGACGTGCCGACGCCGATCTAGTCGGGGCGGATCTTGGCGAGAAATGCCTCGGCCTCGTGGCGATGGCGGGTGCGGGGCATCGGGGGCAGCGCGTCGATGAGCGCCCAGCGGTAGCTGCGACGGGTCGCGAGGCGCGAATCGAGCACCGCGACGACCCCGCGGTCGTCGGCCCGGCGCACCAGACGCCCGGCGGCCTGCGCGAGCAGGGTCGCAGCCCGGGGCACGTCGATGGTGTTGAACGCGGCGGCGCCGATCGCATCACGCCGGGCCGAGAGCAGCGGGTCGTCCGGCCGCGGGAAGGGGATGCGGTCGATGGTCACCAGCTGGCACGCATCGCCGGGCACATCGACCCCTTGGAAGAAGCTCAACGTGGCGAACAGGCAGGTCGACCGGTCCCTGGTGAATTCGGCGACGAGCGCCGCTTTGGAGCGTTCCCGCTGATCGAGGATCGGCACGTCCACCCGTTCGCGCAACGCCTCGACCGCCGCGTCCAGCGCGCGGTAACTGGTGAACAGCGCCAGCGTCGCCCCACCGGCCGCGTCGATCAGGGCGGCCAGCTCGTCGTGCAGGGCATCGGTGTAGTCCTTGTCCTGTGGCGGCGGCAGCTCGGCCGGGCAGTACAACAACGTGTGGGTGGCGAAGTCGAACGGGCTGTCCAGCCGGAGCTCGTCGGTCGTCTCGGAAGGGAGGCCGACCGTTTCGGCGAACCCGGGAGGGATCGTCGCACTCGTGAGCACGGCGGTGTTCGTCGACCACGCCGTGTCCGCGAGCAACCCGGACACGTCGATCGGGGCGCAGCACAGGGTCGGCCGGGTGGTCGGACCGGCGACCCAGAGCACCGACTCGGCCGAAGGTTCGGTCACGGCGTGCAGATCAGCGATCAGCGACGACGCCAGGTTCAGCGCCCGTTCCCGGCGGGTGGCCACCTGCGCGTGACCTTTCGGGTCCAGTGCACGGAGCTCGCCCAGGAGTTTGTCCACCCGGGACCCGGCCAGGGTGATGCAGTCGGACAGCGCACCGGTGGGGCCGTCGGGCAGTCGGTCCCCGCACAGCGGGGTCAGCGTGGACGCCCAGTCGGCGGCGATCGTCTCGACCGGGGTGATCGACTCCGGGCTCTCGAGCACGGCGCGGGCGGCGCGGGCGACCGTGAGGAAACGGCTCTCGGCCAGTTCTGTTCCGGCGGTCGCCGAGACCACGTCGACGAGCTGATGGGCCTCGTCGATCACGACCACGTCGTGTTCGGGCAACAACATGCCGTCGCTGGCCAGGTTCAGTCCCCACAGGTGCTGATTGACCACGACCACGTCGGCCTCGGCGGCGTGCGCACGGGCGGCTTCGGCGAAGCAGGTCGCCCCGGACGGGCAGTGGTTGGCGCCTGGGCATTCCTGGGCGGTCATCGACACCGCCGCCCAGGTGCGCGGGTCCGGTTCGTCGTCCAATTCGGCCCGGTCGCCGGTCGCGGATCGCTCCGCCCAGCTCGTGATCGCCGCCAGCGCGCCGGGCGAGGGACCGGTTTCGGTTCCGGCCAGGCGCATCTGGTCGTCGTCGCTCAGCGTGCAACTCGGCCAGGCGTTGGCGGCACACGTAGTTGGAACGTCCCTTGAGCACGGCGAAGTCGAGCCCGAGATCGTCGTGCGCGGTGACGAAGGGCAGGTCCTTGCCCGAGAGCTGGTCCTGGAGCGCTTTGGTCGCGGTGGCCACCACCGCCCGCTTCCCCGAGCGGGCGATCGGCACCAGATACGCCAGGGATTTCCCCGTTCCGGTCCCGGCTTCGACGACGAGATGGCGCTCGCCCTCGACGGCTCCGGCCACCGCTCGGCACATCTCGCGTTGTGCTTCGCGGTGTTCGCCCGCCGGCAGGGCATTGGTGAGATCGTCGAGCGCAGCCTGACTGCGCACGGCGAGGCGCGACGCCCCAGGCTCGGGGTCGGTGGGCATCACCGCAGGGTACCGGTTATGCCGGGTCCAAAGGCGCGACGGGGAACGGGTCGTCTGACAGACTCGATACCGACATGCAAGGCATCACCCTCGACCCGACCCACCCGGCCCGACGCGCCGCCCTGGCTTCGATCCGGGCCGTCGAGGCCGGGGATCGGGACGACTGGCTGTCGCTGTTCGCCGACGATGCCGTCGTCGCCGACCCGGTCGGTCCTTCACCGCTCGACCCCGAGGGTGCCGGGCATCGTGGCAGAGCCGCGATCGCGGCGTTCTACGACACGGTGATCGCCCAGGCCCAGGTGAGGTTCACGATCCGTGAGTCGTACGCCGCCGGAGACGAGTGCGCCAACGTGGGCACGATCACCTCCACCTTCTCCGACGGCAGCGCGGGCGTGGTCGACGGCGTGTACGTCTACCGGGTGAACGCCGCGGGCGAGTTGATCTCGGTCCGCGCCTACTGGGAGTTCGATCAGCTCCGTTCGATTCCGGCACCGTGACGTTCGGACCGATGACCGGTGAACGGGAAACCCGACATGCCCCCTGAAGGGATCGATCCGGAACGGATTCCCCGCCACGTCGCCTGTGTGATGGACGGCAACGGTCGCTGGGCCCAGCAGCGGGGGCTCAAGCGGACCGATGGGCACGCCGCGGGCGAGGACGCGCTCTTCGACACCGTCGAAGGGGCGCTCGAGCTCGGTCTCGATCACTTCACCGTCTACGCGTTCAGCACCGAGAACTGGAAGCGTCCCGCGGACGAGGTGCGGTATCTGATGGGATTCAACGAGGGAATCCTGATGCGCCACACCGACGAGCTGGACGAGAAGGGCGTACGGATCAGATTTCTGGGACGCCGCAACTGGCGGGTGCCACGGCGGATCCTGCGGCGCATCGACGAAGCGACCGAGCAGACCCGATCGAACACGCGCCTGTCGTTCAACGTCTGCTTCAACTACGGCGGTCGGGCCGAGATCGTCGACGCGGTGCGGGCGCTCGTGGCCGAGGGGGTTCCTGCGGACAAGATCGACGAGCGGGCGATCCACCGTCACCTGTACGCGCCGGAGGTGCCCGACCCGGATCTGGTCGTGCGCACGTCGGGGGAGTACCGGATCTCCAACTTCCTCCTCTGGCAGCTCGCGTACAGCGAACTGATCTTCACCGACGTGCTCTGGCCGGACTTCCGACGGGGCCACCTGTTCGACGCGGTCCGTGAATTCCAGGCCCGCAACCGCCGGTTCGGCGGGGTCATGTGAGCCGACCCGTCTACCGTGAGCGGGCGGTCGTGCTGCGCACCCACAAGCTCGGTGAGGCCGACCGGATCATCGTGTTGGTCACCGAGTCCCGCGGCAAGGTTCGGGCGGTGGCCAAAGGGGTCCGCAAGACGACGTCGAAGTTCGGGGCCCGCCTGGAGCCGACCACCCACGTGGCCGTGCAGCTCTACGAGGGACGCACCCTGGACGTGATCACCCAGGCCGAGCGGATCGAGGTCTACCCGCAGCTACGGCGCGACCTGGACGTGTTGCGTTCGTCGGTGACGATGCTCGAGGTGGTCGACCAGATCGCCCAGGAAGGCTCGAACGACCCGGCGCACTATCGGATGTTGAGCGGAGCGCTCCGGACCCTGGATGCCACGCGGAGCCCCGTGGTCGCCCCGGCGTTCTTCGCCAAGCTGCTGGCGCACGACGGCGTCCGGCCGGTGACCGACCGGTGCGCGGTCTGTGGCGAGGCCGGCGAGCTGGTCGCGTTCGATCTGACCGAGGGTGGGGCTTTGTGTCGGGCCCATCGGCGGGGTGGGCCGATATCGCCCGCGGCACTGGGATTGTTCGACGACGTGCTCTCGGGGCGGCTGAACCAGGTGATCGCCCAGCCACCCGAAGCAGGCATCGACGAGTTCACCGGCGTGGTGACCCGGGCGATGGAGACGCACCTGGAACGCCGTCTGCGCTCGCTCGCCGACCTGTAGGAGCCGGAGTCGGCGCGGCCGCGCTGTTCGTCACACCCGGGCACGCCGGGCGGACTGGTTCGGGGAATCGACGGACTCAGGTGCTGATCGGCTTCCACCGTTGGGCCTGGTCGTCGAACTCCAACCAGGCGCTCTGTGCCGAGTCGTACTGGATGTAGGCCCCTCGGGCCGCGTCCCAGACGGGTTGGTCGAGTGGCAACGGGCTCGCCGGTACCATCGCGGGCAGCATCGCGGGTTCCTGCACGATGCGGGGATCGGGGACGACACCGAACGCGGCGCGGTCGACCACGAGGGTTCCCGCCGCCCGGTCGCCGAGGCGTCGATGCCCTCTGGATCCGTTCGCGGTGACGAAGGCGATCAGCCCGAAGAAGAGTCCGTCGACGATCCACAACAGGCTCCGGATGATCGCCCGGCCGAACCCGCACGGCCCACCCGTCGTGTCGCGCACCACCCGGACGCCCACCGCGAGCTTTCCCGGCGTCCAGCCGTAGCGGCCTTCGACCCAGGCGAACACGATCCACTTCGCGGCACTCAGCGCTGTCCACCACGCGGCCGGCAAAGACGCGACCAGCGCGGTCGTGCCGTCGAGGGGAAAGCAGAGACGGCCCGTGGTCGAATGGAAGCCGCAGTAGTTGGACGAGTCGGCGACGTGCACGGTGTGCATGCTGGTCAGGATCATCCAGAACGGGAGAAACCCGATCACGACGTCGATCAACAGGTCGACGATCGTGGCCACGACCCGTTTGCCGATGACTGCGGTCGGGTCGTACCAGGTGGCCAGTCCCGACGGTCCGCTCAGGTGCTGATCGGCTTCCACTGTTGCACCCGGTCGTCGAACTCGAGCCACGCCCCCCGCGCCGAGTCGTACTGGATGTAGGCGTGGCGGGCGTCGTCCCAGATCGGCTTGTCGGCTTCGTAGTCGGCCGAGCCCGCGGACGGGGCGGTGGGCGGTGCCATGGGCGGTGCTGTCGGGGGCCCGCCCGGCGTCGTGGGCGGTGTCGTCTGGGGCCCACCCGGCGTCGTGGGCGCCCAGGGAGCCTGCGCGGCGGGCGGGCCCATCGGTGGCTGGCCGGGCTGACCCATCGGGTACGCACCCAGGGGCGGTCCCACCTGCTGGTAGGTGCCCCACCCGGGCTGTCCCGGGAGGATCACCGGATGGCCGACCTGGGCCTGGGGAACCACGTACGTGCCCGCGCCCATGTCCCCGACACGTCGGTGGCCGGTCGTGGTGAGCATCAGGATGCCGCCGACCACCGGAAGCCCGCAGGTGATCGCATCGACGACCCACAGCACCGTGCGGATCGCCGACGGGCCGATACCGGCGAGCGACCCGTCGGACTTCACGATCCGCAGGCCCATGGCCAACTTGCCGAGGCTCGCCCCGAGCAGACCCTGGTAGACGATGAACACGACGACGAGCGCCAGGAACAGCCAGATCCCGTTCGAGTAGTTGGAGATCGTGCTGGCGGTGCCGTTGGAAGTCGAAGCACAGCCCGTTGTGCACGGTCTTCCAGTCGGCACAGAACTGTTTCGCCGCCAGATCGTTCTGGAACTGGTGGCTACTGGTCTCGGGCGCGATCCCCAGGAGTCGGCTCAGAACCTGGCTGACCACCACGTAGATCACGCCGTCGATGATCCACACGATCGTCCGTTTGCCTGCGACGTTCGTCGGATCGACGGGCATCGGGGGCGGCATGTTGTACGCCTGATAGCTCACCGACTGCACGCTAGTAGGCCGACCGGGTTCGGTCGTGGAGTCCGGATACGCACATGAGCGCACCGCGGGGTCCCCACTACCCTGACTGTCCATGAGCGCCCAGCCGGCCGATGACCAGACCGATCCGACGGATCGGATGGACGCGATCCTCAACCTGTCCAGGAGGCGGGGTTTCGTCTTTCCCTCCGCCGAGATCTACGGCGGATTCCGCTCCACCTACGACTACGGGCCGATCGGCGTGCTGCTGCTGCGCAACGTGAAGGATGCGTGGTGGCGTTCGATGGTGCAGCTCCGACACGACGTCGTGGGACTGGATGCGGCGATCCTCGGCCCGCCGAAGATCTGGCAGGCATCGGGGCACTTGACGAACTTCTCCGATCCGCTGGTGGATTGCCGCAACTGCAAGGAGCGCTTCCGGCTCGACAAGCTCGACGATCCGGATCAGTGCCCGAACTGTGGCAGCCGCGGCACCTTCACCGAGGCGCGCCAGTTCAACCTGATGTTCTCCACCCACGCCGGACCGGTCGAATCGGCGGCCACCGAGGCATACCTGCGCCCGGAGACCGCGCAGGGGATGTTCACGAACTTCGCCAACGTGCTCACCACCTCTCGCAAGAAGCCGCCGTTCGGGATCGCCCAGGTCGGCAAGTCGTTCCGCAACGAGATCACCCCGCAGAACTTCGTCTTCAGGACCCGGGAATTCGAACAGATGGAGATGGAGTACTTCGTGCCCCCGGCCGAGGCCGACGAGTGGTATCGCTACTGGTGTGACCAGCGATTCCGCTGGTACGTGGATCTGGGCATTCCCGAAGACGAGCTCCGTCTGCGCCCGCACGACGCGGACGAGTTGAGCCACTACTCACTGGCGACCTCGGACGTCGAATTCGCGTTCCCCTGGGGTTGGGACGAACTGGAGGGGATCGCCAACCGCGGTGACTACGACCTGTCTGCGCACGCCGCCGCCTCGGGGGAGAAGCTCGACTACTTCGACCAGAGCACCGGTGAGCGGTACCGGCCCTATGTGATCGAACCTGCGGCCGGCGCGACCCGCACGATGATGGCGTTCCTGCTGGCGGCGTTCCACACCGAGACCGTGCGGGGCGAGACACGCACGGTGCTGCGTCTGCACCCCCGCCTGGCGCCCTACAAGGTGGCGGTGCTGCCGTTGTCCAAGAAGCCGGAGCTGGCCGGCGTGGCGATGGAGGTGCTGGGTCTGATCCAACCCCGCTGGATGGCCGACTACGACGAGACCCAGAACATCGGGCGTCGCTACCGGCGTCAGGACGAACTCGGCACGCCGTTGTGCGTGACCGTGGACTTCGACTCGCTCGAGGACCGTGCGGTCACGGTGCGTGACCGCGACACCATGGATCAGGAACGCGTCCCGATCGACGGCCTGGTCGGCTATCTGGATGCACGGCTGGGTCTGTAGCCGACCCGAACTCCTCCTTCTCCTTCTACTTCTCGAGCTTCTCGAGCGAAATCTGCACGGGAGTGCCGCTCTGGGCGGTGAGGTCGGAAAAGTTTGGTGGCGGGGCCTACAAGGCCCGGCGGATGGCATCCGCCGCCAGGCTGCGCGCCACGGCACAATCGGGTAGGAAGTCCAGGTCGAAGAACCCATGGATCTCGGTGTCGAAGTGCCGGTGCTCCACGGGCACGCCGGCCGCTTCGAGTGCCTCGGCATACGCGATGCCTTCGTCGCGCAACGGGTCGAACTGCGCGGTGATCACCATGGCCGGAGGCAGGTCCGACAAGTCGGCCGCGAGGAGCGGCGACACCCGGGGCGACGCCGGATCACGACCTGCCAGGTACTGCTCGGCGAACCAGCGCATGTTGTCCAACGTGAGGAAGTACCCCACTGCGTTCTCGTGATGGGAAGGGTGGTCGCCGGACAGGTCCACCACCGGATAGACCAACAACTGGTAGGCGATGGCCGGTCCGCCGGCGGCGCGGGCGAGCTGACAGGCCACCGCAGTGAGGTTGCCACCGGCCGAATCACCCCCCACGGCGAGCCGGTCCGGGTCGATCCCGAGTTGCTCGGACTGCTCCAGCACCCAGCGGAGTGCCGCGACCACGTCATCGATCGCAGCCGGGAACGGATGTTCGGGCGCCAGGTGGTAATCCACGCTCACCACCACGACCCCCGCTTCGTTCGCCAACGTCCGGCACGTCGAATCAGCCGTGGCGAGATCCCCCAGCACGAACCCGCCACCGTGGATCCACACCAACGCTCCGGTCGTCTCTGCGGTGTCGCTCGGATGGTACGAACGGACCGTGAAGTCGCCGTGCTGACCACTGGAGACGGTGTGGTCCTCCACGGCGGCGACCGGGGGTCCTTCGATCGTGGCGAGCTGCGCGTAGCCGGCCCGGGCCGCTTCAGGGCCCACCTCGGCGAGCGGAGGCATGTCGAGGCCGTTGAGGAAGTCGAGGAACTGCTGCACCGCTTCGTCGGGAGGCATGGCCGATCGCTCCGTTCCGGGGTCGACGGGGAATGCCCCAGTATCGCAAGGCCCGGCCGGTCGATGTGCACCGTGTCGGCAACGTCCCCGGGGCGGGACCGGTTCCCACTACGCTGACACGCCACGAACTCCCGTTGCGGCGCCGGCTCGGCAAGATCCCGAACCGGTCGTCATTGCGGGCAGTGTGCCGTGGCGACGGCGAACCCGACCGCTGCGTACCGATCCATCCCCACGAACCCGGAGAGATGCGTGCCCCTCGTCTATGCCTTCGATCACAAGCATCGCCGCCCCCCGATGCAGCTCAAGAATCTGCTCGGTGGGAAGGGGGCGAACCTGGCGGAGATGACCTCGGTCCTCGACCTCCCGGTGCCGGCGGGGTTCACGATCAGCACCGACGCCTGCCGCGGCGTATCTCACCAGCGGCTGGCCGGCCGAACTGGACGCGCAGATCGAACGTCACGTGGCCAAGCTCGAACGCGCCATGGGGCGTCGGATCGGCGACCCGGACGACCCCCAGCTGGTGAGTGTGCGTTCCGGCGCAGCCCAGTCGATGCCCGGCATGATGGACACGGTGCTGAACCTGGGCCTGAACGACGAGTCGGTCGAGGGCCTCGCCACCGTCACCGGTCAGGAACGTTTCGCCTACGACTCCTACCGCCGCTTCATCGCGATGTACGGCCGGATCGTGTTGGGCATCGAGGCCGCGGCGTTCGACACGCCACTGGAGCAGGCCAAGGCCGACTCCGGGGTGGCCAATGACGCCCAGTTGTCGGCGACGGCGCTCCGCAAGGTGTGCACCTCCTACAAGCGGCTGGTGGCCAGGCGAACCAAGGCGGCGTTCCCCCAGGACCCGCGCGCGCAGTTGCGCGGTGCGATCGAAGCGGTGTTCGCATCGTGGAACACGCCGCGGGCGGTGGCCTATCGCACGCGGGAGAAGATCAGCCACGACCTGGGCACCGCGGTGAACGTCCAGGCGATGGTCTTCGGCAACCGTGACGACAATTCGGGAACCGGTGTGGGCTTCACCCGGAACGCGGCCACCGGCGAGAACAAGCCCTACGGCGACTTTCTCGTCAACGCCCAGGGCGAGGATGTCGTCGCCGGGATCCGCAACACCGCGAACCTCGACGAACTGGGCCGACTGTTCCCGAAGATCCACGCGCAGCTCCTCGCCATCTTCGACCGCCTCGAGCGGCACTACCGGGACATGTGCGACACCGAGTTCACGATCGAGCAGGGCAAGTTGTGGATGCTCCAGACACGGGTCGGCAAGCGCACCGGTCGGGCCGCGCTGACCATGGCCGTGGACATGACCCGCGACAAGCACATCAAGCTGACCCGTGGCGAGGCCGTGGCCCGCGTCACCGCCGACCATCTCGATCAGGTCCTGCACCCGCAGTTCGGCGACCGCGACATCGACGTGCTCACGAAGGGCCTCGCGGCATCGCCGGGCGCCGCGGTGGGAGCGGCCGTTTTCGATTCGGACCGCGCCGTGGCGGCCGTCGATCAGGGTGAACAGGTCATCCTGGTGCGGAGCGAGACCTCGCCCGACGACGTTCACGGGATGCAGGCGTCTCAGGGGATTCTCACCGCGCGGGGCGGGCTCGTTTCCCATGCGGCGGTCGTCGCACGGGGATGGGGGATCCCCGCGGTGGTCGGTGCCGAGGCCGTCCACATCGATGGGGCGTCGGCCACCGTGGACGGGGTCGAGATCTCCGAGGGGGACGTCATCTCGATCAACGGATCCACGGGCGAGGTCGTGAAAGGGGCGGTCGAGCTGGTGGCCGCCGAACCCCCGCCCGAGTTCGACAAGATCCTCGGGTGGGCCGACACGATCCGCAAGGGCAAGCTGGCGGTGCGGGCCAACGCCGACAACGGCGAGGACGCTGCCACCGCGCGCAGCTTCGGCGCGGAGGGCATCGGGTTGTGCCGCACCGAGCACATGTTCCTCGCCGAGGATCGCCTCCCGTTGGTGCGGCGGATGATCCTCGCCGACACCCCGGCGGCGGAAGCCAAGGCCCTCGACGAGCTGCACACCGTGCAGAAGCAGGACTTCGCCGAGATTCTCGAAGCGATGGACGGCCTGCCGGTGACCGTGCGGCTGCTCGACCCACCGCTGCACGAGTTTCTCCCCGACCTCGAATCACTGGAGATCGAAGCGGCCACCTCCACGCTCTCGAAGCGCAAGGCGAAACTGCTCGCAGCGGCCCGCTCCTGGCACGAGGTCAACCCCATGCTGGGCGTGCGCGGCGTGCGTCTGGGCATCCTCAAGCCGGGGCTGTACGCCATGCAGGTGCGGGCGCTGGTGGAAGCCGCGCTCGAGCGCATCGACGCGGGCGGCAGGCCCCGGATCGAGGTGATGATCCCCCTGACGGTGTCACGGGCGGAACTCGCCGAAGCACGCGGCTGGGTCGCCGAAGCAATCGCCGAGGCGTCCAAGGGCCACAAGCGCAAGCCCCGCGTGCTGATCGGTACGATGATCGAGACACCGCGGGCCGCGCTGTGTGCCGAGGAGATCGCCATGGAGGCCGACTTCTTCAGCTTCGGGACGAACGATCTGACCCAGATGACGTTCGGGTTCAGCCGGGACGACATCGAAGCACGACTGATGGCGCCGTATCTGGAGATGGGCCTGCTGAAGCGCAATCCGTTCGAAACGGTCGATGCGCAGGGTGTGGGTCAGCTCGTGCACATGGGCGCCAAGGGCGGCCGCCGCACCGATCCGAAACTCAAGATCGGAGTCTGCGGAGAACACGGCGGCGATCCCGAATCCATCAAGGTGTTCTACGACGCCGGTCTGAACTACGTGTCGTGCTCGCCGTACCGGGTGCCCATCGCCCGGCTCGCCGCGGCCCAGGCGGTGCTGGGCGGATGACCCTCACGGGGCTTCGAGACTCGTGAGCGGCTGATGGGAATCGTCGACGAGGACGTCGCCCGGGTCAGAGACCAGTGTGATCTCGTCGCGCTCGTCAGCCGACATCTCGCTCTGAAGCGGGTCGGCGGATCGTGGATGGGGCTGTGCCCGTTCCACGGCGAGAAGTCCCCGAGCTTCTCGGTCAGCCCCGAAAAGGGGTTCTTCCATTGCTTCGGCTGTGGCAAGAGCGGCGACGCGATCACGTTCTGCATGGAGATCGAACATCTGGACTTCGTGGGTGCCGTCGAGAAGCTGGCGGCGGCGTCGGGCATCACCCTGCACTATGACGCCCGGGCGCAGAGTGAAGGCCGGCGCGAGCGTGCCCGACTCGTCGAGGCGATGGGTGCGGCCGTCGAGTGGTACCACGAGCGCCTGCTGACCGCAGACGACGCGGGACCGGCCCGGTCGTATCTGCGCAGTCGGGGCTTCGACGGTGACACGGTCCGGCGCTACCGACTCGGGTGGGCCCCCGACGACTGGGACGCGTTGGCACGGGCCCACGGATCGCTGGGGCCCTCCCTGGAGCGGGCGGGGCTGGTCTTCGTGAACCGGCGGGGTCGCAGACAGGACTTCTTCAGGAACCGGCTGCTCTTCCCGATCTTCGACGCGCAGGGCGATCCGGTCTCTTTCGGTGGCCGCATCCTGCCCGGGGCCGACGGCCCCAAGTATCGCAACACCTCCGAAACCCCGCTCTACCACAAGAGCCGCGTCCTCTACGGGCTGAACTGGGCGAAGTCGTCGGTGGTCGCCGCCGACCGGGTCATCATCTGTGAGGGCTACACCGACGTGATCGGTTTCGCGGCCGCCGGCCTGGACCGCGCGGTGGCGACCTGCGGCACGGCGCTCACCGAGGAGCACGTCAAGATGTTGCGCAAGTTCGCTCGGGGGATGGTGTTGGCATTCGACCCCGACACCGCCGGCAAGGCCGCCGCCGACCGGGTGTATGCCTGGGAGCGGACCCACGACATCGACGTGACCGTCGTCGAGTTACCCGGCGGATCCGACCCGGCGGATCTGGCCCGCCAGGATCCGGAGGCACTGCGTGCCGCGGTGGACGGGGCGAAGCCGTTTCTCGCCTACCGGGTCGGGCGGGTGCTGGGCGCGGGGGATTCGACCACCGCCGAGGGTCGCGCCCGTACGGCCGAAGCGGCGCTCGCGGTGATCGCCGAGCATCCCAGTGACCTGGTGAGGGATCAGTACGTGATGGAGGTCGCCGATCGGTGCCGCCTCGATCCCGACAAGTTGCGTGAACGGCTGATGCGCGGGGACTTCGATCGAAGTCCCGAGGCGACGCGCCGCGCCGAGGAGGCTCCGGCCGGACCGCCGCGTCGACGGCATCCCGGGGGTGGGGTCGAATCCGAAGCTCTGCGACTGGTCGTGCACCGGGGATCGGAAATGGCAGAGCTGATCTCTTCGGACCTGTTCGGCGACGCCGCGCATCGCGACGTGTTCGACGCGTTGGTCGACGCCGATTTCGACCCCCACCGCGCGGTGGGAACTCTCGACCCCGACGCGGCCGAGTTGCTGGCCGCGCTCGCGGTCGACGCCTCCGACGCCGAGGTGGTCGACGTCGCCTCCCGACTGGTTGCCGAATCCGGCCGGGCGCGGCTCGCCGAACTCCAGCGGGAAGCCCGGGGGGCCGATGATCCGCTCGCCTACTCCCCGTCGATCACCTGGTTGAAGCTGCAACTGGAGTCGTTGCGGGAAGATCCCGAATCGGCCCTGGTGGCCGGCGGTGAGTTGGTACGATGGCTTTCCAGGAATGAAGGGGAGCGACATGAACGGAGCGGTTGAACCAACCCCGCCGCCAGTCGCGGAATCCGGGCCGGAGATCGGCGACGACGCCGAGGTGCCGCCCGTGGCGCCGGAGCGTCCCGACCTGTTGGACGGACCCGACGCGCTTCCCAACCCGGATGATCCGGACGAGGTCTCGCTGCGCCGCACGCGCAACCGTGAGCGCAAGCGCGCGAGCCGTACGTCTCGCCATCCCTCCGGTGACGGCTCGGCGGACTCGGTGCGGGCCTATCTGGCCGAGATCGGTCGAGTGCCGCTGTTGAGCGCCGAGGAAGAGGTCGCGATGGCCAGAAGGATCGAAGCCGGGTCCCAGGCATCGGTCCGTCTCGCCGACCACGAGGCGGCCGGCACGGCCGATGCGTTGCCCACCGGCGAGCGGCGACGGCTTCAACGGCTCGCAATGGACGGTGAGCGGGCCAAGGACGAACTGGTGCAGGCGAACCTGCGGCTCGTGGTGTCGATCGCCAAGCGCTACATGCACCGGGGGATGCCGCTGCTCGATCTCGTCCAGGAGGGCAATTTCGGGCTGATGCGGGCCGTCGAGAAATTCGACTACACCAAGGGGTTCAAATTCTCCACGTATGCGACCTGGTGGATCCGCCAGTCGATCACCAGGGCGATCGCAGATCAGTCCCGCACGATCCGCATACCGGTGCACATGATGGAGGCGATCGGACGGCTGATGCGCACCCAGCGGGCGATGCACACCGAGCTCGAACGGGAGCCGACCTCGGAGGAGTTGGCCGAACGGGTCGACATGTCGCCCGACCGGGTCCGCGAGATCCTGCGCATCGCCCAGGACCCGTTGTCGTTGGATTCGACGGTCAGCGACGGTGACGACGCGATGCTCTCGGATTTCATCGAGGATCTCGTGACCGAGACGCCCGAGGACTCCGCCGCCCGTCAGATGCTGAACGACGCCGTCGAAGAGGCGCTCGGTCAGCTCAGCGAGCGTGAGCAGCAGGTGGTGCGGATGCGATTCGGGCTGGACACCGACGGCGCCCCGCTCACCCTGGAGGAGGTGGGTCGGCATTTCGGGGTGACTCGGGAGCGGATCCGCCAGATCGAGACCAAGACGCTGGCGAAGCTGCGCCAACCGCAACGCCAGGCGCTCCTGCGTGACTATCTCGACGGGATCTGAAGAGCGTTCGGGACCGCTGCTAGGCTGGGCCGCTGCATCACCCGCATTCCGGGGTAGCTCAGTTGGCAGAGCAAGCGGCTGTTAACCGCTAGGTCGAGAGTTCGAGCCTCTCCCCCGGAGCTCGCAACGCTGTGGTGGACTGGGCCTCGCCCGGGGGCGGTAGCTCAGTGGTCAGAGCAGGCGACTCATAATCGCTCGGTCGTGGGTTCGATCCCCACCCGCCCCACCAGCTGCTTCAGTCGCCACCGAGCCAGGCGGGAGCGCGATCGAGCAGGAAGCGCGACACGTCACCACAACGATCCAGCACGTCGCAGAGCTGTTCGGTACCCATGAAGACGCGGGTGAGGGAGACCTCGACGGTGGCGACGACGTTCACCGCCCGCTCGGGTGCGTCGGTGACCGACGCGAAGCTGTCGATGGCCGAGACCTCGACGGGCAGGTCCGGTCCGCCCACACCTGCGAGTTCGGTGGCCAGGACCAGCAGGTCGGGAGGGTGCAGCAGGGGTGGCAGCGCCCAGTTGAAGTGGAGGGGCAGGCCGAAGGTGTCGGGTGGCTCCAGCTCGTCGTCTTCGAGCGTCATCACCAGGTCCTCGAACGCGAACTGCACCCGCGGGTCGACATCGAGCGCGAGATGCAGGTCGAGGGGGCCTCCGCACGCCTCCTCGGGATGCACGTCGACCTCCCAGGACTGGCGCAGCGAGTAGCTCTCGATGAAGTGGCGCTCGTCGTGGACGTGGAACCCATGGTCGACGGCATGGTCTTTGAGGTCGGCCACGAATCCGGCGATGTCGATCACGGACATGGTCCGACAAGCCTGCCACGAACGCGTGGTGCAGGTGAACTGCGATGCGCACGACCGCTCGGGGACAGGCCGGGACCGTGGGTAGGGTGCGGGTATCGACCATCCGACGAACCCCGATGCCGAGTCGCCGGTCGCGCCGGTCGACCAGCAACTCGTCGACCTCGTGCATGCGTGCGCCGACGCCGTGGTCGCCGCGCTCGAGCACTGCGACGACTGGGACCTGTCCGGTGGGCGCGCGGGGCAGTACGCGAGCGACCTGGTCGCGGACGAAGCTGCCCACGAGGTGCTCGACGCGGCGGGGGTGGGTGTACTGAGCGAGGAATCGGGCCTGGTGCGCGGTGACGCGGAGGTGGTGATGATCATCGACCCGCTGGATGGCTCGACCAATGCTTCACGGGGCCTGAGCTGGTGGGCGACGAGCGTGTGCGCCGTCGACCGTGCCGGCCCGGCGGCGTCGGTGGTCGTCGACCTGGTGCACGGCACGCGCCACGCCGCGGCGCGTGGCAGGGGAGCGACCCGCGACGGTACCCCGATCGGCACGAGCGGGCTGCGCAAGCTGGACGAGGCCATGGTGGGCATCTCCGGTCTGCCTCCCCGGCCGCTCGGATGGCGACAGTTCCGGGCCCTTGGCGCGTCGGCGCTGGATCTCTGTGCGGTGGCCGATGGTGCGCTCGACGGCTGGGTCGACTGTTCACCGGACGCGCACGGCGTCTGGGACTATGCCGGGGCGATGTTGATCTGCCGTGAGGCGGGCGCCGAGATCGTCGACGCGCTCGGGCGGGAACTGATCGTGATGGATCATGCCGCACGACGCACCCCGATTGCCGGAGCAACACCGGAATTGTGCGCCGCGCTCAGCGTGGCACGGGCCGAAGCGTTCGGACTCGGCTGAGCGGCCGATTCCGAACCATGGACCTCCGGCGGGGATCGGATGCCGGGTCGATCCGTCCCACCGTGTCCGGTGCGCACCGCTACATTGACGACTCGCGGGCGCGTAGCTCAGTTGGCTAGAGCGCTGCCCTTACAAGGCAGATGTCGGGGGTTCGAGTCCCTCCGCGCCCACCACGTGTCGTCGATTCCGCAACAGCTGGATGAAGAACTGCCGGATCACTGCGGGACTGCGGGTCCGGCGGCAGCTCCTAGCCTGTGGGGGTGAGCGATCCCCTGCTCGTCGCGATCGAGAACCTGTCCCGCTTCCATCGGGATCACGAACGCTTCTACGCGGCAGGAACCACGAGCCCAGGCGGTGACCCTCCAACGCCACGGCCGGGCACTTGGGGCCCTGGCCGACCGGTGGTCGATCGTGGCACCCGCACCGGTGGACGCGCTCAATCCCTACGAGGGCAGCGACGACCTCAACGTTGAGGTCGCACTCCAGCTCGACGGGATCCTGTTCATGGAAGGTGAGGACGAGCCCGCAGAGATCACCCGGATGAAGCGGGACCTCTTGGCGATGAGCGAGGACCTCCAGGCCACCGGGTCCTGGTTGACCGCAGCCATGGAAGCATCCTGGGAGGCCGCATCGGCGCTGCTCGCCTACGAAGGCCTCGCCGACCTCCTCGGCGACCGCCACCGGATCATCGCCAACGACTGGCAGGCCGCCGCCATGAGTGCCCTCGCCGGCCGGCTGCTCACCCGGGCCGTCGACGTGCTCGACGCGGTCGACTTCTCACCGACGGCGCTGCGGGCCTGATCTCGACGGGTCCCGAACGACACCGAGCTACCTCTACTCGGCCACCGAACTGCTGGATCGCAGCGCCGACCTCCTGAGCGACTCCGCCGGTCTCGTCCACGACAACGAACGACGGTGGCGGTTGTTCCACGCCCGAGTGGCAGAGCTCATCCGAGCTGCAGGTCCGCCGGTGCTCGAGTGAAGGGCGCGAGCTCGTTCGGGCGTCCAGTCAGCGGCGTAGCCGTTGCGTTCGACGCACCGACCAGGCCCTGCAGGCCGCCTACCGCGGCAGGATCGTCGCCCCTCCGCGCACCCGCATCCGCCGCAGCATCATCATCACTGCCGCCGTCGACGACACCCTCCCGAACGAGTAGAGCCTGTCGCGGTTTGCACAGACGGTGAACTGATGGTGGACGTCGTGGGGCGCCCGGGAGGGCACGAGGCGACCGAAGCAGTCCATCTGCTCCATGTGGCCGCGCATCTGGAGGTCGGACTCCGCTCGGACGCCGTCGCTGATCGTGACCTGGCGGGGTGACGGTGGCGGTCATCGGTCTCTCCTCTCGGTGCGCCCGCTCCCGCGGACGTCGGATTCGTGGGTTCAGGTGAGGATCTGGATGGCGTCACCGAGGAGATTGACGCCGAACACGACGAAGAGCACGGCCACCCCACCGCCCATCGCCCTGATGACGACAAGGCGCGCCGCTCTGCCCACGGCGCCCCGCGCGTCTGCGACGCAACTCGAGCTCGGACGGTCGAGCAGCTGGCCGATTCGTATACTTCCTGAACCATGTTGGGGGGCCAAGGCTTCGGAGGCAGCAGGCCTCGCCGATACGACGACGACCGCACCTCCGGTTCCGGCGTGGACCCGAAACGAAGCACCACGCTGACCGCCACCGGGTTCGCCGACCCCACCACCTTCGCAAGTTGCGATCCGCGTCCGCGCGACCGCGGGCCCGGCTGATTGGAGTCGAACCATGGACCACCAACTCGACCGACCGCCGACCCGGCATCTCGAACGCCTCGAGGTCGACCGACTCCGCCTGCTCTCGACGTCGGTGCGCGAGCGTCGGAGCAGGGTTCGTGGTCCTCGACGTCGCCGCGGTCGTCGGACACCACCGCCACCCGGCTCGCCCGACGGCGTCGACCCTCGCCGGGGAGCGCGGTCGAGGCCGGGTCGCTCACCGTGCGCATCGACGCCGTCGGCCCGCGGACGTTCCGCTACCGGTTCGCACTCGGTGCGGAGCGTGCCGGCGGGTGACACACCCGATGCTGGCGACCGACGTGCGCGTCGACCCGGCGGCCCGTGTGGAGCGCACCGGCACCGGGGTGACCATCATCACCGGCGAGGCGTCCATCGAGGTCGACGGTGCCCGAGCTCGGCGGACCGACCCTGCGGGTGCGACGCGCCGACGGAGGGTTGGTCGGCACCGTGGGCGGCGACGAATCGAACCTGATGAGCGTGTGGGACTCGTTTCCCACCGGCATCTGCCGCACGCCCGTGCCGGGACACCGGTTGGCCACCGAGGTGTTCTCGCTCGGCGAAGACGAGTGCGTCTACGGCTTCGGCGAGCAGTTCGGCCGGCTCGACAAGGTCGGCCAGACGATCGACGTGGACATGGAAGAGGCGCTGGGCACCGTCACCCCGCGGGCCTACAAGAACGTGCCGTTCTGGGTCACCACCGCCGGGTGGGGCGTGTTCGCCAACCACGACGCCCGGCTCACCGCCTGGATCGGCAGCCGCTCCGCGCCCCAGCTCCAGGTGGCCGTGGACGACGACTGGTTCGACGCGTTCGTGTTCGTCGGCGACGTCCGCCAGGTGCTCCAGGCCTACACCGACCTGACCGGACGGCCCAACGTGCCGCCGGACTGGTCGTTCGGGTTCTGGCAGTCGAAGATCTCGTACTCGTCGGCCGCCGAGACGCTCGAGGTCGCCGAGCGCATGCGCGCCGAGGACCTGCCCTTCGACGTGCTGCACCTGGACACCCACTGGTTTCGCAGCGACTGGCTCTGCGACCTCGAGTTCGACCCCGACCGGTTCCCCGATCCCGCCGGCTACCTCGCGGCAATGGCGGCGATGGGGGTGAAGGTGTCGTTGTGGCAGCTGCCCTACATCCCCGAGGGCTCGGCGCTGTTCGACGAGCTGGCGGCGGTCGACGGGTTCGTGCGCCGCGAGGACGGCGGGCCTCTACGACATCGGGCTGTGCTACTCACCGGACTGGGAGGGAGGACGGGTCGGGTGCATCGACTTCACCAACCCGGCCGCCATCGAGGTGCACCAGCGGTGGCTCGGCAAGCTGTTCGACCTCGGGGCCCGGGCCATCAAGGTCGACTTCGGTGAACAGGCTCCCCTCGACGGCGTGTACCACGACGGCACACCCGGCCACCGGATGCACAACCGCTACCCGCTGCTCTACAACCGGGCGGTCGCCGAGGCGACCCACGCCGCGACCGGCGAGTGGATCATCTGGGCCCGTGCGGCCTTCGCCGGCTCCCAGCGCTACCCGCTCCACTGGGGCGGCGACTCCTCGGCACGGTGGGACAACCTCTTCTCCGACGTCGCCGGCGGCCTGTCCCTGGGCCTGTGCGGCTTCCCGTTCTGGAGCATGGACATCGGTGGCTTCTTCGGCGAGCCCGACGACGACCTGCTCATCCGCTGGCTCCAGGCCGGGCTGTTCCTGTCCCACAGCCGCATCCACGGGTTCGGCAACCGCGAGCTCTACGGCCGTGGCACCACCACCGACGTGGCCCGCGACCTGCTCCACCTGCGCTACCGGCTGCTGCCGTACCTGCTCGGCCAGGCGCACCGCGCCGCGGCGGCAGGGGTGCCCCTGGCCCGCGCCCTGGTCGTCGACCACCCCGACGACCCCACCACCTGGCACCTGGGCAACCAGTGGCTGCTCGGCGACGACCTGCTGGTGGCGCCGGTGGCGAACCCCGACGGGCGCCGGCGCGTCTACCTGCCCGAGGGCGACTGGGTCCACTGGTTCACCGGCGAGGTCCACCGCGGGCCCTGCTTGGATCGACACGCACAGCCCGATCGAGCACTTCCCCCTCTACCAGCGGGCGGAGTCGCTCGTCCCGCTCGGCCCGGTCATGGCCCATGTCGGTGCCCGCCCCACCGAGTCGCTCACCCTGCGCAGCGCGGCGACCCGGCCGCGGAGGTCGGACTGGCGGGGCGTGGCGCGGGTCGACGGCAAAGACGTGACGATCACCACGACCCGACACGACCCCACGGTCGTCGTCGACGGGCTGCCGCCGAACGTGGAGGTCCGCGTGGTCGACCAGGTCCGACGACGCCGTCGACCGACCGATCCGACGTCGGCTGACGACGGTTCTGCTGTGGCCGACGGTGGCGCCGTCTGGTTTGATGGCGCCGTGTCACGTCCGAACATGGTGGTGTTCATCCCGGATCAGCTGCGCGCCGACGCGCTGGGCTGCTTCGGGAGGTCGACCGCGCGGACCCCGACGATCGACGGCCTCGCCGCGACGGGCACCCGGTTCGCCGACGCCTGGGGCCAGCACCCGTTCTGCTCCCAGAGCCGGGTGTCGTTCCTGACCGGCTGGTACCCCCACGTGGCCGGGCACCGGACCCTGAACACCCTGATCAAGCCGTGGGAGCCCAGCGTTCTGCGGGCGCTGAAGGACGCCGGCTACCACGTGGCCCACGCCGGCATCCGGGGCGACACCTTCGCCGCCGGCCAGACCGCCCGGCACACCTCGGTTTTCGGGTTCACGACCCCACCGAAGCTGCTCTACGGGCCGAACCCGTTCCCCGACGGGCACCCCATGCGACGGGCCTTCTACCACGGGGCCCGCTCGCCGGAGCTGGGGTCACCGGCGCTCGACCTGGACGAGGCGATCGTGCGCACCGCCGAGACGTGGCTCGCCGATGGGATGCCCGAGCCATGGGTGCTGTACGTCCTGCTCATCTTCCCCCACCCGCCGTTCGAGGTGGAAGAGCCTTGGTTCTCTCTCCATGACCGCGCCGACCAGACCCCACCGATCCCGCACGACCCGGCGGGGCGCCCTGGGTACGTCGCGGCCATCCACGAGACGTACGGGCTGGGTCGGCTGCGCCCTGAGGACTGGGCCGAGCTCCGCGCCACCTATGCCGGGATGGTGTCCCGGGTCGACCATCACCTCGGCAGGATCCTCGAAGCCGTCGACCGGGCCGGGGCCGATGACCGCACGGCGGTGCTGTTCTTCCCGGACCACGGCGAGTACCTCGGTGACCACGGCCTGGTGGAGAAGTGGGTGGCGGGACTGGAGCCCGCGCTGGTCCACAACCCGCTGATCGTGCGGGTGCCGGGCGGCGCCGAGGGGCAGCTGGTCGACTCGCCGGTCGAGCTGCTCGACGTCGTCGCCACGATGGCCGAGCTCGGCGACGTCGACCTCGCCCATCGCCATTTCAGCCGCAGCCTGATCCCGCTGCTGCACGACGCCGACGCGCCCCACCGCGCCTTCGCGGCCAGCGAGGGCGGCCTCGGGTCCGGTGAGGAGACCGTCGATCATGCCGATTTCCCGTACGACCTGAAGCACGCGCTCGAGCGCGACCGTCCCGGGATCGCCGGCCGGGCCACCGCCATCCGCACCCCGACGTGGTCCTACATCCACCGGGCCAGCGACGTCGACGAACTCTATGACCGCACCACCGATCCGGACGAGCTGCACAACTTGGCCTCGGATCCCGTGCACGCCGGGACGGTGGCCGAGCTGCGCACGACGATGCTGGACTGGCTGATGGCGACGGCCGACGCTGTCCCCACCGACGTCGACCCCCGGTTCGACGCCGCTGGTGCGCTCGGGAGCTGACCCGGGCTCGCCGCGAGTGCCCCGGTTGCCGCGGGTGGAACGGACCGACGGGCCGATTGCCTGAGCGAGCGGTTCCGTCAGCTCGATCGAGGTCGGGCGCTCAGAGGTTGTTCCGGTAGTCGTAGGCGATGCCGGCCGCGAGCGCCGTCTTGTTCACGAGCCGGCGTGCGACCTTCGCTTGGGTGGAGGAGTCGGTGTTGCGCCGGACGTGGTCGGCCCAGATGGCGGCGCCGCGGGGGAGCGTGCCCTCGGCGATGTGGCGACTCGGGTCCCAGAGGTGGGCGCGGGTCAGGGCGGGTTCGTCGCGCAGCGCCCGGTGCTCGACGTCGATGACGAGCGCGGCCTTCGGTGTCTTGTTTCGAAGACGCATCGACTCGAGCAGGGCGCGGTCGTTGCACACCTGGGCGGTTCCGCGAATATCGGCGACGTAGCGGCTCGACGGCTTCATGGCGAGCAGCGCGATGCGCGGGTCGTCCATCAGGTTGTGGAAGGTGTCGGTTCGCCGGTTCCCCGGGCGATCGGCGATGGCGATCGTGGTGTCGTCGATCGAGCGGATCAGCCCAGGGGGGTCGCCCCTGGGGCTCACGTCCGCATGGCCGTCGGCGTCGGTCGAGACCAGCACGACGAAGGGCGCGTCGGCGAGGAACGCTTCGACCGTCGGCTCGGCCGCGTGGTCGGATGACTCCGGGGTTTCTGCTGTGGCCCACAGCTCGGATCGCATGATCGCCTTGGCGCAGTGCAGCAGCGCTTCTTCCACCTCGAGCGTGGCGGCGCCGTCGCGGACGTGGAGTCGACCGTTGATTCGCAGGGTCTCGCCGTAGCCCGGAACCAGCGCGATGAGGCCCGCGGGGGCGCCGTCGAGCACGTCCTCGCCCGCCAGGTCGCCGAGCTCGAGCACGGTGTCTGATCGGGGCGCCGCGAACCCGGGTTCACCGCCCAACGCGATCGTGCGCAGCGCGCCGTCACCGGTGGTCGTGCCGACCACCGCGAAGGGCGAGTTCGCCAGGAAGTGCGCGCAGTGCTCGTCGAGGAAGTTGATCGACTTGAGCATCATCGCGCCGGGAGGCGAGCCGACGACGGCTTCGAGCTCGGCGTCACAGGTCAGAACAGCGGAAGAATCGAACATCGGGACGGCCCGGGTTTCTCAGAGGTGCTCGGATCGGTTGGTCGTCGCCGGCACGGCCGACGCCCCGACCGTAGTGGGAGGCTCGGGTCTTCCACTAGAACGGTGCCACCTCACACATGACGAACGGAGGCCGCCTTGACCCCGGGTCCCACCCGACGAACCTTCATGATTGCGCTCGGCCTGACGCCGACGCTGGTCCTTGCATCGTGCGCGTCCGGCTCGGACAGCGCAACGAGCACGACCACGACCACGGAACCCGGCGCGACGAGCGTCGCCGACTCGGGCCTGCCGGACGAGATCAAGTCCATCATGTCCAAGTCCCGCTACGCGGATGCCACCTGGAGCCTGCTGGTGACGGACATCGACACCGGCAAGTCGTTCTACGACCTCAACCCGGATCGGATGTCGCTGACCGGATCGACGCGCAAGTTGTTCTCGGTCGGCACGGCGCTCAACGGCCTGGGCGCCGACCACCGGGAGATCACACCCGTCTACCGCACGGGCCGGGTCGATGCGCAGGGAACGCTCGCAGGCGACCTCGTGCTCGTCGGGCAGGGCGACCTCACCTTCGGTGGGCGCCGGATCGACGACAACACCATCCAGGTGACCGACCTCGACCACGGCGACGCCAACCACCTCGGTGTCGCGCAGCTCACACCGCAGGACCCGCTGCACGGACTCGATCGGCTGGCCGCCCAGGTGAGCGCCGCGGGCATCAAGAAGGTCGACGGTGACGTCGCGATCGACGACCGCCTCTTCAAGCCCTACCGGGTGCCGAACGGCAACCTGTTGATCACGCCCGTGCTCGTGAACGAGAACATGGTCGACGTCACGATCACGCCCACGAAGCCAGGCCAACCTGCGGCCGTCGACTACCGGCCGAAGACGGCCGCCTTCTCGGTCAAGAGCACCGTCGTCACCGGTCCGCCGGGAAGCGACGCGTCGGTCGAGCTGAGCGACGACGGCTTGTGCAAGTGCCTCGGCCATCCGGGGTGCTCCGGGACGGTCAGTGGTTCGATCCCGGCGGACTTCAAGGCGCCGCTGACGGGCGACCGGTCGATGGTGCGGACGTTCCGCATCGAGGATCCGAACGCCTTCGCCCGCACTGCGTTCATCGAGGCGCTGGGCCGCCACGGTGTGACGGTCACCGCCGCCGACCGTGAAGCCCAACCCCAGGAGCGCCCTGCCCGCCGGCTCCAGCTACAGCGACGACACCAAGGTCGCGGCGTTCACCTCGGAGCCGTACTCCCAGGACGCCAAGCTGATCCTCAAGGTCAGCCTCAACCTGGGCGCAAGCCTCTCGCTCAGCCTGTTCGGGGTGGCACACGACCGGAAGACCATCGACGGTGCGCTCGCGATCGAGCGAAAGACGCTCATCGACAAGTACGGGGTCCACGGCGACCAGTTCGACTTCCCGACCAACGGCAGCGGCTCCCCGGACAGCAAGGCGGCGCCCAGAGCCATCGTGCAGATGCTCACGCAGATGGCGAAGTCACCGGTGGCCGCCGACTTCCAGGCGGCCCTCCCGATCATGGGGGTCGACGGCGCCCTGGTCACGACGGGCACCGACCTGCCCGGCAAAGGCCACATCTTCGCGAAGCCCGGCACCACGGTGCAGCCGACCCCCGACGGCAAAGGACTCCGGCTCACCGCGCAGACCCTCGGGGGCTACGTCCAGACCAAGGGCGGCCGTCACCTCGCCGTCGTGGTCATGGTCAACAACGGCGGACCGGTGGACCCGACCAACGTCGCCACGAGCGTCGGTGAGGTGTTCACCGACGAGGGCACCATCTACAACTACCTGTACGAGAAGCTCTGAGGTGCCGCATCGACGGGCCATGCGCCGGCCCCGCGGTCGGTGGCCCGACCGACGTCGTGAACAGGAAAACCGGCAAGGAGTGACCTCTCGCACATGACGAATCCCGCATGGTGGCAGCACGCCGTCATCTACCAGGTGTACCCGCGGTCGTTCGCCGATTCGAACGGCGACGGCATCGGGGACCTGCCCGGGGCGATCGAGCGGTTGCCCTATCTCGCCGACCTCGGCGTGGACGCGGTGTGGTTCTCGCCGTTCTTCGCGAGCCCGCAGCGCGACATCGGCTACGACGTGTCCGACTACCGTTCGGTGGCGCCCGAGTACGGCACGGTCGACGACGCGCAGCGCCTCATCGACCGCTGCCACGAGCTGGGCATGAAGGTCGTGTTCGACCTGGTCCTCAACCACACCTCGGACGAGCACCCGTGGTTCGTCGAGTCCCGTTCCTCGCGGGACAACCCGAAGGCCGACTGGTACGTCTGGGCCGACGGCGGCACCGACCGGCGCGGTCGCCCGAAGCCGCCGAACAACTGGCGCTCGGAGCTCCTCCTGCCGCGGCGCGTGGCAGTGGGGCGAGGAGCGTCAGCAGTGGTACCTGGCCACGTTCCTCGGCTTCCAACCGGACCTCAACTGGCACAACCCCGAGGTCGAAGCCGAGCAGACCGACATGATCCGCATGTGGCTCGGCCGTGGCGTGGACGGCTTCCGCCTCGACATCTTCCACGCCATCATGCACGACCCGGAGCTGCGGTCGAACCGCTTCCACCCGCAGTTCCGGTCAGGTCTGCCCCGCATCGACGAGCCGATCCACACGCTGAACACCGACGAGAACTACGCCCTCGCCCAGCGCCTGCGAGCCGTGTGCGACGAGTTCGACGGCGACCGCGCCCTGCTCGGCGAGGTGTTCGGCGCGCCGGCCGAGCTGCAGCGCTACGTGGATGACGACGGGCGACCCGGGCTGAACCTGGTGTTCCTGTTCGACTTCCTCGCCGCGCCCTACCGGGCCCGCACGCTGCGGTCGCTGATCGAGCGCTTCGAGCGCGAGTACCCGGCGCCGCACGTGCCGACGCTACGTCATCGAGAACCACGACCGGCAGCGCTCGTTGACCCGCCTCGGCGGCGACCTGCGCAAGGCCCGGGTGATGGCGACCCTGCTGTGCACGCTCCGAGGCACCAGCGTGCTCTACCAGGGCCAGGAGATCGGGATGACGAACCGCTACATCCCGCTGCGCGAGGCCAACGACCCCGTGCCCGGCGTGGTCGCCAGGCTGCTGCCCGAATGGATCCACCGGCGCCTGCCCGAACGCATCAACCGCGACGAGGTTCGGGTTCCCATGCAGTGGAGCGGCGAACCGGGCGCCGGGTTCACCGCGCCGGGCGTCACCCCGTGGCTGCCGTTCCACGACGACTACCGCCACGTCAACGTCGAGGCCGAGGACGCCGACCCCGCCTCGCTCCTGCACTGGTACCGCACTCTGCTCGCGCTCCGGCAGGCGAGCGCGGCGCTGCGCAGCGGCACCCTGCAGGTCGTCGACTCGCACGCCGACGTCGTGGCCTACGAACGGACCGCCGACGACGAGCGCGTCCTCGTCGTGGCCAACCTCGGCGATGCCGAGGTCGTGCAGCCCGCGCTGCAAGCCGAACCCGCGGCGGTTTCCGACCCGTCGGTCCAGGTCAAGGAGTTCGTCGGTCACGTTGCCGCCTCACAGCGCGGCCGTGCTGCGCCTCAGCTGATCTCCAACCCGTGCCCCGGTGGGCTGGCCACACCGGAGACGTGGTCCTCAGGTCGGGTCGGTGCTCGGCAGCGGCTCGCCGGCGAGCTGAGCCATCCGAACCAGGCCGCGCTCGGCGTGGTCGGCCAGGCGGGCCGCGGCGGCTCGCACCGCGGGGTCGTCGCGTCGGTCGCCTGCGATTCGGGCGGGGTTCAGCGCGCAGTCGTCGGCCCACGCGACGATGTCGGGTTCTGCGCCGTAGGCGCGTGTCGGCGAGCGCTGCCCGCGCCTGCATCTGCGCCCAGCTGGCGCGGCTGTCGGGGAGCGTATTGGGCGGGCACAGGCGGTTGCGCTCGCGGTCGTCGTCGCGGGTCGCTTCCACGTAGCCGGCCAGCGCCGCGCAGAAGCACGGGAAGCCGGCCCGGATCGTCTGGAGTCGGATCGTGTCAGGCCCCCAGACGGGGACCAGCGGCGGGTACTGCAACCCCGACGCGGCGCAGTGCACGACGAGCGAGCCCGGCGCCAGCGGGACGGCGCCGTGCTCGAGCACGATCTCGCGGCGGGTCACGTGGCGGATGTGCCCGAGGCGGACGACGTGGTCGACCTCCCGCAGCAGCTCGAGCTCCCAGGTGGCCAGGGTGGGCGTCTTGGCCATCGTGGGCACGACGTCTCGGTCGATGCGGAGTACGACGCCGGCCGCTTCGAGGCGCGCGAACAGGTCGTCGAGCGAATCGGCCTCGGCGGCCGCCGCCATGGTGTCGGCCGAGAGGCCGAGCGCCACCGCCGGGTCGGGTTGGACGACGGCGCGGTTCAGCATCCACGGGTCGCGTGGGCGCACCCAGGTGATCCGGTCGGGTGGGACGCCGTTGAGCCGCAGCCACACGATCCCGTCGGTCGCGGTCTTGCCCGAGCCGACGATCACGTACTGGCGCGGCGCCCTGGTCAACCGGGCGAGCTCGTTGATGGCGACCACGTCGACGTCGTCGGCGACCGCGAACGGCGGCGGCGTGGTCGCGGGGATCGTCGGCGACAGGTACGTGGCATCGACGATCCGGCGTCGCACGTCGACCCGCACGGTGTCGCCCGAGACCTGCGAGGTCACGAGGTGCGAGGAGCCATCGGCGTGGTGCTCGCACCCGCCGAGGAAGGTCACCCGGCCCGAGGAGATGAACCGGCGGTGCAGGATGTCGTCGTAGTACGCCCGGATCTCCGACTGGCGGGCCCGCTCGTGCAGTCCTGCCTCGGGGCCGCTCGACTGCACCGCGCCGTTACCCAGGACGGTGGACGCGACTCCGTAGAAGACGGACGCCTGGTGGAGTTGGACGAACGGGTACGCGTCGAGCCAGTGCCCGCCGGCCGCGTGACGTCGGTCGACCAGCGTGACGTGCACGTCCGCGTGGTCGATCAGCACGTCGGTGAAGGCCATGCCCATCGCACCCGCACCCACGACCAGGTAGTCGGTCTCCAACGTTCGGGTCACCACCGGGATCGTGTCTCCGAGCCTGTCGACTGCGATCGTCATCCTATGGTGCCCCGAACCCGTGTCGCAGTGCCGGTGCCGACGGCACGCGGTCAGGCGCTGTCGGGACCCGTCGTCGCGGTCGCCACCTGGATCACCCGATCGACGGCGGTGCGGGCCTGCGTGAGCGCGGTCGGGTCCTCGTGGAGCAGGTATGCGGTGTTCGCGGCGATGACCAGAGCGTTGAGCTGGAACACCAGCGTCGCGACGTCCGTGTCGCGGGGCAACCACCACCTCGATGAACAGCTCGCCATCGTACGGGCACGCACCCCCGAGGGCGCCTTCCACCACGGCGACGTGCAGGTGCTGCCATCGAGGCGATCGGCTACGACGCCTTCTGCGACGCGGTGCGCCGGGTCATCGCGCCACTGGACTGTGGACGCCTCGGCGTCCGAGTCAGCTCCGAGCTGGGCTGGGTGACCGGTCGGCCGCTCCACACGTCGCGCCGATGAGATCTGGCGTCCTCCACCGCCGTTTCGCAGGGCAATGGCTCGTCGTTCCCAGTTAGCATCACGTGGGTTCCGGCCGGGTGAACCCGATCCCGGTCGTCAGGAACCTGCGCTGCACGGAGGAACGATCATGACGGCTGATTCGACGAAACGCCGGCCCAAGGGTGCGTTGGGCCAGATCGCCCTCGGTGTCGCGCTCCTCGCCGCGGGTACCGGACATCTGACGAAGCAACGCCAGGAGTTCCAAGCTCAGGTTCCGGCATGGTTCCCCGCACATCCCGACACCGTCGTCGTGGTCTCGGGGATCGTCGAGCTCGCACTCGGCGCCGCGTTGGTCTCGACGTGGAAGCAACCGGCACGTGCCTACCTCGGTGGCGTCACCGGGGCCTTCTTCGTCGCCGTCTTCCCCGGCAACATCGCGGAGTTCACCGGACATGTCGACGCGTTCGGCCTGGACACGGATACCAAGCGGGCCATCAGGCTGGTCTTCCAGCCGGCGCTCGTTGCGTGGGCGCTCGCTTCCACGGACGCGGTGCGGGTGCTGCGTGCCAATCGCTCGCACGGCGGCTGAGCCGGCGCCGAGCAGCATCGATCGCCGACAATCCCGCACCAGGCTCCCTGCTCGGGATGGTGGTGATCAGCGGGCCGATCGTTGGTCACGGGTGAGGTCCGCGATCCAGACAGCATCGCACTGACGAGCGCGGGATCTGCTTCGTGGACGAGCCAGACCGAGTTGGGGTCGTCCGCGTCGCGGAGCACCGCGACGTCGATGGCGCCCGCGGCCTGTCGTGCGGGCCGGTCGGCCTCGTAGGTCGGTCGCCGCAGAGCAGTCGCGTTCGCCGATCCTGACGCAGTTGCCGTGCGTGTCGGCGACGGAGGTGACCCCCATCTCCTTGCACGCCCGGATCGCCCGGACGGCGATCGCTCCACGGTTTGCGATCAGCACCTCTTTCAGCACGGAAAATGGTGGCCGCTCACCGGGGGTCGATGCCAGATCTCCGAACGAGGAAGCAGGCGTGTGACCCGGCGTTGAGCACGATCTCACCCAGTGTGTGCCCGATCACGACCCGCGGCCGCCGTCTCCTTGGAGGTCGACTACCGGTGTCGTCGAGCACGACGACGCGCCGGGTGCGCAGCTCGACAGCGTTGACCGTCGTGTCTGACCCCGCGGTGGAGGGCCTTGTCAGCCGGGCGGCGCGAAGAACTCGAGGGCGATGTTGTCTGGATCCCGGAACGAAACGCCGGACCCATAAGGCGCGTCGACGACGCCGCCGTGGGCGATGCCGAGCTCATCGAGCCGAGCCGCCCACTGCTCGAGCTCGGATCGGCTCGCGAGACCGAACGCAATGTGGTCGAGACCGGGCCGGAACTCATCAAAGGGCTCCGAACTCGATGGGGTCGGGTGCCCGTGTATGCCGAAGAGCGTCCCACCGAGCATCCACACGACGTGGTGGAAGGTACCGGTGTCCTCGTCGAGGACCGGATCTGACCCGAACAGGCGGCCATACCACGGTCGGCTCTCGTCGAGGTCACTTACTGTCACCGCGACATGGGCAATGGCAGGAAAGTCGGACATGTCAGCCTCTTGGGTGTCGATAATGGCCGAGTATACGGGCGACTGGCGCGGCCCGCCTCTCATCGCGTTTGCCGTCCACCTCCGTGCACCCGAACGCCGGCTCGGTGGGACGCCCGGCGGCGCAGCTGCCGGAGCACCGCGTCTTTGGGCCAGGCCGCCTGGAGCCTGTTGAAGAATCGAACGGCGGCCCTCACGGCACGCGCGGAGGCAGTTGGCGACGAGTTCGTAGCCAAACGTGATGGAGACGGCTCGAAAAACGAGCGCGAGCAGCGGGTACGGATGGGCGGGGGCGATCACCAGCCATACGAGTGCACCGGGGACCCCATCGGCAACGACAACGCGAAGGTGGGCGGTGAGCCATCCCGGCACCCCCAGGAGCGCTACGCGTGGTCCTGAACCTCATTGCCGCGCTCCTCGTCGCCGGTGCCGGACATCTGACGAAGCAACGCCAGGAGTTCCAAGCTCAGGTTGCGCCATGGTTCCCCGCGCATTCAGACACCGTCGGGGCGACGGAAGAAGCTCGTGTACTCGCAGTTTGTCGGGTCCACGGCGACCTTCGTCATCAACTCCGCTCCGCGCTTCAGGTGTTGGCAATCAGCGGGCCGATCGTCGGTCACGGGTGAGGTGCGCGATCCGCCAGCGGCCGAACAGTCCACGCTCGGTGAGCTGATCGGGAGGCGCCCACGTGCGAGCGGCTCGCTCGAGGCGGGCATCGTCGAACGCCCTGGCGAGGCGGTCCGCGGCGACCGTGCCACAGAGCACCGTGGCGACGTCGATCTCCGCGGCAAGAAAGACCGGACCATGGGCGGTGTCGCACTGGTGCCCCAAGGCGAGCAGGTGCGCCGTCTCATGAGCGAGCGTCACGGCGTCTTCCTGGAAGACCGAGAGCCGGATCTGTGCCGGTCCGACGCGCGGCGGGCGCATCGACGCCGACGAGTGCCGCGCCTCGCGGCGAGTTGGAACCACTGCGAAGGGCACGCCGTTTGCCTGCCACCAAGCGTCCTCGTTCAGCGCTCGGGCGAGGTCCAACACCCCGTTCGCTCCCAGCGGTTCCGCGAACAGCGTTTCGCCGAAGACCGCTTCCTCGACCGCGTACACCGCCGACCGTGTGGCGTCCCGCTTCATCCGCCGATGGCCCCCCGGGTCGCGGCCCCGACGTCTCGACGCGTCCCGAGATCCGCACGACGACCGGCGGCCACCCCCTGGCCGTAGCCTTCGTGGGAGACCCGGTCCCTGCCGAGGGTGCCCAGTCGCCCGTACCGGCGCCGGACATAGTCGTCGACCTGCGCGTTCCGGTCCGCCAACACCATGGCGACGCTGGCGCCCCGGTCGACACCAGCGGGATCGCCACGGAGATCGCCGTTGGCATTGGAATTGGCATCGGCATGGTCGGCGGCGCGTGCGGCGGCGGCGTGGGCCTCGGCGAAGCGTTCGCCGATCTTGGCCGAGAATCCGAACAGGAACGACCGTCGTACGCTCACCGTCGACGATCCCCGGGGCACCGCGACCCGATGCGCCTCGGTCGTCGCCTGCACCAGCAGCGAGGTGTAGAGCAGCTCCACGCGGGCCAGATCGGACTGGTAGCCGTGCAGGACCGCGAACGCGCCCGTCGAAACCGACATGGGTCACGACCGCGCACCCGTTCGACGATCCGATCTGGCTCAGCAACGCCAGGCGGGCGCGCACGTAGGGTCCCGACCCGAGACGGATCTCACGGTCACCGATGCGACCGCGCCGATCGTCCGGGTCGGCGGCGGCGTCGACCATCGCCTCGGTGATCCGGTAGTCGGCCATCAGGCTCATCGCCTTCGCGGTGAAGGCATCGCGTTCGTGGACGAACTCGGTGTTCTCGGCCTTGTCGAGCAGGGCGCGGATCCTGCGGGCGATGTCGGTGGTCATTGTCCAATTCCCATTGTCCGGGCCTCACGTGCTGTCGCGGGTACTCGACGAATCGACTCGTTCGACGCCCCCGGCTGAACCGCGACCCGGGTTCTTCTGAACGGTGGGCAGCACGTTACCGACGCAGGGTGACAGTTCCGGCGCACCGCCACGCGGCTCCACCCCGCGTGGCGGGACCGCCCGATAGCTTGTGGCCCATGGGCACCCACGGATCGGCCATCGAGGTCTTCGCCGACATCGTGTGCCCGTTCGCCCACGTGGGAATCCACCGGGTGCTCGAGCAGCGCCGCGACCGACGGGGACCCGAACCCCAGTTGTGGATCAGGGCCTGGCCATTGGAGATCGTCAACGACGCGCCCGTGGACCCCGCCATGTTGACCGAGGAGATCTCCGCACTGCGCGCGAGTGTGGCACCTGAACTGTTCGCCGGATTCGATCCGGCCACCTTCCCGTCGACGTCACTTCCGGCCCTTGCCGTCGCGGCGGGCGCGTATCGAGCTTCCACCCGGGTGGGCGAGGCGGTCAGCGTGGAGCTGCGCGACAGGCTCTGGGAGCGTGGCGAGGACATCTCGGATCCGGCGGTGCTCACCGAGGTGTGCGAGTCCTACGGAGTCGAAGTCGGCGAAGCCGACCGGGCGTCGGTCGGCTCGGACCATGACGACGGCGTCGCCCGTGGCGTGGTCGGGTCGCCGCACTTCTTCGCCGGCGACACCGGGTTCTTCTGTCCGGCCTTCAAGGTCTCCCGCGACGACACCGGCTTCCACGTCGTCGCCGACTCGGCACACTTCACCGCATTCATCGACACCGTGCTCGGTTGATCGGCGGCGGAACGTCGGCGCGCCTCGTGGACCGGGACGCACTGGTTCAGCGACTCGCGGTGTCGATCCATTCCCAGTGCTGCACTTCGACCATCAGCGGGAGGAGATAGCCGACATAGAAGTTGTGGAGCTTCAGAAAGCCGAAATCCTCGAGCTCCGGCGCGATCAGATCCACCCGGTCGTCGTGTTCGCCATAGGCGAGCGCGCGCTCGTAGCACGCCTCCAGATCGGCCAGCGTGTCGACCGCCAACCCGAAATGGTCCATGCGTGGGCACCGCATCGGTTCCTCGTCGCTCACCAGGTACACGAACTGGTCGTAGCGATGCGCCTGGAGCACCAGACGCCGTCCCGGCTCGGACATCGTGGGCATCTCCTCCCACCCCATCACCTCCTTGTAGAAGGCCACGATCTCCGCACGACCCTGATCGTCGAGCTGGGCGGCCGGCACGCTGAGCGCCACATGGTTGAATCGGGGGGAGGTCATCGCACAGCTCCACGGTTGGGGGTGGTGAGCACCTTTCCGGCGATGGAACCGCCGGCCAGGCCGTGCATGGCGTCGAGCAACCCGTCGAGCCCCACGGAGCCGGGCTCGGTCACCACCGAATCGTCGACTGCTCCCGCCGCGAGCAGATCGAGAGCCAAGTCGATGCCACCGGCATCGTGTTCGAACGCTCCGGTCACGACCAGTTCGTTGAGCAACACGCGATTCGGATCCAAGGCCACCGGCTCCATGCCCGAGCCCACCAACACCAGCCGGCCCGCACGATCGAGTTGCGCCAATGCAGCGGGCGCGGCAACCGCCTTGCCCGAGGTCTCGATCGCGACGTCCACCGGTCGATCCACGAGTCGTCGTGGTTCGGCCATGTTCGGGACATCGAGTTCGTCGGGCACCGTGGTGGTCACCCCCAGCCGGTCGGCCAACGCCCGCCGCAGCGGATTCGGTTCGCACAACGTGATCTCCTCCACCCCCTTCCGGCGCAGCGCCAGAACCGAGAGCAGACCGATCGAACCGCCACCGGAGACGAAAGCGCGCTGTCCGGCTTCGGCCCCGGAATTGGTCACCGCATGCAGCGCAACCGCGAACGGCTCGGCCAGGGCCGCCACGCGCAGATCCAACCCGTCGGGAACCGGGACCACCGAGTTGGCAGCGGTCACGACGACCTCGGCGAACGCCCCGTTGCTCGGGGTCGAGCCGGGTTGGTCGCGCCGTTCGCAGATCGAGGGGCGCCCCGCCAGACACTGGCGACAGGTGCCGCACGCGTCGCCCGGTCCACCGACCACCGCATCTCCCACGCGCACTCCGGTGACGTCCGCTCCGGCCTCGACCACCTGACCGGACCATTCGTGGCCCCCGACCGAACCGGGCCGCGCCCAGCCTTCCAGGGTCATGTGCAGATCGGTGCCGCACACCCCGCAGTGGCTCACCTGGACCATGACGTCGTGAGACCCCAGCGGCGGCAGGTCGCGTCGCTCGATGCGCAGGTCGCCCGGCCCGTGGAGCACTGCGGCCCTCGTCGAGGTGGTCGGCATCGCCACGACCGTAGTCAAAGAACTGACATGAGTGTCAGAAAGTGGCGACCGCCGGCGTGGTGTGGCCGCTCAGGCCCCGAGGCGGTCGAGCAGATTGCGGGTGACGCGTTCGATGACCGGGTCGGCGCCGGTGAGACCCCACGCCCATTCGGTGGTCCCGGCGGTGAAGACCGTGCCGCCGTGTTCGTGGATGCCCATCACCGCGTGGCCGTGCGCCAGACGCTCCACGGTGGCCGGTTCGTGGTCCCCGAACACCCGACCGGCGATGTACTCGTTCTCCGAAGGGAACCCGTCGGGTACCGGCCGGGGTGCGTTCTCGTGGTTGAAGTGCTGCACGGGGGTCAGCGCGAGCACCGCGAAATCGGTCGGGGTGCCGTCCGCACCGGTGGGGTGGGGCAGGCCGTCGCGGAACGTCAACTCGCAGCCGTCGCACTCGTAGCCGACGGTCACCGACTCGGCGCCGATCAGATCGCCGTAGCCCACCTCGGTGCCCTCGAACACCCAGTGCTCCGGGCGGTACACGGTGTAGCCGCCACTGCCACGACCGACGGCCCTGCCGATGCGGTGGTAGCCGCCGCGGGTGAAGCTCACCCCGGTGAGGTGGTTCTCGGGTCGCTCCAGCAGATGGTCCGACCACATGGTCGTGAGCACCGGCTGGCGATCGGTGCCGTACACCGGGTCGTGCTTGAACTGGTCCTTGAAGCACACCATCACGTCGCGCGGCCCGCCTGCGGTGGACGATTCGTGGCGGACCTGCCACATGGCGGTGTTGCCCGAGAAGAAGCAGGCGTTGCCGCCCGCGTCCACGAAGTCCTCGACGGTGTCGCGCATGCCCGCCGACCAGTACTCGTCATGACCGACCGAGAGGTACAGCGACCGGCCGTCCAGCACGTCGGCCACCAGCTCCAGGTCGGCGTTGACGGCGTAGTCGAGTCCGTAGCCACATGCCTCGGCCCACTGCACGAAACCCAACTCGGCGTTGGGCCAACCGGCCGACCCCGCCCACGCCGAGAACTGGTGGTCGCGCAGGTACGTGGTGTGGGCGGCCATGGCGAAGTCGGGCGCGTCGACGACCGCCACCCGGCTGCCCGGCCCCGCGGGCTTGCGCAGATACCCCGGCGCCATCGGCCGTGCGAAGGACACCGCGGTGCCCCGGGTGTACAGGTTCGGCCCACCGAAATCGTTGTAGGCGTTCCAGGTGTTGGTCGACAGCACCAACAGCGGCCGGGACGGATCGGGGTGCGCGGCGCGTACGACGAAGAAGCCGACCGACTCGTGCAGTTGGCCGAGCCGGGTGCGCAGGCTCACCTCGTAGAAGCCCGACGGCCACTCCGGTTGCACCTCGATCGTGGCGGCGTCCGGCCACGGACATCCTGCTGACGCGGCATCCACCGGTAGCTCGTGTGGTTCGACGGTCACCAATCCCGACCACACCACCTCCCGCTCCACGCCGATGCGGGCGACCTGCACCCGCCCCTCACACGGTGGCCCCGCAACCCGCAGGCCGACGGACTCGCCCGCCACCGCCGATTGGGGCCAGGCGTACACGAGCGGTTCGGTCGGCGCGGGCATCGGCCGACCCTAGCGACGTCGGGCGGCACGTGCCCGTCGCTGCATCAGGTGACGTCGCGCAGGGCCCGGGCGATGGGTTTCCAGCGCTGCAGGTTCGTCGGGTCGTCACGCCAGGAGAGCGCACCGAAGTAGTCGACGACACGGGTGGCGGTACCCCCGTAGCGGTCGGCGATCGCGTCGCCGATGGTGGCCCACGTTCCCTCGGTCACGAAATGGGCCAGCACCTCGTCGGTGATGACGCCGACCATGCCGGCCATGTCGCCGGACTTCTGGTGGGCGCGCAGCGCGGCAGTGGTGCCCGGGTGGTCGAGCTGGTCGAAGATGAACCCGTAGTTCGGCGTCGAGCCGTAGAAGGCGATCTGGGCCCGGGCGAGCTCGCGCCAGCGGGACCGTTCGTCCTCGGTGTCGCCCACGACCAGGAACGCGGGGACGATCGTCTCGAACGTCTCGAGGGATCGCCCGCTCCGCCGGGCCCCCGCGGCGAGGTTGTCCGCCACGGTGGTGTCCAGGTAGGTCCGGGTGTTGAGCGGATGGACATGGAGGCCATCGGCGAGCTCGCCGGCGAGGCGCAGCATCCACGGGTTCACCGCGGCGATGTCGATCGGCGGGTCCGGCACGTCGATCGGGCCGGGTGACCACATGGCGGGGAGCAGCGACAGGTCATAGAAGCTGCCGTGATGGTCCAGCGGTTCGTCGCCGCGAAACGCCGCGAAGCTGGCACGCACCGCCAGCACGTAGTCGCGCAGGCGCGGCCCCGGTGGGTCGAACTCGGCCGAGTAGCGGCGTTGGATGTGGGCGCGCACCTGGGTGCCGAGGCCGAGCCGGAACCGGCCGTTGCTGACGTCCGCGAGCTCCCAGGCGGTGGACGCGGTGACCATCGGGCTGCGGGGAAAGGCCACGGCGATTCCGGTCAGCAGATCGAGGTCGCAGGCGAGGGCGGCGGCCGCACAGGACAGGTACGCGGTGCGGCCGGCCTCGGTCACGACCAGGCCCGCGTACCCGCTGTCGGCAGCGTTCCGTGCGAGTCGCTGCATTTCGCGCAAGGGCAGACCGCCGGTCATCAGGTCGAGTCGCATACCCGTACGTCCTAGCCCAAGAACGGCTCGAACGCGGCGTGGTCGGCGGCCCTCGGCGTTCTGCGCGCGGGAGCCAGGGCTAGGGTCGCCGGGATGAGGCGCCACAGCTGGTTACCGAAATCGTTCGTCATGTGCACAGCCGCGTTGCTGCTGGTGGCCTCGTGTTCGAGCCACAGCACCGGCAGCGCGAACGGTTCGGGCACCGGTTCGTCGGATGCGGCAGGGAACCGCCTGACGCCCCAGACCGGCACCCTTCCACCGGCGGCGCTCAAGATCATGGACAGCGCTCCCTACGCCGCCGCCCACTGGTCGGCGCGCGTCGTGAACATGAAGACCGGCAAGGATGTGCTCTCGCTCTGGGCCGACGACCTCATGACCATGGGGTCGAACATGAAGCTCTACACGATGGGCACGGCGCTCGGGGTTCTCGGACCGAACATGCGCATCACGACGCCGGTCCATCGGGTCGGTGACAACCTCATCCTCGTGGCAGAGGGAGATCCCGTGATGGGTGGCCGCAAGGCAACGGCCAACGGCCCGCTCGCGTATTCGATCCCACCGCAGTTCGACGCGAACGGCCTCCCCGGTGCGAAACCGGCCCCCGGCGATCCCCTGGCGGGGCTCGACGACCTGGCGAAACAGGTTGCCGCGGCCGGGGTGACCAAGGTGCCCGGCGATGTGCTCATCGACACGCGCCTGTTCCACGACTGGTCGCCGACGCACGGGACGACCAGTCCGATCATCGTGAACGACAACCTGCTCGACGTGATCACCAAGCCAGGCGCCGTCGGCAGCCCGCCGACGCTCCAGACGGTTCCCAAGACCGCCGCGTTCACCCTGGTCAACCAGGTCAAGACCGTCCCTCCCGGTGACGGCACCGACATCGAGATCGAACCGGGGGACGGCAACCAGCTCGTGGTCAAAGGGACGGTCGAGGCCGGCAGCGACCCCGTGCTCAACGTCTACCACGTGCCCGATCCCGCCTCCTACCGCGGACGCTCTTCATCGAGGCACTGAAGCGTGCCGGCGTCACGGTGACCGCCGATCCGACAGGAACCGACGACCAGAGCAAGTTGCCACCCGAGAACGCCTATAGCGCCGGGAATCTGCTCGGTTCGATCAAGAGCCCGAAATTCAGCGCCATCGCCCAGCTCGTGCTCAAGATCAGCCACAACCAGGTCGCGGACCTCACGGTCTGTCTCATGGCGGTCAAGCTCGGTTCGAAGGACTGCCCGGACGGCTTCAAGCCGATCCGCGCGCGCACCAAGAAGCTCGGAATCACCCCGCAGCAGACGTGGTTCGTCGACGGCGCCGGCGGCGGCGATGCGTCGACGACCGCCGGTGCCATGACCAAATGGATCGACTGGATCAACCAGCAACCGTACGGGAAGAGCTTTCCGGAGATGCTGCCCGCCCTGGGGGTCGACGGATCGCTCGGCACGATCGGCAAGAACAGCTCGGCGAAAGGCAAGATCCAGGCGAAGACGGGGACCACGGCGGCGCTCGACGCGAGCAACGGGCGTCTGTTGATGCAGTCCAAGGCGCTGGCCGGGTACCTGCAGGCCGACGACGGAACGCCGTACTACTTCGCGCTCTACGTGAACGGCGCCAGCTTCGAGAGCCTCAAGGATCAGTTCACCGTCAACAAGGACCTGGGCGACGTCGCGATCGCGATCCAGCAGAGTCTCTGACGCCGATTGGGCGTCGGGCAGGGTCGGTCAACCGGTCTGTTCGGTGGGCCGGATCAGCACCTCGTTGACCGCGACGCGCCGCGGGCGGGTGACGATGAAGCCGATCGTCTCGGCGATGTCGAGAGCCTCGAGGCGTTCCACGTGTCCGAGGCGTTGGATCATGCTGTCGAGCACCTCGGGACGTAGGTGCGTCGCCAGTTCGGTGTTCACCGCACCCGGTTCGACCAGACTCACCCGCACGTGGCGCTCGGTCACCTCCTGACGGAGCGACTCGCTGAACGCCCCGACACCGAACTTCGTCAGGTTGTACACGCCGGAGCCGAGGCGGGGAACCCGACCTGCCACCGAGGAGATGTTGACGATGTCGGCAACGTGGCGCGGTTTTTCGACGGCCGCCAGCAGCAGATGGGGAAGCGACGCGTGAGCGACATAGAGCAGGCCCTTGACGTTCAAGTCGACCATCCGGTCCCATTCCTCGACCGGAGCATCGACTGCCGGACCCAGCAGCATCACGCCCGCGTTGTTGACCACGGTGTCGAGTCGTCCGAGCTCTTCGACGGTGCGTTCGACCGCGGCGACGGCCTGGGATTGGTCGGTGACGTCGCACGTGAGCGCCAGCGCTGTGCCGCCCTGACCGCGGATGTCCTCGGCGAGTGCTTCGATCCGCTCGGTCCGTCTGGCGAGAAGGCTCACCGTGGCGCCCAGTTCGGCGAGGTGGCGGGCGGTGGCCTCACCGATGCCGCTGCTGGCACCGGTGACGAGTGCGACGGTTCCGGTGAGCCGGTCGGCCATGGGTTGCTCCAGGGGTTGAAATGGGGGGAGGCCGTCGATCAGGGAGACCGATCGATCGGGTTCTGCCCTGGCACCCTACCCAAGCGCCGGCCGATCAGACCGTCGCGCTGAGCCCGACGGCGCTGAAGAGCGGAATGTTTCAGGTACGCCCCTGCTGCACGTCCGACTTGGTGATCGCCAGGTAGGCGACACCGACCACGATGCACGCCGCGAAGACGAGTGCGACGGTTCCGTCCCCGTAACCGAGCCCGCTCAGGTTCGCGGGTTTGGCGAGCCCGTCGGCGATCGAGGCCCCGAGCGGTCGGGTGATCACGTAGGTGGCCCAGAACGCCAGCACCGGATTCAGGTTGAACCATCGATAGCCGATTGCGGGCAGGGTGATCAGGGCCGCGAACAGCGCCGCGGAGGGCAGGTAGCCCAGGTGCAGCGTGTACACGGTGAAGTCGCCCAGGGCGGTGCCCATGGCGAAGGTGGCGACCACCGTTGCCCAGTAGAACGCTTCGCGTCTCGGGGTGTCGATGGAGTGGATGGAAAGCGTCTTCTCGGTCCGGTACCAGACTGCGAACACCAGGGCGAGGACGATGACGTACAACAGGCTCGAGGCGACGTAGGGCACCCCGAGCGCGACATGGAGCGCGTCGGCAGCCATGGTTCCGAATATGCCGACCATCGACACGGCCAGCCAGTACGACCAGGCCACGTAGCGGCCCTTGCCGAACTGCACCACCAGGGCCGCGACGAACGCGGCGAAGCGACCCAAGCCGGCGAAGCTGGTCACGAACCCACGGTTGAACGAGTACGTGCGCTTGCGGCTCGCCGGTGAGCTCAACAGGCCGGATGGAACCGCGGTGCCGGGGCCGCCCACGACTTGGAAGGGGTTGAACAAGCCGCATCGGGCGGATCGCCGCTGGGCGACAGCGTGGAGTCCCGAGCAGATCTCACGACGACTGGTCGTGGACTTCCCCGATGATGAGGACATGCGCATCAGTCACGAAGCGATCTACCAGGCGCTCTACATCGAAGGCCGAGGCGCGCTCAAGCGTGAGCTGGTCGCCTGCCTGCGCACCGGGCGCGCCCTGCGCAAGCCCCGCGAGAGGGCCCGCAACCGACCCCAAGGCCACGTAACCGCCGATGTCGTGTTGAGCGAGCGGCCAGCTGAAGCTGCGGACCGGGCCGTGCCCGGACACTGGGAAGGCGACCTCATCATCGGCCTGCACCGCTCGGCGATCGGCACCGTCGTGGAACGCACCAGCCGCTACACGCTCCTCGTCCATCTGCCACGGCTCGAGGGATACGGCATCGAGCCACCGGTCAAGAACGGCCCAGCCCTCGGCGGCTACGGCGCCATCGCCATGAAAGACGCCTTGGAGTCGACCATGGGATCGATGCCCGCAGGGCTGCTCCGTTCGCTGACCTGGGACCGAGGAAAGGAACTGTCCGCCCACGCGCAGTTCACGATCGACACCGGCATCAAGGTGTTCTTCGCGGATCCGCACTCGCCCTGGCAGCGGGCCACGAATGAGAACACCAACGGGCTGCTGCGCCAGTACTTCCCGAAGGGAACCGACCTCTCCCGCTGGAGCCGCGACGAGCTCCTCGCCGTCCAGGACGCGCTCAACAGCCGACCCCGGAAGGTCCTCGGCTGGAAGACCCCGGCCGAAGCCCTCGACGAGCAGCTACGGTCGCTCCAAGACCAAGGTGTTGCAACGGCCGATTGAACCCAGTCAATACTTGTCGATTCGCTACGCCGACCGCCTCGCCGTGAACGACATCGTCGCGTCGGTCGGCTCCAAGGGCGACAGCTACGACAACAGCCTCGCCGAGTCGTTCAACGGGCTCTACAAGTGGGAGCTCATCCACCGCCAAGGCCCCTGGAACGGCCTCGAAGACGTCGAGTTCGTCACCATGACCTACATCGACTGGTTCAACCACCGCCGGCTCCACGGACGCATCACCGACAGCCCCGGCTACACCACCCCCGCAGCCCACGAAGCCGCCCACTATCGTCAAGAAGTCCCGGCCCCCGAGCCGGTCACCCAATTACCCGAGCAGTCACGAAACCCGGGGCGCTTCAATCCGAGGCACGTCGGCCGCTTGACAGGCTC